>DXQT01000001.1:0-30676 GCA_019411365.1 Roseburia sp.
CCATAACGCAAAAAAGAGGACATCTTCTAAATTTCTTTAGAAAATGTCCTCTTAGCAGTTCATATTCGATTGAATCTTATTCTTTTCAGATTGTGTACTCTTTCATACTGATGTAAATGACTATGCCAAAATACGTCTTTTAATGCGTCCTTTGACGTACTCAAATGCCTCAAACCCGCATAAACACTGGATTTATTTATCCAAGCTCTTCATTGTCGGGAACAGTAAAACGTCGCGGATTGCTGCGCTGTCTGTGAGTAACATCACAAGACGGTCGATTCCGTATCCGATACCACCCGTTGGCGGCATACCGATCTCCAATGCATTTAAGAAATCCTCGTCTGTGTGCTCTGCCTCATCGTCACCGGCTGCTGCATTTGCATCCTGTGCTGCGAAACGCTCACGCTGGTCGACCGGATCGTTTAACTCGGAGTATGCGTTACACATTTCCCATGTATTGATGAAAAGCTCGAACCGCTCTACCTTGGTAGGATCGCTCGGTTTCTTCTTGGTAAGCGGAGAAATCTCAATCGGATGATCCATGATAAAGGTCGGCTGGATCAGTTCTTTCTCACAGAACTCCTCGAAGAAGAGGTTGATGATATCACCTTTCTTGTGGCGTTCCTCGTATGCAATGTGATGCTCCTCAGCAAGTTTCTTTGCTGCTGCATCATCTGCTACGGTATCAAAGTCGATTCCGGTATATTTTTTAATCGCATCGTTCATGGTCATGCGTGTAAATGGCTTGCCAAGGTCGATCTCAATGCCATTGTAGCTGATCTTTGTACTTCCGCAGACTTTCTCTGCAAGATAACGGAACATGGACTCTGTTAGTTCCATCATGCCCTCATAGTCTGTGTATGCCTGATACAGCTCCATCAGTGTGAACTCCGGGTTATGACGGGTGTCAACACCCTCATTGCGGAATACACGGCCGATCTCGTATACACGCTCAAGTCCGCCGACGATCAGTCTCTTTAAGTATAATTCCAGAGAGATACGCAGTTTTACATCCTCATTTAAGGCATTGTAATGAGTCTCAAACGGTCTTGCTGCTGCTCCACCTGCATTCGATACAAGCATCGGAGTCTCAACTTCCATGAAATCACGGTCAGCTAAGAAGTTACGGATCTCTTTTAAGATTTTGGAACGTTTGATGAATACTTCCTTGCTCTCCTGATTCATGATCAGGTCGATATATCTCTGGCGGTAACGCATATCTGTATCAGTCAGTCCGTGGAACTTCTCCGGAAGGATCTGTAATGATTTTGACAGCAGTGTCATCTCCTCAGCATGGATAGAGATCTCACCTGTTTTGGTACGAAAAGCGTATCCTTTTACGCCCCAGATATCACCGATATCGGATTTCTTGAAATCTTTGTAGATCTCCTCACCAATATTGTCTCTTGCAACGTATACCTGGATACGTCCCTTTAAGTCCTGAATATTGCAGAATGATGCTTTTCCCATCACACGTTTGAACATCATACGGCCGGCAATCGATACCTGCTTGCCCTCCATTGTTTCAAAATTGTCAATGATATCGGTTGAGTGACTTGTCACATCATATTTTGTGATGACAAACGGATCTTTTCCGTTTTCCTGCAGTTCATGCAGCTTGTCATAACGTACCTGAAGCAGCTGGTTTAAATCCTGCTGGTTATTGTTCTGCTCTGCCATGTTTATCCTCCACTTGTTTTATTCCACGGACAGACATTCTGCCCTTGCGTCATATCTCTTAGTTTGCTCTGTGAATTGAAAGCACTTTGTATGAAAACTCACCTGCCGGTGTCTCGACAGTAACGGTATCACCTACCTGTTTGCCAAGCAGTGCCTTACCAACCGGCGACTCGTTTGAGATTTTACCTTTTAAGCTGTTTGCCTCGGTAGAACCAACAATCTTATACTCTAATTCCTCATCAAATTCGCAGTCAAGGATCTTTACGCTGCATCCAATGCTTACTTTATCTAAGTCAGCCTCTTCCTCTACAACTACTTCTGCGTTCTTTAAGATTTTCTCAAGTTCTTCGATACGTGCCTCGATATCTCTCTGCTCATCCTTTGCAGCGTCGTACTCAGCATTCTCAGATAAGTCTCCCTGCTCTCTTGCCTCTTTGATCTTCTGTGAAACTTCTTTTCTTCTTACAACTTTTAAGTTCTCTAATTCGTCTTCCAGTTTCTTGAGTCCTTCATAAGTCAGAATGTTTTTCTTGTCCATTGCATTTACCCTTCTTTATAATAATTATTGTTCGGTTCATGTATACGGCGGCACAATACTTTGCACCAGACGCTATGAACGATAAAAAGCCTTCTCAAATCTGTCCTGCCACGGCGCCCCCGTCTTCTTTTTTGGTCTCTTAACAATCACAGTATTATAACCGATAGGCACTGCTATGTCAAGATTTTCAGCTGTTCGCCAGGCTCTTTTATGGATGGGGATATAATGTTTTCCCAGCGCAATCTGTTTTTCATAAAAGGCTCCATCCCACTCAAAATCAAACAGGAAAATACTGCTGCATCCCACTGTTTTTTTTGCCAGTCCAAGGTGCTTTTTTGATACGATAAGCGAAACCAGTCCGTTCTTCTCATACATTGTTTCTACAAATTCCCAAAAATATGCAGCCCGGTCCGTATAAATTGTAAGCGTGTTTACGTCATCCCCGATCTGCTCTAACACTTCAAGTGCGCCTGCCGGCTCAAACATGCCCGCTCCCTCCTGCTCCTCATCGATCACCTCGACGACTGCACGCTCCGGCTTTATGCCTTTTGCCGCAAGAATCCCCTCGTACACAGGTTTAAAATCACATAAAAACTCGTTGGAAAAAGACATCGCACTTCTCCCTGCAATATCCCTTTTTCCATCTTTATGATAGTATTTTCCGTTTCATTACTTTCCCCATAACTTTCATTTTATAAAGTTTGGGCGTAAAAAAGGTGGTTCACAACTTATCGATCGGGAAATGGCAGACCTCCTGAAACAGTGCCTCCAGCTGCTCATACGTCTCCACCTCATTGATCCTGCCGCGCAGCTTCGAAGAATTGCGGTAGCCGGACGTATACCACGCCGCGTGTTTCCTGATCTCACGGATCCCGGTGTATTCGCCTTTAAATTCAAGCTGCATGCGCGCATGCCTAAGAAGCATCTGCGTCACTTCCTCGAACGTCGGTTTCGGAAGTTCTTCACCCGTCTTAAAATAATGAAGGATCTGCGCAAAGATCCACGGATTTCCCTCCGCACCGCGTGCGATCATAAAGCCGTCACAGCCGGTCTGTTTCTGCATTGCGATCACGTCCGCCGCCGTTAAAATATCACCATTTCCGATCACGGGGATGGAAACTGCCTCTTTTACCTGTCTTATGATATCCCAGTCAGCCTTTCCCGAATAAAATTGTGACCTTGTCCTGCCGTGGACTGCCACTGCCGCAGCACCGGATTCCTGCGCAATGTGAGCCATCTCAACCGCATTGACATGTTCCTCGTCAAATCCTTTGCGGATCTTGACCGTAACCGGCTTTTTGATTGCACGGGCAGTCTTTTCAATGATCTCCCCGGCGAGCTTTGGATTTTTCATAAGCGCAGAACCGTCGCCGTTGTTGACCACTTTCGGCACCGGGCAGCCCATGTTGATGTCTAAAATGTCAAATGGTCTGTCCTCGATCTGTTTTGCAATCTCACTCATGATATCCGGGTCAGAGCCAAACAGCTGCAGCGACACCGGATTCTCGCGTTTGTCGATCGTCAAAAGTTCTTCTGTATTTCTGTTTTTATAAAGGATCGCCTTTGCGCTGACCATCTCCATGCACAGCAGTCCCGCTCCCTGTTCCTTGCAAAGCAAACGAAATGGCAGGTCTGTCACGCCTGCCATCGGTGCTAATATCAGGTTATTTTCTAACGTTACATTTCCAATCTGAAGTCGTCTGATTTCTCCCATGCCACCATTTCCTAAATAATTCACTCTCTTATACCCGATCCAGGCATCCTGAATCTCCCGGTCAGATATCTCTTATTTCTTAATCTTACCTGATTTACGGTTCTGCTTCTTATAAATAAGGTTCATTCCCTTCAATGTCAGGTTCGGATCATACACATCGATCACATCTGTCTCATTTGCAATGATACGTCCCAATCCACCGGTTGCAACAACCTTGACCGGTCCCATGTCAGCCTCTTCGATCATATGTTTCACGATATATTCCGTCTGTCCGATCTGTCCATATACAAGACCTGCCTGCATACTTGAGATCGTTTCTTTTGCAAGAATGCTCTCCGGTTTGCGGATCTCGATCTCCGGCAGTTTTGCCGCATCTTCCCACAACGCTTTTGCAGAAATGCGGATTCCCGGTGCAGTTACCCCGGAAACAAATGCTCCGTTTTTATCGACCAGATCATAAGTAGTGGCAGTGCCAAAATCAAGTACCAGTACCGGTCCGCCATACAGCTCATATGCTGCTGCCGCATCCACGATACGGTCTGCACCGATCTGCCGCGGGTTCTCGGTTACCACGCGGATTCCTGTTTTGGTACCCGGCTCCACAATGATTGGATTGATACCAAAATATTTGATGATCGCACCCTCTAAGGAATGCATAACATTTGGAACAACAGAAGCTATGATTGCATCCTCGATGTCATCATGTCTGATCTTATTCTGCTCTAACAGATTTGACAAAAGCATTCCATACTCGTCCGAAGTACGCGGCATCTTCGTCGTGATACGAAAAGTTGCCATTACCTCATCCCCACGGAATACTCCTACAGTGATATTTGTATTTCCTACGTCAATCGTGATTACCATCGTATTTTCCTACCTTTTTCTTTACATTTCTGATTCGTCCACACCAATATATAACACTTTATAATACATCTCTAAAGCGCGAAGCAGTTCTTCTTTTGTGCGCTGCAGCTCACGTATTTTTAGTCCGCATCCGATCTCATCATACAAAAGATCATTCTCATCACTGGAAGTACGGAACTCTAAATTGCCTTCCTCATCAAAGACGACCTGAAAAATACCACCGATATCCTCCGTGAAAAGGACACACATAATCTTTAATTCATCTTTGATCGAGTCCGGCAGTCCCTTAAAATCCTGATTCAGATAAAATTTTTTATTGTAAGCGCTCGCTCCGCAGAGCACCACTTCTTCTCTCTCAGACATATCCGTATACTCCTCTCACGGAAACTTCGCCGGAGGATACCAGTTTTCTGCCTTCCCAGGTATCCACGATCAGCTCACCATGCGGCGTGATTCCCATTGCTTTTGCCTCATAAGGTTCTTTGGGATCTAATACCCTGACCTGTTTTTGCATATTGATCAGATGTGCATTATATTCTTTGACCAGACCGCTTAAATCTTCGGTTTCTAAAAATATTTCATAATAACGTTCAAACTGTTCTAACACTGCCTCGATCAGCTCTGCACGGTTCACATGCTGTCCGGTCTCCATCAGAATCGAGGTCGCCACCTGTTCAATTTCTTTTGGAAATGACTCATTCTGGACGTTAATACCGATACCGATGACAACATGGTTGATATAATCTAACTGTGCGCTCATCTCCGTTAAGATTCCACAAACTTTTTTGCCGTTCATCACAATATCGTTCGGCCATTTGATCTCTGCTTCCTGTCCAGTTTTCTCCGAGATGGCTTTCGATACTGCAAGCGCTGCTATGAGCGTCAGCATAGAAGCGCGATCCGGTGCAAAATCCGGTTTGAGCACCAGAGTCATAAATATCCCGACACCCGCCGGTGATTCAAATCCTCTTCCACGGCGGCCGCGGCCTGCTTCCTGTTTTTCCGCAACAACCAGCGTTCCAGTCGGATGTCCTTCCTCCGCAAGCTGTTTTGCCTTTGTGTTTGTGGAATCAATTGTATCAAAATAAAAAATTTCACGACCTGCCCACTTTGTTTTCCGGATGCTTTCCAGTTCTGCCGTATTCAGGCAGTCCGGTGTCGACACGATCTTGTATCCTTTATTCTGCACTGCCTCGATCACATATCCAGCCTCTTTTAACTGCTTCACCGCTTTCCAGATTGCAGTGCGCGATACTCCAAAGTGCTCACACAGTTCCTGACCGGAAATATAATCATCGGCTTCCTTTAATGCCGCTAGTAGCTGTGTCCTCATCTGTTTCCTCCAAAATATCCATACCCGGTACACTGTTCTTTGCTCATCTTACATTTGTGTGCCAGCACAAATTTTCACACTAATCTCCAAGCGTTGCAAGCATCACTGCCTTGATCGTATGCATACGATTTTCCGCCTCGTCAAATACGACAGACTGTCTGCCCTCAAATACTTCATCCGTTACTTCCAACTCACTGTAACCGAATTTCTCATAAACTTCCTTGCCGATCCTGGTCTTTAAGTCGTGGAATGCCGGCAGACAGTGCATGAAAATGGCACCCTCTTTTGCATTTGCCATAGCTTCTTTATTTACCTGATATGGCATCAGATCGTGGAGACGCTCCTCCCAGATCTCATCCGGCTCACCCATGGATACCCAGACATCCGTATAAATAACATCTGCATCTTTTGTTCCTTCTTTGACATCCTCTGTCAGGGTAATAGAAGCGCCCGTTTCTTTTGCAACACCTTCGCAATACTCTACCAGTTTTGCATCCGGGAAGTATTTTTTACTCGTACATGCAACAAAATCCATGCCGAGTTTTGCGCAGGTCACCATCAGGGAATTACCCATATTATAACGTGCGTCGCCCATGTAAACCAGTCTCACACCTTTTAATCTGCCAAGGTGCTCACGGATCGTCAGCATATCTGCAAGCATCTGTGTCGGATGAAACTCGTTGGTCAGGCCGTTCCATACCGGTACGCCTGCATATTTTGCAAGCTCCTCGACGATATCCTGTCCATATCCACGGTATTCAATACCATCAAACATACGTCCTAACACACGGGCGGTATCCGGGATGCTCTCTTTTTTGCCGATCTGGGAACCTGACGGGTCAAGGTAAGTAACATGCATGCCGAGATCATGTGCTGCCACCTCAAAAGAGCAGCGTGTTCTGGTGCTTGTCTTTTCAAAGATAAGTGCAATATTTTTTCCGGTCAGGCTGTCATGCGGGATGCCCTGTTTTTTCTTCGCTTTCAGATCTGCCGCAAGGTCGATCATGTATGTAATCTCTTCCGGTGTAAAATCCATTAGTTTTAAAAAATTACGTCCTTTTAAGTTCATGTCC
This sequence comes from Roseburia sp., assembly GCA_019411365.1. Next base: position 7,203 of record DXQT01000001.1, read on the forward strand.
TTTTCTCTCCTTTTGCATGGCTGCGCATATTTTCTTTTTATGCCACAACGGATGGTACACCACGCGCACCATCCGTTCTGATAAATTTTTTCTGATTTTATTTATGATCTACTGCAATTTCCGTAACGGATTTTGCAAGACCTGCGATTCCCTGGATCTCAGATGGAATAATGATCTTGGTTGCTTTTCCATCTGCTGCTTTTGCAAATGCCTCTAAGCTCTTTAACTGGATCACATTCTGATCCGGTGCAGCTTCTTTGATCATGCGAAGTCCGTCTGCATTTGCCTGCTGAATCTTTAAAATAGCTTCTGCCTGACCTTCTGCCTCGCGGATCGTTGCCTCTTTCTTTGCCTCTGCACGTAAAATTGCTGCCTGTTTCTCTGCCTCTGCGTCAAGAATTGCAGATTCTTTCTTACCTTCTGCAACGAGGACTGTTGATTTCTTTTCACCCTCTGCACGCAGGATCGCTTCACGTCGCTCACGCTCTGCCTTCATCTGTTTCTCCATCGCATCCTGGATCGCTGCAGGCGGGATGATATTCTTTAACTCAACACGGTTGACTTTGATTCCCCATGGATCAGTCGCAACATCTAAAGAAGATCTCATCTTCGTGTTGATTGTCTCTCTCGATGTCAGTGTCTCATCAAGTTCAAGATCACCAATGATGTTACGCAGTGTGGTTGCTGTCAGATTCTCGATCGCCATGATCGGATTTTCCACTCCATATGCATAAAGTTTCGGATCTGTGATCTGGAAATATACAACGGTATCGATCTGCATTGTTACGTTATCTTTTGTGATAACCGGCTGTGGCGGGAAATCCACCACCTGCTCTTTTAATACAACTCTCTTTGCCACACGGTCGATAAACGGTGCTTTGAAATGAATACCTACAGACCATGTTGCGAGATAACCTCCCAGACGTTCTACCACGCATGCAGTCGCCTGTGGAACGATCTTAACACAGGATACTGCGATCAGCAGTGCTACAATAATTAAAATAATCAGTGCTACAATTACTCCTGGCATATAAAACTCCTCCCTAATTCAATTTTAAATACAGTATACTATCTGTTTTGTGCCTTTATTCATATTACTATATTTACTTTGAGATTACAACTAATCTTTTCATATGCGGTTACCAGATATTTTTTTTCTTCTAAAATGCCTGATAAGCACGACAACGGTTCCCACCAGAAATGGAAATACAAATGTGCCAAAGCGGTACAAAAGCGATGCTGACCCCGCCATGCCCGTGCCGACGATTCCGGCAAAAAGTGTCGTGAACACAAACTCTGTAGAGCCAATTCCCGCCGGAGACGGAATCACCGCCGCAAGCATAACGGACAGTGACGTGATCGCAAGCACCTGCGACAGAGTCAATGCCGGATTTCCCTGAAATTGAACTCCCCGAAAAAGAAGATACGGGATTCCATACCAGAAACAGCATTTCAGCAGACAGAGCAAGATCACGCCTGTGGTAGTTTTTTTGTTTTTCAGTAAATGCTTCGAGGCATCCTCAAGCATCATGCACTGTCTTTTGATCTCCGCTTCCATTATTTCAAATCTTCCGTGGAATTTTTGATTTACGATATCCAGCAGCCGGAAGATCAGCCGGTGGAATTTCTTTGAACAGCAGAACAGGAACAGACCGATGGTGATCACAAGTGTGACCGCATATCCGCCTGCTAAAAGTCCCGCGTAATCTCCAAACCAGTTTCTCATAAATTCCCAGTTCATCACAAAAAGAATCGCGGAAAACAACGCTATGCTCATTTTATGGAGTGCATACTGTATCATATACAGCCCAAATCCACCGCCGTATTCGATTCCCTGCTCCCCCAGATAAATGATCGCCGCGACACCGGAACCGCTCCCCAGTGTCGCCACCCGGTAAAAAGAGCATAAAAACGCATTCGTAATACCATTTTTACATGCAAAAGACGACCGATACTGCTTTGCGAGCACGGTCGTGATTATGCCTTCTATGATCTGATATACCGCTGCCATCAGACAAATGCCAATGACAACGGCTGGTGATGTTTTCGTAAGCTGTTCTAAAATCGGTCCTGCCGAATCACGGAAAGTATACACGATAATACCAATGACTGCCAGAACCAGTCCCCATTTTAAAAGCTGCTTTTGTATTTTACTGATAACAATCGCCCCTTATTTCTTTTTGAAGTTGGTGTAGCCTTTTTGTTTGTATGGATGCTCCTTCCAGAGTCTGTCTGCTGTTTCTTTCCATTCACATGCATATGCTTCGCATTTTCCACATAAATGTTCTACCGGCTCTGCCTCCTCAACATCTGTGGAGTGCGCACCTGTTTCATGTACCATACGCTGTAAGATCTCAGGGTTCTCAAGCATCGGACATGGGCGCAGCATGTTGTCGTTGAATGGCTGGTTATCTCTGTATGCCATGAATAATGGCTGTTTCAAACATTCTAACAGTGATTTTTCACGGATATTTGCACCGGAATAATGAATGAATACACATGGCTCCACGTCACCCTTCGGGTTGATATGGCAGTAGTTTCTTCCTCCTGCGATACATCCGCCTACGAACTCTCCATCATTCTGGAAGTCCATAACAAAGATCTCTTTACCACCTTCCATCGCACGAACCTCACGGATTCTGTGATAGATGTATTCACGCTGTTCTTTGGTCGGCATCAGATCCGGAGCAGCTTTCATACCTACCGGCATCAGATGGAAATACCATGCAAAACGGCTTCCATGCTCGATCAGAAGATCAAAAAATTCGTCAGATGTAACAGCATCCATGTTTTTGCTAGTATAGCATACACTGTTTCCGAAAATCAATCCGTTCTCATGTAAAAGATCCATTGCATGAAGAACTTTATCATATACGCCCTCTCCACGGCGGAAATCATTCGCATCTTCAAATCCCTCAAGGCTGATGGATAAGGAAAGGTTGCCGACACGTTTCATATCATCGCAGAGTTTCTGATCTACGAGTGTACCATTTGTATAGCAGTGGAATGCACAGTCATTGTGTTTCTCACAGAGTTTGATGATGTCTGCTTTACGAACCAGAGGCTCTCCACCGGTCATCATGTAAAAATAAATACCAAGTTCTTTTCCCTGTGTTACGATGCTGTCAAGCTCATCAAAGGAAAGATTTAATTTATTACCGTACTCAGCTGCCCAGCATCCGGTACAGTGAAGGTTACATGCACTTGTCGGATCCATTAAGATCAGCCACGGGATATTACAGTCATGAACCTCTCTCATTTTACGGATGGTCTTTGTTCCATAAAATGCAGCCTGAAAACCAAGGTTTAATGCGGTCATTTTTGCAACATGCGGATCTGTCTCATCCAACAGACGATTGACATAGCGCATCCATTTGTGATCCGGATTCTGGATCATTTTTCTTACACCATCATAAGCTTCTTTACGGAAGTTATCTCCCATAAATTTCTCTGTAAGATCTACGATCTGTAACAATCCTTTCTCACGATCCTTGTTCAGACTTTTCAGTGCAGCATCGATTGCGACGCTGAATGCTTTTCTCTCTACTGTCAGTGCTAAATTTGCCATAACTCCGACCTCCGTTATTTTTTTCACATTCTTTTACTAGAAGCAAGTATAAAAAAATTGCACTCTTTTTTAAATATGCAATGACTTTTTAATGTAGCCATCTAATATACAAATTTGCTTTTTTGTCTATTTTCCGACTACATCAGACAATATTTGCATAGCATTCATGTGTCATCATGTAGTATTGATAACTATGTTGTATTATATCATTCCAATAAACTTTGTCAATCAGCGATTATTACTTTTTTCTTAAATCTTAACTGCCATGCTTAACAGTTCTTTCCAAACTGGTTATAATAACGATGGTTCATTTCATGGAAAGGAGATTTTTAATCATGCCTGGATATGTTACCCATTATATATTCGGAAGAGAGGTTTATCATAACCTGAAAAATAATTCTTTAAAAAAGAATCTTTATTATAATCGCGCTGCCTACGGTCTCGGACTTCAGGGACCGGATATTTTCTTTTATTATCTTCCTTCCTATGTGTTAGAAGGTCACAATATCGGTGCTCTTGCCCATGTCCGCGAGACCAGTGCCTTTTTCCAGGGTCTGATTGAAAGCCGTAACCAGTTTTCCTCCCGCACGGATCTTAACATTGCAGAAGCCTACCTGATTGGTTTTCTCGGGCACTATACCTTGGATACAATATGTCATCCGTATATTTATGCCATGACACACTATAAGGATAAAAAGGAAAACGCCTATTTTTCAAGACATGCCTATCTGGAAACAGATATCGATACCGCACTGCTCGATTTAAAGCTGCACCGCCAGCCCTGCAATTTCCATACCGAGGACACGATCCGGCTGACACACCGCCAGAAACATGTTATTGCAAGTATGCTCTATTATGCCTACCGCTATGCCTTTCCGGATGTCAAATTCCGCAAATATACCATGTACCTTGCTATTTTTTCCATGCAGCTTGGTCTCTGGCTGATGCACGATGATTCCGGAAAGAAAAAGGCCATTGTCCGGCTGACGGAGCGGATCTGTCTCGGATATCCGCTGTTTTCACCACTGATCCCGAGTAATACCTTGTTTTTCCGCACGGATCCATTTAATTTAAGACATGCACTGTGGAAAAATCCATGGGATTCTTCCATTACTTCCAATGAGAGTTTCTTTGAACTGTATGATAAATCCAAAAATCTGTATCTGTCCCGCATCCATTCGCTGTATGCTGCACTTCATGCGGGTGCAAATGTTGCCAAACAGGATGCTGCTATACAGGTTTTTTTACAGGAATATGGAAATCTTTCGTTTCACAGCGGGTTAAGTTCTACGATTCCAAGTTAATCGACTGGATAATGTCTGCTCAATTTTCCAGAGCAAAAGATGGCTCTTCGTTTTTGGCATTCAGATCCCACGCACCAATAAAAATACCGCACAGATTTGCGCGGTATTTTTTATTTCTGTATTTTGTTTTTGTATTTTACTTCTGATAACAGACCAACAGGCTGTTTGCAAAGTGTCCATTCCAGTGTTTATTTATCACTTCCATCAAAGAAGTCACGGATCTGTCCCTCAATGATTTTCATCAGTCTGGTGCGCGCCTCAAGGCTTGCCCACGCAATATGAGGGGTAATGATCAGACGGTCGCTGTCCTTGATCCGTTTCAATGGATTTTCTGCACTCATCGGTTCTACGGTAAGTACGTCAAGTCCGGCTCCTGCGATCGTTTTATTTTCCAACGCATCTGCAAGATCTCTTTCCACAACGATCGGTCCTCTGCCGAGGTTTAAAAAGATGGCAGACGGTTTCATTTTAGAAAATGCCTCTGCATTCATCAGCCCTTCTGTCTGCTCTGTCAGCGGCGCATGTACGGACACGATGTCTGATTTTGCAAGCAGCTCATCAAACTCCACACGCTCATAACCCGGCTGGTTATTTTTCCCTGTTGTAGAATAGTAGATCACATGGCAGCCAAACATTTTGGCAATGTCCGCAACTCTTCGTCCGATCGCTCCAAGCCCAATAATTCCCCATGTCTTACCATTCAGATCATGGAATACATTATCAAAATGGGTAAATGTGATATCTCCAACGTATTTTTCTGATTTGACATAGTCATCATAGTATCTTAATTTTTCCCAGAGATAGAATAACAGGGCAAATGTGTGCTGTGCCACCGTCTCCGTGGAATATCCGGCAACATTTCTCCAGGCAATGCCATGTGCATCCAGATATGCTTTGTCCAGATTGTTCGTTCCGGTTGCAGTCACGCAGACCAGTTTTAAGTGCTCTGCCTCACCGATCGATGTCTCATTGATCTGTACTTTATTTACGATCACCACATCGGCATCTTTGGTGCGCTCTCTTGCCTCTTCCGTTGTGGAAAATCCATATTTTATAACTGTTCCAAGTTTGTCGTACCCGGAGAGATCAATGTCTTCCCCGATAGTTTTTGCATCCAGAAATACAATGTTCATCTTTTTTCTCCTTTGCATTATTTATTCAAATAGGCGCGAAGGGCGTCTGTCTGTTCTGTGGCAATACGATAACCTTCATCATAAAGCCTGCGCAATTTTATGGTATCCGTCTCCGTCCTGCCAACTCCATAGGTCGACTCCGGTGCGATCACAAATACTTTTTCCTCTTTCTCTAACTGCATCAGTTTTTCCATGGAAACATTGTAGCGCTCCGCACGAAGTTTCATATCCTCCACGATCTTCGGATATCGCTGATAAAGACGGTTCATAACGCCTGCCGCCTTTTCCTGTGTCTTTACATAGCCGCGTTCCCTTGTCAGAACAACAACCAGTTTTTCACAGCCCATTTCCATAGCATGTTCATAAGGAACCGAATCTGCAAGTCCGCCGTCCAGATAATAATGTCTGCCGATCTTTACCGGCTGAAAAAGAATCGGCAGTGAACAGGTTGCGATCAGCAGATCCTTCATCTCTTTCCCACGCGGGACTTCCATGTATTCTGCTTTTCCTGTGTGAATATTTGTGACTGCCGCTTCAATCTCTCCCGGAAAACGTGCCAGAGCATCATAATCAAGCGGAAGAAGCTCATTCGGTACTTCTTCAAACACAAACTTCGTATTGTAATACGCATGTTCTTTGCGGTTTAGCAGATGGCGCATACCCATATAGCGCTTATCCGCCATATATTTTTCCATCAGTTCCAGATTACGTCCTTTCTGCCCGGAAAGATATGACAATCCATATGCCATTCCAGCGGAAACACCGATGTAATAATCCGGCATGATATTTTCTTCCAGAAATTTATCCATTACTCCACAGGAAAAAACCGTGCGGTTTGCCCCGCCTTCAAATACCATTCCAAGTTTCATTTCTCTTGATCTCCATTCATCTGCGGCATATCACTGCTCTCCGTCACATAAAGAGTGACACCCTTGATTTCCTTTACCATCACGATCATCCCCGGCTCGAAGGTCTTTTCATCATCCACCGAGCGGGCTGTCCATTCCAGACCATTCATAACCGCGGTTCCGGTTCCCCTGATATTATCTATCTGCTCGGTAACACAGACATTTTTCCCAACTGCTTCCTCGTAATTTGTCTTAACCAGATGTGGTTTTAAATATTTCAGAGCCCAGGGTCTTGTAAAATAAAGCAGTACAAATGACACTGCTGCAAATACGATGATCTGTCCCGTGATTCCCATTCCAAATGCCGCACAAATCAGTCCTGCAAGACTTCCTCCTGCCAGCCAGATCGATGTCAGACCAACGGTAGCGATCTCCAATACCACAAAGAAAATAATCAATGCCAACCAAACTATTATCTCCATAATCTTCTCCCTCCTGTCGTAATATTTCTGCTGTTTCTATAGTAGTATAACGCAAATAAATTTTCAATGCCATGGTTAATTATCTACGCTTTTCGACCGAAACATATAACAGATGATTTTTAAGGAGGTCTTTCTTATGGCCAATACCGCTTATGTCGGAGCCGGAACCACACTTGGTACATCCTATTATATGCGCCGTTTTTATGCATCAAATGCGGATGCACGTACCACCACATCACGCAGTAATCTGACCAATTCCACCCTCACGGGTGCCGATTCGCATGCGCTGCGCCGTGCGATACGTTCCCTTGGCTCATTTACATATGATGACGATAATGAAACAAATATCAAAAACAGTGTTTCAGCGTTCATCAGCACCTACAATAATATGATAAACTCATCCGGTGCATCAGACGACCGTACCGTCAAAAACACCCAGAAAAGTCTGAAGAATCTGACTGCAGAGTATGAAAGCCAGCTTGACAAGATCGGTATTACCGTAAAAGGCAACGGCACGCTCGAATCGCGCAGTTCTCTTTTTGGTTCCGCGGATATTTCAAAATTTGAGTCTCTGTTTTCTTCAGATTCAGAGTACATGCAGCGTGTCAATTCCTATGCCAGACGTCTTGAAAACAGAAGCAATATTCTGACACAGATCGAATACAATGATGCACTGGCAAAGCGCAATGCAAATAAACAGACATCCCCGTCTGTTTCCGACAGCACCACCGGCAAAACCGATTCTGCAGATACCGGTTCTACCGCTGTGAATGCACTTAACATCGCATCTGTTACACCGGTAACTACTGATTTAAACACACTGCTCAACACCGGAATCGGCAGCAATGTGAATGTCATTTTATAATTTGGGGGAATCTATTTCCACTGCATATTTACTTTCAACGCATTTCCACTGACACTGATGTCCGCATAACTTCCGCAGACAAGCGGCATCATCGGTGGGATATGTCCGATATCCGCATCCATAATGACCGGTACCTGATACCCGGCAAGCAGGTCTGTAACCGCATGGTACTGGTCTAATCCCATCATTTCCTGTCCGAACACCGCCGGTCTTCCAATCAAAAAACCTTTTACATGCGAAAACCATCCGGCATGTTTCATCTGCCAGACCGCCCTGCGGATAGACATCACATTCAGATCACAGGACTCTAAAAACCAGATGATTCCGTCATCCTGATACTTCTCTGTAAATTCCTGTACTTTATCAAATTCTGTTCCAAGCAGGTTGACCAGACAATCCATGCAGCCGCCAAGCAGTCTTCCCTGCATGGTGATTTCTTCCTGTAATTCCTCTGCCGGCTGCACCAATGGTTTGTACTGCACATTATTTTTCTGTTTTTCAGGCAGACATACCATAAGTTTTTTCTCTTCTGTCACATTGTATGGTTCAAGCGGATGTTCCTCGTCTTTTTTTCCTTCTTTTTCCCACAGTGCATAGCCCTCTATACTGCTTTTTTCTCCACGCAGAAGATGATAGGCATCCCAAAGGCTCTCATGCCACGGTTCCATGCCGAATGCCGCCGCACATGGTCCATATATAGATGCTGTATCGCACAGCGTGGCAAGCAGGAATGTCATATTAGTATTATCGGAAAATCCCATATACCACTTTGGTTTTGTCACCCTGATCCTGTCAAAATCTACTTTGTCTAAGATTTCACACATCAGTTCACCGCCGCCACAGGAGATCAGTATGTCATTTTTATCGCTGCAATAATATTCTGTCAGCTCCGCCCCGCATGCTTCCGGAGTGTTGCTGATGCCGATTCCTTCCGACGCATAACAGTTTGGTCCAAGTTCTAATCTATGTCCCAGTCCGGTAAATTTCTTCTGTGCATTTAAAAATGCTGTATGGTACGGCTCTATACTGCAGCCAAAAGATGGTGCCACAAAACCGATCGTTCCGTTTTCCGGTAAAAATTCTGGATATTTCATATCGTTATCGTTTCCTCCAATGTTTCTCTCTCTCAGTTTACACCGTCAAAAAAACGGTTGCAATCTTTTTTCGTTTTGCTATAATAATTAGTAGTTATTTCATTACGGGCAGACATAGTACATCGGTAGTATATCAGCTTCCCAAGCTGAGGAGGCGGGTTCGATTCCCGTTGTCTGCTCTCTTTTATTTTTCATAGAAATTCTTATTTCCCCTTGAGGTACATTGATAATTTAATATATTTACCAAGGGAGCTGTTAGACGGTTCTTGCCATCCGTTCCGAGACCTTGCGGAAGGGGGACAAGCTATGGTTACATACTCAGACTTATTTACCTTTGTCATCATGCTTTGTGCAATCATTACGCTTGTTAGAGATAATAAGCGCAAAAAATAACCGTCCACTCCCCGGCTAAAGGTTGGACGGTTATTCTATAACTTAAGACATAACGCCGGAACGGATAGGTACAAGCTATCCGACCAGCTCCCTTGTTAAGTATATTATATGCATTGAATGCAAAAAAAACAACCCCTATTTCTTTTGCGAAATCTCATACACCTGCACAATTTTCTCCAGATCCTCCACAAGCCCCTCTTTTGACAATACCCGCTTCGCCTGCATGCCGTAGCTTATCGCCGCCTGTACATTTTCCAGACGGTCATCAAAAAACAAACATTCAGATGGATTTAACTCATATTTCTCGCAGAGTGCCGCATAAATCGCCGGATCCGGTTTTGCTTTGTGCACCATATAGGACACGATCAGTCCGTCAATATCATTCATGAAATCCGCGTATTCTGTATGCTTTTTGAATAATTCCTCTGAATAGTTGGATAGCAGATACACCCCGTACCCCTGCTTTTTCAGTTCGTGTACAAGTTCCCAGACTGCAGGTCTTGCTACGGGCATATACTCTCCATGCCCGATAAACCAGCGGATCACCTTTTCATCTGCCGGATATTTTCTACAATAACGCTCAATGATCTCCTGCTGCGGGACGGTTCCCAGATCAAGCAGTCCCCACAATCCTTCCGGATCATCAAACATTTCTGTTCCAATGCGCACTGCTTCTTCCTCTGAAAGCCCGTAATCCATCAGCATATATTTCCACCGGTAGGAGAGTAAAACATCCCCCACATCAAAAATAATATTTTTTATCTGTTCCATAATCTTCCTCGTTTCTATCCTTTTAGGGACAATGCACAGTCATACGATCTCCATCTTCAAACTCTCATTTTTTAATTTCGACTGATTCTAACACAGAACGGATTCCAATGTCAAAAATACCGCATCTGTCCATTGCAAAACAGATGCGGCAGCCGTCTTATACCTGATTTCCCACAATTTTATAATAGCTTCTTGATGTAACTGCAAAGACTGCCAGATAGATCAGTCCAAATACCAGCACTGTGCCTGCTAAGCACCATGCAAACAGGGTTCCGTTATACAAAGCCACCAGTGCAAGCAGTTTTTTTAGCATCGGATATGCTGCTGCAAGATGACATGCTGCCGTGACGAGCGGCAGGAAAAATACCGTGCGCACCTGGGAACGGATCGAGGCCTTTACCTCTGCGTTGCTCATTCCGACTTTCTCCATGATGGCAAACCGTTCCTTGTCTTCATAACCTTCGGATATCTGCTTGTAATAAATAATCAGTACCGTGATCATCAAAAACATGCTTCCCAAAAACAGTCCAAGGAAAAACAAACCGCCATTGCTTGACTCATAATCTATGCGGCCCTCCGCTCTTGATACTACATTATACTCCAACCGCATAATCTGTGGATTTGTCTCATCATTCTGCCATTCATTGAGGTGCTCCCGCACAGCATTTGCGCAGGCAATTTTTTCTTCCACAGATCCACTCATATCAAAGTTCATCATATAGGTAAGGTCAACTTTTCGATCTTCCCCATAGGCATCCGTCTCCATATCTGATAACTGCTGACGCATCTTTTCTAATGCAGTTTCATCTTTTACAATTACGATTACAGTACCTCCCACTAATTCCGTCATTGCATCTTTCCCCGGAATTTTCATGGTCTGTTCCACCGGATACTCATCATCACCAATCACAATGCTTTCCAGCTCATACACAGGATCTGCCATTATTGCCACGCTTCCATCTGAAATATCCGGGATTGATTCCTGCATATATTCCTCAAATCCCTGTTTTGTCATAACTTCAAGCATATACATATTGGAAAAATCCATATTAGAACGATCCAGCGCCATAACCTTATTTCCAGACAGCATGACTGCCGCCCCCGCATAGATTCCTTTTTGTCTGCCTGTTATTACTCTGCCATTTTCTTTTATCACATTTTCAATCTCATCTGTCATCCGGTCAAATGTCCCGGAATCCTGCTGTCCATCCGGATCATAAAACAGTACTTCCAGCTCTGCCGGATACTGTGTTTTTAACTCATCTTCAAGTCCGGCGTACATACATACTGTCATAGAAATCACAACCAGTACCATTGTTGACAAAATACAGATATTTGCTAGTCCCACAGCATTCTGTTTCATCCGGTAGATCATGCCGGAAACCGTTGTAAAATGTCTGGTCTGGTAATAATAACGCTTGTTTTTCCGAAGTAATTTTAAAAATGTGATACTGCCGGCATTAAACAGCCAGTAGGTTCCGATAATAACCAGCATGACTGCAACGAAAAACAGAGTAATCGCCTTTACCGGGTTATCCACAGTGATTGCCATATAATAACCGGCTGCAATACAAACTACTCCAAGCACTGCCTGCAGAATTTTGGTTTTCGGTTCACGTTCTCCCGTACTTCCGCTATGCAGCAATTCCACCGGATTTGAAAGCCGGATCTGCATCAGATTGTAAAGAAGAATACATACATAAATGGCACCAAAAAGTTCTGCGGTATGAAGGCATCCCCATCCTGAAATGTAAAACGGAATTGCTGCATCTAATCCGGTCAGCCGGTACAAAAACATAGTCAGTAATTTCTGGAATACGATACCGAGTATCAGGCCGCCGCCAACTGCGATCAGGAAAGAAAAAACCGTTTCCCATGCCATGATTTTGGCAATATGGATTTTTTCCATTCCAAGAATATTATAGATCCCAAGTTCTTTTTTTCTGCGCTTCATAATAAAGCTGTTCGTATAAAACAAAAAGATACTGACAAACACACCTACGACGATCACTCCAAAGAAAAGAACCATCTGGACACTGGCTCCTCCGCGCATCTTTGAGAGCCCTTCATTCCCCTGGATCGCACACATCGTATAAAACATCATGGCTGACAACATTCCTGCGATCACATAAGGCAGATAAAACTGTCTGCTGTTTTTTAGGTTGCTCCATGCAAGTTTCAGATAAAGTTTATTCATGACGCTCACCACCTGTCGTTAAAATAGTGAGTGTGTCGGATATTTTCGCATAAAGTTCCTCGGTACTCATATCTCCGCGGTACAGCTGATGGAATACTTCTCCATCTTTGATAAACAGCACCCGTTTCGCATGACTTGCTGCCTTGATACTGTGTGTTACCATAAGGATCGTCTGTCCATCCTCATTGATCTGGTTAAATAATGCCAGGATACTGTCGGTTGCCTTCGAATCAAGTGCCCCGGTCGGTTCATCTGCTAAGATCAGCTGTGGATTTGTAATCAGTGCACGCGCCACTGCCACACGCTGTTTTTGCCCACCGGAGATTTCATACGGATATTTTTCCAAAAGTTCTTCAATTCCAAGTTTTTTTGCAAGCGGATATACTTTTGGCTCCATCTGCTCCGGTTTTACACCGGCAAGTACAAGCGGGAGCAGGATATTGTCCTTTAAACAGAACTGATCTAATAAATTAAAATCCTGAAAAACAAATCCGAGATGATCCCGTCTGAATGCAGAGATCTCTTTCTCACGGAGCGTCACAATATTTTTCCCGTTCAAAAGGACTTCTCCCGCAGTCGGCTTATCCAGTGCGGCAAGAATATTGAGGAGCGTCGTTTTTCCAGAGCCGGACTCTCCCATGATCGCCACATACTCGCCTTCCTCCACCGAAAAATTCATCGATTTTAATGCCTCCACCTGGTTTCCTCCAAACCGCGTGGTATATATTTTCTTTAAATTATTTACCTCTAAAAGTGCCATATCAGGTTCCTCCTCGTCTTTTCTACTCTCATATTTTTTCTGCTGCTGTAAGCATCGTTTTTACCGCAGCAATTTTATTTCATTTCCTCAAGGACTGTACCCAGTATAGCAAAACAGGGAAATGTATGCCATCGAACCAGCTTACATTTCCCTGCCGTATCTTACATTCCTGTAAGATTACATTTTTATTCCATTATACATTTTTACCTGAAATAGCCACTTTAACCAATTTTTACAACCGTTCCCACCCCTTCTTTTGAAGTAATGGAAAATGTGTGCCCCAGTTTCTTTAAAATACGGCTGCACAAATACAGACCGATTCCACTCGAATGCTGTCCCTCATGTCCGTTACAGCCGGTATATCCCATCTCACAGATACGCGGCAGATCCTCTGCCCGGATCCCGATTCCGGTATCCTCAATGACAAGGCGAACCGATTTCATGCCGCTGTTCTCCCCATCATCTTCTTTTCTATGAGATGCTTTCTGCACTGGCACCGACATGGTTCCATCCCCATCCTCCAGATAAATTTTAATACCACCTGTTTTTGTATATTTGACCGCATTCGATATCACCTGTTCTATGACAAATGAGAGCCATTTTTTATCGGTGATCACCGTTGTTTCAACCGGCTCATAGCTCAGACTGATTTTTTTTGCAATAAACTGCCTGGCGTATTTTCTCACGGAAGTCCGTATGATCTCATCTAAATCGGTCTCCTCAAATACAAAATCCGTCGTTTCCGAATCAAGACGCTGATACTGCAATGCCATCTCCACATACTGTTCAATCCCAAACAGCTCGGTAAGTTCCTCTGTCATCTGCCCCTCATCATTTTTATTCTGAAGCAGAAGCCGCAGTGCTGCGATCGGTGTCTTGACCTGGTGAACCCACATGGCATAATATTCCTGCATATTTTTCTGTCTTGTGGCTGCCCGGCTCTGCGCCCCTGTATATTCATCCGATAATATCCGAAGAAGCTTCTGGTACTCATTTTCCAGCAGGTCTGCATTTTCCGGCATCCCGTCCGTGGAGAGCATGATGGTATGCTCTAACTCCTTTACCTTCTGATAATGCCTGTAATACCTCATCGCATCAAAAGCCAGAAGTATCAGCAGCAGAAACAGTGAAATAAATATTCCATAACCAATTTCTGCGAATGGTATTTTATTGAGCATCATCGTGATGATCATGATCGTTTCACATGCAATGACAATGCACAGCCAGACACCAATTCTTTTTACATAAGAAATAATTCCGCTCATCCGATCTGATACCCGATTCCTTTTCTCGTTACAATAAAATCACAAAGCCCCACTGATTCCAGTTTTTTCCGCAAACGGTTTACATTGACAGAAAGCGTATTTTCATCCACAAAACTGTCACTTTCCCATAATTTTACCATCAGCGTATCTCTTGATACAACTTTCTGTTTATTTTCCATGAGTACCTGCAGGATCTTAAATTCATTTTTCGTCAATTCTATTTTTTCCTGCTCATAAAATAATGCTGCCTCTGTCAGATTCAGCATGGCACCTTTATGCTCTAAAACAGCACTCTGTCCTGTAAAATCATAGGTTCTGCGAAGCATTGCCTGTACCTTTGCAGTCAGCACCCCAAGATCAAATGGTTTTGCGATAAAATCATCTCCGCCCATACTGACTGCCATGACAATATTCATATTATCCGACGCGGACGATACAAAAATAACAGGCACTTTTGATACTTTGCGGATCTCACTGCACCAGTGGTAGCCATTGAAAAAAGGAAGTTTCACATCCATCAGTACAAGCTGCGGATCAAACGCCGCGAACGTACCGGCCACATTGGAAAAATCTTCGGCACAGCATACCTCATAATTCCAACTTTCCAGATGAGTTTTGACACTCCGTGCTATACTTTCGTCATCTTCTACAATCAAAATACGGTACATGGCATTTACCACAGTTCTGCCAGCTCATAAATAAGCTTCTCTGTTTTCTCCCAGCCAAGACAAGGATCTGTAATGGATTTGCCATAGCAGTGCTCTCCAACTTTCTGGTTTCCGTCCTCGATGTAACTCTCGATCATCAGTCCCTTGACCAGCTTATGAATATCTGCCGACATCTTACAGCTATGCAGCACGTCCTTGCTGATTCTGATCTGTTCCTCAAATTTCTTACCGGAATTGGAATGGTTTGCATCCACGATAACTGCTGGATTTGCAAGTGGATTGCTTGACGAATTGGCATCCTCATAATGCTCCAGCAGATTCTGCAGATCTTCGTAATGATAATTCGGAATATTTCTTCCGAATTTATCCACATAACCTCTCAAAATTGCATGCGTATATGGATTTCCCTGTGTTTTTACTTCCCAGCCGCGGTATAAAAATGTATGGCTGTTCTGTGCAGCAATAATGGAATTCATCATGACTGCAATGTCACCGCCGGTTGGATTTTTCATACCTACCGGAATACCAACACCGCTTGCCGTCAGTCTGTGCTGCTGGTTTTCCACGGAACGTGCACCTACTGCTACATAAGAAAGCAGATCTGACAAATATCTGTGATTTTCCGGATATAACATCTCATCCGCACAGGTA
Source organism: Roseburia sp. (assembly GCA_019411365.1). Next base: position 23,202 of record DXQT01000001.1, read on the forward strand.
AAACCGGTCTCTTCCACTGCACGTTTATGCATCTGGCGAATCGCTATGATTCCTTTTAACATATCCGTTTCTTTTTCCGGGTCCGGCTGATGCAGCATACCCTTATAACCGATTCCAATCGTTCTTGGTTTGTTCGTGTAAATACGTGGAATCATAAAAATCTTATCTGCAACTTTATCCTGTACTTTGCGAAGTCTTGAAATATAATCAATTACCGCATCCTCGTTGTCCGCAGAGCACGGTCCGATCACCAGAATTAATTTATCTTCTTTTCCCTCAAAGATTGCGCGGATCTCATCATCACGCTCTGCCTTAGTTGCAACAACCTGTGCACTTACCGGATATTCTTCCTTCAATTCTGCCGGTGTCGGAAGTTTCCGTAAGAACTCCATTTCCATTTCCATTTTGTCCTCCGTTTCTGCGCCGTTTTTCTATATCAGTTATCGATATCATCCTGTTAAAAGACATTTTGTTCTCTTTGCGCTGACTTTTTTATTTATATCAATAGATTTGCCTGTAAAACATTGAATCTATTGTGTTCATAATGCGTTTTTCTTTTTCACTTTAAAGCATTGCAGTATGAAGTTCCTTTAAATAATACTTTGTTCTTTGTGATCTGTCAATCCCTTTTGAATAATTTAACAGCTTCTTCCTTAACATAGGAAAACGCAAAAACAGGTATTCCGTTTCCGAAATACCTGTCTAAAATCATATTATGCCGTTTTTAATAAAATACATGGTTTCCAATTACAACACCGGCGCGTCCGGAACTTGCTCTTGAGAAACAGGTTGCACCACCAGTGTTATCAGAACCGCCCAATGCCTGTTGTGCTGCCTGTACGCAGCTGCTCTTTGGTCCGTTTGCTGCGATACTCGCAACCATTCCCTGTCCTGCCGGCGGGAATTGACCGCTCTGGTAAATAACACCAGAAATACTGGATGGATATGCACCGGAACGAAGTCTGTTCATAACAACCGCCCCAACTGCAAGCTGTCCTTCATAACATTCATTTCCTGCTTCACACTGGATCAGTGCTGCAAGAAGTGTCACATCATCATAAGATGCTGAAACTGAAGCATTCTGTACGGTGGATGTCTCTGTAGTCTGCGCAGCCTGTGCCGCTGCCTCTTCCTCAGCTTTCTTTGCTAATGCTGCCTTTTCTTCTTCGATTGTAACTGCCTCGCCAAGTGCAAGTTCTGTCGTAACATAATCTGCACTGACATATGCGGTCTGTCCTTTATATTTTACAGCTACCCAGCCATCTTCTGCCTCAGCATCTGTATCGACCGTCAATGTCGTTCCTTCGGAAACTGCAGTGATAACGGACGCATCCTCGGACGCTTCATTTCTGACACGAAGTCCATTCGTATTGACCTGTGCCTCTGTTTCAACATTTTCCTGTGCATAGGCAAGTGCGTCCTCACCGGATACACAATAATCATTGTTGACATATCCGTCTACATCACCGGATACCACATGAGTCCATGTATCTCCGCTCTCGACAACGTCTGCCACATCACCTTTATATAATTTACCGATAATCTCTGCATCCGCACCGCCAGATGCCCTGACATATAAAAACTCATCAACATCTGCCATCAGACGGTTCTGCCACTCAGCATCTTCTGTATTCTCTGTATTCCCGGCATCCTCAGCATTCTCGATGTTTTCTGTCTCTTCTGTATTCTCGGTCTCAGTGTTTTCTGTATTTTCTATATCTGTTGCGTTTTCTTCAACTGTTTCCTGTATATCTTCTGTAGTACCCGCATCCTGTGCCGTGCCATCTTCCTCTGATTCAATCTGTGCAGATTCCTCTATGGATGCTGCTTCATTCTGTACTACAGATGCATTTTCCAATGTATCTGTATCTTCCACTGCCTGCGCTTCCTCATCTGCTGAAGCAACAAGTATGGTCTGGGAGTGTTCAATCCCTGCTGCTGCCATCTCCACTATATCTGTGTTTATCTGGTTTAACTGTGCAACAACACCTGCTGTCCCATCTGTAGCTAAGTCCGTCCTTGTGTCTGCTACAACCGCTACTGCCTCTGCTGAAACTGTACTGGCTGCATCTGCAATCGCGCACATCACTACCATAGAACCGGCAAGCATGATTCCGCTGATTGCTCTTTTTCTTAAATTCATAGAAAACCTCCATCAGTGTTTACCATCTTATGTAAATAGTATTACACCTTTGTTTCGTTTTATTCATCTTTGTTACAATTATTACGGATTTATTACAATGAGGATTATAGCAAAGCAAACATGAAATGTCAAGCATCTGACATTTTATTCCAAATTTTACGAAAAAACCTCCTCTATAACATCATGGATCACGGTCACGGACTCTGCATTCTGCTTTCCTTTCTCCAGACCTTGCAATACCTGCGTCTGGTGTAAATCAGTGTCTTCCTTCAGCCTTATTTTACCGGTCATTTTTTCATGTTCGTTTTCTGTTCTATCTTCGGTTTCTTTTTGTCTGTTTTGTTTTTCTATTTGCTGCAATCTTTTTTCTATTTCCCTGTTCATCATAAGGTTTTTTCGCTCTGTTTTTTTTATCCTGTGTAATACATAAATCAGAAGGATCAATATCACAATACTGCTTCCCATATAAAACCATTCTGCATATTCTGCCATAAAGGTTCCCATCTGCTCCATGTATACCACCTCTCTTTTCCGGGACTTATCAATAAATTTATGTATTGTCCCTTTTTCTTATTAATTATAGAAAGAACAGAACCATTTGAAAAGGTCTTTCGGCCGTGTTTTGACCGCAACTTCCGACATTTTTCCCTTTCAATTCTTTGCTTTTTATCAATTCTCTCTCTTCCTGTTTTCCATTTTATAAGTCTTTTCTTGACTTTTATGCATAAGGGTATTATAAATAGGGAAGTGCAAAATGTTACAGGAAAGGGATTATTCTATGAAAAAAATCGTAATGACCGGGGGCGGCACTGCAGGACATGTCACACCAAATATCGCATTGATGCCAGCCTTGCGAAATGAAGGTTTTGAAATTTCTTATATAGGTTCCTATGAAGGAATTGAAAAACGGCTGATCGAGGAACAGGGTGTTCCTTACTATGGCATTTCTTCTGGAAAATTAAGACGTTACTTTGATCCTAAGAATTTTTCAGATCCATTTAAAGTATTAAAAGGATATGCGCAGTCGATCCGGCTTTTAAAAAAGATAAAACCGGATGTCGTTTTTTCTAAAGGCGGCTTTGTCTCTGTCCCAGTTGTTTTAGCTGCAAAACACTGCAAAGTTCCTGCCATTATACATGAGTCTGATCTGACTCCGGGACTTGCAAACAAGCTTGCCATTCCGAGCGCAACAAAAGTTTGCTGTAATTTTCCTGAAACACTTTCTTATCTTCCGAAAGAAAAGGCAGTACTGACCGGTTCCCCGATTCGTCAGGAACTTTTAACAGGAAATGCCGACTTTGCTTTTTCGCTCTGTCATTTTAAAGATCACAGTAAACAGACAATTCTGATCGTTGGTGGAAGTTCCGGCTCCCGTGTAATAAATACAGCGATCCGCGGCCTGCTTCCTGAACTTTTGAAAAATTATAATGTGATTCATCTCTGTGGAAAAGGTAATCTGGACGATACATTAACTGCGACAGATGGATATGCACAGTTTGAATATGCCAACAAAGAGCTTTCCGATATGTTTGCTCTTGCAGATCTTGTCATTTCCCGCGCAGGTGCAAACGCAATCTGTGAACTTCTTGCGTTGCGCAAGCCTAATATTTTAATTCCTCTTTCCGCCGCTGCCAGCCGTGGAGATCAGATTCTGAATGCAAATTCGTTTCGTTCCCAGGGATTTAGTTATGTGTTAGAGGAAGAAGAACTGTCAAACACAACACTTCTTGAAGCAATTGAACATGTCTTCCACAAAAAGGAAGCATATATTGAGGCAATGGAAAACAGTAACAGCCGTAATTCCATTGATACGATTATCGGACTGATTTTAGACGCATCTAAAAAATGATTTTTAAGATAAGAGGAACGGATATATATTTTTTATATGTCTGTTCCTCTTTCGTTGTATAACGATTGTCAAAAAACTGATTATTCAGCAATCTTTTTACATCTTTAAAGAATCTCTGATCTCCGCCATCTCTTCTGGTGTAAACTCTTCATGATCCCAGATCAGAATATCATTATTTTTTGCATTCTTATAACGAGGGATCAGATGCATGTGAAAATGAAATACTGTCTGTCCAGCAATTTCATGATTATTCTGCACAATATTAAATCCATCGCACTTTAAAACATCCGTCATATGTTTTGCAAGTTTTTTTGCAAGCTGCATTGCATGTCCTGCAGTCTTTTCATCAATCTCATAAATGTCTGCATAATGTTCCTTTGGCAGGATCAATGCATGTCCTTTTGATGCCGGGCTTGCATCCAGAATTACTTTGAACTCATCATCTTCATAAATCGTATTGGACGGAATCTCGCCTCCAATAATTTTACAAAAAATACAATTTGCATCTCTCATTTTATCTATTATCCTCCATTTCCGTGCATCTGCACTTCCTTTTATTTGCGTAATCAACGTATTTGCTGCGACGTCCTGCAGATTTTGTGCATCAATGTGCGAAATTAAACATGGTATCTAACATACGCAGGATCTTAAAGTTTCCTTTCGCAGTCATTTCCCCTGTCATAAATGCTCTCTGAAATGTCATCCGTCCATCTACGATACTGTCCATAACTTCCGGTTTTAATTTTGCATAGACATCAATATTTTCTTCCTGGCCATAGTGAATGGTAAGCTCGCCTTCATTTACTTCCAGAAACAGCGGTTTTTTCCTGCCCTCTATAATAAACAGATATCTTGCCCTAAATTCTGGCTGCGGTGCAAACTGTGCACGAAATGTTTCAATATAAGCCTCTTCATCCTCTTTTTCGGACTTACCAAGCATTCCCTTAAACATCGTTGCAAGTTCTTCGATATCTTCCTTCTGTTTTTTCACATATGTGTCATCCGACACATACTTTGACAACTGCTCACTCTCCTGTGGGGTAAGCTCTAACTGAGGAGTCCTTAATATGGTCTGTTTTACTGCCTGATTGCTGGTTGGAAGACATTTTACTTTCTGCGAGATCGTCCGGTAAAGATTTTCTGCTTTCTTCTCAATCAGAACGGTATAGTCCTTATTCATCTCAAAACTGACAAGATCCTCAACATATCCGCAAAGTCCCGGGCATGGCTGTCCACCTAAAATCTCCCATGCACTCTGCAATGTCAGTTCGCCCTCGCGCTCTCCATATGTTGTAGACATGACAATCGGCTGCATATAAGTCGTTTTTATCTTTTCCTTATCGCCATACAGCCAGCAGGCATCCAGGAACTGCTGCATGTAGCCGCCTATCCCAAGCCACTCGATGGTGGTCGCAAGAATAATACCATCCGCATCTTTCATCGTTTGCGGAAGCGTTGCGATCTCATTTTTATGCTCATAAATATTAATGCGTTCCACTGTCACGCGAAGTTCCTGCAATACTTCTTCCATTTTGTTCAACACATATAATGTAGGATCATCTAACAATCCCCGTCCACCATAATAAATGTTTACTTTCATATTCTACCTCTTCCTGCATGTTCACCAAATACTGTTTTCAGTATATAAAGTTTTATTCTTATAATCAACAATTTTCCACTTTTTTGTGGTATAAAATCATCGCCGCAAGAAATCCGGTAAGAATTCCTCCAACATGACACCAGTTATCAATTCCAATTGTGGAAAAACCATAGTACAGACTCAATACCGCCATAAGGATCATTCCTTTTACCGTTAAACCTTTAAATCTGCCCCGATGTCTTATCACTACCCAGATCAAACCGCCAATCGTGCCAAACACCGCACCGGATGCGCCTGCTGATACTGCATAATCTCCGCTGTATAACATCATAAAATAGGATAATAATCCTCCACCAATTCCGGATAACATGTATATTACAAACATTTTAAAATGACCTGCTGCCCGCTCCAGTCTCGATCCAACACAGCAGAATATTACCATATTGTTTACCAGGTGTGGTAAACCAAAATGAATAAACATCGCTGTAAATATCCTCCACCACTGATGATTGATCTGTATGAACTCCGGGTACATTCCGCCATGGGATGCAATATAAAACGGATCCTGCGTATCTCCCAGAATTTCCAGTATCAGATATACGATCACATTTATGGCAGCAATCGCTATCGTAGTATAGGAGAGTCCCTTCAGAGAAAAACCTGGATTTGTACTTCCGGTACTTTTTGATTCGGCTCTGCAATTCTCCAGTGCATTTTTAAGTCCCCAGAAATCCCCCGGCTGATTCTCATAAATGATCAGTCTGCCCTGCTTCATGTCGTAACCCCAGACATTTTTTTGCATACAGCATAACTGATGCATCATATCCGTATTATTACCAGACAGCAGTGTAAGCAATTCCACATGATAAACCGGATAGCCTTCCGGAAAATCTGCAAGTCTTCCCTGCGGATGATAAAACAGATCCATCACACGTTCCTGCATTACCTGATGCTGTTCTACTGTCAAAGCCTGTGTATCTTCCAGCGATATCATCATTACCACATGAAATCCCTGCTGGTAGTATTTATAAAAAACGCCGATATTTTCCGGCTGTACCCTGCAAAACCGGTAACCTTCTGTAAGTATTGCCTGTTCTATCTCTCTGTTCATATATTTGCCCTCTGATTTAATTATAGCCGTATTTATTGTGCATGTTTTCCACACATAATATGAACTCGCTAAAGTTCATTATAACGTAGCAAAAAAAGATTGCAAATATGTATGTCTTTTTATTTTCTTAAATAAATCTAAACTTTTCGTCCGCAAACATAACCGTTTCCTGCGCCTGAAGGCTCATTTTTACCCTGCAATTCAGTAACTCTCCGCCTACCATGGTCCCATTGGAAGAATTAAGATCCTCTATAAAGTAAACCTCCCCTTTTCTGGTGATCCGCGCATGATGCCTGCTCACTGTTCCACTCGGTATCACACCATCACAATCCAATTCACTTCCTATAATATATGGGGTATGATCTATCGAAAGTTCACTGCAGGTGCCATTTCCTTCATATTTTAGTATTCCATATTCCTTTTTGGGTAGATCAGCAAGTAAAACAGTTGGATTCTGCTGGTGCATGTTAATTTCTGGTTCCGGTTCAAATACAAATGGCTCCACTTTTTTCTCCGGTATTTTTCCCCCTTGTAATAATTTACGGATCCTTCCAAATATGTTCTGCTCTTTTTGCTGCCACAAACGCAGGATCCCTTTTTTCTTATTTTCCACAGGAATCGACATATACTCAGACTCCTCTTCCTTCCACACCGTCTCTGTAATTTTTTCTGGTACATCCTCTGTATATTCAGCCTTTCTCAGTATCTTTTTTATTTCTGCAATACAGTATCCATCCATTCTGGTATATTCAAATAACTCATATGCCGTCTG
>DXQT01000001.1:30686-197859 GCA_019411365.1 Roseburia sp.
CCATTAACATTTTTATGGTCTAATTTTGCCAGAAGATACTCTAACAGCTCATGAAATGATTTTCCTATCTCCTTTTCATTTCCAAAATAACAGCAAAAACTGACATTTTCTGTCTGATTGTCAAAAAAAATACTTTCCGGGCGCAGCAGCAATATATCCGGAGATATCAGCAAGCCATCCAGTACCTCCGCCATCGCAACAACCGCCTCACATATTTTAATAAATATCTCATAACTGATATCTGACAATTCCGCTAACATATCCACTGCCTGTTTTCCTGTTATGTCATACCACAACTGTGTCTGTCCGTTTCTGCTATTATACTCCGGCAATATAAGTTCCCCGGGTCTGTTTCTCCAAAGCATTTCTTTTTCCCATGGTTCTCCTTCTAATGCCGGTGTTAAAATCATATGACTGGCATGAATATTTCTGTAATAACTAAATTGAATACTCAAAATAATTCTCTCACCCTTTCCAGCTCATAAAACAGTTTTACCGCATTTACTGTTTGATCTTTTATAATTCCCCCTGCAAGTGTTCTCGTCTCGTCATACAACTGCAGTCCAAGTTTCATAATAATGAAAAATAATAACATCGCCATTGACATAATGATTGCGGCCTCAATGGTAATGGATGCTTCCCATTCCTTCATTCCATCACCATTACGAACAGATAACCCGCCAGTAAAAAAGGGGCAAATGGAATCCTGTAGGTTCGTCCTTTCCTTCTGATCACCGATAAAAATAAAGATGTTATCCCAGCTAAAAATAGTCCCATAACAAATACCTCCACATTTTTTTCAAATCCCAAAAATATCCCGCTGACCACCAGAATCATTCCATCTGCACGCCCGACACTTCCACCTGACCATAACCCAAAAAACAAGATCATCATTCCAATCCCCATTCCGAGTAAAATCTCTATGATACTCAACTCCATACTATAGAGATGAAATAAGAGTCCTATAATACCTCCGGTCAGTAAAAAATATATATTTATTTTTCTATTTCTGTAATCCTGAAATGCAGATATCGAAAAAAATCCAAGTATTAATGTATTTTGCAGCATTTTCCCATAATCCTCCTGCATTCTTCTAAGTTTCGCATCTACTGCATTTTTTTCTATTTCTCACTTCTGACAGACGTATCATATAAATTGTGCGTTTAATTCCACCACAATTTAAATCATAATGAAATCTGTTTCCCTGATCTGTAATAAACACCGTATTTTTTTCTTTTATTTTTTCCGCGCAGACTTCGCATTCGCGGTATTTTTCTCCATATTTATTTCTTTTATTCTTTATATCTGTATAATTAACAGCTGATATTGATAATTTCAAATATGTACATTCTCTCGATGTATGATATACACTCCCCTTTTCTGCCACATACACCCATATCTCCATATTACCGTTATCTTCCACCCATCCTGTCCACTTACGGCAAATGACATGCTGTCTGATTTTAAGATACGGCTTTCCGGGCAGCCACACCGGCATTTTGACACCATAAGATGCTACAAGATAAATTTTATCCTCCGTGAATTTTGATTTCAAAAGATTAATACCTGCCACTTTATTAACTACATAGTGGTTGATATTGTCACTTTTCTTTATATTTTTCTTGAAAAGTACATTTGCTGCAGCCATCCCAACGATCTTCTCATGATCTTCACCCTCCTGCGCTGCCATAACTGCAAGTTTACGCCCGGTATCATCCAATGCCTTTTGTACATCCATCTGAACCTGCATTACCCGGAAAAACATTAGAATCATTACAAAAAATAATGCCATAACCGGCAAGATAACAGCCGCCTCTAATGTAAATGATCCTTCCAGCCAGAGACATGGCGGTGTCTCCTGACGGCGGCAGGCCTCCGCCTGATGAGAAAGAATATTATTACTTTCCGGGAGAGATCCTTTTTTGTATATTTTATATTTCTTTTTTTCCTTCTCTGTAAGAAACACCGCCATATCCCCTCCTTATTTATTTATGTATGACAGTTTCTGTCTTTTAAAAAACGTATATCCCCCCATTTCCATATCTCCATATAAGCTTCTCTTTGCAAATAACGGCTTAGCTTCAAACCGCAGTTCGCAGATCATATTGTCTATCATATGATCCATTCTGGCATTTTTACCATTCTGCTCCTTTTGCATGGCAAGTTCCATGATATCCATCATACGATATGCCATTTTTTTCTCTTTCATTGCAAATAGCAGCTGTTTTATATACGCCTGATAGGATAAGCCGTTTTTACATTCTCTTGCTTTTCCCTCACCCGTCACTATTTCACCCAGCTTTTTTAGATCCGTGGTCCACTCTGCTGCACTTTTAATGAGTGAAATTTTTCCACCGGAAAGAAGAGTTCGCAGATCAAGTATACTTTCCACATATGCCCACGCTGCCACCACACCAATTTGAACAATCTTGACAACTGCCGGATTCCCGGAAAAACCGGCAAGTGATGTTGCAATCATTAATGTCTGATTTAATTTTTCTCTATCCGCTATAATATGTGCAACATTTGCAGCTTCGCGCATCCGCATCAGACGTTCTATGGATGATTCCAGGTTTTTCTTATCCGTATCTTTACCACACAGGATATATTCCATCTCATAAGTTAGATCTCCTTTTCCCGGCTCTGTATAATCCGAAAAATGTTTTCCAATATATTCCAGTACCATGACACGATCAGATACATTCATTTTTTCTGCCTTTTTCATATCATACCGCCCAGTTTCACACTGTCTGTTCGAAACCATATCTTTTGCTTCAACTGCTTTCGCCGATAAAGACGACATATCTGATACCGTCATTCCAAGGAGCGCATTCTGTTTTAATTGCAGGACAATCTGGATTGGGCTTTCCTTTTTGCTGTCTTCTGCATCCTGTGCGTGATTATTCTCATTGTCCTGGATGTTTTTTTCTCCAGCCTCCTCCTGCGGCGCACCCTCTTTGTCATTCTGATCCGCCTGTTCTTTTTCCTTTTTTGCATTTATGATGGCCTGATCTGCATCCTCTACACTATATTCTGTTTTTCCATCTGCCTCCGCCTTTTTTCCATCCTGATATTGCTGATACATTTTCTTTGCAACATCCTCCGGCAGATGCCTCTTCATATATGCAGATGCCTGACGCAGCATACCTGTACCATCATTATCCGTTGCAAACATATATTCCAGCAGGGAAGCTTCGCACAGCTTTGTTCGAAACACACTGTTTTCCCCGGTTTCAGACAAATTTCCAGCCACATAGTCCATGACACGGGAGCTCACTTTATTCTCATCAAACTGATCCCAACCATATGCACCATCCAAATACAGTAAATGATATTTATCCCATAATACCGTCTGATATTCCGCTGCCACACAGTCCATTCCTGTATCTGCCGCAAGGGTATCCATCATTTGCAATCCCGATACCCTTGCTCCTTCCAGTAATGCAAGCAGAAAAGATAAAATCAACAACAGACTCAGGGCAGAAAATATGGTCAGACTTCCTTCTTCCTCTGTCTTCATAACAATTTGTTACTCTCTATTGTTATCTTCTTAAGAATTTTTGTATTTAAGCTCTTGATTTTCGTGTTAAATACAACGATAAGCCCAATTAAAATAACAAGTATCAACACGATCTCAATAATGGCCACCCCGTCTTCTTCCCCTAAAAATTCTTTAAACCCCTTCATACAATTTCTCCTTTCTAATCTTACAATCCATAATTTCATGAAATGATCATTACACACTTTACCGGCAAATCCTTTGTTTTAAATTATAATTCCATGGAACGCATAGCTGGAAATGCCAGTATTAACATCACCGCACCGAGCATCAGAATCATCGGAAACAACATCTTTGTCCCGGCTTCCTCCCCCAGCTTTCGCGCCATACTTTTTCGTTCTTCAAAGGCATCTTCCGCCTCCTGCTCTAACAGCCTTGTCAGACCCCTGCTTCCTTTTCTCAGATTCTGCGCCAAAAGATTGCCAAATTTGCGGTAGCGGTAGCCGCCACATCTTTCTCCAAAACGCTCATAAGCACGTTCTTCCCCCATTCCATTTTTTATTTCAAATGAAGTCCGCTGCATCTCTTCATAGACTTCTTTTCTGCAAATTGTCCTTTTTTGCCGCTCATTCATATAATTTTCTGTCAATCTGTTCCATGCTTTAGAAACAGTCATTCCTGCGCCAAGTAAAAGTACCAGATTACTTACCATATCCGCATACTGCAGTTCCAACAACGCTTTGCGCTTCTTTTCTCTTTCTTTTTTACGCGATTGCTCCACAAAAGGAAGGATGATTACTATTCCCCCTCCAAGGAACAGAATTTTTTCAGATAAATGTTCTTTTTTGGTATTCCAGATCAGTTTTTTTCCGTTTAGCTGCTCCGGAAGTTTGATGCTATCCCCCGGATCTGCTGACTGCTTCTTTAAATAATTCTCTATTTCACGGATCATTTTGTGTTCTTCATCAAGCTCCTTTGGCATTACACGAAAATACCGTTCACTGATGCACTCTGATGATTCGCATCTTAACGTTACTGCAGCTTTTACCAGAATCCCATTTTCGGGTATATTTTCCTCAACCACTCTCCCTTCATCGTCCACTACATCATACGGTTCAAATTCCCAGTCTGCGCTTACCGCTCCCTCCTGGTAATTTTTTCTTATCTCTGCCTTTTCCCGCACTTCCCCATTGTTTTTCACAAATTCATCATCAATTTCCTGCTGTGCAGCCTCAAGTAATTTTTGTTCCTCCTGTTTCGACAAAATACGTTCCGGAACCACCACCTGATAGGAATACCCATCTAAAATACCTTCTGCATCGACCGTCATTTCTTCCTCATAATCCCCTTCCCCATATGATGGGCGCACAAGTTCTAATTCTATTCCACCGCTTTCCATTTCTTCTGAAATTTGTGCTAAAATTGCAAGAGCCGATACTAAAATCATAACAACTGCCGCACGTCTTACTTCTGATGATACTTTTTTTCTTCCCACAACCGGCACCAAAACTGCCACGCACAAAACTCCAATACACAAAATCATCCGTTTCTCCCCTTACACCCTGATATCTGAAATTCGTCTGTTTATTGCCATTGCCCCCACAAAAACCAATAATGCTGCACTCATGACAAGAACACCTGCCAGATTGCCATACAACGGATCGATAAATTCTCCTGATGCAAGATTCAGATAGGCGAGAATAAAAAATGGCATCACACTCATAATCTTTCCCTCCAGCTTCTTTCCGGCAATGACTGTATCCACTTCCCTCTCTACTTCTATCTTTGCGGATATGCGTGCTGCTGTTGTCCGGATAATCTGAGGGAAGTCTCCCCCACTCCTTTTTGCAAAACCAAAAATCTCTGCAAAACTTTGGATTTCTTCCACACCGCTCCGCACTGCCAGATCATGCAGAATCTCTTCTACATTCCGGTTTAATTTTATTTCTGCATTCATCTGAATCAATTCCTTAGTGATCATTGCCTCTTTTCCATACAGATCCATAATTTCCCGCTCCGCTTCTTTCCATGCATGTTCAATGGAATATCCTGCAAGCAATGCCGCTGCAACGGCCTGGATCGCATCCCGAAATTCAATCATCAGCTTTTTTGCACGTTCATCTCTTTTTTTATTTTTGTAATAAGAAACGATTAGATAATTTACAGGAATAACCAGCACCATTCCATACCATGAACGGTAAAACAGCCACGCGATCGCTGCTGCGACTGCCGTCCCTGCTGCCAGACACCCCAGTCGTTCCCACAGATTACACCGATATTTACGATAATCCATTTATTCTCCTGTACCAGGAAGTGTGATTCCTGCTCTTTTACATTTTTCCTGATTAAAAAGTGTACCTACCCGCTGTAATTCTCCACAGACTGCTTCTCCGTCCGATGGTTTTTCCACATAACGATACAGATCTTTCAACACAATCTCCCCTTCCTGCATACCAGTCACTTCTGTAATTGTCAGGACCTTACGGCTTTTATCCCTCATTCTCCCAAGATGAACCAGAATATCCAGTCCGGATGCAATCTGACTTCGTATCGCAGTAAGCGGCAGCTCCATTCCCATCAGCACCATCGTTTCTAAACGACTCATCATATCCCGACAGGAATTTGCATGCCCGGTAGATAAACTTCCATCATGTCCGGTATTCATTGCCTGCAGCATATCAAGCGCTTCCTCTCCACGACACTCACCAACCACAATTCTCTCCGGCCGCATTCGAAGTGCCGTACGGATCAGATCCCGTATCGTAATCGGTTTTACTCCTTCAAACATCTGATTTCTTGTTTCAAGTCTTACCAGATTTGGTTTGTCGACAAGCCGGAGTTCTGCCGAATCTTCAATCGTAATGATCCTTTCCTCCCTCGGAATATACTGGGACAGCGCATTTAAGAACGTTGTTTTTCCGGAGCCTGTCCCTCCTGATATAAATATGTTATATCCTGCCATCACAAGCACTTTTAAAAATGCTGCGGCTTCCTCTGTAATTGACTCTATCCGTATCAGATCTTCCATTAAAATAGGTGTTTGTGGAAATTTTCGGATAGATACTGCAGCACCGTCTATGGAAATTGGCGAAAGCACAATATTTACACGCGATCCATCTGCTAATCGTGTATCCACGATTGGAGATGCCTCATTTACCATACGGTTACTGTTTCCTGCCATCTGCTGTATCACATCACCCAATTTCTGCTCAGATGAAAAATGTGTCTGCGCCCGAAATAATTTTCCTTTTTTCTCATAAAAAATACGGGACGCTCCATTGATCATAATCTCCGTCACTTCAGGATCCTCTAATAATTCCTGAATCGCATCATACTTTCTTAAAGAATTAAACAATAAATGTTCTAATTGTTCCCGTTCTTTCAGAGTTAACAGATTTTTTCTGGAGTATTCTTCCACTTCCTTTTCAATAAACCGGCAAACTTCTTCATCATTTTGTTCTCTGGACAAGTCAAGTGCTGCTATGATATTTGATCTTAAATCATCAAATATTTCTTCACTCCACCTATATTTCTCCATAAGCATCCCCTGCCAGATAGTCTCTTATATAATCTCCAAATTCACTCCAGACAAGCTGTTCTAACATATTTCCCCCACCACGGATTCCTTTTGCGGTAAACGGAAGATTTACAAACTGTAACCGTTCGGACATTCCGTCCGGCTTTACCTGTTCCAGATAATGAACAAATTCCGCTTTCTGGCATTCATAGAAATATCCTTCTTTTACCGGACAATAAATACTGCTGCATTCTTCCAGAAACGCCGCTATGGATGGAATCCCAGTTCCAAAATCAAATACAACCGTATCAAACTTTGTATTTTCTTCCAGATGTGCCAGCAGTTTCCGGTAATCATCCATCTGAAACTCCCCCAGCTGCTCAGGATTGCGAAATGGTGCTACATACGAAAAATCTCCCATTTCATATATGCTCTGAAAAAACTGTTCTGATTCTGTTGTTCCCCTTCTCAATCGAAGGGTCAGATCCCCGATATCGTATTCTGCCTGACTGTCAAACAACTGTAAAAATCCGGTATTTTGCATCAGATTGATATACAATATCCGTCGTTGTTTTGCCAGTACAGAAGACAGTACCATAGAAAACGGCATCTGCATTTCATGACCGATTGGAGAATATACCCCTATTATCTCCAGCTTGGTTAATCTGTCTGTAAATGATTCCTTTCCCGCTTTTTTCCCTCCTGTCACTACCATCATTTCATGAAGGATCGCCTCCATTGGCTGATATTTAAAAATGACCGTCAGCTTTCTCCCCGACTGCAGATAAGAATTATCTTCTGACAGACGCTCCGGTATATTTTCTGACAGGATCAGCACGGTCATTCCCGACAAAACTGCCTGTTCGCCAAATTCTGAAAAGCCACTCCCCAGCAAAACCAGATCAAATTTTTCATTTTTTATTTTCTGTAAAAATAATTCCGGCTCCGGAAATAAATGAACCGTAAATTCCTTTGCCTTATGTTCCATCAGATATGCAGCAAATCTTTCCCCGTACGTTTCATTCGTATCGCAGAATGCCACATCCAGTTTATGCAATACCCCACCCCCAGACCACGATAAAATATCCAATTAAAATTGCTGTTGAAAAATGCATGAATGTCTTTGTCCCAATTGCATAACCAACCGTTACTTTTTTGTAAACGATCTTTCCTGCTCCTATCACTGCCCCCACAACAAACGCCACAGGTATCAGATAGCAAAGCTGTGTCAGTGTCAGAAAACCTCCTGCAATGGAAAATAACTTGATATCGCCTGCACCCAGTATGCACAGACTAAATAAAAGAAATAATAAGATAACCGGAATAGATATATTCATCAGAAAATGAACTGCACCTGCACTTCCTTCCCCCAGCAGTCGAAATGCAAGTCCCCAAATTAATCCGGAAACAATCA
Source organism: Roseburia sp. (assembly GCA_019411365.1). Next base: position 39,117 of record DXQT01000001.1, read on the forward strand.
GCCGGTTACTGATCCTGCCGTTTCCAAAATCCATCACCACCGCTAACGTAAGATGCGTCAGCAATGTAAGATTCATTAGTTCCCCAATTCATCACCTCTTTCGTAGTTTGTAAGTCGAATTATAGCAATGCTTTTTTTGTTTGTCCATACTTTTTTACAAAACAGCCTATCTTTGTAGACTATTCACAAAAATTTACATGCCAAAATTCCATAAAGCAGCGCAAACCCGCCTATACCAAGGATTCCAATTGTCAAAAGGCTTACCGGATTTAATCCCACGCTAATCGCTATTCCCTGTGAAGTAAAAAAATCATTTGCATAAATAATCCCGATTCCGCCTAAAACAATACGAATCATAAAATTTAACAGCATCTGTATTTTTTTCCCGATTACAACAATAAAAAGGACCATACCAAGAACTCCTATGATTGCCCATTCTCCCTGTATTTGCTGCATATAGATATCCTTTTCTCTTCTTTTTATCAAATTTATTCATCCGGACATATTTTATGCAAATAATTTCTTACAATTTTTCCGTTTTTTGTATAGAATGGAAATTTCGTGATTATACTAAAAATAAAGAATTTTTCAGACGGAGGAATATTATGTTTCGTTTTTTTCAACCAGAAAAAACAAATGATGCGCATTACACAGTGCTAATGAATGACCTCCATCAGACTGCGCAGGATCTACAGGATGCATACCGTAATTTAGAAAATGTAATTGACCCGGACATGATTGATTGCTGCATTTATGAACTATATTCTGTGCAAATGCGCTATAAATTTTTACTCGCTAGTATAAAAAAAATAGAGGATTCCTATACTAAGAATCCTCTGGAAGTATCAAAATCCTGATACGTCTCAACCAAATCATTTTTTCCATACGTATATCCGGCATAAATCTGCTGGGTATTACGCATAAGCGGTGCGGAGGTATCCTCTTTCATTACCTCCGCAAACGCCGTGTAAAGTTTCTTCATCAGGTTCTCCGCAAGTTCAACCTCTTTTAAATCCCTTTTATACATTGCTTTTGCAAGTGTCTCCCTGCAAAATACATAGATGCGATATAACTCTCCTGCAAGTTCATAGGAAAAATCAAGCGATGAGATCAATTCACTGATAGTTTTTGAGGCATTCCGCAATGCTGTCTTATAATTTTCCCATTCTCCGTTATCATGTGCCTCTTTTGTATCTTCCATATACGCAAAAAATATGTCATAAATCACAATGACCAGACCACCCCTGTTACTCTGACTGATCCTTCTTGTAAAATCCATTATCTGTTCTTTTTTCAAAACAGATCCCTCCTGTTACTGCAGAATCTGCAATACCTGCTGTGGCAGATCGTTTGCCTGTGTCAAAACAGAGATTGCTGCCTGATTTAATACATTCTGATGTGTATAATCTGTCATTTCCGATGCCATATCCGCATCTGTCAGTCGTGACTGGGCTCCTGTCATATTTTCTTCAAACGTATCCAGGCTTGATACCGTACTCTCAAGACGATTCTGGTATGCACCAAGTCTTGAACGCACTTCACTGACCTTTGAAATGGCATCGTCAAACTGTGTGATACCTCTGCCTGCTCCATTTACAGTCGTCACGTCTGCATCATCAATGTAAAGGCTCTTGCAGGAAACCTCCGGAATACGCACTCTTGTTTCCTGATCCTCATTTGCTCCAATATGAAGTGCCATCGTTCCGATATCCGTGACATCAAAATCCAGCTTACCCGTATAACCTGCATCAGCAAGAAATGACATCTCAAATCCGGCTCTGTCTGTAACCGTAATCTTATTTCCATCTGTTTTTACCGTAGCTGTATCACCAAACCCGGTTCCATCACTCGGTTTTGTGAGCGTTACTTCGGCATCTGTACCGGAAGGTACGATCACTTTGCCATTCTGAATCTGTCCGTATACATAGCTGCCTTTATTCTCTGGATCTTCTACAACACTGTTTCCTCCGGATGCCGTAAATCCAAGTGCCGCAGCAAGCTGCTGATTATCAAATCCAATCTCTAATATGCTTGACATTCCATACCGGTCTGCAGTAAAGGAAAGTGCCCCGCTGGTTCCATCGATCTGCACGGTTGTTTCACCGGTCTCTGCTGCATTTCTGATCTTCTCAAAAGCCTCCGCATAGGTGTCGGCTGCCTCTATCTCTACTTTAGAACCATTAATACTCATTGTTCCGGACGCACCGACCGGTGCTGTGGAATTATAATTCTGATTTGCTGTTACCGGTCCGGCCTGTGTAGCTGCAGTATCAATGGAAAGCTGATACTGTCCTGCTTTCACATGATCAGAAATGTCCACTCTTGTTGCATTTTTGGTGTAAACCCTGGTATCTAATGAACCATCTAAAAGTGTTTTGCTGTTATACTCTGTATCTGTAGAAATACGGTCAACTTCATCTTTTAATGAAGTGATTTCTTTCTGGATTGCTTCTTTATCCGCCGGTGTCATTGTTGCATCACTCGCTGCCTGCACGGAAAGTTCTCTCATACGCTGTAAAATACTGGTCGTTTCACTCAGAGCACCATCCGCAATCTGAATAACAGAAATACCATCCGATGCGTTCTGGGAAGCCCGGTTTAAACCATCAATCTGTGCTTTCATCTTGTTGGAAATAGCCATTCCTGCCGGATTGTCCTTGGAATGGTTGATCTTAAGTCCCGATGAAAGCCGTTCCATCGATGCACTTAAATTATCCTCAATTCCAAGTAAATGTTTATTCGCAATCGCTGCTGACACATTGTAATTAATTCTCATTCTGTTTCTCCTTCTATTGTCTCCGCCACGCATCCATGCTGTATTTCCGACATTCCATGTCCCAATTCTCTGCTGTATATATCGGTTTCAACACACTTTCTCTAAAGAGCAGATTGTTTGAAAAATCATAAATTTTTTCACGGATTCTCCATGTTTATTTTTTCGTACTTCCGTTGGAACTGATTGCAATCCCTGTCGATTCGTATTATAATGACCACATCCAGGCATAATAAGCTGTGATAAAAACTAAAAACACCTATTTTTTTATAAGGAGGACTATATGACACAGGTAACAAAATCTACTATGATCGGCGAACTGCTTCAGATTGACGAAAACATCGCGCCAATTCTTTTAAATATCGGTATGCATTGTCTCGGATGCCCGTCTTCCCAGATGGAGACCATCGAAGAGGCTGCTATGGTTCATGGAATTGAGCCGGATGCTCTTGTAAAAGAGATCAATGATTTTCTTGCAAAAGACCTTGCATAGTAAGTTTGGAATACCATCTTACAGGTAAAAATGATTACATCAGAAAAGGATCGTGAAAATGATTTTGCTCATCTTCACGATCCTTTTCTGATATCAAACTGATCTATCGTTCATAAAATCATCGTCCGTCAGTTATAATGCGGCAAGCATCTGCAGCGCTTTTCCTTTTATCACCAGTCTGTAATGTTCGCCCAAAAAAGCCTCCGTCGCAGGTGAATATGCCTGCTGGGCTCCATACTCAGATAAAATATTGCACACCTTATTAAACTCCTCCGGTGACTGGCTGCTCTTACTTACCAGAAGATAATATCTGTGTGTTGCAACATCCTCATACAGGTCATTTTTACCTTTATAAAAACCGCCTAACACAGCCGCGAGTTTTGACAGTTCAGTGAGATTCTGGAACATAAACAATTTCGTAATGTCTACAAGGACCTTGACCGGATCTTCTTTTTCTTTCTGACCGCCATCTGACGGTACGAAATTGCTATTCTGCTGCGTTTTTGCTGCATTTCTCAATTCCTGTTGTTTTTTGAATAATCCAAGTATATCATCTGCCCCCTCGGAAATCGGAGCATTTCCACCAACAATAGCATCGTCATATAAATCCTCAGGATCCGGATCAGAAAACTTGGAAAATCTCGTATCAAGCTCCTCCGGATACTCTACTTTTGTAATGACTAATATAATGGTATCTGCCGAAAGCGGAATCGCCTCTATCATCAGCGGAATATCATCTGCCTCAAACCCAAACTCGTATGCTGCCTGCTGCATCATGTCACGGAACAGCATCTTCGCTTTTTCCGTGCCATATGCCAACTCACTTAACTTGATCTGACGTTCTGCTAAATCTTCTCTCGTCAGTGTGCAGCGAATCTGATTATCATTTACTTTTTCAATTTTCATACAATCACTTCCTTTTATCCGGAAAACCTTGTAAACTGTACATCTATTATAAACAAATGCAATATCGATGTAAAGTATACCATTATTAAAACTTTCTAAAACCATAACTGCTTTTTTTCTGTAACATATGCTGTATTATAAGCATTAATCTTTGTATATATTACACAAACATTACAAAAGAAGTTGCAATGTAAAATAATTCATGATATAAACTATGCATGAGATGCGAATATGACACGCCCAGAAAGGAGCGGATATCGCATAGATACCAAATTATTGTTTGGCAAATACCGTATTATTTCGACTCTTGGTGCCGGCAGCAGCGGCACTGTCTATCTTGCCGAACATCTCAAACTGAAAGTTTATCGTGCTATTAAGTGTATCCCCAAAGACACGGCACGAAACACTTCCAACTTTTCAGAAGAACAGCTTTTAAAGGAAGCCGGCCTTCTGAAGAATCTTAATCATCCTGGCATCCCCCTCATATATGATATCGACGAAGACGATCATTTTTTTTATATGATAGAAGAATTTATTCAGGGTGATTCACTGGAGGATCTTATTCTCCATCAGGAAATAATTCCAGAGGAACAATTCATAAATTACGGCATGCAGATTTGCGCCGTTCTTGATTATCTGCATCATTTATCTCCATACCCTATCCTGTATCAGGATTTAAAACCGGAGCATATTATATTATGTGGAAATCAGGTAAAAATAATCGACTTTGGAATTGCTTCATTTATTACCGTTTTCGGTAAAAATTTCCAGTTATACGGAACAGAAGGATATGCAGCGCCGGAAGCTCTTAACGGAGATACCGTAACTACAGCTTCCGATATCTATTCTCTTGGGAAAGTGTTAGAAGCACTCGCCAGAGCATGCACACCTGACTGTTCTGAAACACTCACGCATATTATAGAAAAAGCGGCCGACCGGAATCCGGATTCCAGATACCAGACAGCCACAGATCTTATGCTTGCACTGTCAGAACTTGCCGGGGGAAAAAATCCGGTCAAAAAAGGTCTTATCTTCCGACAGTCATCCAAAAAGAGATATTCTGCGTGTCACTCATTTGCACATCTCATAAAAAACATAGCCGTGATCGGCAGCCGTTCCGGTGCCGGTGCAACATTTTTTTCAGTATCCCTGGTAAACACACTGAATCACAGACATATTCCCTGCTGTTATATACCAATGGATCATTCTGACAACCTTATATCCATGACCCAGACAGGGATTTCGCTCACAGAACACGAGGGAATCTTTCAGTCAAAAAATTTTACCGCCACTCCCTGTTATGGTCCCGGAATTGAAGATCCTGTTTTACCATCTGTCATCCGGGTAAGGGATTTTGGCACTCACACCAGCGAATATTCTGACTTTGGTCATTTCGACCTGACATTTATCCTGTTAAGCGGCAGTCCATGGGATTTTGCAGATACACTGTCTTTTATCAGCCGGCTTGAAAATACTGGATCTTACATATATATCTGCAACCATGGCAATAAAAATGCTGCAAAAAAATATGCCAGATATCTGAAAAATCCGGTCTATTGTTTTCCTGAAGACACCAATCCTTTTTATGTGACTCCAGAGAAGGAACGTCTTATTATGCAAATTCTACAACGAAAGGAGCTGATACATCATCCGGAACATCGGAAAAACTGACTTAAATAAGAGACTTACCATAGGTATTTTAGGCTGCACAGCCGGTGCCGGTGTAACACACCTTGCAATTACACTTTCAAACCTGTGCCATTCCAAACTGCATAAAAAAACTGCACTGTTAGAGCTGCATAAGAGAAAAAACCTTTCAACGATTCCCTCTGAAACCACGCTCCCATGCAGATGCGGGTTTATGGGTGACCGGACTGTTTTTGACATTCATGGAGTAGATTACTATCCGGACATAACACCGGACGAACTGCCGGAGCTATATAATCAGGGATACCATATCCTGCTCCTTGATTTTGGAAGTTTTAATGAATGCTGTATCAATGAATTTCTGCGCTGTGACAGAAAACTTGTCATCGGAAGTCTCGCACCATGGAATATCAGGCAATATCGGGAATTATTAGAATCGATCAGTCACTATACAAACCTTGGGGAAGGTTTTTACTGTCTAACACGAACGGAAAGTCCAAAACAGATTCGTGATTTTTCCCGTCTTTATCAGATTTCCATAAGCAGTGTTCCATCCATTCCGGATCCATTTTATATAAAGAAAGAACACTTTTCCATTCTGCAGGAATTTATCTGCTGAAAAGTTTCTGCACAAAACATTTTTTTAATATATCACATAATTGTAACCAGCGAATTTCCTTTTGGGAACAAAGGACTTTGATCCGCTTTGTCATACAGTAAGTAATAACGGGGGATAACTACATTGGATTCTAAACATATGAAAAAGCTTTATTTAGAGCTCTCTTCCTTAGAACATATGGGGACAACCATCTGGTTCGAAGGTGTGCCAAGCAATTCAAAAGAGGTCACAGAAGAGCTTTCCGTCACAGAAGAAAATTCTTACATGAGAGATTATATATTCAACGAGGGGGTGTTAACAGAATTACATTTTGATAAGATCAAAAAAACGAACCTTTGATAACGGTCTGTACATTTTGCAGACAGATCCGGTATCATAACAGTTGACAGGGATGGAGTACCTCAATGCCCACCCGGTCAGAATAAGAAAAAATATCTAAGACGATATACAAATCCGACAAAAAGAAACGGCAGAGTTTTACCGAACATAAGCTCTGCCGTAAAATAAGAGTAAATAACTTTGAATTTACATATCATTATGCTACAATAGGAACACAAACGATAATTCTTAAGAAGAAGAGGGTTCTTAACATGAAGAAAAAATTTGTCCCTATTTTGGCTGCCGGCGCTCTGATCGTCGTCATTATCTGTTTTATGCTTCTCGGAAGCATCATAGAAAAATATACACCTTCCAAAGAACATATGAATTTATCTGATTATTATAATCTGTCCGGCGAACAGGACGTAGCCCTGATCTTAGATAACCAGATTCTCGACGCAAAAGGAAAACTCCTTAACGGAACTGTCTATCTTGATTATGAAACTGTATGTTCTTATCTGAATGACCGTTTTTACTGGGATCACAATGAAAACAAACTTCTTTACACAACTGCAACAGATTTGATTTCTGCGGATGCAGACAGTACCAGCTATTATGTGACAAAGGATTCTCATTCCTTAGATCACCCAATTGTCAAGGCGGATGCCCAGACTGCATATATCGCAATCGACTTTTTAAAACTGTACTCCGATTTCTCCTATGAAGTACTTGACTCACCAAACCGTGTAATTCTTACGACTGCCTGGGGTGACTACACCACTGCGCCGGCGAAGCAAAAAACACAGCTCCGTCAAAAAGGCGGCATCAAGAGTCCGATCCTCGCAGATATTGGCAAAAACACGGAAGTTACCGTTTTAGAAACAGGAGATACCTGGACAAAAGTATCCACTGCAGAAGGAATCATCGGATATATCAAATCAAAAGCACTTGGCGCAACATCCACAAAAACGCTGACCAGCGATTATGTTGCGGAAGAATTTACACATATAAAAAAAGATTTTAAGATCAATATGGCATGGCATCAGATCACAAACGCAGATGCCAATACAACCATTGCATCCGTGCTTCAGAACACCAAGGGGATCAATGTTATCTCCCCTACATGGTTTTACCTGAATGACAATAACGGAAACATTGCCTCACTTGCAAGCTCCGACTATGTAAATTACTGCCACCAGAAAGGTATTGAAGTCTGGGCACTTGTAAGCAATCTGGAAAACAAAGATGTCGACACCACATCCGTTTTAACTTATACATCCAAACGTGAGAACCTGATCAATAACCTGATCTCCGCAGCTATTCAATATAATTTTGACGGTATCAATGTTGACTTTGAAGCATTAAGTTCTGAAGTCGGTGACTCTTATATTCAGTTCATACGGGAGTTGTCATTAAAATGTGCAAACAATGGCATTGTTCTTTCCGTGGACGATTATGTTCCCAGTAGTTTTACTGCATTCTATAATCGCGCAGAACAGGCAACTTTTGCAGACTATGTTGTTGTCATGGCATACGATGAACATTATGCCGGTTCTGAGGAAGCAGGATCTGTAGCTTCGATCGGCTTTGTAAAAGAAGGCGTTGCCAATACCTTAAAAGAAGTTCCGGCAGATCAGCTGATCTTAGGCATGCCGTTTTATGCCCGTGTATGGTCCGAGACACCTGTTGATGACACCACAGGTGCTGACAGCACAACACAGACATCCGATAACAATAATAACGACACTGATGAAACAGACAATGCTGCTGCCGATGCCCAGGCTGCCGATGAAGCTGCTGGCACCAGTGACTCAGCCGACAGCTATCAGCTTTTTACACTGGATTCCTATGCAACAAGCATGTCAGAGATTCAAAAACTGATCAGTACAAATGCTGCCGAACCGGTATGGTCAGACATTGACGGTCAATATTATGTACAATACGAAAACAATGGTATCACTTACAAAATATGGGTGGAGAATGCTGCTTCCCTGGAAGAGAAATTAAAAGTCCTTCAGGAAAACCAGCTTGCCGGCGGCTCCTTCTGGAAACTTGGTTTAGAGCTGCCTTCTATCTGGGACACTATCATTAAATACATCAATTAAATACAATCATTCAAATATTCAATCATTTTATTATGACATAAACCCCGGATATCGTGAATATTTTATAAAAACGATACTCCGGGGTTTTTATGAAAAAAAAGATAGAACTTATCATGGCTGTCTGTCTGGTGATCGCCGCATTTTTTCTTGGAAGTCAAAGCGCCATACTTGTACAAAACAGTCACATAGACACAAAAGGCACACCGGACACAGATTCCGCACATAATACAGAGCTTACCGGGGACACCGGACAGACCAGCTCACCTTCCGGTAATTTATCGATCGTGATCGATGCCGGGCACGGCGGTATCGATCCCGGCAAAGTCGGCACCAATGACGCACTGGAAAAGGACATCAATCTTGCACTGGCACTGAAACTTCGGGATAAATTCAAGCAGGATTCCATCCGGATTATCCTAACACGCGACTCGGACATCGGTCTTTATTCTGAGGGAAACACCAACAAAAAAGCGGAAGATATGCAAAACCGCTGTAAAATCATCACGGAGGCAGCCCCCATCTTTACGGTCAGCCTGCACCAGAACAGCTATCCGTCTCCGGAAGTCTGCGGTGCACAGGTATTTTATTTTGGTCAGTCGCAGGATGGAAAAAAACTGGCAGATACGATCCAGGACAGCCTGATCGCAAATGTTGATCCTGATAATCACCGCGTTGCAAAAGCAAATGAAAGCTATTATCTGCTCAAAAAAACACCCACACCTACCGTTATTGTAGAGTGTGGGTTTCTAAGTAATCCGACAGAGGCAGATCTTCTTTTGACAGACGACTACCAAAATAAGCTCGTAAATGCCATATATATCGGTATACAAAATTATCTATCGGAATCCATGTAGTCCGAAAATCAATTTTTATGCCTCCTGTGCGAGTGTTCCTTTTACTGCTTTGATAAAATGCTCTGCAATTCCATACAAACGTGAGGTCTGCACACGGTAAGTATCCTGATCCTCAGAGGTCGGAGTTTCATTCTTTGCATCGACTCCAAACGCTCCCATGGAGAAATGATTCAGATCAAGGTCCTTTATGTGTGCACAGTGTAATTCTGTAACATCATCATTCTCTCCGCCAAGCGAATCCATAAGATTCTGTGCCTGTTCTTCAAAGAGTTCTGCCGTCTCCTCTGAATCTGTGGCGACCAGTCCATGTATACCATCTTCCTTTGCCTGGAATGTCGCCGCGATCTTTCCGCGCAATTCACTTTCCATCATTATATCGACGATTCCTTTTTTGTCCACACCGCGCACGATTTTAACAGAAACATTCATAAGTTCATCATTGACCATTACTGGAACAGCATACTGCTCTTCTTTTGCAAGAATACTGTTTACGGAAAGCTGCGCGGAAAGCATTTTCATCTCACGCACATCAAGACTCGTCACATGATCGCTGTTTATCATCGTCTTCATCACATTTTCTGCGAGTTCGCCTAACTTCTCCTGCGCAGCCGCCATATCTGCCGGTTCTGAAACAGCTTCTCCAAATTCCTCTAACAATTCCTGCTTAATTGCTTCTAAATCATCCGCATCTACCTGATTGTCTCCATTGTGGTCTGCCATACTGCTTCCAAAAATCTTACGAAACATCTGATTACGCTGGTTGAGCATGGATTCCATTGCCAGCACATTTGATATTGTATTTGGAATATCATATTTATCCAAAATACGATAAATACTCTCATCCGCATTTGCTGCCTGCTCTAACTGCGCAAGCTGCTCTTTTGCATAATCTGCATCAATGCCACTCTCATCTGCCTGTTCTTTTGCCAGCTCCAGCGCTGCTTTAAATTCCTCCGGCGTCATGTTCTCCCAGTCAGAATCCTGATCAAACAACACTTTCGCACGCTCCGGTGTCAGTAATTCCGAAGCATCTTTTAAGCAGTTATTCTGATAGGCTGCCTCAATCTGATCCGTAATCGAGCTGCCATTGGATGTCCCGGATACGCCATTAAAATCAGAATCTACAGAATAATCCATCTTATTGCTGCGTTTTTCAGACCGCACAGCTGTCAGAAGATTTTTCATCGTAAGGGGCGATCCCTGCTGTATCAGTGCACCGATTGCTGCACCATCTGTATTTTCTACCTGTCGGATCAGACGATAGATTCCTATATAAGAGCTTCGCTCCTCCTCACTGATTTCGTGATTCTGTTCCATTTTCCAGAGATATTCACTGAATCTACGGTTATCCTCCCTACCAGACTCCTCGCTCTTAATATTCTCTGCCTCCTGGTTTAACGATGTAAAATCCATTTCCAGTGGGTTGATCCCACGTTTTATCATCTGTGTAACAACCGCCGGAGTCATATTTTTAAAGACACGCTGCACTTCTTCATCTGCTGCTTTCATCTGAAACACAGAATCCTGGGTGATCTCGATACTGTTATATCCAAGAATCCGAACCGCACGACGGTTTTCATCCGTCAGTTCCATATCAAGGTCGTTTAAAATATCATCCACGTTACGGAATGCCTTCTGGATGGAATCCCCCAGATCAGTTCTCGGTGCTGTCATCAGGGTCTCATACTGCTGACTTGCCTTTTCAAAAGAACTTTTCAGTTCCATACCGGCTTTATGGACACCATTGATCGTCGACACCTCGGCATCTTTCATTCCAAGCACATATGCCGGAACATAACGCATATCGGAAACTTTTTTATCGACCTCTCTAAAAAGTTCCACCTGCTCGTCGTTCACATCCACACCTTCAGATATCAGGAGATTTTTATAATATGCATTTTCCTGATCCTTCAGCTGTTCCACCAGTTTTACCAACGGCTCGGTGTCAATGGAAACCCCCTGTTTTAATAGACGGTAATTTGCTTCCACCGTCATTGCAAGACGAATTTCTTCTAACTGTCTGCGTGCCGTCAGAAGCTGCTGCCCTTTTGGGGTATAACTCTCGTTCGCAATGCTCTGCGCTGCATCCTCACTCTGAGCTTCAGGTGATGCCACAGTTCCCACCGTCTGGCTTTCTGATGCCGCCGTTCCCGATGTCCGATTTGCCGCAGCTTCCCTTAAACTGTCCAGGGTAAGTGGCAATCCTTTTTCCACGATATAAGCAAGATCTTCATCCGTGGCATTTTCTACGGTATCCACAGCGTCTTTCGCCTGCTCCATCCATGTATAGCCGGACAGGATCACCGCATCCTGTGCGCTTTTCCCTTCGCTGACCGCCTCTGCTGCAAGTGCGGCAATATCTTCTGCCCCCGTGGTCAGTCCCGTCTGGCGCAGAGCCTGTGCATAAGTAAGATTCTCCTTCGTCAGCGGTATATCATTTTCTAACATCCACTTACTGGTTGCAATGGTATCATCATTTACTTCCAGTCCTGCTGATGCGATCACGTTTTTCACCTGTGGAAGGAAGGACGAAATATCCTGCTGTTCTGCCGAAATATAGCCTGCACTTGCAGAATGCTCAGCAAAATATATATTTCGCACCGTAGGCTCTAACCGATTATCAATCAGATATTTTACAGCGCCATCATCCAATGCGGATAAAGAATCCGCCATATTTACTGTCTCTGCGATCTGTTTAAAATTATCATCCGCAAGCGGCAGATCCGCTTCCCGCAGACTGTTTGCGATCTGAACTGCAAGTTCCGGACTGCCCGTGATCTGTGCAAGCTGTTCGAGATCAAGATCATCTCCAAATTTAGAAATATCCACCCCCGCCTTTGCCAGCTGTGCTTTGATCTTATCCGTCACGGTCACGATCTTATTGCTCGTGGTATCATCCAGCGAAAAGCCATCCTCCTGCATTTTTTCATAATCTTCCGGTGAAGTAGTTTCCGCAAGCACAGCCATCTGTGCTTTTCGCTCGCCTGCATCCATGGAACCGGACTGCTCTATTTCATCTATGACCGTCTTTTTCTCTTCTTTTGCCGGATTCAGATAAGTAATCTCTTTTGCCTGAAAAGACGTAGTTCCTGCAGATTTTTTACTACTCTCTGTCTTTACCGCATCCGCAAACATCTGAATTCCGTTTTTTTCTTCCACGGCGCCTGTCTGCGGCATTAAATCCATCACGCCCTTATTCTGCTGCTGTTGGTTATCTATTCTCATGATCCGACTCTCCTTGTCATTTCTGTTCTTACATACTTTCCGTACAGTTTTTCCTTGCCTGATTTCTGCTTTTCACTCAGTTATATCTGACCAATCCGGTTATATCAGGACAAAAGAATGGCGCATACTTTCACTTCCCTGAAATATCTGCGCCATCCATAGCTGATGTATATATCGGATACATCAGCACATTTATTAAGTTTTTCGATACGATTCCAAACGCTGTTCTGCTATTTTATACAGTTCTTAATAGCGGAATACTGCCACACCAAAGCCCGGAAGCGGATATGCAAACGAGTATGGTCTTCCATCACATTCCTTCGACACAGATTTATAATTTACCGGACGCTCTTTGCCGCTTCCGCCAAATTCTGCATCGTCACTGTTTAAAATCAGTTTATAAGTCTTGTGTTTTGGTACGCCTACGCGGTAGTCGCTGCGTTCCACCGGTGTAAAATTGCATACAAAAAGCAGATTATTCTTTCCGTCTTTGCTCTTTCTGATAAAGCTGAAAATACTGCGCTCAGCATCATTTGCATTGATCCATTCAAATCCACCCCAGCTGCTGTCAAGTTCATAGAGTGCCGGATTTTTCTGATAAATATGTAATAATTTCTTTACCCAGTTCTGCATATGCTTATGATCCGGGTTTTCCAGCAGATACCAGTCTAATTCTCTCGCCTCACTCCACTCCTGAAGCTGTGCAAATTCCTGTCCCATAAACAGAAGTTTTTTGCCAGGATGTCCCATCATAAACGCATAGCCGACCATCAGATTTTTAAATTTATCTTCCATCTCGCCCGGCATCTTATTGATCATGGAACATTTCAGATGTACCACTTCGTCATGGGAAAGCACAAGAATGTATTTCTCACTCTCGTTATAACTCATGGCAAAAGTCATTTTGTGGTGATTATCTTTGCGGAAATACGGATCAAGTTTCATATAATCCAGGAAATCATGCATCCATCCCATATTCCATTTATAACTGAAATTCAGTCCGTCATCTTCCACACGGCCGGTGACTTTCGGCCATGCCGTAGATTCCTCAGCGATCATGACTGCTCCCGGGTTTCTTCCAAGGATCAGTGTATTGACATGCTTAAAAAACTCCACTGCCTCAAGATTCTTATTATCACCGTATTTATTCGGAACCCACTGTCCCGGCTGCTTTCCATAATCCAGATATAACATAGATGCCACTGCATCCACACGCAGCCCGTCAATATGATAATGCTCGATCCACATCAATGCACTGCCGATCAGGAAATTCTTTACTTCATTCTTGCCGTAATCAAATATCTTTGTACCCCAGTCCGGATGTTCTCCTTTTCTTGGATCCGCATATTCATACAGACATGTTCCATCAAACTCAGCCAGTCCATGTGCATCTTTCGGGAAATGCGCCGGCACCCAGTCTAGGATCACACTGATCTTGTGCTTGTGACATTCATTGATAAAATATGCAAAATCCTGCGGCGTTCCATAACGGGAAGTCGGTGCATAATAACCGGTTACCTGATATCCCCAGGAACCGTCAAACGGATACTCAGAAATACCCATCAGCTCAATATGTGTATATCCCATCTCCTTCACATACGGGATCAGATATTTCACAAGATCCCTATAACTGTAAAATCCGTCATCCTCTCTGCCCGGATGGCGCATCCAGGATCCCGGATGTACCTCGTAGATCGCCATAGGTTTTGCATAGATATCTTTGGTCTTTGCACGCTCTTCCATCCATTTTTCATCGGTCCACTTAAAATGCTCTATATCCGTGACGGCAGATGCCGTTCCCGGACGAAGCTCTGCATAATTTGCATATGGATCCGCCTTATAGAGCCGTTTTCCATCTTTCGTCTCTATCAGGTATTTATACAGTGCACCTTCCTCGATCCCCGGAATAAACAATTCGAATATTCCCATGGTATCCGGCTCTAACCTTGTCATTTCATCTGCCGTTTCATCCCATCCGTTAAAAGAACCAATCACCCATATTCTTGCGGCATTCGGAGCCCACACATCAAAACATACTCCACGAATTCCATATTGATCCGTAAAATGAGCCCCCAGTTTCCGGTAAATCTCGTAATGCGTCGCCTGTCCAAATAAATAGCGATCCAACTCTGAAAAATTAGCCATACCCTTACACCCCTTTATTTTTATGTCATGATTATAGCCTGTATATTTTAGATTCCAAAATCTTTTTCGCGAAGAATCACATAATCTTCATCATCATATCTTCTGGACGTAATAATGCTAAATGCTTTTCGTAAACCGCCCTTCTCAGATTTATGAATCGCATCGTCCACAATCTCTTTTACCTCTGTAAGCGTTGTTGCCTTGTCATATTTCTGAATATTGCTGATACTGTTGTAAAGTGCCAGAATACCCATCTCATCTATTGTATAGCCAAGTTCGTTTGCATACGCTTTCGCAAATGAAACAAGCTCATCACTGGTAAATATCGGAATATTGATCTTCTCAGAGAAACGGGAAGCAAATCCTTCATCTCTGCCGAGTGCCTTCTCAATTCCACGGTGTGTATCTTCCATAATGACAAATAATCCGCTTGTATCACTTTTCAGAAGAAGTGCCAGCCGGACTGCCGTTTCTTTGGAAATATCTCCGGCTTTCTCTATGATCAGACAGCCCCCGGAAATTTTCTTTAACAGTGATGCTACATCCTTTTTATTCAGTGCGGAAGCTTCAATCTTTCCAACCTTTCCTTTTGGTTTTCCGGTTTCTTTCTGAAGTGCTTTCACCATAGCCGTTGCAAGGACTGTTTTGCCACTTCCGCTGCCACCCTGGATCACCATATTTCCGGTAGAAGCATCCTTTCCTGTTATCAGATGTCTTGCCGCACCTGTAAGTGCCTGACAAATCTGTTCTTCCATTCCCTTGATCGAAACAAAATAGGTAAATATCCCCCGAAGTTCTTCACCCAGTGATGTAACTGCCTCAAAACCGGTCTCATCCTCAGGCTCTGTGATCTCCGGAAGGACTCTTTCCACCCGGTCCTCTTTCTTAAGAACCTCTTTCGTTACCTCAACTGCCGTGTTGTCAGCCAGCTCTTTCTGTGTGATATCATCCGTCGCGCTTTCCGTATCGGTAATATGCTCTACCGCTTCGGCTAATGCCTGTTCCGTTACCACTTTGCCAAGATCGATCGTGTCTGCGGTAACTATATCAAAATCATCTGCTTCAGATGTTTTCTCTTCACTAATATCTGAAACTTCTTCTGCCGCCTTCTCCTCTGTACTGAGATCTACAGTTTCCTCATCCGTTTCTTCTGCGGAGAGATCTGCGATTTCCTCATCCGGCTGAGATCCCGGTATCTGCTCCTGTCCGGATATTTCCACATCTTCTGTCTCCTGCATCATCCCGGATACTTCTTCTGCAAGCTCCGCTGCATTCACTCCTGACCCAGATATCTCTCCCATTGACGCTGCCGGCTCCGGTTCCATTGCGGACGCTGCTGTTCCGGCTGCCTCTGCCAGCTGTTTATCGATATCCGCCGTCTCTGTCGATATCCGGTCAATCTCTTCCTGTAAGATCTGATTCATGTTTGCAACCATAGCTGCTGCCCTGTCATTTTCTAACGGCTTGCCTTCTATGTACTGATCCTGCAGTATATCTTTTGGAGCGACACCTGCATCAAGCTTTGGAATAATGTCTGCAAGACGTCCCATAATTTCTTCTGCTTCCTGCAGCGCACGCGCCTTTGCAGATTCAAGTCTGCGCTGCTTTGCATCTTCTAATGCAACTTCTGCGGCATATTTCGTCTTTTCCCACTCAGCAAGCACTTCTTCAATGCTCATCTGACCTGTGATCTGGTGCTCTAATGCCGTTTTCTCCGGCATATACATCCCAATCTGTCCATCATGTTCTTCTGCAAGCAGCTCTTTGAAATTGATCTTTAACGAATCATCGATCTCGTGATCCGTCTCTATATGTTCCAGCGTATCTTCCTCTTCCTCAGATGGATCATATTCTTCTTTCGGAAGCTGCAGATATGGAATCTCCTCCACAAGCTTTTTGATGTTGTCCATACTGTCTGTAACAGTTTCTTTTTCCGTCGCCTGCATGATCTGCTGCATGCTCTTTTGCAGCTCTTCCTGCAGATTCTGTGTATTAAACCGTTCCGGTGAAAGCTTCACATCCGGTATCTGTACGGTTTCATTCACGATCTCACCGGAGTCAAGCTCCTCCTCCGGTCTGACCTCAACAACACCTTCGCGTTTCTGACAAAATCTGCGATACTTTTCTTCCTGCTGTTTATTTAACGGCTGATAGATCATCTTCAGTTCTAAGGCACGCTCTACATATGGACCGTCACCAAACCACAGTACCAGTTCATCACATGCCTCCACACACTTATCTGCCATACCTGCTTTATGATACAGACATGCAAGTTCAAATGCCCATTCTTCGGTATATTCCTGCTCTTTTAACTCCTCTAAAATTCCGATCAGAGTTTCTATATTTGCACCCTGGGCTTTGCAGATCTCGTATTTCAACACATATTTCAAATTATCATGTGGTGCGATCTCCACAAATTCCTGATAATAATCTTTCGCCTCATCAAAATTTTTCATTTTAATGGCAACTTTTGCCAGGCGATAAATGATCATTCTTCCAATTGGAGACCGGTCATATGCCATAAGCAAAACCTCACGGCTGTCTTCTAAACGACCGGTATTCTCATAAATCTCTCCAACTTTTACAAGTGCATTTACATTTTTTATTTTATTCCAGTTAATCGTATCAGCTATCTCTGCTGCCTTTTCATAATTATGTTCGGCCGTCAGAGATTTCATCTGATCCAGCTTTAATTTATATTCATATTTATCCAAATTATGCCACCTCAGAACGCGCTATTCTTTTGCTGCTTCTTTTGTTCTTAGTTTATCATACGCACATATAGATGTCAAAATTTAATCTTAGAAAAAAAAGCCATGATACAGGCAAAAAAAGAGGGTTTGCAGTCTGCCATACCCTCTTTTCTATCATTGATCTTATTCTTCTTTTTTACTCTCTTCTATGGATTCCTCGATATGTTTTCCATGATGTTTTTTCAACTCTTTTTTTGACGGATTTTTATCATAAACAGGCTGATTACTCTCCTTGTCAACTTTAGTCAGATATACATATGCCAGTGTATCTGTTGTAAGTCCACGCTTCTTTAAGAAATAAGATACCGTTTTCTGTGCAACATAATAAATCACTGCCATTAACGGCACACCGAGCAGCATTCCCGGGAATCCCCATAATCCGCCAAATACCAGAATTGCAAATACAACCCAGAATGCCGATAATCCGGTAGAGCTTCCAAGGATCTTCGGTCCAATGATATTTCCGTCGATCTGCTGTAACACAACGATAAAGATCAGGAAATATAATCCCTGTATCGGATTCTGAAGCACGATAATGATAAAGGACGGCACCGCACCGATAAATGGGCCGAAAAACGGTATAACATTGGTGACACCGATGATCACGGCGACTAACACCGTATCCGGCATCTTCATGATTGCAAGCACGATATAGGCGAGCACACCAATGATCGCCGAATCTAATATTTTACCACTGATAAATCCACTGAAAATCTCATTGCTCTTACGGACAGTATCAACGATAACATTTGCCCGCACCGGTTTAAACATCGCATATACGATCTTTTTCGCCTGTCCTGCAAAATGTTCCTGGTCTGCCATCACATAGACTGAAATGATCAGACCGACGATCACATTTAAAACGAATTTGACACCATAGATCACACCGCTTGTGATCGATGTAAGATAAGTCTGTACCTTTGAAAAAATATCATCTTCAAAAAAGGTCTCAACCGTATCCGTTATTTTGTCCACGCCCTGCTGTATCATGGACGCAAGTTCCGTATCACCGTTTGTCACCTCGTCTACCCATTTCGTCAGATCCTTTGCTTCCTGTGGAAACGATGTGATCATGCTCTGGATACTCGCAGAGATAGATGGAACGATCGCCGCCACTAAAAGCACACAGATTCCCACTAAAAATACCAGTGATCCGGTAATTGCTATTCCCCGTGATGTCTTTTTCGCTTTGCATTTGCTTTTCATCCGCGGCTCTAAAAACTTAAGCAGGTGTCCCTCTAAAAATTTCATGATTGGATTTAACAGATATGCGATCACTACACCGATAATGATCGGCTGTAAGATCAAAGACAGCTTCTTCCAGAAGTCTGTGAATCCATTGTAACGGTAGATCATAAAGAAAAACAGTATGCAGCAGCAGAAAGTCACAAATACGACCAGTGCGATGATGACATACTGTGGTTTTAATTCCCATTCTGTTTCCTGGGATGTTTTTTTTATCTTTTCCTGTTCGTCCAAATTGCCATCCTCCGTCTTATCTAATATTTTCATTATAACCTTCGCAGACAGGCAACGCAATCAGATTTTGCTGAAATTTTTGTTAATTACTGGATTTTGCAAAAAGGGACACCGGTGCTCATGCGCCGATGCCCCAAAATATCAGTCTGCGGTTTTACCCTCTGTAATAATTGATCAGACAGCCCTTTAAGATGATCTCTCTCTCATCATCAGTCATCGCACCAAGTCCAAGTTTAAACTCTTCTGCCTTTCCATCTTTGATCACATACGCTGTAATCTCGGACTGTTTGTCCTCGACTGCTTTACGGATATTCGGGATGTATAAGTAGTCAAGATTCTTGAACGGCAGTTCGCCCTCCGGGATGATGAACGGAAGCATACCCCAGTTGATGAGGTTCGAGCGGTAACGCTTGGTTGCATACTCATTTGCAATGTTTGCCCAGCCTCCAAGTACTTTCTGGCAGGAAGCAGCCTGCTCACGCGCGGAACCGTCGCCAGGTTTTACTGCAAAGATGGTACTTCCGAAACCGATTTCTCCATTAGAATGGTTATCCTCAAACTTTGTCTCCGGAAATGCTTTATCGATCGCATCCATAACCGGTCTTAACTCCTCGACTGCTTCTAACGGGCAATTTCCGGCTTCTAAGGCTTTCTGCGCTTTCTGGATCTCTTTTGCCCGGCCCACGTACTGCGGATCTTTTCTGGAAAGTGCAAACTCTGCAAGTCCAAGCGGGTTGGAACGGAAGGAGGATGTCTCTCCGGACGGGATCAGCTCGTCTGTGGTCGTGACCGGATCGTGGATCTCGGATACCACTTTTAATACCATATTTTCCGGCAATGCACTCATTGCCGGCCAGTCTTTGATGTTTGGTCCAAACTGGATTTCAACGGAAGGATCTGCTACACCCTTGCTGTCAAAGACACGGTTTGCGTAAATATTTTTATCGAAGAAGTACTTCGGTTTGCTAAAGTTCACATCCACATCGGTTGCGGCTGTCAAAAATCCCTTGTTTGCGGCTGTTGCTGCGATCGAACGTGCATCCATCAGCGCAACGGAGGCAACCTGTCCCTTCTGTACCTTGGAGCCTTCACGGTTCGGGAAGTTTCTGGTGGAGTGGCGGATGGAAAATGCGTTGTTTGCCGGTGTATCGCCAGCGCCAAAGCACGGTCCGCAGAATGCCGTCTTAACGATCGCACCTGTCTCCATCAGGGATGCAACTGCACCATTCTTTACTAACTCCATATAGATCGGCGTACTTGCCGGATATACGCTTAACGTAAACTCATCCGGTCCGATGCTCGCACCCTTTAAGATGTCTGCTGCATCACAGATATTCTCAAATCCACCGCCTGCGCAGCCTGCGATGATACCCTGATCTACATAGAGTTTTCCATCTCTTACTTTGCTCTTTAAGTCCAGTTTGACCGCACCGTCAAAACTTACCTCTGCACGTTTCTCACAGTCATCTAAGATGTCCATCAGGTTTGCGTTTAACTCTTCGATCGTGTAAGTGTTGCTCGGATGGAATGGCATTGCGATCATCGGTTTGATCTTTGAAAGGTCGATCTCGATCATTCCGTCATAATATGCCACGCTGCCCGGATTCAACTCTTTGTAATCCTGTGGTCTGCCGTGGATCGCATAAAACTCTTTTACTTTGTCATCTGTTTTCCAGATGGAAGAAAGACATGTCGTCTCTGTCGTCATAACGTCCACACCGATTCGGAAATCAACGCTTAAGTTTGCAATGCCCGGTCCGACGAACTCCATGACTTTATTCTTTACATAACCTTTATCAAATACTTCCCCGATAATGGCAAGTGCAATATCCTGCGGTCCGACACCTTTCATCGGTGTGCCTGTCAGATAAACGCCGATCACACCCGGCATATCGATATCATAAGTCTTGTTTAAAAGCTGTTTTACAAGCTCCGGTCCACCCTCGCCGACTGCCATGGTACCAAGTGCGCCATAACGTGTGTGGGAATCAGAACCAAGGATCATCGCTCCGCCTGCCGCAAGCATCTCGCGTGCAAACTGATGGATGACTGCCTGATGAGGCGGTACATAAACCCCGCCGTATTTCTTTGCACAGGTTAAACCAAACATGTGATCATCCTCGTTGATCGTACCTCCGACTGCACACAGGCTGTTGTGACAGTTCGTCAGCACATATGGGATCGGGAACTTCTCTAATCCTGATGCTCTTGCTGTCTGGATGATCCCGACAAATGTGATATCGTGGGATGTCAGCTTGTCAAACTTGATCTGAAGTTTGTCCATATTGCCGGATGTATTATGATTTTTTAAGATACCGTAAGCAATCGTATTTTCTGCCGCCTGCTCTTTGGTCACTGCTGCCCCGGTCTTTTTTACGACCTCTTCGATGGCATTTACACCGTCCGGTACCAGTTCATTTCCATTTACGAGATATACACCGCTATCGTATAATTTCATGGTTTCCTCCATTCTTTTGCCCATTTTCTATTAGATCCATTGTTTAAAATTATATAGACAGCATCAGCAAAAATCAAGTACTTTTACACGTTAAACCGAAAGCATTGGAAAGCGCATGCCCTATCTGCTGAAAACAGCCGTAAATTTACTCTCTTATTCATCCGTATCTATTGTTTCCCTGTACATCGGGAATGTGATCGAAGCCTTAAACAGATCTCCGTCCACCCCGATGAAAAAGATGCCGCCCATAAGCTGTGTCAGACTCTTTGCAATGGAAAGCCCCAGTCCGCTTCCCTCGGTCGTTCTTGAGGCATCCCCACGGATAAAACGCTCTGTCAGATCTCCCGCATTACTGTTTTCCAACGCAAGGGAACGCTCCGAAACATTTTTGATGGAAAATGTCACTTTTTCCTCCAGTACATGCACATCCACATAAACTCTTGTTTTTTCCAGCGCATATTTTGCAACATTATTATAAAGGTTTTCGATGACACGGTAGAGCTGTCTGCCGTCCGCAAGGATCATCACTTCCGTTTTCGGGAGTTTGGTGACGATTGTAAGCTCTTTCGCCTCAAATTTTTCATTAAACTCGCCTGCCGTCTGATAGATCAGCTCCACTAAGTCAATCTTTTGCATATCCAGTTTGACATTTCCGGATGTAATACGCGATGTCTCAACCAGATCCTCCGTCAGCTGCTTTAACCGCTGTGACTTGGCATCCAGGATCCGGATATAACCATTCACCCGTTCATTATCAATATGTTCCAGTTTGATCAGATTGACATAATTAATGATCGAGGTCAGCGGTGTTTTGATGTCATGTGAAACATTTGTGATCAGGTCTGCCTTCATGCGCTCATTTTTCGTACTGTCATCCACCGCATGCAAAAGACCGCTGCCAATATTGTTGATCGCTTCGGCAAGTTTTTTATCCTCACCATGCAGTCCTTCTGTGTCGATCTTGTTGCTTAGTACACCTTCCGTAATTTTTTCCACGCCTTCATATACCTGATAATGTTCCACTGCAGAACGCAGCAGGAGATATGCCTCCATGCCGCTGAAGATTAAAAGCAGTACCAGACAGATTACCCGGTGGTAATAAAAAGCTCCCATCGCAAGCACGAAACAGACGATCATGTGGACTGCAAAGACAACCAGCACGCTCACCGTCACCGTCCGTTTTTCAAAAAACTTGTCCATCCCTTTTACAAACCAGCAGGCAAGGCTGTTTTCCCACATCACTTCCGCCTTCATCCGGCGCACCATGCTCAGATAAAAAATGAGAAACAGTACATCAATCAATAGACTGACCGTTCCCGATGCGACCAACAGTCCCGACACGTTCCACGTTTTATTATTTACATGGGACAAAAGCATGATGAGCTCACTGGTTGCTGCAATAAATACGGCGGTCACGATCTCTGTTTTTATCCGGTCCACAAAATTAAGATGAACTCCTTCTTCCCCATCTCTGTGTCCGGTTGCAAGTGTCAGATATACAAGACTTAATACCCATCCCATCAGACTGACCAGCGCAGCAACAATACTGACTTTGATCCACGGATGCAGTCTTACATACTCCATCTCGGCATCATACAGATCGTCTTTTGCCGTCAGATCCGTATCCACTCCGATCACAAGCACCACATTTTCCAGTGGCAGATACATCTGGTTATTATAACTGTCAAAAAAGTAATTCTCCATGCCGCGGATATCCGTTCCAAATTCCTTTTTCTCCATATCATAGATCAGATAATCCCCCATGGTCTTTGCCTCCATGAGAACAGTCTGTGTATCAAACTCCTGGCCTTCCACCGAATCCGGCTGATTGGTATACCACACCCCATTCTGTTTATACCAGTAACAGAAATTGGTGTCTTCACGCTTAAACTCATTTGTATACTGCAGATAACGCTTATCGTCCTCCGCACTCCGCTTATTGCCTTTTTGTAACAGATGCAGATAATCGGTCAGTTCACTGCATTTCTGCTCCATGCATTTGGTATAGTAGCCCGAATTAAAAAAATCATCTGTACCGATATCCGTTACCTGCAGAATATTTTTGCTGATCAGTGATGCCAAAAGATAGACAGCGATGGTAAGTATTACCGTAAAAAACAGGTGCAGGATCATCCCTGCCAGCTTACTGCCGTATGTGTATGATTTCTTTTCCATATGAAGTCTCCATCCCCGTGCCGGACATTATCCTGTATGCCGGCGTACGGAATCCCTCCCAGAATCAGTTCTTCTCGATCTTATATCCAACGCCCCACACAACCTTTAAATAGCGCGGCTCCTTCGGATTGATCTCGATTTTTTCACGGATGTGGCGGATATGTACTGCCACCGTATTGTCCGCTCCGATCGCATCCTCATTCCAGATGCTCTCATAGATCTGATTAATGGAAAATACCTTTCCCTGATTTTTGACCAGTAATAAAAGGATGTTGTACTCGATCGGTGTCAGCTTTACCACTTCTCCATCCACGGTCACTTCTTTTAAATCATCATTGATCGACAATCCACCGACTGTATACACCGATGCGCTGCTCTCTGCCGCATTTCCAAGCTGGGTATAACGCCTTAACTGTGATTTGACCCTCGCTACCAGTTCAAGCGGATTAAACGGTTTCTCCACATAGTCATCTGCCCCGATGTTAAGTCCTAAAATTTTATCCGCATCCTCCGTCTTTGCAGACAAAATAATGATCGGAATGCTGCTCTCCTCACGGATTTTTAAGGTCGCACGGATTCCGTCCAGACGCGGCATCATCACATCCATGATCAGAAGATGAACCTCATTTTCTTTTAAGATCTCCAGTGCTTCTTCGCCGTCATATGCCTTTAAAATATGATACCCTTCCTGCTGTAAATATATTTCGATCGCTTCCACGATTTCCTTATCATCATCACACACTAAAATTGTCTGCATAAGTTCCTCCATTCTTTTTGTGTCTTACTTCAAGTATTACACCAGATCTTACATTTATTTTAACAGGAAAGTTTAAATTGTTATAGAGCGGATTTCTTAATATTCCTTTAAATTCCCACTGCATATACAACATTTTCCACATTTCTTAATTTAATTTAAGAAATTGGCCTTAAATTTAAGAAATACTTTATTGCATCCTATTCATCCCCGCCTTATGATATCTTTCGTACCCGTACTGGTACACACAGGAATTCCGTAGATTTTCCACAGTTTTCCCGTAAATAAAATAAGTTTTACACAAAACGGAGGATTCTTATGAAAAAAAATGTGCACACTGCAGGCAAAAGCAGAAAGCAGAAAAAAATCATGCTCCTTATTCTGGAGTTTGTGATCATTCTGCTCCTCGCCATTGCCCTTTTTATCACAACCAAATTATCAAAAATTGAAAAGAATAAGCTGGACATGAACGACGTTTCCATCAATGACGATCTCTCCGATGAGACAAAAGAAGCGATGGCTCATTACAAAACGATCGCACTCTTCGGACTCGACAACCGTTCCAACGGCAGCCTCTCCAAAGGAAACAGCGACGTTATCATGTTGGCAAACATCGATACGAAACAGCATACCATCAATCTGGTATCTGTTTACCGTGATTCTTATTTAGATACCGGAAACGGCACTTACCAGAAATGCAACGCAGCCTACGCAAAGGGCGGACCGGAACAGGCACTGTCCATGTTAAATACCAATCTTGATCTTGCAATCACCGACTATGTAACCGTCGACTTCAATGCGATCATTGAATGTGTCGACCTGTTAGGCGGTGTCGACATCACGATCACCGATGATGAGGCAAGTCTGATGATCGGTTATATGAAAGAATTAAATGAACTGACCGGACACAATTCCACACCACCTGCCTCCGGCGGAACTTACACCTTAGACGGCGTACAAGCATGCGCCTACGCACGAATCCGTTATGGCGGCGGTGATGACTACCGCAGAACCGAACGCCAGCGTACTGTTTTGACCGCAATGATGCAGAAAGCGCAGAAATCCAACATTCTGACACTCAACAAACTGATCAACGCAGCTTTTGGGGACATTCAGACCAGTTTTTCCAACACGGATCTCCTTGCCCTTGCCACAAAAGTTTTCAGTTATGACATTGGAGATACAACCGGTTTTCCATATGAAAAAACAACGCACAAATATGATAAGATCGGCGATGTTGTCATTCCGTGCGATCTTGCTTCTAACGTTACACAATTACATCAGTTTTTATTTAATGATGAAAATTATACCCCATCTGCAACAGTTCTTTCAAACAGCCAGCAGATCATCTCTAATACAGGATATAAACAGGGAGACGGCCATTAAGGCTGTCTCCCTGTTTTGTCAGTCAATTTCCCAGTTCATTTATTTTTTCCCTGATGGCGTCCATTTGTCCGGCCACATCCTGTATGGACTGCTCTATCTTTCTTTTCCGTCTTTTTACCAGCAGTCCCCATTGTAAAAACAATACTCCATCGATGATAAGATACAACACCGGCAGACTGATCCGTTTCCCTGCTACATACCCGATAAAGACATACAGGATCATTGGATTTATGACCGCAATGGAAATCATCGTTGTCAGGTCACTTCTGCGTCCCGTAAAAACATACAGGCTTTCCCATTTTTTGTGAAACTCTTTTTCCTCCGGCTTCTCTAGCATCACATTCTCCTTTTACTCTTTATGATGTCTGGAGAAGAAAGAATGTTTCTCCGGTTTCTTCTCGCCGGAAGCTTCCCCGCCCTCTTTCCAGTGGAAATATTCCGCATCCAGATTGACATTGACATTTACCTCTGCTTTTGGCGCAGCTTCCTCTGGCGTATCTTCGGGAATTTCTTCGGGCAGTTCATTTTCCGGCACGATTCCTGCCTTTTCAAAATACTCCTGGTTGATCTTAATTTCCGGTTTGATCGCAGAATAAGGCGATGGCTCTGTCTCCCCCTTTTCCTTTGCCCTTTCTTTTTCAATCTCACGGTTACGATCCTCGATCAGATTCAGATATTTGTCCGTATCAGCAAGATTCTGCAGATGTCCTTTCAGGTCTGACTGGTCTCTCCTTACAACATCTTTTTCTTTCTGAAGTTTTTCATTGGCATCTTTATAAATTTCCTGCATGGCATCCGTCGCCCTCTGCATGATTTCCTGTACATGCCGCAGTGCCTCATTGGTATACATAACAGACGCAGCATACACATCCTCCGCTTTCCCGCTGGCATCTTTTAAGATATCTTCTCCGATTTTTGCTGCCTCACGTCTTGCACGCTCCTTGCCCTGCGTTGTCAGTTCATACTCTTCCATCATCGCGTAGATGGCCTTATTTAGCTCTGCAAGCAGCTCTAACATTCTTTTTTTATCAAGGATAATTTTACTGCCAATACTGTCATAAGCTTCACTGCCTGCAAGCAATATATGCATTTGTCTTAAAATTTCTTCCGTTTTGTCCTGCGCGCTCATGGTTCTTCTCCTGCTTTACTTCCGCTGCGTCTTTTTCCTGTCTGGTGTTTTACTAATTTTAACACTAACCGTATCAGCAAAACAACCAGTAAAATAGCGATCAATACGACTCCTGCGATCATGACGGCATATTTATTCGGATTCTTTATTAATTTTATGAGATTGAACGAATCATCTACCACTTTTCTTTCATGCAATCCAGCATAATATTGTGGAATATCCGCAATTCCATCTCCATTTTCATCCGGAAACGACTCCATATAATGTGCGATCGCCGTCCATGCCTTTAATTCCCCGCCATTATCTGTCAAAATCACATCTTCAAAATTTTCAATCGGTGTTCCGTCTGCCTTTTTCGGCACAACAGACAACAGTCCATACGATGTTTTCGTCACCGCAGACAGCATCTGCCCACTGTAAAGATCTGCCACCACGCGATACAGTTTATCGTCCTCTAACTCCCTGCGATTGCCATCTGCATCCAGCAGATACACGTCGGTAACACGGTTTAAGATCATACGGTGCGGATTATAAGTAAACTGCAGGCCGTACATATACAAACGTGCGGATGTCATCAGATCCGACACGGATGCGTCGATCTCTGCCACGGTTTTTAACTCTTTTCCTGTCAGATATGCCTCGATCAGCGGATAACCCGGCACACCGTCTGCACCGATTCCAAGTGAAAATGAATTGAAAACATCTTCTACTGTAATATTTCCCTTTGTGTAGGTGTCACGGATCGTTCCACTCGGCGCGATTGCCACATCCACGGGAGTGCCATTATAATCCGTACTGTTTGTGACCGCATAAGCATAGGCATCTGCGATGAGATCCCCCAGATTATGCTCGGTATGGATGTTGTAGAGATCCTCCAGGCTGTCAAATGCTACATCATTTTCCGCAAGTACCTGTTCTCTCGTAAACCCAAACTGTGCCAGATAATCGGTATCCACCGTCGCCATAAAAGAATTGATTTCTTCCTGTGTAGCAGCATTCTCTGCAATGTCCGTCTCGATTGAAGTAAGTTTATATTCTTTCATGTTCCATCGGCCATCATCCTTTTGTTCTAAGGATAAGGAACCTAAATACTTGCCGTACTCACCTGCGGAAACGATATAAGTATCCCCATGCACAATCGGCTCATCCAGTTTCGTATGCGTATGTGCGCTGACGATCACATCCAGATCCGGCACTTTTTTCGCAAGAATCTCATCTTCTGACTTTGACTCATCCTCTGAAGTTCCACTATGGGAAAGACAGACGATAATATCCGCATCTTCGTTTTTCTTAATTTCAGCTACGGTCTTTTTTACTGCTTCCACCGGATCCGTAAACTGCAGTTCGCAGGTCGGTGCACATGCCAGTGCATCTTTTCCGAATACGCCAAGCAGTGCCACCCGGACATCGCCCTTTTGCACCATCACATAATCTTTCACACCGTATTCCGTAAATGCATCACGGATCTGCTGCTGTCCTTCTGAGAATCCCTGCTGTTCCATGGCATCCCAGTTGATATTACAGACAAGAAGCTCCGGCACGGTATCTCCGCTTTCCGCCGCGGTTTCAAGCATCTTAGCAAGCCCCTTTGAACGATAATCAAATTCATGGTTGCCAAGTGTTGTCGCCTCACAGCCCAGTGCCCCTAACATCCGAATCTCTGCCGCCTGTGTCTCAAAAACGGTCTGCACCAGCGTTCCCATGGAAAAATCTCCGCCATCCACCACCAGTGTATCCGGGTCTTTTTCTTTCTGTTCATCGATCAGTGTCTTAATCCTTGCAAACCCGCCGATCATTTCCTGTTTTTCATCTACTACCGTTGAAAAGCTGTTCAGATGAGAATGTGTGTCATGCACGAACATGATATCTATTGTTTTCAAGTCCGTCTGGTCTGCCGCCTTCACACTGCCGGATAGCCCCGTCATTCCCAAAACCAGAACAAAAACAAGGACTGCAGCCAGTTCCATTTTCCAATTTTTAATCTTTTCCCGTAACATATAAGTCTCCCTGTTTTACAAAGCATAATTTTACTTATATTTTACTTGAACTTTTAAAATTAGTAAATGGTGGTGCAGTCCTAATTTTCACTTTATCCAAAATATTTTTTACAATAGATTGATCCTGTCTATGCAACCGTAAATTTCTTTGTGTCCTTCCGCAGCATCAAAGATGCTTCCTGCGTCTGTTTCATCAGTACACGCATATCTTCTGCCTGTCTGTCAACATTGGTAACACGCTCTGCAATGCTTCCGGTACTTGCCGCACCATCATTCGCAGCTTTCGTTACCTCCTGTATATTTGCAACCACTCCGCTGACTGAAGCTAAAAGCTGTTCGGATGCCGCACTGAAATCCGTTACAAGTTCTTCAACATAGTTTGCATCTTCATTATAATTATCTGCCATTTTTTCAAAATCATTAAAACTCTCCGTGACGTCTCCTCCCACAAACTCTAACAGACGTTTTGCATCTGTGGTCAGTCTTGCAACTGCTGTCTGGACACGCTCTGTCACTTCCTGGATATTCCCGACCGTGCTCGCCGACTGCTCCGCAAGATTACGGATCTCATCTGCAACAACTGCAAATCCTTTTCCCGCCTCTCCGGCTCTTGCGGCTTCAATTGATGCATTCAAAGCCAGCAGATTTGTCTGCGAAGTGATTCCCATGATGGACTCCGCAAGAACACCGATCTGCTCCACGACTTTTGCATTTTCCAGTGCTTCCGATAAGCTCTCATTGATTTCCCCATGCACTTTCCTGATATTTGCACGGCTTGCACTGATTTTTTGTTTCGTATCAGCCGCTCTGGTATGGATCTCGTCAACTTTTCCGTTTCCCTCCTGCGCATGCTCTGCAATTCCTTTTGCAGCTTCCTCAATCTCTCCGGACATCGTATTCACTTCCTGTGCAGCTGCTGCGGTCTCCTGATTTCCGGCTGCAAGTTCCTGCGTGATACCGGATACACTGTCGATCTCGTCCGCAAGTTTTGCCAGTGCCGTCTCTGCTGTTCCAACCGTTTCATCCAATGTATCCGCTTCGCGCTGTACATGGCCGATCAGATGTCTCATATTGTGATGAATGTCACGGATGCTGCGTGCCAGAATACCGATCTCATCTTCACGTTTCAGGTATTTTTCCTCCACACGCTGCGTAAAATCGCCCTGTCCCATTTTTTTTGCAAACAGCGCAGATCTTTTGACGCCCGATGTAATGTCGAATGTAAGATACAGTACCCATATATCCGTGAGTATACACATAATAACCATAAAATAGAAAAACTGATCCTGTTTTGCTTTCTTTTCCTGCTGCATTTTCTGCAATATCGGCTGCAGTTCCTGTTGTATTTCTTCCTGGGAATATTCCGGATGTTCCTCACTTACATATTCTTCCATGCTGGCGATCGCATCATTACGGATAGCACCCATATTTTTATCTCCGACAACTACTCCATATGATCCGATTATTAAAATCTCAATAATCAGAATCGTCATTTTTACCTTTAATGATACTTTTCCACTTAGGGTCACATCAATATCCTCCTTTGTTCTTTCTGATTTATTCTCATAAACGGTCCTATATTGGTTTCATTCTACTATCATTTAATTTTGATTGCAATATACATCTTTGACAATTTATCAGGCTTTTGTTTCCTGTCTGGTGTATTCCAGTCATGAATTTTTAAATTCATAGGACGTAATTTCCTATGAATTTAAAAAAATACGGCATATCCTGCCGGACACACCGCATTTTCATATTTCTGTTTATTTTAATGCTGCAGGATTGATCTTCTTTGTGCGGATATCCTCTTTTAACAGTGCAAGGAAATCTTCCCTGGAAACTGTGGTGGAATTCTGCTCTCCATGCAGTCTGTAGCTTACGGTTCCGTCAGCTGCTTCGTTCTTACCAAGTACTAACAGATACGGCACTTTCTCCATCTGTGCTTCACGGATACGGTAGCCGAGTTTCTCGTTTCTCTCATCGATCTCAACACGGATTCCGTTATCATCGAGATATTTGTATAAGTCATGTGAGTATGCGTTAAGTTCCTCATCCTCATTTTTTACCGGAAGGATCTTAGCCTGAACCGGAGCTAACCATAACGGCAGGTTTCCTTTTGTCTCCTCTAAAATATATGCCATGAAACGGTCGAGGGAACCAAGGATCGCTCTGTGTAAAACGACCGGCGTTTTCTTTGTTCCGTCACTGTCAATATAGGACAGATTGAATTTTGCCGGCAGACAGAAGTCTAACTGGCAGGTGGAAAGTGTATACTCATTACCGATCGCCGGTTTTACGTTTACATCCAGTTTTGGTCCGTAGAAAGCAGCCTCACCGATCTCCTCTGTATACTCAATACCGATATCATCAAGTACTTTGCGGAGTGCGTTCTCTGCGTTGTTCCACATCTCATCATCATCATGATATTTTACTTTATCTTCCGGATCTCTTAGGGAGAGTACACAGCGGTAATCTGTGATATTGAAATCTTTGTAAGTATCAAAGATCAGCTCAACCACTTTTGCAAACTCTGATTCGATCTGCTCCGGTGTTACAAATAAATGTGCATCATTCTGGCAGAAATGTCTTCCTCTCTCGATACCCTTTAAAGTTCCACTTGCCTCAAAACGGAAGTCATGTGCGATCTCACCGATACGGATCGGAAGATCTTTATAGGAATGCATTCTGTTTGCGTAGATCATCATGTGATGCGGGCAGTTCATCGGACGGAGTACGAAAGACTCTCCCTCAACTTCCATTGCCGGGAACATGTTCTCTTTGTAGTGATCCCAGTGACCGGAAGTCTTGTACAGATTTACCGTACCGACACAAGGTGTCATAACATGCAGATAACCAAGTTTGCGCTCTTTTGCTTTGATATAATTTTCAAGCTCCTGCCATACGGTATATCCCTTTGGAAGAAACATCGGAAGTCCACGTCCAACCAGATCATCGGACATGAACAGATGCATCTCTTTGCCGATCTTTCTGTGGTCACGGTCTTTCGCTTCCTCTAAAAGTTTTAAATGCTCCTCTAACTCTTCTGCGGTCGGGAAACATACACCGTAGATACGCTGCATGACATGGTTGTTTGCATCACCTTTCCAGTAAACACCGGAATATTTGATCAGCTTAAAGTTTTTACATAACTTGGTATTGTCGACATGCGGTCCACGGCAGAGATCTGTGAAATCGCCCTGATCGTAAACGGAAATGTTTCCATCCTCCAAGCCATCGATTAAGTCAAGCTTATACTCATCATCTTTGAACAGCTCTAATGCTTCTGCCTTTGAGATCTCACGTCTGTAAATCTTTTTACCTTCTTTGCAGACTTTTTTCATTTCTTTCTCGATCGCTGCGATCACATCATCATTGACTGCGGTATCGCCAAGATCGATATCATAATAAAATCCTTCTTTTACAACAGGTCCTACCCAGAACTTTGCGTTCGGATATAAATGTTTTACTGCCTGTGCCATCACATGTGCACAGGAATGGTTGAGCGTATTCAGTCTCTCGTCTTCTTTAAAATCTACCATGATTAATCTCCTTTTCCTGAACTAAAAAGTCCCTTATACAGACAACTTATCTGTATAAGGGACGAATAAACATTTTTATCCGCGGTTCCACCCCGTTTATCTCCATGTGGAAAATCACTCATTTTGATGATAACGGAATCACCGGACCGGATTAGGGCCGCTCAGAGATGGTCTTCCTGAAGTTCCATTTTAAGATACTCACACCAAAATGTATCTCTCTCTTTAAAATTTCCGATCAGTACTCTTCTCTTCAATGCGTTTCTTTGATTTTATTTCATAGAATGCATTCTGTCAAGTTTATTCTTTCGTACATCACACCTCAATATATGGATATTCGTGGAAATAATCCATGATCAGTTCCACCATCTCCACATTGATTTCTTTGACCAGCGGACACTCCGTGTAAACATCATATCCACCGGCACCGCTGTAACGGTAATTGTTGAGACAGATCGTAAATTTATCATCATCAAGAACCGGTTTTCCGTCCTTTGACAATCCCTCGATCCGGCTGCCGATTGGATTCTCCGGGTTGATCTTAAAATCCACACCCATATAGTAGTCGTAATTATAGTGCTCGACTTTCGGAATCAGAAAACTGTCGGAAACACAGACATTTCCATCCTTATCATAAGCAAAATATTCCGCACTGCGCTCCATCACGGTCTTTAACTGTTTTCCGGTGATCTCGCAGACTACCAGCGTATTCGGATACGGGTATGTCGCAATAATATCGCGCGTGCTCACTTCACTGCGGAATCCGGCGATCTCATTGGCCAGACCGACCGATGAGAGCATTGCCCCGGAAAAATGAAGCTGGATGCGGTTTAAAAAGTCAGCGATCGGTGAGCCGTACAATGCCATTTTCACTTTCTCTTCCGGCAGGATCGCGCGGCTTAAATGACCGATCGGCTGGTTCAGCCATGCCTGCACCGCATTTTCTGTGGAACGGTACTTGTCCGCAAGCACCGTTCCCTTTGCCGCGTCTGACTGACGCAGTTCGGAGCGGATACTTTTTTCATGATCTGTCATCGTAACCTCCAGATACTGATACTCCTTCGCATTATCACAAGGCTGTACCGTATAAGTACAGGATATATCCCTTCCCGGCACGGACATATGCTGATGTCCGGTCAGTAAAATATCAAAATCCAGTTCCTTACAGATACGGTATCCGACATTTTCAGTCGTCTGGGACAATGTCTCTCCGCTCTCTAAGTCGCACTCAAAACCGCCGTGATAGATGCAGATCGTAAGGTCTGTCTGTTCTTTCATCTGCGCAAGTGCATTTTTTGCTGCCTCAAAAGGATCCGTGATGTGAATTCCTTTTAAATTTTCTTCTTTTTCCCAGATATTAACATAATCGGTCACAATACCCACGATGCCG
The DNA here is from genome assembly GCA_019411365.1 of Roseburia sp. Next base: position 73,259 of record DXQT01000001.1, read on the forward strand.
ACACGCAGTCCGTTTTTCATCGTATGAAGTTTCCATGGAAACAGGGTGTTTCCTTCCTCATCCATGATATTCTGGCACACACATACACCGTTATTTCTATTGCGATATGCCGCCTGATAATCTAGTCCGTAATTAAAGTCATGATTGCCAAGTGTATAATAATCGTATCCGCAGTCGTTCATAATATCTGCGATCACTTCCGGAGAGTTTGCAACCTGACGGCAGTAATAAGCAAAGGCGGAGCCTTGTAAAATATCTCCGCCATCTATGATGAGTGTCTCATCATCCTTGTTAAAATCTGCCGCACAGCCAAAAAGTCCTACCGGTTTTACATCCATATCCCCATAAGTCGTCGGATAAAAATATCCGTGCACATCTGAGGTAAAATAAACTTTTAACTTTTTCTGCTGCATGTTTTATCCCTTTCAATAACCTGCAAATTTGAGTATGCGACTCAAATTTGTGTGCGTAAAATCTTTCATATATGGATTTTTCGCACTACTAACCCCTTGCTAATTTTGTACGGATCTTTGATGAGATAACTTCAATAATTAAGATCAGTACGATCAGTCCGGCAAGAATTGCTCCTACCTGATTCCATTTGTATGCACTCATCGCAAAGATAAGCGGTGCACCGATACCACCGGCACCAACCAGACCAAGTACTGTTGCATCTCTCAAGTTCATGTCAAAACGATAGATCAAAGTAGACATAAAATCCGGGAACAACTGGGATAAGATACCGTAACGGATCTTCTGGAACATCGTACATCCTGCTGCATCTAAGGATTCCAGAATCTTAGTATCCAGATCCTCAATGCTCTCGATAAACATTTTACTGATCATACCGATCGAACAGAGTGACATGGTAAGCAGTCCGGCAAATGGTCCAGGTCCTGTCACACGGATAAACATAAGTCCGTATACAAATGCCGGAATCGTACGGATCGCCATAATAAATACACGGAAGATCAGTGCAACCGGCTTCGGCATCAGATTTGCTGCCGCAAGGAAAGAAAGCGGAATGGATAATACTGCACCGACGATCGTTCCTAAGAATGCGATACACATGGTTTCCAGTAACAGATAAGCCACTCCGGATGTAGAAAGGTCAAACAATAATCCGGTGTCTGGATGGAAAATACCACTGATGATCTTTCCTGCAACGGAAAGGCCGCTTCCGTTTGATCCGGTAGACTGGACCGTAGAGAGTGACCATGCAAGTAACGCTGCAACAATCAAAGCTACAATGATCTTTGCATACCAGGTTTTCGGTTCCTGCTCATACATTTTTTTGATTGATTCATTCATTTTGCCGGTTCCTCCTACGTTAATTTCTTTCTGATATAATGGCTGATCGCTTCAATGATAAGAACGGTGCCAAAGAGAACGATCAGGATCATTCCTACACTGTCATACTCGCGCCATCCGATCTTTTCATTTAAGATCAGTCCAAGTCCGCCTGCTCCAACATATCCCAGGATCGCTGCGTAACGCACATTTCCCTCGAAACAGAATAAACATACAGACATATATGCCGGCAATACCTGCGGCATGATCGCAGAAATAAAGGAGTACGCCTTTCCTGCACCCATGGCCTCCATTGCCTCATAAGCTCCCATGTCGACCGTCTCGATCATCTCGTATAACTGTTTTCCAACATAAGCAAAAGTAAATACTGCGATTGCAAAGGTACCTGCCATGGTGCCAAGTCCCCAGATATAGGTTGCGATCAGGGCTGCAACCAGCGTCGGAATCGTACGCACGATACTTAAAAATACGCGGACCACACCGATCACAACTTTATTTTTGATCAGGTTGCTGGATGCCAAAATCGCAAAAGGAATCGCAAGCACACCACCCACAAAAGAGCCGAGCAGAGACATTTTGATCGTATCAAAAAGTGGTCCCCAGATGCTTGAAATATAACCAACCTTCGGTGGAAACATCTGTCCTAAAATATCAAAGAAATACCGGATTCTCGTCACAAGCGTTGTCATGGAAAAACCAGTAACCTTTACGGAGATCCATGTTGCGATCAGAACCAGAAGAATGATAAGCGGTGCACGGGAGCATTTTTCTTCCACAACTTTGCCGTTTGCAAGCACAAGTTTTTTCGGTTTAAATATTTTATCGTATAATCCCATTACGCTTCCTCCGTTTTCTCCGGAATCTTTCCTTCGTAAATTGTGTTCAACACGTCCTGTGTCACATTTTCGGAAGGGCCGTCATAGACGATCTTTCCGGCACGGATTCCGATGATGCGGTCTGCATATTCGAGTGCTAATTCCACATGATGAATATTGATAAGGATAGAAATATTCATATCCTGATTAATTTTTCTGAAATCGCTCATAACCTGTTTTGCCGTTACCGGATCAAGTGCTGCAACCGGCTCATCTGCTAAGATAATCTCCGGATTCTGCGCAAGTGTACGTGCTAAGGCAACACGCTGCTGCTGACCACCGGAAAGCTGATCTGCACGGATATATGCTTTATCCAGAATACCGACTTTATCCAGGCTCTCAAGTGCCTGCATTTTGTCTTCCTTTTTAAACACACCAAGCAGAACTCTCCAGAAAGGCATTTCCGGCACTTTTGCCATCAATACGTTACGGATTACTGTTGTTCGTGTGACAAGATTGAATGACTGGAAGATCATTCCGATCTTTCTGCGGAAAGTACGAAGCTCTTTTCCTTTTAAGTTCTTAACCTCTAATCCATCCACCGTCAGAGTTCCTGATGTGATGTCATGCATACGGTTGATCGTCCGCAGTAACGTGGACTTTCCTGCACCGGAAAGACCGATGATCGCTACAAATTCACCCTGTTCGATCTTTAAATTGACATTATCCAGTCCCACTACCCCGTTCGGATATACCTTCGATACGTCCTTAAACTCGATCATAAATTTAAACCAAACCTTTCTTTTACCTGCTGTTTTTATGGTGTGTGTTTTTTATAGGTGTATACTCATTGAAAGGCTGCCGCAAAACCGGTTTCCCGGCTCTGCAGCAGCCCTCCTGCTGCCCGTCATACTGCCTGTTATTATTTAGTCGATACTGTCCACTCCCTGTCAGACGTTCCAGTAACGATTAGTTTGCTGCACTTAATTCCTGGATCAGTTTCTGTGCTTCTCTCTCTTTATCATAATCAGAAGACTGTGCTGGCTCATATCCGTTGTGGCTGTAGATAGAGATAACTGCCTTACCTTCCTCTGTGTTACCGATATTGATGAGTGCTGTCTGGATTGCTGATTTTAAGCCGTCATCCATGATTGGAGATGTCTTGCTGACACAGACTGTATCGTTGTAAATCGGATCTGTTACACCGATTACGTTTGTCTCTTCCCAGATAGATTTTGTACGGCCAAATTCACTTGTCCAGCTCTCTTCGTAGTCACGTCTTGCATCTGCATAAGTTACAAGTACGTCGATCTGTCCGGAAGCAAGTCTTGCGAATGCGCTTGCGTAAGAATCAGACTGTACTGCGGAAGAAAGATCTGTGATACCCTTCTGGTATTTATCCTGTAACCATAAAGCCGGGTAAATGTAACCTGCCGGTGAGGAGGAGGACATAACGCTCCAGTTTGCGCCGTTTAAATCATCCCAGGTAAGTTCTTCGCCGGAGTTAACTTTATCAGCAAGTTCCTGTCCTTTGTCAGAAGGACCTGCGATGAATAATGCACGGTAAGAAACTGCCTGTTTGTCAGTACCTTCTGTAGGCTGTCCGTCATTCCAGTCTGCAGGGTTGTCCGAATCTTTATTTAAACCATCTCTGGTTGCTGTTAAGATCACATCTGCTCCATCATCATAAAGTACATAGGTACCACCCGGAATAAATCCAACATCAGCAGTTCCTGCTGCAAGTGCCTCACCTACTGCCTCAAAAGTTGTACCAACGGTAATCTTTACTTCTCCGATATCATATCCTAAGCCTGCTAACTCTGTCTGCATTAAATTTGCAAGCGGCTCTGTTGCAGTTACGATCTCATCCGGATCTCTGGATGGAACGAAATATACGTTTAACGTATCGATCTTTACGTTATCAGCAGAAGCTGTCACGTCAGAACTTTCTGTTGCAGCTGCCGTATTATTTGTCGTATTGTTGTCTGCTGCGCTGCTGTTGTTTGATGTGCTGTTTCCACATCCTGCAAATGTACCCATGCATAATGCTGCTGCAAGTAACATAGCAATTTTTTTCTTCATAATGAAATGTTCTCCTCTCTCTCCTGCATCCATTCCCATGCAGGCGTGCACACTTTTGTTGTTGCTCTTTCAGGAATTGTCCAGCCAATGATCAGGCACTGTCTCCAAGTTCAAGCTTTGTTGGCAGATATACCTTCATCGTATCTCTCCTGCCATCTAAGAGCCGCTCCAAAAGAAGCTTTATGGCAGTCGTCCATACGATATCCGGCAGCATGCGAAGACTTGTGTACGTCGGGTATTTTGTCGAAAGTGTCTCAATATCGCGGTAAACCACAACCGCGACATCTTTCGGAATCCGGTACTTTAATTCTTTGATCGCTTCAAGAGCTCCCTCTGCAACCTCATCATTTCCCAGAATCAGAACCTCCGGCACGTCCTTCGTCAAAAGCATTTCCTTCGTAAGTGAATATCCACTTTCATGACTGATCTCTCCAACCTTAAAATAGTCTTCCCGATAACAGCCTTTTTTTTGCAGGATCTGCTTTAATCCATTCAGACGCCGTGCTCCGATACGCACCATATCATCTTCATAAATACCGCCAATATAGCCAATGCTGCGATACTCCTTCTCATCCATCAGGTAATGCACCATATCGCTTAACCCCTGATCGTAATCCATAAGGATCTGATCAAACTCATAATCCTTCTTATCTGAATTAACAAACAGGATCTCCGTGCTCAGTGACCGCAAAAAGTCAACTTCCACTTCCGAGAACAAGCCAAATGCAATGATACCGTCCACCTGTTTTACTTCTCCATAAATCAGACGTAAAAAGGCGATATCTGCTTTCTGCGCAATACTTCCGGATAAGATATCCTCCGATGTAATGCTCACATCCGGTCTGTCTCTTCTTACGATATGCCAGTCCGCAACTCCGATGACGATCTGTCTGTCTCGTTTGGCATGACGCATCTTAGGCGGGACATATTTCAACTCATGAGCGATTTTAATTATTTGGTTTTTTACCTCAGGTGTCACAGATAATGTCTCATCCTGATTCAACACTCTCGACACCGTTGCCGCCGACACATGTGCCAGCTTGGCAATCTCTTTGATTGTTGCCATATAATCACGCCTTTCTTCTGCATTATATTTCACGATTTTGCAGATTTCAATAGCTTTAGTAAAGTTTTACTAAAATTTTACCCAGTTTATACAAAAGAGAGAATATTTATCAGGTACGTTAATAAAAATCATTAATTCTGCTGATAAATATTCTCCCGTTTACTGAAAAACAAACCTGTTTTTTCCTTTTTTATATGATCATATTTTTGATTGTTCCGATGGATATGTAATTGGAAAGAACTGCTCCCGCATCCGTTCCATCCGCCGCTTCCGTTTCCGGCAGCCCTGCCGCTGAAAAAATACAGCTTCCGTCCGGTCTGTCCGTTCTCTTGTAGTTATCCCGGTAATACTGGTTCTGATCCGGGATACGATCCCACAGGATTCCTTTGTATTCCTCTAAAGTGCATCCCGGGAAATTGACGTTCCAGATCTCATTTTGCGGTAATGTTTTGGAGATCAGTTCTTTTGCAACCGGTTCTAAATATGTATTTAAAACCTCACACTCATCTTCCTCCGCAACGGAAAATGCGATCGCCGGGACACCCCAGCAGAGAGCCTCCATCGCCGCTCCGATCGTACCGGAATATAAGATATCCCGTCCAACGTTATAGCCTGCATTGATCCCGGAAAATACAATATCCGGTTTTTCTGTCATCAGACATCCAAGTGCCACTTTCACACAGTCTGCCGGGGTTCCCCCCACACTGTACGCCGTCACACCTGTGGCCGGAAAATCATACGGTTTTACCTCTAAATCGCCACGCACGGTGATCCGGTGTGACATGGCACTGCACTGTGCTGCCGGAGCCACCACCCATACTTCGCCAAGTCCTGCTGCCATCTGCACAAGACGCTTTATGCCCGGTGCTTTAATTCCATCATCGTTTACTACTAAAATCCGCATAAATTCTCTCTTCTATTGTAATGTAAGTGTTACCGTCAATGTGCCGCCCGACGCAGATGCCTGGATCAGTAATGGCTGTGAAAATGTATTGGTAAATTTAAGATCTTTGCTCGTTCCCGCGATTGCTGCATCATATCCATCCGGAAGATAAGTTACCGGCAAAGAATGCGGATAACGCTCCGTTGCCGGAAGATTGGCATACCGCATTGCGGCATAAAGTGTCGATGACACCTGACATACACCTCCACCGGTTCCGGTACCGACAGTTCCGCTGATATAAATCGGTGCTACGACATATCCGTTTGCCGCTGTACGCGGTAAAATAGTAGAACTGAATGAAAATGATTTTCCCGGCTGAACTACGACTCCGTTAATACGGGCTGCTGCCAGTTCTACGTTATTTGCACGTGGAACGGTCGCATCATACTGTGTCGTACAGCTGCTTAAAATATTTCCCTGTCCGACTGTCGCTGCAGAAGTCTGCGTTGTGGCAGATACACTTCCTGTTCCGCCTCCATCTCTGCCCTCTGCCTTACCACATGTCACATAATGGCGGCAATATGCTGCCATGTCGTCACCAAATGCCTGCTGCAGATCTGCGTATTTTGCCCGGTATGCCTGTGGATTGAAATCCGCAGAACAGCTTCTTCCTTCTCTTAATCCGTAATTTACAAAATGATTAAAAAGTGCTGCTTTATTATTGCCAAAAGCAGCGGCTACATCCGGATATGCACTGCGGTAATAATCTGCATCAAAAACTGCCTGATATGCGCTGCGTTCTGCCGCTGTTGCAGCTTCAGTAAACGCCGGGTTCGTCATCAGAAGCCCTGCACATGCCGCAACCGCCAACATCTTTTTCGTCCAATTTTTTCTTTTTATCATGGTATCCTCCCCGTGATTTTACTCTTTATCTGGTACTATAGATATGGATTCATCATATCAGACATGACAAAATTATACAATAGTGCTCTTTCACAATCCGTTTATGCTTTCTCCCCCTCGTACACCACATTTCCATCAATGATCGTATACAAAATATGAGTATCCACAGCAAATGGATTTTCCCCCGTCAACACGAAATCCGCATCCTTTCCCGCCTCAATACTTCCGACACGGTCTTCGATTCCGATATGTTTCGCTGCATTGATCGTGATTGCCTTTAACGCATCAAATTCACTTAACCCGTTAAATACCGCCCTTCCTGCGCAAAGTGCCAGATAGCGCTCCTCGATCACCGGGGAATCCGTAATGATAGAAACCTGACATCCCGCTTTTGCAAGTGCCGCAGGGGTATGAAATCCTTTGTGGCGCAGTTCATATTTGGTTGCATGTCCAAAAGACGGTCCAACCGCAACCGGAAATCCTTCCTTTGCAAGATCATCTGCGATCAATGCTCCGTCCGTTGTATGATCAATCCGAAGATCCACATGAAATTCCTTTGCAATGCGGATTGCGGTGTAGATATCATCGGCGCGGTGCGCATGGGCTTTTAACGGCATCTCGCCGCGGATAACTGGAAGAAGCGCCTCCATTTTTGCATCGTAAGCAGGCATCTTTGAAAAATCCACCTTCCTATCCGCGTCTGTTTTCTGCGAATCGTCCATCACTTGTTCCTGTGCCTGTTCCATCTCAAGTTCATTCCAGCCCTCCGGACAGCCGGCAGCGTGTAATTTTGTGTCATATATTTTTGCCTTTGTGAGTGCCTCCCGCAGCTTCGCGGCAACAGACATTCTCGAATAAACACCTTTTTCCTTATAACAGTTTTTCGGATTCTCACCGAAAGCGATCTTCATGGCTGTTTTTTCTTTGACTAACATGTCATCCACACGCTTTCCGTAAGTCTTGATGGCGCAGAATGTTCCGCCAATGACATTTGAGCTTCCCGGTCCGGTGCACACACAGGTCACACCGCCTTCGCGTGCCATCTGGAAAGTCTCATCCTGCGGATTGACTGCATCCACCGCGGAGAGCTGCGGTGTCACAGGATCCCCTGATTCGTTATAATCCTCGCCGGCAAATCCGGTCGCATACCCGTCTAATCCCATGTGACAGTGCGCATCCACAAATCCCGGATAAACATCGATCCCGGTTGCATCGATCACATCCGCGTCATTGATGATCTTCCCCTCTAAGACCGGTGCGATCTTTTTTATTTTTCCATTCTCCACTAAAATATCTGCCACAAATGGCTCTTTCTCTATGGCGTTGTGGATCGTTCCCTGTTTGATCAGTAAGTAATTGCTCATGTGTGCCTCCTGTTTTATGTCCGGTGACTGTAAAAATCCTGTTTACCGTTGTTTTGATCAGAATCCGCATTTTGCGCCTTTCTGTCTTACATAATTAATTCCCATATCATACCAACATTATACCATGTATTCTTTTTATCCGGCTCCTCATTTTCCATATACAGGAAAAACCTTGTGATTATGCCCAAAATCACACAAAAAAATAAGCATAACAGCAGCGTTTCTGCTGTATATGCCCATTTCACCGCACAACTGACAATCATGCCGACACCTTATAGCGTTATCCTACAAAAAAGGATCTGCATGCGAATCATACGCTGCAGATCCCTGATGCACTTTTATTTCACTGACAAATCCGTATTCCTGATCTTATCCCTGATCCGAAGGATCATGGACGGTGATACGGAAAGCTCGTCAAATCCCATCCGAAGGAATGTCTCTGTGAGCGTTTCATCCGCGCCAAGCTCACCGCAGATGCCAACCCAGCATCCTTCCTTATGTCCGTTATCCACAACCATTTTTAACATCCGAAGGACTGCTTCATGGTGTGAATCATAAATATTATCCAGTTTCGGATTCTGCCTGTCGATTGCAAGTGTATATTGTGTCAGATCGTTTGTCCCGATCGAAAAGAACTCAACCTCTTTCGCTAAAAGATCACTGATCATAACTGCCGCCGGTGTCTCGATCATAATACCGAGTTCCACATCCTTATACGGAATGCCGTCGGCATCAAGTCCCGCTTTCACTTCCGCAATGATTTCTTTGATCTTTTTCACCTCATTTACGGAAATGATCATCGGGAACATGATCGCAATCGTTCCATAATAGCTGGCACGGTAGATTGCCCGAAGCTGTGTCTTAAAAATTTCAGTGCGGTCGAGGCAGATCCGGATCGCACGATAACCCATTGCCGGGTTTTCTTCTTTCTCAAGGCCAAAATAACCGACCTGTTTATCTGCTCCGATATCAAGTGTACGGATAATAACTTTTTTACCCGCCATATTTTCCGCAACTGTCTTATATGCTGCAAACTGCGCTTCTTCTGTCGGGTAATCCTCCGACTCTAAATAAAGGAACTCACTCCGGAACAGTCCGATTCCACCTGCATCATTGGCAAGTACATTTGCCACATCGGAAACACCCCCGATATTGGCATAAAGATTGATCTTCGTTCCATCCTTTGTGATATTTTCCTTCCCCTTTAATTCCTGAAGCAGACGTTTCTTCTGCTCATTTTCTTCTTTTAACTTCCGGTATTCCGCTTTCGTATCCTCATCCGGTTCTACGAAAAACTTTGCATCAAATCCATCCACGATACCGAACTGTCCGTCCACGCCCTCTTCCGGAAAATCAACTCCGATCAATGCCGGAATATTCATGGTTCTCGCTAAGATCGCCGTGTGGGAATTGGTGGAACCGTGACGTGTTACAAAAGCAAGTACTTTTGATTTATCAAGCTGCACAGTCTCGCTCGGTGCAAGATCATCCGCTAAAAGGATAAACGGTTCATCACCGCTTAAGCCTGCATCGCCGTTTCCCTGTAAAATAGAGATCACGCGATTGGAGATATCTTTGACATCCGCCGCACGTTCTCTCATATAATCATCATCCATCGCAGCAAACATCTGCGCAAAATTATCTCCGGTGGAAGCAACTGCAAATTCTGCATTGACCTGCTGGGTTTCGATCATGTTTGTGATCGACTCTACATAGTCGAGATCATCCAGCATCATCTGGTGCATCTCAAAAATTGCCGCATTGACTTCACCGACTTCCCTGACTGCTTTTTCATAAAAAACACCAAGCTGCCTTTGGGCTTCTTCTTTTGCATCCTCAAAACGTTTTTTTTCTGCTTCTATATCCGTTATCTTTGTTCGTTTTACTGCGTTATCCGTCTTATGATAGACAGACAGTCTGCCCATGGCAATTCCGCCGAATACACTTTTGCCGTGCAGTTCCATGCCCGTTACCTCCATTTTAGATTTTTATTTCTGTTTTTATCAATTTTTACAGATTTGCTTTCAAAAATGCCTCGATTGCAGCACTTGCTGCCTCTTCATTCTCTCCATCGGTGCAGACTGTGATCTCCTCGCCGCATTTTACACCAAGTCCCATAACTCCAAAAATACGTTTTGCATCTGCTGCTTTTCCATCTTTTGCAATGGTAATGCTGCATGGAAATGCGGCTGCTTCCTTTACAAGTGCGCCTGCCGGTCTTGCATGGATTCCCCCTTTGTCTGTGATCACGTATTTAAATTCTTTCATGATTTTCTCCTTTCTTTGTACATAACACATTGTTTTATGATTACATATTCACAGGCTCTATATTGTTGCAACATAAAGACTGCGATTTTAATTACCTTTTCCGTTTCCTATCTTTTTGATACATCCTTCTTTAAAAGTCCAAGGATTACGCATCCTACAACAGAACCAACTGCCAGTGATATGAGATATAACAGCGGATGGCCTACGGTTAAGAATACGAAGATTCCACCATGTGGTGCCATTAATGTACAGTTAAATGCCATGGATAATGCTCCTGCAACTGCGGAACCAATGATACAGGACGGCAGCACACGCAATGGATCCGATGCTGCAAACGGGATTGCTCCCTCTGAGATAAAGGAAAGTCCCATAACAATGTTTGTCGGTCCTGCTTTTCTCTCTTCTTCGGTAAATTTGTTTTTAAAGAACATGGTTGCAAGTGCGATTGCAAGCGGTGGAACCATACCACCGACCATAACAGCTGCCATGATATTGTAATTGCCTGCTGCGATAGATGCGGTACCAAATACATATGCTGCTTTGTTTACCGGGCCACCCATATCTACGGACATCATTCCGCCGAGCAGTGCGCCAAGCAGGATTGCCTTTGCACCATTCATGCTGTTTAATCCGTTGTTGATCATAACGTTTAATGCTCCGATCGGAGGCTCTACCACATAAGTCATGATCACTCCGATCAAAAAGATACCGATTACCGGATAGAGAAGCATTGGCTTGATACCCTCTAAGCCTTCCGGCAGTTTCTCAAACAGTTTCTTTAACAGACGTACCAGATAGCCTGCAACAAAACCTGCAACGAGAGCTCCAAGGAATCCGGATGTTCCGTTTGCTGCGATTGCTCCGCCGATAAAACCGACCGCAAGACCAGGACGATCTGCAATACTCATTGCGATAAATCCGGCTAAGATCGGAAGCATAAATCCGAATGCAACACCACCGATCGATTTAAACATTGCCGCCATCGGTGTGATCGTACCAAAGTTTGAACGCTCATCAAATGGAAGGCTGTTTAAGTCAACTGCAAAACCATCGATCAGAAATGCGATCGCAATCAGGATACCACCGCCGATAACGAACGGTAACATATGGGAAACTCCATTCATCAGGTGTTTGTAAATCTGGTGTCCAACGCTGTCAGATTCTTCCTCACTGTCTGCTGCCTGACTGCTTCCCTTCGCCTGATACAATGGAACATTGCCGTTTAACGCTCTGTCTAACAATTCTTCCGCCTTACTGATTCCATCAGAAACCTTACACTGGATCACAGGTCTGCCTGCAAAACGATCCATCGGAACCTGTGTATCCGCTGCAACAATAATACATGCAGCCTCTGCAATTTCAGCTTTTGTCAATACATTTTTGGCACCGCCGGAACCTCTTGTCTCAACTTTCACACGGCATCCAAGCTCTTTCGCTTTTTTCTCAATATTTTCTGCCGCCATATAAGTATGTGCGATTCCGTTCGGGCATCCGGTTACAGCGAGGATCAGCTTTCCATTCTCTGTGTTTTTCTCCTCTGCCGCATTCTTTGTATCTGCGCTGTTCTTTTTCTCTTCTTCGGCATCTTTCTCAGCTTCCGCGCGGTCGATCACACTTAAAAATTCCTCAACCGTCTTTGCATTGCGAAGTCCGCTTGTAAAATTCTCATCCATCAGAAGAACAGATAACTTGCTAAGTACATCCAGATGTACGTTGTCTTCCGTATTTGGTGCTGCGATCAGGAAGATCAGGCTGACCTTTTCTCCATCTAATGCATCAAAATCCACCCCGTCTTTGATGACCATTGCTGCAAGACCAGGTCTGCTGACTGCATCTGACTTGCAATGTGGAATGGCGATTCCCTCACCAATTCCGGTTGTTCCTTCTTCCTCTCTGGCGTATACGCCCTTGCGGTACTTCTCAACATCGTTGATCTTTCCGCTCTTAGCCATCAATGCAACCATTGCATCAAGGGTTTCGTTCTTTCCAGTGACTTTGCCATTTAAGTCAATACTCTCTACGGCAAGTAAATCCCTGATTTTCATGCTTAAATCCTCCTTGTTTTACGGAGCAAAATGTCTGCTATGCCTGCATAGCATGTGCCCTTGCAGGAGCAGAGGATTTTACTCCTTGTTTTGCGAAGCAAAATGTCTGCTATGCATGCTATGCCTAATAGCTTGCATAGCATGTGCCCTTGCAGGAGCAGAGGATTTTACTCCTCCTACTTAAATATGCCTTTGTTTTTATCTAAAAGCGCCAAAACTTCCGGTTCTGTTGCCAGTTCCTCGGAAAATGCCGATGCACTTCCAGTACAAACCCCCATCTGGAAAGCTTCTTTATAGCTTCCCGTCTTTAAATAACCTGTTACAAATCCGGCTACCATGGAGTCCCCGGCGCCAACCGAATTGACGACCTTACCATTTGGTGCCTCCGCCTGAAAGATGCTGCCGTCTTCAGCAACCAGCACTGCTCCGTCGCCAGCCATGGAAACGAGGACATTTCCTGCACCCTTTTCCTGCATCTTCTTTGCGTAAGTGATCACATCTTCTTTTTCTGTTATTTTCACACCGAAAATCTCACCAAGCTCATGATTATTCGGTTTAATTAAAAACGGATGATACTGTAATACATTTACGAGCAGATCTTTTGTCGCATCCACAACAATCTTTAAATCCTTATCTGCAAGATATTTCATGATATCCATGTAGATGGTCTGCGGCATCACATCCGGGATACTTCCCGCCATAACCAAAACATCTCCATCTGAAAGCCGATCCAGTTTTTCATAAAGTGTTTTTATGTCAGCTTCTGATATCGCCGGTCCCTGTCCGTTGATCTCACTCTCCTCGTCGGAACGCATTTTTACATTGATCCTTGTCATTCCTTCTTTTACCGGAATAAAATCCGCCCGGATTCCTTTTTCCCTGATCAGACGCTCCAGTTCGTTTCCGGTAAATCCGGCATAAAACCCAAGTGCCGTGTTCTCCAGTCCAAGATTTTTTAACACCATGGATACATTGATTCCTTTTCCACCCGGAAAAATCTTCTCCTCTGATGTCCGGTTGACCATTCCGCAGGTGAAATGCGGAACTGTCACAATGTAGTCCAGTGATGGATTAAATGTAACAGTGTAAATCATTTTCTCAGTCTCCTTTCTGCTTTTCCCGCGTTTTTGTTCCGCAGTCTTTGTATTTTTTATACTTCAATTACATTTTTACATTTACGGTACGCAGGTTTTGTAAGCCCTGTTGTTATAATTTTTGCACTCTCAAACGGAGCAAATGTCACGCTTGATATCTGGTTGAATTTACTGTCATCTGCTAAAATATAACAATCTCTGCAGTTTTCCATGGAGCGTTTTTTTACGAGCGCTTCTTTTAACTCCGGTGTGGAAAATCCGCGCTGCATACTGATTCCGTTTGCTCCCCAGAATCCTTTTGTAAAATTATATTTTTCAACCGAAGAAACAGCTTCCTCTCCAACGATTGCCTCTGTCACCGTCTTGAACTCGCCGCCAAGAATATATACCGTACAACCTTTCTGCGCAAGTTTTTTTGCATGTGTGATCGCATTTGTCACAAACACTGCCTGTCTGACCGTAATAAAATCGATCATCAGATCCGTCGTCGTACCTGCATCAATATAAACAAAATCTCCAGGTTCGATCAGCCCTGCCGCATATTTTGCGATCTTTTCTTTTGCACCTTTGTTCCGTTCTCTACGCTGCATGACTTCGTCATCCTCGGTACTGTATGAGGTGTTTTTTAAAATTGCACCGCCATGGACTTTAATGAGCTGACCATTTGCATCCAGTGTATTTAAATCTCTCCGGATCGTTGACTCTGATGCATCCAGTTCTGTCATAAGCTGCTGAACGGTCACGCTGCCCATACTCTCTAGTATGGATAAAATTCTTGTAAATCTTTCTTCTGTCAGCATATCTTTTCCTCCAATTTCATTCACAACCGTTCAAATTCGTTCATCTTTGATAGCTTTATTATATGATTTCGTTCCGTCATAGTCAATCAAAATCCGTCAAAATCATTCATAAAAATTCATTTTAAAAATTGTGGAAAGTGCAAAAAAACTGTCGGAAGAATCGTCTCTGTTTCCACGACAGAATACGATTCTTCCGACAGTTTTTACATTTTTGATCTGATTCATACGAATCTCTGTTATTGCGCTATGTTTTTGCACATCCAAAGTCTATTTTTCACACTGCTTTCCGTTATTCACACGATCATGAACGCTTTACTCCCCCTTTTGAAAACGTTCGATCGCATCTTTTACGTCATCCGCAAAAATTTCAACCACCTCTGCATTTTTCGTCTTATACCGTATGATACCCATTTCCTCAAATGTCTGTCCGGCAATATAACACCGCAATGCCATCAGTACGCCACTATGCGTTACGATCAACACATCTTCCGTCTCCCGTTCTAAGATCATTCCGAGTGTATCAAGCGCACGCCTCAGCACTTCATTGTAACATTCTCCATGCGGTGTATGGACATAACGCCTGTTGGCATCCCAGTCCTGATACTCTTTCGCATTTTCCTGCGTAATGCTTTCCCAGCTTCTGCCTTCCCAGTCGCCCATATCCATTTCCCTCAGACCATCCGCCGCAATACATGGAATATCAAGCGCGATCGCCGCCTCCTGTGCCGTCTGTGCTGCACGAAGCTGTGGGGATGTATATGCCCGCACAACCTGAAGAGTCCCTTCCTTTTTCCGATCCAGAAGCATGTCCGCAAGCTCTTTTGCCTGCTGCTTTCCTGTCGCATTCAACGGCACATCTGTCTTGCCCTGTATTTTCTTTTTTACATTCCAGTCCGTCTCTCCGTGACGTACAAAATATAAAATCATTAATTTCTCCTCTTTTGGGTGATGTTGTCATAAATCAAGTATAAACAATTCGTTTTGATTTGTCTATGTGAATCCATACAACGGCAGATTCTTCTTGCAATTTATGATTTCCCCATGTATACTACATCTATCGCAATTCTATTTTATTTCCATAAGATCATTTTCTGAATATCACTTTTTTCATTCCGGCATTTCGCCAGCTATTTCAGAAAACTATTGTGAAAAACGTTTCAATTTTTTATAATCAAAGGAGAAAACTACATGGGGAAAAACAAAAGAAAACGCAGTCACACAAAACATGTTTTTGTGCAGAAGAAGTACCGGGATGCCTTATTCCGCAGAATTTTTAATGAGAAACCGGTTTTGCTGGAGTTATACAATGCCCTGAATCAGACAGATTATGACGATGCAGATGAACTGATCTTTTACACGATCGATGACGTGATCTATCTCGGATATAAAAATGATGTATCATTTATTGTCCGTGGTACATTAAATCTGTATGAACACCAGAGTACCTTAAACCCAAACATGCCGATCTGCGGACTGATCTATTTCGGCAAACAGTATGAAAGCTATATCAAACAAAATAACCTGAACATTTACGGGAAAAAACTGCTTTCACTGCCGTTTCCCCAGTTTGTTATTTTTTATAATGGGGTTGAACCGTTGGAAGATAATAAAGATTACATAGAGCTGCATCTTTCAGATGCGTTTATATGTGCTGAATCAAACCACCTGACAACAGATGCTGCACCCAGACAGCCAGTCGTTACTACTGATATGCCTGTTTCTGATATTGATGTCCCTGACTCCACTGCGAAAAATACCCCTGACTCTGTCAGCACCCGTCCCTGCTTAGAGTGTACTGCACGGGTTTACAACATTAATTATGGACACAATCAGGAATTAATGGCACGATGCCGGACTTTAGAGGAATATTCTATCCTGATTGGCAGAATTTCTTCGAAGGTCAGAAACGGTATTCCATTAGAACCGGCAGCGGATGCTGCTGTACAGGAATGTATCAGGGACGGTATTTTGCAGGATTTTCTTATCAAACACAGATCGGAGGTCGTTGGTATGTTATTGGAAGAATTCGATATGGATGAGTATATTAAAATGGAACGCAGGGACAGTTATGAGGATGGACATGAGGATGGCTTAGCCGAGGGCAAACGTCTTGAGCAGTTACACGTCGTCCACAACCTGTTTCAAAAAAGCATCCCTGCCGAAAACTGCGCCGACCTGCTTAATGAAAACACAGATTTTGTCAATAAAATATATTCACTGTGCCATGCTCACCCTGACTGGTCAGATGAAGATATTTACAATGCATTAAAAGAAAAATAAAGCTTTATTAAAATTCCTGTAAGTATATCATTTTATCAATATGTTACTGTTCACTCGTACCTCGTTCCAGTAACGGATTTTGCCGATGCTTCGCATTCCAAATCGGCAAAATCTGCTGCCACCACTGTATCATACGGCATTTTCAGTTCAGAAAATGCCTGCCTGTGAACAGTAACATCAATATCCCATACTTGCAGGGATCTTTTCTTTCTATTCTACTTTTGTATAATAATATCTTTATGTTATACTACATCTATCGCAATTCGATTTTATTTCCATAAAATCATTTTCTGAATACCATTCTTTTTCATTCCGGCATTTCGCCAGCTATTTCAGAAAACTATTGTGAAAAACGTTTCAATTTTTTATAATCAAAGGAGAAAACTACATGGGGAAAAACAAAAGAAAACGCAGTCACACAAAACATGTTTTTGTGCAGAAGAAGTACCGGGATGCCTTGTTCCGCAGGATTTTTAATGAGAAATCAGTTTTGATGGAGTTATACAATGCCCTGAATCAGACAGATTACGATGATGCAGATGAACTGATTTTCTATACGATTGACGATGTAATCTATCTCGGATATAAAAATGACGTGTCATTTATTGTTCGCGGAACACTGAATCTGTATGAACACCAGAGTACCTTAAACCCCAACATGCCGATCCGCGGATTGATCTATTTCGGCAAACAGTATGAAAGCTATATCAAACAACATAACCTGAACATTTATGGGAAAAAAATGCTTTCGCTGCCGTTTCCGCAGTTTGTTATATTTTATAATGGATTTGAACCGTTGGAAAATGATAAAGATTACATGGAACTGCATCTTTCGGATGCGTTTGTATATGCCGGATCAAATCACCTGGCAACAGATGCTGCATCCAGCCCCATCAGCACCCGCCCCTGCTTAGAATGTACTGCGCGGGTTTACAATATTAATTATGGGCACAATCAGGAACTGATGGCGCGATGCCGGACTTTAGAGGAATATTCCATTCTGATTGGCAGAATCTCTTCGAAGGTCAGAACCGGCATTCCATTAGAACAGGCAGCAGATACCGCTGTACAGGAATGTATCAGGGACGGTATTTTGCAGGATTTTCTTATCAAACACAGATCGGAGGTCGTTGGTATGTTATTGGAAGAATTCGATATGGATGAGTATATTAAGATGGAACGCAGGGACAGCTATGCGGATGGACATGAGGATGGCTTAGCGATGGGTTTAGCGGAGGGTTTAGCGGAGGGCAAACGTCTTGAGCAATTACACATCATCCACAACATGTTCCAGGAAAATATTCCTGCACAAAGCTGTGCTAAGTTGCTTGACAAGGACGTTACATTTATCAGCAAAGTGTATTCTCTATGTCAGGCTCACCCTGACTGGTCAGATGAAGATCTTTACCATGCATTAAAAGAAAAATGGATTTCACTATAAAAATCTCTGTAAGCATATATCCATTATCGCATACTTACAGGGATTTTTTCTCTATATATTCTGCTTGTCTATAATAGCATCTTCATGCTATACTACATCTATCGCAATTCGATTTTATTTCCATAAGATCATTTTCTGAATACCACTCTTTTCATTCCGGCATTTCGCCAGCTATTTCAGAAAACTATTGTGAAAAACACCTAAATTTTTTATAATCAAAGGAGAAAACTACATGGGGAAAAACAAAGGAAAACGCAGTCACACAAAACATGTTTTTGTGCAGAAGAAGTACCGGGATGCCTTATTCCGCAGAATTTTTAATGAGAAACCGGTTTTGCTGGAGTTATACAATGCCCTGAATCAGACAGATTATGACGATGCAGATGAACTGATCTTTTACACGATCGATGACGTGATCTATCTCGGATATAAAAATGATGTATCATTTATTGTCCGTGGTACATTAAATCTGTATGAACACCAGAGTACCTTAAACCCAAACATGCCGATCTGCGGACTGATCTATTTCGGCAAACAGTATGAAAGCTATATCAAACAAAATAACCTGAACATTTACGGGAAAAAACTGCTTTCACTGCCGTTTCCCCAGTTTGTTATTTTTTATAATGGGGTTGAACCGTTGGAAGATAATAAAGATTACATAGAGCTGCATCTTTCAGATGCGTTTATATGTGCTGAATCAAACCACCTGACAACAGATGCTGCATCCAGACAGCCAGTCGTCACTACTGATATTCCTGTTTCTGATATTGATGTCCCTGACTCCGCTGCGCAAAATACGTTCAGCGCCATCGGCACCCGCCCCTGCTTAGAGTGCACTGCGAGGGTTTACAACATTAATTACGGACACAATCAGGAACTGATGGCACGATGCCGGACTTTAGAGGAATATTCCATTCTGATCGGCAGAATTTCTTCGAATGTCAGAAACGGTATTCCATTAGAACCGGCAGCGGATGCTGCTGTACAGGCATGTATCAGGAACGGTATCCTAAAGGATTTTCTTATCAAACACAGATCGGAGGTCGTTGGTATGTTATTGGAAGAATTCGATATGGATGAGTATATTAAGATGGAACGCAGGGACAGCTATGCGGATGGACATGAGGATGGCTTAGCGATGGGTTTAGCGGAGGGTTTAGCGGAGGGCAAACGTCTTGAGCAATTACACATCATCCACAACATGTTCCAGGAAAATATTCCTGCACAAAGCTGTGCTAAACTGCTTAACAAGGATACTGCTTTTATTGATAAAGTATATTCACTGTGCCAGGCTCACCCTGACTGGTCAGATGAAGATCTTTACAATTCACTAAAAGAAAATTAAACTCATTATTTCAAACAACAGACTACACACTCCACGCATATTCTATTTTCAAAAACACCTGTAATTACATACCCAACAACATATAATTACAGGTGTTTTTATTACTGAAATATTTCTTTTTTACAGATCACATAGGAAATCCCTGCCACAACCACTTCCGTGATCCAGAACGCATGCCAGACGCCCGCAGCCCCCAATATTCTACTCAAAATAAATGCCAATGGTAAAATAACTGCTATGTACCTGAGCACAGAAATTACCAACGATTCTTTTCCCTTTCCCAGTCCTTCCAACGCACCTGATACCGTGACGGAGACCGATGACGCAATAAATCCAATGCTGATCAGACGAAGCGCCTCTTTTCCAAATTGTATCGTCTCCGGATTACTGGTAAACAATCCAATAAGCGTCTGCGGCACTGCCATACAAAGTATCGTTCCGATTACCATGACCCCCGCGATCAATACCAGCGCTGACCGGAAAATTTCTCTGACACGTTTTGACTCTCCCGCACCGTAGTTATATCCGATCAGAGGACGCATCCCCTGCACGACACCATTTCCTGTCAGATATAAAAATGTCTGTAATTTAAAATAAGCTCCCAGCACAAGTACATAGCTGGCGGAATAAACCGCAAGAATCGCATTTAATGCAGAGACCTGTACAGACGGCAGGGCGATGCTCAACGTTGCCGGGACACCGATTGAGTACATTTTCCTGCTAAGTTCCGCTTCCGGTTTCATATCTTTCCATCTTATCTTTACCGGAATCGGTTTAAAAAAATAAAACAGCAGATAGCTGACAAGAGAAGCCATCTGACCGATCCCGGTTGCGATAGCAGCTCCCCGGATCCCCATTTCAGGAAAGAAACCAATTCCAAATATCATAAAAGGATCTAAGATAATATTGGTCACACAGCCGATCAGCATACAGAGCATGGACGTTTTCATGCGCCCCACTGACTGAAAAATTTTTTCAAAGCAAAGCCCTGCCGCATTGGGTACTGCAAAAAGAAATACGATCTGCGCGTATGCTGCGCCCATGTCTATGATCGACCTTTTATCTGTAAACATGGCAAGAAAAGGTGCTGTGATTGCAATGCAGACTACCGCTAAGATCAGTCCGTGGATCATGTTAAAAAGTGTTCCAAGCGACGCCGCCTTATCCGCCGTGTTCTGTTTTTGTGCTCCAAGAAAATATGCGATTGTCGCATTGATTCCGATTGCAAATCCGATAACAACTGCATTGACCAGATTCTGCAATGGGAACACCAAAGATAGTGCCGTCATCGCATCTTCGCTGATGCGCGCCACAAAATAACTGTCAATGATATTGTAGAGCGCATTGACTAACATGGAAAATGTCATTGGCAATGCCATGGAGATCACAAGCGGCATGACCGGTTTTTCTTTCATAAAATTCTGGTTCATTTTTCATTCCTTTCGTTTCATGACATGAGGACACATCGTGGTTTCAGACTTCTTAATTGGCAGATTCCACAAAACCGGGACTGCTTATGTGCAATCTGACAACAAAAAAACGCCACATAGTTGCAAATCATTGCAGCTGTGTGGCGAAAAATAGAGTTCATCACTCAAGAAAAGTCCACTCCATAAAATGGTTTTGGAGCTATATTATAACCAGTAAATTTTATTTCTGTCAAGTAAATCTTATTTTGCAATATCAATACGCACCAGTGCTTTGCGAAGTGCAAATTCAGCACGTTTGACATCGATTGCCTCTGTCCGGTGGGCAAGCCGTTCCTCGGCACGCTGACGCGCAGCTTCAGCACGGTTCTTGTCGATCTCATTCGGCCACTCTGCAATCTCTGCAAGAAGTGTTACCTTATCCGGCAGAATTTCCGCAAAGCCGGAATGTACTGCCGCGATCACGTCATCTTCACCCGTCTTGTGGATCTTTACGATGCCGGGTGCTAACACGGTCGTGAGCGGAATATGCTTTTTATACACACCGATCTCACCGGAGGCAGTGGTAAACTCGATCATATCACCCTCACCTGTATAAAAAACACGATCCGGCGTAATGATCTCTACCTGAAAGAGTCTGTTTTCTTCTGCCATACACACCCTCCATTATTACTGCATCTTTGCGCGGACATCATCGATCGTACCTGCATTTAAGAAATAACTCTCCGGTACATCATCATGCTTTCCTTCAAGAATCTCCTTAAATCCGCGGATTGTCTCTGCAATCGGAACATATTTTCCATCCAGACCGGTAAACTGTGTTGCAACGAAGAACGGCTGGGATAAGAATCTCTGTACCTTTCTTGCACGGCTTACAACCAGTTTATCATCCTCGGAAAGCTCGTCCATACCAAGGATTGCAATGATATCCTGCAATTCTTTGTATTTCTGTAAGATCTCCTGCACACCGCGGGCTACCTCAAAGTGCTCCTGGCCAACGATACGCGGGTCTAAGATACGGGAAGTAGAACCAAGCGGATCCACTGCCGGATAAATACCGAGTTCTGCGATAGAACGCTCAAGTACGGTCGTTGCATCCAGATGTGCGAACGTGGTTGCCGGAGCCGGGTCTGTCAAGTCATCCGCAGGCACATAAACCGCCTGAACGGAAGTGATAGAACCGTTCTTTGTAGATGTGATACGCTCCTGCAGAGCACCCATCTCTGTCTGTAATGTCGGCTGGTAACCTACGGCGGAAGGCATACGTCCTAACAGCGCGGATACCTCAGATCCTGCCTGTGTAAAACGGAAAATATTGTCAATGAAGAGCAATACATCCTTACCGCCTTTATCACGGAAATACTCTGCCATCGTAAGACCTGTTAAGGCAACACGCATACGTGCTCCTGGCGGCTCGTTCATCTGTCCGAACACCATGGTGGTCTTATCGATAACTCCTGATTCTTTCATTTCATAGTAAAGGTCATTTCCCTCACGGGTACGCTCACCAACGCCGGTAAATACGGAATATCCACCGTGCTCGGTTGCGATATTGTGGATCAGCTCCTGGATTAAAACGGTTTTACCTACACCGGCACCACCGAACAATCCGATCTTACCACCTTTCTGGTAAGGGCAGAGAAGATCTACGACCTTGATACCTGTCTCTAACATCTCCTGGGATGTTGCCTGTTCCTCAAATGCAGGAGCAGGTCTGTGGATCGGCCATTTTTCCACGCCGGCCGGAGGATCGATCTCGTCGATCGGATCTCCTAATACATTAAACATTCTGCCCAATGTATTCTCACCTACCGGCACACTGATCGGTCCGCCGGCTGCAACTGCATCCATGCCGCGGACTAATCCATCGGTTGATCCCATTGCGATACATCTGACTGTATCATCGCCCAGATGCTGGGAAACCTCAACGGTCAATTCTTTTCCCGCCTGATCGCCTCTTAACGGGATACGAATCGCATCGTTGATCTCCGGCAGATTGCCCTCTGTGAATTTAATATCCAGAACGGCACCGATAATCTGGGTAATCTTACCGATATTATTTGCCATCGCTTCTTTCTCCTTGTAATCAAATTTTGTGCTGCTGTCTTTTTATTCGATTGCAGATTACCTGCAGCTTCATCTGCTTATCCAGAGATTGCCGACGCACCGGCAATGATCTCTGTTAATTCCTGTGTAATCGAGCCCTGACGTGCCCGGTTATATTTGAGCGTCAGATCACTGATCATATCCTCTGCATTGCTCGTTGCAGAATCCATTGCCTGCATTCTGGCACCGTTTTCACTGGCAACTGCCTCCACAAGTGCCCCGTAAAACAGGCTTGTAACGTATTTTGGAATGATCATATCAAGTGCTTCTGTCTCATTCGGCTCATAATTCATCAGAACATTTGCCTCTGCTGCTGCGCCGAGTTCTTCTTCATCAAACTCGATCGGAAGCAGCTTCATCAGCTTCGGTTCGTGTACGACTGTATTTTTAAAATGTGTATACACAAGATAAATCTCGCCGATCGTGCCGTTGGTATAATCCGCAAGCACCTTCTTGCAGAGTTCTGCCGCATCGTCATAAGACGGGGACTCAATGATATAGGAGTCATCTTCTTTGATATGATAGCCGCGGCGTTCTAATACCTCGCGTCCCTTTCCACCGATAGCATAGATCTCTACATCATCTTTGGAAAAGTCACTTCCCGTAACCAGCTTGATCAGGTTGGAGTTGTATCCACCGGCAAGTCCACGGTTGGATGTGATCACAACGATCGCTTTCTTTGTGGAAGTACCTTTTTTCAGATATGGATGATCGATCCCGCCTGATCTTGCAAGCATGGAAGTAACGGTCTGGTACATATAGTTCGAATATGGATTCGTCTGTTCTGCCCTGCTTTTTGCTTTCTGCAGTTTTACGGTTGAAACAAGCTTCATGGCTTTTGTGATCTGCTGCGTACTCTGTATGCTGCTTTTTCTTCGTTTAATGTCCCTCATTGAGGCCATAACAACTTCCTCCTTTTTTTGGCGAAGTCCTGCTTGTTACGCTTATTTCAAGAAATCTGCCTTACATTCTTCGATTGCTTTGACGAGTTTTGCCTCGGTCTCATCACTGATGACTTTCTCTGTGCGGATCGCTTCCGGTACATCCGGATATTTGGTATCCACATACTCAAACAGTGCTTTTTCAAACGGTAAAACCTGTTCTACCGGAATATCCAGAAGATATTTTCTTGTCGCAGCATAGATGATGATGACCTGTTTTTCAACCGGCATCGGCTGATACTGCGGCTGTTTTAACATCTCACGGATTCTGGCACCCTGTGCTAACTTCTCTGTCGTGTCGGCATCGAGCTCAGAACCGAACTGTGCAAATGCTGCAAGCTCTCTGTACTGTGCCAGCTCGACACGGATCGGTGCTGCAATCTTCTTCATAGCCTTGATCTGTGCGGAACCACCTACACGGGATACCGAAAGACCAGCGTTGATCGCCGGACGGAAACCGGAGTTAAACATCTCTGTCTCAAGATAGATCTGACCATCGGTGATAGAGATAACGTTTGTCGGGATATATGCCGAAACGTCACCAGCCTGTGTCTCGATGATCGGCAGTGCAGTCAGGGAACCTCCGCCAAGTTTGTCGGAAAGTCTTGCCGCACGCTCTAAGAGTCTTGAGTGCAGGTAGAATACATCTCCCGGATAAGCCTCACGTCCTGGTGGACGTTTTAAGAGCAAGGAGAGTGTACGGTATGCGGCTGCGTGCTTACTTAAATCATCGTAAACAACGAGAACATCTTCTCCGTTCTCCATCCATTCCTCACCGATCGCACA
This sequence comes from Roseburia sp., assembly GCA_019411365.1. Next base: position 98,219 of record DXQT01000001.1, read on the forward strand.
TCCTGCATACGGTGCAATATACTGTAATGGTGCAAGCTCACTTGCAGTGGAAGCAACCACTGTCGTGTAGGACATTGCCCCAAATTCTTCTAATGTTTTCACCAGAGCGGCAACTGTGGAAGCCTTCTGTCCGATGGCAACGTAAATACATTTTACGCCCTGTCCCTTCTGGTTGATGATCGTATCGATCGCAATCGCTGTCTTACCGGTCTGTCTGTCACCGATGATCAGCTCACGCTGTCCACGTCCGATCGGCACCATGGAATCGATTGCCTTGATACCGGTCTGTAACGGTGTATCTACGGATTTTCTGGAAATAACACCCGATGCGACACGCTCGATCTGACGATATTTGTTCGTCTCGATCGGTCCTTTGCCGTCGATCGGCTGTCCTAACGCATTGACAACTCGTCCTAACATGGCGTCACCGACCGGAACCTCTACTACTCGTCCGGTGGTCTTTACGGTATCACCCTCGTTGACATTGCGCTGCGCACCTAAAAGTACGGCACCGACATTGTCTTCCTCAAGGTTTAATACCATTCCATATACTTCTCCCGGAAATTCCAGAAGCTCGCCCTGCATTGCGTTGTCAAGACCGTGAATACGTGCGATACCATCTGCTACCTGAATAACGGTACCAACGTCAGCTACCTCTAACTGCGCTGCATACCTTTTGATCTGTTCTTTAATTACGGAACTTATTTCTTCTGGTCTTAAATTCATGAAGCGCATTCACCTGCTTTCAACTGTATTTTTGACAATTCGCGTGTCAGATCATTTAATTTGGTCCGGACACTGGAATCAACGACTCTGTCGCCGATGCGAATCACCATTCCGCCTATCAGTGCGGAATCCACTGCATAATGCATCTCAAATTTCACATACTTTGTAGTCTCTAACAATCTTTTCTCCACTGCTGCTTTCTGCGCTTCGGATAATTCCATTGCCGATGTCACATAAGCGGTTCCGATGTTCTTATACTCCTTGACACAGTCAATGAAATAATCCAGCACCGTATCCACTTTTGCGAAATGACCTTTTTCTACAATCAGGCGGAGCAGTCCAACAAACTCCGCGGAAATCTTTTCTGCAAATATGTCTTCTACGATTTTTACTTTTTCTTCTTTAACGATTTTTGGATGACTCATTAATTTGAAGAGCTCAGGATTCTCATTCAAAGCGGCTTTTACTGCCACTGCCTCATCCCGGAATTCATCCATCCTTCCGCTCTCTAGCGCAACTTCAAACAATGCATCACCGTATGTTTTTGATACTAGCTTTGCCATGTCGAATCACCCATTTCTTTCAATGTTTCTTCTACCAGCGTATCCTGCACGGTCGCATCGATATTTGCTGCAACAACTTTTGCCGCCATCATGGATGCAACTGTGACCATTTCCTGTTTTACTTCATCCATTGCACGCTTCTTAGAAAGCTCTGCTTCTTCGTTGGCTCTCTTTATGATGCGCGCCGCTTCTTCTTTTGCGTCACTCTCAATGCGGGCTGCATTTTTCTGCGCCGTCTTGCGGGCCTCGCTTAAGATCTGCTCTGCCTCTTTATCGACTTCTTTTAACTTCGCATCATATTCTGCTTTGAGTGCTGCTGCGTCCTGTTTGTCCGTTTCTGCAGTCTTAATATCGGCTGCGATACGGTTCTTTCTGTCATTCAGCAGCTTGCGTGCCGGTTCAAACAGCATCTTGGACATGAATAAAAATAAGAAAAATACTGCTAACGCCATCAAAACCACATCATGCAGTAACTGAAAATCCAGTCCAAAAAGTCTTGTCATTTCCTCCAAGGTTCGGCCTCCTTTCCAATTTTTTTATTCCAAGAATGGAGCGCCATTCATTAGCCTAAAGGCTGTACGAACAGTAAGAGCATTGCGATCAAGAGTCCGTAAAGACCTGTTGTCTCTGCAACTGCCTGTCCTAAAAGCATGGTTGACATGATATCTCCTTTTGCACCCGGATTGCGTCCAACTGCTGCTGCACCATGTCCTGCTGCGATACCCTGTCCAATACCAGGTCCGATACCGGCGATAACTGCCAGACCTGCACCGATAGCTGAACATGCCATAATTAAATCGTGTCCTGTGATATTCATATAAATCCTCCTTGTTTTGCGAAGCAAAATCCGAACTCATTCGTGAGGAGAGGATTTTACTCCTAAATATTATTATTCTTGTTCGTAGTTCTGACCAATGTATGTCATTGTCAACATACAGAATACATACGTCTGAATTGCTCCTGAGAACAAGTCAAAGTATACATGGAGTGCTGCCGGCCAGATGATTGCTATTTTGCTCAGCAGTCCATAAACCAGTGCCATCATAACGGTTCCTGACAATACGTTTGCGAAAAGACGCAAGGACAATGAAATCGGCACTGCGATCTCACTGATCACATTAATCGGAAACCAGATTGGCAGCCATGGCGGCAATGGGGAACACATATCTGTCCAGATCTGCCTGATCGGCAGATTCTTAAACTGCGTGATATGGATCAGGAAGAATGTAATAAGACCAAGTGCCAGTGTCGTACCATAGTCAGCCGTTGGTGGTCTTAATCCAAACAGACCTGAGATATTACTCATAAGAATAAAGATAAAAATGGTACTGATATAGTTGACAAACTTCGGTGCTGCCACTTTTCCCATGGTGCCGTTTACCATGTTATCCAGCATTTCTACCATCAGCTCGATAACATTCTGAAATCCCCCGGGGATCTCCTTTGCATGTTTGATCGCCCGGTTTCCTGCAATGGCAAGCGCCATCATAAGAAGCATAACGATCAATATGCAGACATGTGATGTCGTAATCCAGACTTTGTGTCCGAAGATCTCATACTGAACGATACCATGTATCATAAAGTCGATGTTTTCGGCTCCGGATGACATCAGAATTGCGTGATTCACTCTCTCACCTCCCTCATATGAAATTATTATCTTCACTGTCTGAAGATACATCACCTCTTCCTTGCAGTTTTTGTATTACTCTATGTGTAAAGGGCTGTAAGTACGCAGATACCTTAAGTCCCAATACCCCGATAAATGCAGTGATCAGATTTCCCAGATTCCATTTCATCATAACAAAGAAAACGATCACAACGACAGCATAGCGGAGCAGCGATTTTGCAACGATCTTCTTCTTTGCATTGTCCTCGCCGTACAGTTCCACCGCATCTCTTAACACGGTCGCAATGTTGACTGCCATACCGCACGCTAAGCTGATACCGATCAGAAGTCCTGTGGTGTACCTGACTTTATCTGTGACAAACCAGACACCCGCCAGTTCCACGATCACTCCATACACAATAATTCCCAAAACAAGTCCTGGCAATGCATCATTGATCCTTCGTAACATTTTTTCTGCCACCGTCCTGTCCGTAAATCTTTTTTGCCATTTTAAAAATGTTGGTAAATCCCGCCAGGGCTCCCATGATAAACAGTGGGATCACGATCCAGAGCATATCATATTTCCTGCCGATCCATGTACCAAACAGAGTGCACATCACGATCGGAACGATCATATTCAGTCCAAACTGCAGGATCAGTGTCAGTGCCTGAAATACCTTTCTGTTTTTTCTCACTTACATCGTTCCTCCATAAAGTACAATCTTTATTCATTATAACATTTTTCGCCATTTTGTCCATCAAATATCCGTCATTTTGTATAGATAATATTTCCTTTTTACTAATAAATATTTTAATTTTTACATGCTCTTTACAGCTAACTTCTACTCCGCGAGATGCGCATCCCGCCCGGAGGGCTTTTTAATTCACAGGACGTAATTTCCTATGAATCAAAAAAAGCATGTATGCCAGATTTCTGTATACATGCTCTTTTTATTCATGATAATAGAATGTTCACGGACTGAGCATTCTATTATTTATCACCTTCTATAATTCCAGTTCTATCCTGCGGTTTGTATGTTCATAGCGCTGCAGCACGACCCCAGCCGCATTCAGCATCTTTTTGGATGCCACAACTGCCGGTGTTGTCTCATATTTGTCGCTGTCATACACGATCCTGCGGATTCCCGACTGAATGATCGCTTTTGCACATTCATTGCAGGGAAACAGCGTAACATAGATCGTTGCGCCCTCCAAGCTTCCTCCGCGGTAATTTAAGATCGCATTGAGTTCGCTGTGCGTTGTATAAAAATATTTATTTTCTAAAGGCTCTCCCTCCCGCTCCCACGGGAATTCATCATCCGAGCAGCCAGTCGGAAATCCGTTATACCCCATCGAGAGTATCTTGTGATCTTCGCTGACAATGCAGGCACCCACCTGCGTATTCGGATCTTTTGAACGCATTCCCGAAAGTACCGCAACTCCCATAAAATATTCATCCCAGCTGATATAATCTTTCCGTTTGCCGCTCATGCCAACCTCCAAAGCTTTCCGTAACCTGTACTGTTATTTTGTTCCAAAAATACGGTCTCCGGCGTCTCCAAGTCCCGGAACAATATAACCATGCTCGTTTAAATGATCATCTAAAGCTCCAATGTATACATCTACATCCGGATGATCCTCCTGCATTTTCTTCACACCTTCCGGTGCTGCAATAATGCACATCAGACGGATATTTTTAACTCCTTTGTCCTTTAACATCTGGATGGCTGCCGAGGAAGAACCTCCGGTTGCCAGCATCGGATCTACCACAAACACCTCTCTGTTTGCACAGTCTGCCGGAAGTTTACAGTAATACTCTACCGGCTCTAATGTCTCCGGATCACGATAAAGTCCGATATGTCCGACTTTTGCTGCAGGAATCATTGCCAGCATACCATCCACCATGCCAAGACCGGCACGTAAAATCGGTACAACAGCAAGCTTTTTGCCCTTTAACTCTTTCACAGTCGTTTTGCAGATCGGTGTATCGATCTCCACATCTGCAAGTTTCAAGTCTCTGGTTGCCTCATAACACATCAGCATTGCAATCTCGCTGACTAATGTACGGAAATCTTTTGATCCGGTTTCTTCTCTGCGGATGATACCGATTTTGTGCTGGATCAACGGATGATCCATTACTACGATTTTTCCCATTTTAATTTTCCCCGCTTCCTTCGTTACTTTCTTCATTTAAAAGAGTGACCAGCTTTTTGATGGTTTTTCTCATTGTTTCATAGCATAGCCCATATGCCTGCAGACTGCCGCCATACGGATCTAAAATCTCCAGTTCATCTCCGACAAGTTCCGTGAGAACATATACATTCTCCGGGTTGGCTCTCTCGTATTTTTCCAGAACCTTTTCTAACTGGGCGTGTTCCATAACAAGAACTAATGTGTCCTCTGTAAAATCTTCTTCCGTCAGCTGTGCCGACATATAGCCATCCAGATTGATCCCATTGCTGATCATGACTGCTTCCGCTTTCTGATTGAGCGGCTCCGGAAATAAAACGACCATTCCTCTCGCACCGATTTCAACCGGATGTTTTAATACATACTCCCCAAGTATGCCTGCTGCCATCGGCGCGCGGCATGTTCCGTTTTCCGCGACAAACAGGATTCGATTATATTGTTTCATGCGTTATCCTTCCTTCTCCCATCAAACATGAATCACCTGATGTCCTGCTGCTTTCATTAACCGGTTCATGATCGCCTGACCGATCCTCGGTGTTGAAAAACTCTCTGAATAAATCGCATCTACATTCCAATCATCAAATTCACGCAATATTTTGTACAAATGTCTGGCAATGGCATCCTCATCGCTTCTTGCTCCGATCGTCACCACATAATCTGCCTGATACAAGGACTCCGTCTCATCCGTTGCAACAACACCGACCTTAAGTCCTGCCGCCTGTTTTTCCCTGACCAGTGCATTGATCTCTGCAACAACAGCCTCCTGCTCTCCCTCAACCAATACCAGATCCGCCTTCGGCGCATAGTGTTTATACTTCATTCCGGGCGCTTTCGGCTTCTTTGTGGAATCCGACGCAATGATGCCCGGATCAATGCGTACCTCTTCCCCGAGCACTTCCTCTAACATTTCTTTTGTAATATAACCCGGGCGCAGTATCATCGGTACTTTTTCCGTCAGATCAATGATCGTAGATTCGATGCCGATTCCAACCGGCCCCCCATCCAGTATCATCGGTATCTTACCATCCAGATCTAACGCCACATGTCCCGCTTCTGTCGGGCTTGGTTTTCCGGAAGTATTCGCACTCGGTGCCGCGATCATACAGCCGCTCTCATCGATCAGTGCAAGCGCAACCGGATGATTCGGCATACGGATCGCCACCGTATCCATTCCACCGGTCGTTTCATATGGAACCTTTTCATTCTTCCATACGATCATGGTAAGCGGCCCCGGCCAGAACGCGTCTGCCAGTTTCTTTGCCTGCGGCGGAACCTCTTTTGCAATGGATAAAAGTTCTTCAAATCTGCTTATATGAACAATCAACGGATTGTCCGAAGGACGTCCCTTTGCCGCATAGATCCGTTTTGACGCCTCCGGATCAAGTGCATTTGCCCCGAGTCCGTAAACCGTTTCGGTCGGAAATGCTACCAGCCCGCCGGATCTTATGATCTCTGCCGCCTCCCGCATATCCTCCTTATTCGGATCGTCTGCGTCTATTTTTATTAATTTTGTCTGCATATATCACTACTTCTTTTCTAATATAATTCTTATTTTTATTTTTCCCAAACATTTGTATTATCGCACATTTTATCCAAATAGGCAACAGAGTGTGCATAATTCGCGGATTTGTACCTTGATTTTCCAGCAAAATTACCATAGAACCCGAACTGTAACTTGCTATGTTTCCGTAAATGTGGCATAATTATTACTGTTCATCTGCAAACAGTTATGTTTGGAAAGGGGTTTTCATGAAAATTACAAAATCTGATTTCGGTACAACTAACACAGGAGAAAATATTAATATATACCATCTTGAAAACGAGGCAGGTGCCTATGTAGAGATCCTTAACTTCGGATGCCGTCTTGTAAAGATCGTCGTTCCGGACCGCAATGGCAATCCAACAGATGTCTGCCTTGGCATGGACACCATGTCCGCCTATGAAAATGATGACGCAAGTCTTGGTGCTGTTGTCGGACGTGTTGCAAACCGCATCAAAGATGGTCATTTTACTTTAAATGGAAAAGAATACCATCTTGCCGTAAACTGCGGTACCAACCACCTTCACGGAGGTCTGATCGGTTATGCCTCCAAACCATGGGATGCAAAAATCAAAGATGATAAACTGATCCTTACTATGATTTCCGCCGATGGCGAGGAGGGTTATCCTGGTAATCTGACTCTGACCGTTACTTATGGCTGGTCTGAGGACAATGAGCTCTCGATCGTATACGAAGCTTCCGCAGATCAGGACACTCTGCTTAACGTCACAAACCACGGTTATTTTAACTTAAACGGTGAGGGAAGCGGTGATATTCTTTCTCACGAACTGTATATCGATGCAGATTCTGTCACAGAACTCGACGATTCGCAGGCGCCTACCGGAAAACTGATCCCGGTCGACAATACACCGTTTGATTTCAGAGTGATGCACACGATTGGCAAATCCTACTACTCAGACTATGACCAGCTGCACAAATTCGGCACCTACGACCACAACTTTGTGATCAACGGAACCGGTCTTCGCGAAGCAGCTGTATTACAGTCCAAAGAAAGCGGTATCCGGATGACCTGCTTTACCGATCAGCCGGGCATGCAGCTTTATGTTGCCAGCCAGCCGATGAAACAGCCGGGCAAAAATGGTAAAATCTATGACAGCCGCACCAGCGTCTGCTTAGAGACACAGCATTTCCCGGACGCGATCAACCATGATAACTTCCCAAGTATCGTGTTACACCCGGATGCACCGTTCCATTCCAAGACGCTGTATCATTTTTCTACATTCTGATAAAAATAATTGGTCGAAAGAGCCGCATGTACCGTTTGTGTATATCCGGCTCTATTTTGCTATCACATTCCTTTGTGCTTATTTTTGTACACGGTTTTTTCGTGTTTTGACTTGTATTACCCTCTTTTTTGTATTAGAATAATCTAAAGCTACTGAAGCGGTAGCGAGTCTATGATTCTATTTTAAGGAGGGAATACAAATGGCATTCGTAATTTCTGATTCTTGCGTAAGCTGTGGTACATGCGAGCCAGAGTGTCCAGTAGGAGCTATTTCTCAGGGAGACAGCCAGTTCGTAATCGACGCAGGCGCTTGTGTAAGCTGTGGTACATGTGCAGGGGTTTGCCCAACAGGAGCTATCAGCGAGGAATAATACTTAAAGAGTTTTTTGCGAGTAAAACTCTTGCGGGAAACCGCAAAAAGAAGCTGTGAAACTATGTTTCACAGCTTCTTTTTTACTTAGACAAGTCCACTTAGATCAATCTCATAGATCATCTTTTCCGGTTCCCTTTCCTGTTTATAAAACAGGATCATATACCATGGTAAATACAGGATTTCCCCATCTTCCTCCACATTCGATTTTGAAAATACAATATTTTTTTCAAACTTCCATTGTTCTACTTTCATTGCATGATCCATTGCCAGATGCTTTTTGAAGTCATTTCCTGACTTAATCTCTACAAGTTCTGTGTGAAGTCCTTTTTGTAATACAAAATCTAATTTTCCAATTTTCTTAGAATCATAATAATGAAGTTCAAAACCGTTCGATTTCAGATTTTGCGCAAATGCATTTTCCAGAATACTTCCCATATTGACGTCAACATTCCCCATGAGAAGATCAAACTGGATATTTTCCATACAGGAAGCACAAAGCAGTCCAACATCATTCATATAAAGTTTGAACAGGTTTCGTTTTTCACTTAACTGCAGCGGTGCCTGTGGTTCTGTCACGTTATAACATGGCAACGCAACGCCCGCATCCGCTAACCAGTTAAAGCTGTCCTCATACCTGATATGCCTTGCGGAAGCGTTAATACTGTTTAATTTAAATCTCCGGTTCTTCTCATTTAACTGGGCGGGAATGCTGTCAAATATTGCCTTGATCTTTATTTTTTCATTTTCCGTAGCATATTTTGCAATATCCAGGCGGTAAAGATCTAAAATACTTCTCTGATTCAGCACCACTTTTGCAATATCATGCGTATCAACATAAATCTGTACGGTTTCTGGCATTCCTCCAACTACAAGATAACTGTAAAAAAGTTTGCAAAGTGTCTCATGTACTGTCTCAGATACTTTTTCCTTTTTGTCATAACACGATTTCAAATACTGCAGTGTATGATTCTGTATGCCATTCGCCCACAAATATTCCTCAAAATCCAGCGGATACATTGGTAAAATCTGTTCAAAGCCAACCGGATAAGATGTGACATCCTTGTACCGCACACCAAGCAGCGAGCCAGATTCTATATAATCAAATCTTCCGTCCTCTACCAGAAATTTGATCGCAGACCGTACCCTTGGACATTCCTGAACTTCATCAAATAAAATCAGTGTCTTTCCCGGTTCTAACGGTGTCTGAAGATATGCTGTCAGGTTTGTAATAACAGCCTCTGCTGTCAGCTTTCCATTAAAAATATCTGCAGCCCGCTCGTCTGTCACAAAATTCAGTTCTGCGAAATATTCATACTCATTTTTCCCAAACTCACGAATTAATGTTGTTTTTCCTATCTGTCTTGCCCCTATAATACACAAAGCCTTTCCATTGGCTTCCTTTTTCCATTTTAGAAGATCCTCATACACTTTTCTTTTCAGCATTTCCATCCTCCAATATTAGGATTTCCAACTCTCTGCTCTTATATTAACATTTTTTCTTTGTTTTTCAATGTATATTGTAACATTTTTCAGTACATTTTTCTTTAATTTTTATATGATATCTGTAACATTTTTTAATACATTTTTCTTTTATTTTCAGATAGTATCTGTAACATTTTCCAGAAAATGATCCACATCTTTGCTGCTGTCAAGAAAATCAGACGGTTACATAAACTATGTTGCACAAATTATATGATGCGCAAACGGTGCAAATCAGTTATAATAGTCATGAATAATAAAAATTTAAAAATGGAGTGTTATTGATTCGATGTGTCAATTAGACCCGGCAATAAAAAAAGATATTATAGCCTGCTGTAAAAAATATAATGCAAATAAAGTCATTCTATTTGGCTCCCGTGCCAGAGGAGATAACGGACCTTACAGTGATATCGACCTTGCAATTAAAGGAGCTGATAACTTTGACCGTTTATTTGCCGAATTAAAATACAATGAATTTACGCTGCTTGACATGGATATTATTGATCTGGACGGCAGGGTAAGTGAACCTTTGATGAAAGATATTTTAAATGACGGACATATTTTATATGAGAGGACAGGAAAATGAACCGAAAAATTGAAAACTTTTTTTCAAGCCTTGATACTTTACATGAAGCTTCCGTTACTGACTATACTCAAAACAAAATTGTTTTAAGCGGTTGTGTCAACACCTTCTGCCTGACTTTTGAATTATCGTGGAAAGCAATGAAATACGTTTTGGAGTCAGAAGGTGTCGATAAAGGCAGAACCGGTTCTCCAAAATTGATTCTTATGGCTGCCCTTACCCGTGGATTGATCGAAGATGAAAATGCATGGCTTCGCATGTTACGGCTCCTGAATGACGAATCACATCATTATAATCAGGACTGTGCCATTGAACTGTGCCGCATGATTCCAGAGCTTCTTCCTTATTTTGATGATCTGAAGGAGAAAATTATTGCATTCGGGTACGGAGAATAATACAAAACGCTATTGCACCAGAATCACACTCTAATGCAATAGCGTTTTTTTATGCCCTTTCTTTTTTGTTTCTGCCCCATCTTTTTTTGGGTTCTTTCTTTTTCAGGTTGCCGCGGATTGCCGCATCCAGTTTCCGGAAGCGTTCCTCGTCCGCCTCATCCTGTTCTCTCATGAGATAATTCATTTCCTTGATGACCTGCTCCCCCACATCTTCGCTGATACAGCGGCTCAATTCCTGATTATTTGCAGCGATCGCTGTTCCGACGATCTGCGTCATCAGCTCGGTAAACTGTGCCATCTTGTCAGTATTGTCAAGGACACTCTGGCTCTCATTCTGTGCAGACCGTGGTGTATTCTGTCCCGCCGCCACTGGCAGATCCGCTTTTACTGCATATCCATCCGGAATATGTGAAACCTGTGCACCCGGCTGCTGCTCCGGTTTTATGACTTTTTCATTCGAAGTGCATGTGACCTGGTGCAGATCCTGTTTTTCTCCCGGATGCACCGCGCCAACTTCCGCCTGCGCATCAGGTGACATATTATGTACGATCATACGGATCGCTTTCAACTGATATCCCTGTTCTTTTAATTCCTTGATCCTCTGGAACTCCTGAATGTTTTCCTTTGTGTAATACCGGTGCCCAAGTTCATTTCGCGGAACATTAAGCTCCAGTTCATCCTCCCAGTAACGCAATACATGTGACTCTACATTTACAATATTCGCAGCGTCGGAAATCATGTAACGTACCTTTTCCATTCCGGTTCCTCTCCTTCCTTTCACCTGCTAACCTATATTATAAGCATTTAAAAGGAAGCCTACAACGAAAATCGCTCGTCTTATTCCGACAGGAACCGCGAAATATTTACTGCCAACAGCAAAATGCTCAGGTTAACCTGAGCATTTCTTATTATTTTTCCATATTCGCAAACTTCGTGTACTGCGGCAGCCATACCAGGTTGACGGTACCGATCGGACCATTTCTCTGTTTGGCAATGATGATCTCTGAGATTCCTTTCATCTCAGAATCATGATTATAATAATCATCACGATAGATAAACATAACAACGTCGGCATCCTGCTCAATCGCACCGGACTCACGCAGGTCAGAAAGCATCGGACGGTGATCCGGACGCTGCTCTACGGCTCGTGACAGCTGGGACAATGCGATCACCGGCACGGAAAGCTCCCTTGCAAGTGCTTTTAGGGAACGGGAGATATCTGAGATCTCCTGCTGACGGGAATCAGATCCCCTGCCGGAACCGGACATCAACTGTAAGTAGTCAATGATGATCAGCTTCAGATCATGCTCTAACTTATATTTCCGGCATTTGCTCCGCATCTCCGCGATGGAAATACCAGGCGTATCATCGATGATAAGCTCCGAATTACCGATCGTTCCGGCACCTTCGATCAGCTTCTCCCAGTCAGAATCTGAGAGGTTACCGGTTCGGAGTGCCTGTGCATCCACCCTTGACTCTAAGGAAAACAGACGGTTTACAAGCTGCTCCTTTGACATCTCGAGTGAAAAGATCGCCGTGCACATATGCTCATGAAATGCCACATACTGCGCAATGTTAAGAACAAACGCCGTTTTACCCATGGAAGGACGCGCCGCGATCAGGATCAGATCGGACGGCTGCAGGCCAGCCGTGCGGTAGTCAAGATCAATGAAACCTGTCGGGATTCCTGTAACGGTGCCGGATGTCTTGGCTGCATTCTCGATCTTTTCGAGCGCATTCATAACGACCTGGCGGATCGGCACGTAATCACCGCCTCCGCCGCGTGTGGAAAGCAGATCAAACACCTTTTTTTCGGTGATATCCATGACTGTTTCAACACTCTCTTTTCCCATGTAGCACTCGTTTTCGATCTCTTCATTTAATTTGATGAGCTTGCGCCGCATGGAATTGTCTTTTACGATCTGTGCATAATATTTTACATTTGCCGAGGTTGGGACTGCATTTAACAGATCCCTTACAAACTCTAAGCTTGCAATCTCTGCCGGCACATCTTTTTCTTTTAATTTGTTCTGCAAAGTGACAAGATCGACCGGAAGTCCTTTGCTGTATAATTCGATCATGGTATCAAACAGGATCCCGTACTGCTTGTAATAAAAATCCTCACTGATGAGCATTTCCATTGCAGTGAGGATCGCATCTTTGTCCATGATCATAGAGCCAATGACCGACTGTTCTGCCTCGCGGCTGTTCGGCATCGTGCGGTTGATCAGTGTTTCTTCCATTCTTATTCCTCTACTACATGTACGTTAAATTTACCTACTACCTTCGGGTGAAGCTTGATTGCAACTTCTGTCACACCAAAGGTACGGATCGGCTCCGGTAACTGCATTTTCTTTTTGTCAAGTTCCATGCCAAGCTGTGCTTTGGCTGCAACAGCGATTTCTTTGGTGGAAACGGAACCGAATGTACGTCCGCCCTCACCGGCTTTCATTTTTACGGTAACTTTTTTATCTTTTAATTCTTCCGCAAGTGTCAGTGCAGCTTCATACTGCTCCTGTGCCACTTTGTCTGCGTGCTGGTTCTGCAGTTTTAAATCATTGAGGTTTTTTGGTGTTGCCTCAACGCCTAATTTTTTCGGGAAAATCGCATTGCGCGCATAGCCGTCGCTGACATTCACGATCTCTCCTTTTTTCCCTAATGCTTTTACATCTTCTAATAAAATAACTTTCATATATAAAACCTTCTTTCCTGATTATTCTGATATATCGCCCTCTTTTAACATCTCATCAATCGTATCCTGAATGATATGTTTTGCCTGCTGCAGTGAGCAGTTGGTAAGCTGGGCTCCGGCAACGTTTAAGTGTCCGCCGCCGCCAAGCCGCTCCATAATAAGCTGTACATTGATCTCATCAATGGAACGGGAACTTACATAAATTTTTCCCTGATATTCCGTGAGAACAAAGGATGCCTTGATCCCCACAATATTTAAAAGCTCATTTGCTGCCTGTGCACAGACGATGGTCGGGCTCTCCACCTCATCTGCCGGACAGATGGAAATTGCAAATGCTCCCCGGTAAACTTCTGCATGACGCACTGCTTCCGCGCGCGCTTTGTAAGCTGCCATATCGTTGCGGAGCATCTTGCGCACTCTCGTCACCTCCGCACCCGCACGTCTTAAATAGGCTGCCGCCTCAAAGGTTCGTACACCGGTTTTTGTCATAAAGTTGTTGGTATCGATCAGGATACCCGCATAAATACAGTCTGCCTCACACGGAGCGAGACGGATATTTTCGGAAAAATACTGCAGCACCTCGGCAATCATCTCACATGCACTTGAAGCATACGGCTCCACATAAGAAAGAACCGGATTCTCGATCACCTCATTTGTCTGTCTGTGATGATCGAATACACAGACGGTCTGCGTGCACTTTAACAGTTCCGGACATTCGGTGTAGCTCGGACGGTTTACATCCACAACGACCACCAGTGTATTTTCATTGGTAAGCATAAGTGCCTCTTCATTTTTGATAAAAAGGTCTGCCGGATATCCCTTTTCCTCGGTAAAACACTCTACCAACGGGCGCAGGGACGAAGTGATCTCATTTAACACGATCTGTGCCTTTTTGCCAAGTACCTTTGCCGCACAGTAAATACCGATCGCTGCACCGAGGGAATCCACATCGCTGATGCTGTGTCCCATAATGATCACATGCTCCCTGCTCTCGATGATCTCACGGAGCGCATGTGCTTTTACTCTCGCCTTAACTCTGGTGTTGCGCTCTACCTGCTGCGTCTTTCCACCATAATAAGTAATATCCTCGCCATCACGCACAACGACCTGGTCACCGCCACGTCCTAATGCAAGGTCAATGGACATACGCGCATACTCATAATTCTGTGTATAGCTTTCGCCATTTGCACCGATACCAATACTGAGTGTCACCGCCATCTCATTGCCGACCTTAACTGTTTTTACATCCTCGATCAGGCTGAAGCGGTCTTCGCGGAGTTTTGCAAGATACTGATATTTCAATACAACAAAATACTTATCTTTTTCAATCTTGCGGACTAACGCATCCAGTTCCGTAAAATATTTATTGACTTTCCGGTCGATCAGCGCCACCAGAAGCGATCTCTTTACATCTTCAATGCTGTCAAGCGCCTCATCATAGTTGTCGATATACACAAGCCCCGCAACCATTTTCTGTTCCTGGTTTTCCCGCATGTAACGGTTCTTTTCCGTCTCATCGAAAAGATACACCGCTGTCAGATATTCGTTGCTTTCATCGAGCGTAACAAGACTGTCCACACTGTTTAACTCTTCAAAGTAGATTCTTTTTAAAGAAACACGGAAATCCTGATCTTTCAATTTCAGGCTCACTGATTCTGACCCTTCATTTTTCTGTAGAAATTCCTTTGTCAATGAAGGAAAAATCGTCGTGATCGACTTGTGATATTTTTTATCTTTCCCGGTCAGTTCTGTAAACTGTTCATTCACCCACAAAATCTTCGCATTGTAGTCTAACAGCGCATATGGTATCTCAAATTCGTTTAAAAGCTGCCTCTGTACCGTTCCGTACTGCGTCGCAAAATTGATCAGCTCATTGACTAAAACCGGCTTATTTCTCACATACACGATCAGGGACACCACAAAATAAATTGCGGTAAATATTGAAAACATCACACCTGAAAGTATGTCATCCATATAGATCACGACATTCATACATATCAGAAGAATCGTCATGAACATGGGCCAGTAAAGAGATTTTCGAAGTCTTCCTCTGAGCTTTACTTTATTACTTTTCATAATACTAATCTCCTAAATAAAAAGAAACCCGTGACCAAAAACGCATATGTCACCGCTGATTCTTCCACCCGTCCTAGAATAGTCTTTGCTAACAATTATAGCATTTTGCCCTCTTAAGATAAAGTATTTTTTAAAAAAGGAACCGTTGCAGTCATTCTGCCCGATTCCTTTTTCCTGTCTGTGACCTGATCCGGTCGTATTTAGTTCTGGCTCTCCGTATCCCGCGGAACAAGTGTCAGATAATTATCGGTATCCATATCATTGATCAGATTATCCGATAAAATCCTGTCACCGGAAACTTTCGGTTCCTCCCGCACGAAACTCTCCTCGTCAAGTTGATACCCCGTTCCTTCCGTATAAACAGCGCTGATAAATCCGGATTCCTGTCCACCGCCATAAATTGGAAAAATGATCGTATGCCAGTCATTTTCCATGTCTTCACTGATCATTACCGGAGTATGGATCTGCGAAAATGCTCCAAGCACCTCGAACTGACCATTTTCTCCCGGTCTTAAAATAAGTGCCGCATCCCCGCGATTATCAGATGTTGTATCTCCGATCGTGACCGCTACGATCTCATCCGTTCCGTCCTCGTTAAGATCCGTGTAATTATAGTAATACCGTGTCTCTTTGCATTCTTCTTCCGGAATCTGATAATACTCC
This sequence comes from Roseburia sp., assembly GCA_019411365.1. The sequence continues at coordinate 114,351 of DXQT01000001.1, forward strand.
GTCAGAAATGCTGCAAGATCCGGATATTCCTCATCCTCAGAATATTCTTCCATCACATTGTAGTTTTGTTCGTCCTGCTCTGCCGAAAAGAAATGTTCTTCTAAGGTTTTCTCTGTCTCAGTATCTGTTTGCTCTGTTGTATTTACAGCATTTTTTTGTCCGCAGCCTGCCGTACCTGCCAGCACTGTCAGGAAAAATACCATACCTAATGTCTTTTTCATGTGTCCTCCACCTGTCCGTACTGCTTACCGTTTTGGTTTATCATATATATTATATGATTCCATGCACAATTCCAAGACATTCTTGCGAAGTTTAAGAAATCCTTTAGACATTTTACTCTTACATCCAAACCCTACAACAATCTCTGAATCTCCTCCAGCGACGGCATGACACGCAGGGCACCTTTTCTTGTTGTGATGATGGATGCTGCTGCATTGGCAAATGTGAGCATTTCTTTTAACTGCTGTTTTGTAAGGTTATCTAAGCCATACTTTAATATATGGTGCAGGCAGCATGCGCCAAAGGTGTCTCCGGCACCGGTGGTTTCGATCGTGTTTTTCTGTAAAAATGCAGGAACTTCAACCAGCATATCCTTATAATAAGCTCTGCTTCCGTCTCTTCCCATGGATAAAAGGATGAGCGGGATCTGATAGGTCTGCTGCAGCATGTGAATCCCTTCGGTATAGTCTTCTTTCCCGGAAAACCACTGGATCTCATTGTCCGAAATTTTTAAGATATCGCAGACGGATAAGCCGTATGCCATCTGCGTTCTTGCATCTTCCATGTCTTTCCAGAGCGGCTCCCTGATATTCGGATCAAAGGAAAGAATCGCGCCGTTTTCTTTTGCGACTTTAATTGCATGTCTTGTCGCACTTCTGACCGGTTCATTGGTCATGGATAGTGTGCCAAAATGAAAGATTTTTGCATCTGCAATAATGTCATCCCTGACCTCATCCTCCCGGAGCATCATATCTGCACCCGGATTCCGGTAAAAGGAAAAATCGCGGTCGCCGTCCGGCTTTGTCTCAACAAACGCAAGCGTGGTGCGCACATCCTCATCTGTCAGAAGTCCGCTCACATCAATTCCGGCTGATTCCACGGCAGCACGAAGCTGTCTGCCAAAAATATCATTTCCGACTTTTCCTAAAAATGCGGTGCGATGACCTAACTTATTTAACATTGAAAGTACATTACACGGTGCCCCTCCCGGATTTGCCTCATAGACCGGGTTGCCCTGACCACTGGTGCCGTTTTCTGTAAAATCGATTAATAGCTCGCCGAGAGCGGCTACATCATATTGTTTGTTCATTTATGTGCTCCTTTCTGCTATGTTAAGCTAATGCAAAGTTCTGGTTTGGTTTGTTGGAACGTTGAGAGAACGGCACAGATTTAACGAAGGCACGCTCTCGCTGCCTGTCGCTCGCAGCGGATACTAAGTGAGCAAAATACGCTCACTAAGTACCGGCGGCTCCCCAGCACCTTCTTATAAATCCGTGCCGTTCTCTCAACTGCCTGCAGTCTGTGGCAGATTTCGCCCTGGCTTCTCGGTAGTGACTGACGAATATCTCCGCAAAAGGCGTGCCGCAAGGTAATGGCTGGCAAATTGAGCGAAGCCGGGGCTGCTTTTGTGACTTTGGTAGAAAATTAGAAAAACTTAGTATGCCTGTTAACACACAGTGTTGTGCTGCCACGGACGGCAGCCCAAGTCCTAATGTGCCCGGATGGCACATTTAGGACGCACACGTCACTCCGCCACACACCCCCGCAGGCATACTTAGCTTTTCTTATTTTCGGACATCGGAACAAAACACGCCCCGGCTTCGCTCAATTTGCCTTCACAGCACCTCCGGCATCCACCTTTCCATATATTTTCCTTACACTTCCTTAACGTACACCTGCCACGACTTATACTCATTCCCAAGCCGCGGAACCGGCACTCCAGCATATACAAGCTGTGCCCCTGTATAGTACTCCGGCTCAACAGAGTTCGGTGTCCCGTTGATCCGCTGCCCATTTTCGCCACCGGTCTGCATTCCGACAACTTCCACCCGGTACTTTTTATCTTCCCCAAGTCCCCGCAGCTTCACATACTCCGTCGCCGGATTACACTGCGTATCCAGCGTTACCACAGTAACCAGCGCCTCGCTTCCATCCGGCCTGCAATACTCCCACGCAGCATATTCTTTTTTCTGCCAGACATCCGTCAGCCTGTAATACCTGCCCTGCCGGATCAGCATCTCAAAACGGTGGTAATTTTTGATCTGTGCCCTGACCTGCTCCTTTTCTTCTTCCGTCAGCAGATTTAAATCCAGCTCATAACCAAAACTGCCCGCCATAGCAACTGCTGCCCGCGTCGCAAGCTCTGTCGTCCTTCCGGTCTGGTGGTTCGGCACCGCCGACACATGGGAACCGACCGTACAGGACGGATAGGCAAATGATGTTCCATACTGTATTTTGACACGCTCGATTGCATCCGTATTGTCACTGCACCAGATCTGCGGTGTATAATACAACATTCCCGCATCAAATCTCCCGCCGCCACCGCTGCATCCCTCGATCAGAAGCGCCGGATAGCGTTCATGCAGCCGCTCCAAAAAATCATAGACACCGAGCATATAGCGGTGCAGGATTGCGCCCTGATTCTGCTCTCCCGCTGTTTTTGACCAGACATCGGTAAGATGACGGTTCATGTCCATCTTGACATAATCTGCTTTGGTTTCATCGAGCACTTTTGCAATCTGCGTAAAAATTCCGTCCACCACTTCTTTTCTGGAATAATCAAGCACCAGCTGATAGCGCGCACGCACCGGTTTCCGACCCGGAATTGTAAAAGCCCAGTCCGGATGCTCCCGGTAAAGATCACTGTCTTCACAGACCATTTCCGGCTCGATCCAGATTCCAAACTTCATGCCAAGTGCACGAATTTTTTCTGCAACTTGTGAAAGCGGCATGCCGAGTTTTTTCTCATTGACTGTCCAGTCGCCCAGTCCCGCCAGATCATCATCGCGCTTTCCGAACCACCCGTCGTCAAGCACCAGCATCTCCACGCCAAGCTCCGCCGCCTGTTTAGCGATCTCTATGATCTTTTCCCCGGTAAAATCAAAATAGGTTGCTTCCCAGTTATTGATAAGTACCGGTCTTTTAGTATCGCGGTATGCACTGCGGCAGATATGGCTACGGATCAGCCGGTGCAGATTCCACGAAAGCGCCGAAAAACCATTTGCCGAATAACTCAGCACTGCCTCCGGTGTGTCAAACGTCTCTCCCGGCTCTAACTTCCACGAAAACATTTCATCGGATAAGCCCATGACAAGCCTTGTCTGCTCATACTGGTCTTTTTCTGCCTCCGCCTTAAAATTGCCGCTGTACAAAAGCATACAGCCGTAACATTCACCGGCATCTTCCCCGGTCTGTTTTCCCGCCAGCATCACAAACGGATTCTGCTGATGGCCGGATGACCCGCGCCTGCTTCCAAAAACCTGATTTGCATGCTCCACCGGGGTGCGTTCAAAAATCCGCTCCATCCCATGTCTGCCGTGGAAATGGATCACATCAAACTCTCCGGTCATAAAATCGAGTGCAGCACTTGCCGCCTTTTCTACATGAACCGCCTCTGTGCCACAGTTTGTAATCTGTACAGCCCTTGTGATGATATCAAGCTCTGCAAATACACCGTAGAGCAGTGTCACACGCACACCACCCGGCGCATCCTCCAGATATACTTTTAACGTCTCACTCTCTGCGCCCGTTTCGTCATAAGCAGCCGGAAGTCCCGGAATCTGATATTTTCCTTTACATACTTCACAGGAAACATACCGCAGATCCGCACAGTAACTCCCATCCGCATTTTTTTGCACAAACGCCGGACTGCGGAAATCCCCGTTTCCAAAACACGGATACTCCTGTGGCAGTGCATCCATGGAATATGTCTTGTCGCACTCCGCCTCATACGGATTGCCGGAAAATCCCCTGTCATAATAGGTCAGAAGATACCGCATATCGCCTGTTAAACGTTTTCCATAATAAAGATGGAGCAACTGCCCGTAATTGCCGACTCCCATCTGGTAAGTCGTATTTTTTGTATGCAGTGTGATCAGTTTCTGCTCCTGATCTATGATGATTGCCATAGTTTTTCCCCTTCCACTCCAAACTTATTTCCGGTAAAATACCTTTGCCTCGTAAGGTCTTAAATAGATGCCATTTTCTGTTTTTACCACATCGTCATAATTGCTGATTAGGACTTTCTCGTCCCCGGTAAAACCGTCTTCCAGGGTAAAATCCATCTCCTGCTCCCTGAAATTGCAGACCACAAACAGTTTCTCATCTCCAAGTGTTCTAGTGTACGCAAACACATCCGGGTGTTCAATCGCCTTACTCTTGTATACACCATACACAATAATCTCCATCTGATGACGCAGTTCGATCAGTTTCTTATAATAAGAAAATATAGAATCCGGATCATTTACCTGTGCTGCCGCATTGATCTTTTTATAATTCTCATTGACAGAGATCCACGGTGTTCCTGTCGTAAATCCAGCATTGTCACTGTCATCCCAGTGCATCGGGAATCTTGCATTGTCACGACCGATGGCATTGACAAATTTTAACATGGTCTCCTCGTCTAAAATGCCGCCCCCGACAAAATCACGGTATGCATTTTTGATCTCAATATCGCGAAACTCCGAAAAATCCCTGCATTTCCGGTTTGTCATTCCAAGTTCCTCGCCCTGATAAATATAAGGTGTTCCCTTCATAAAATGCAGACAGGTTGCAAGCATTTTTGCAGAGATCTCACGGTACTCCTCGCTGTCATTTCCAAATCTTGACACGGCTCTTGGCTGATCGTGGTTATCCCAGTAAAGACTGTTCCAAGCCACACCTTCAAGTCCGTCCTCCCATTTCTGAAATACCTTTTTGAGCTCCACCAGATCAAAACTGCCGTCACTCCATTTGCCATACTGTGTCTGTCCGAGATTGACATGCTCAAATGTAAAGATCATATCCAGCTCATTTTCGTTTGTCCCGGCATAGCGTTTTGCATCTTCAACGCCTGCTCCGGCACCCTCGCCGACTGTCATCCAGTCAAATCTGGAGATTACCTTTTCATTCATCTCTTTTAAATACTCATGCACACGCGGACCATTGTTGACATAAGGAGAAAAATCCCCGAATTTTTCATTGCCATGCACTACACCGTCCGGGAAACGCTGGTCTTTTGATATCATCGTAATGACATCCATACGGAATCCGTCGATGCCGCGCTCACCCCACCAGGTCATCATGTCATAGACTTCCTGTCTGAGTTTTGGATTTTCCCAGTTGAGATCCGGCTGTTTTTTGGAAAACATGTGAAGATAATACATATCTGTTGTCTGATCATACTCCCATGCGGATCCGCCAAAACAGGAACCCCAGTTATTCGGTTCTTTTCCGTCCTTTGCCTCGCGCCAGATATAATAATCACGGTACGGGTTATCCTTATTTTTTCTGCTCTCCACAAACCACCGGTGCTCATCGGAACTGTGGTTGACGACCAGATCCATGACGATCTTAATGCCAAGTTTGTGTGCCTCGGCAAGCATTTCATCGAAATCTTCGAGTGTACCAAACTCCGTCATGATATCCCTGTAATCACTGATATCGTAACCGTTGTCATCGTTTGGGGACTGATAGACCGGGGATAACCAGATCACGTCAATTCCCAATAATTTTAAATAAGACAACCGGCTCTTAATGCCGCGAAGATCGCCGACACCATCACCATTGCTGTCCATAAAGCTACGCGGATAGATCTGGTAGACTACCGCTTCTTTCCACCACTTTTTTTCTTCCATAGGAATCCTCCATTCTTGCGCCGGTTTTGCGCATGCACTATTTACCTTCCTGCTATATACCTGGCTCATATACATATTGAATTAAGTCGTCTCCCTTACTACAAGTGATACCGGCAGAGTAGTGCGGTTCGGCACAAGTTCCCCATTGCCGGAACGGACGAGCAGTTCCACCGCCATTTTTGCCATCTCTTTGATCGGCTGATGGATCGTCGTGATCGGCGGCGTTGTTAATGATGCAATATTGACATCATCGAAACCCACGATCTTCATCTGCGACGGCACATCAATGTTCAAATTATGGCACACCTGAAGAAGCTGCGCTGCGATCAGATCACTGCTGGCAAAAATTCCGTCTGTATCCGGGTTTTCCTTTAGCAGTTTTTCGAGAATCTGATGGTATTCGAGATGATTATATTCAAAGGCCGTGGTATCTGCGATCTTATAAGAAATACCCTGTTTTTCACAGACTGCACGGAAACCAACTGCACGCGCATCCGCAGGCATGGCAGTTTCATGGACACCGCTGATGTGGATCAGATGTTTACATCCGCAGTCGATCAGATGCTGCGCTGCAAGACGTCCGCCCTGCTCATTGTCACACTCCACCTCCGCTGTTCCATTTTCAAGATAACGCTCGATCGTGATCAGCGGCACATTTAATCCGGTAAACTTTTCCACGCCGACCGTTCCACTGCAGAGAATGACTCCCGCCACGCGGTTGCTCGTGCACATTTCCATGTACTCCCATTCTTTTTCATTTTTCTCCTGGGAGTTAAACAGTAAAATCTTATGATCATAATGATACGCCTGACTCTCCAAATTACTGATCAGCTCCGCAAAATACGGATGTCTGATGTGCGGCACGATCACACCGATCGTGTTCGTCGTCTGTTTGGAAAGCGAACGCGCTACTTCGTTCGGGCGGTAATTGAGTTTCTTCATCGCCTCATATACTTTTTTTCTCGTTTCTTCGCTGATATATCCACGGTTATTCAGCACACGGGAAACAGTGCTTACGGTAAGCCCTGTCTCCTTTGCCACATCCTTTAAGGTTGCCATACTTCCTCCCCGAAAACCTGTATCTTCTCTCTACTGCCCTTTTCCATGCAAAATTTTTCTGCAGTTTCAGGCAGTTCGAATATACCTGTGATTGTACCACAATCTGCAGTCACTTCAAGAATCACATCATCAAAAAGCAGAGAAAAATCACGGATTCCGACACCTGTTGCAAATGTTTCTTCACCGATTTTTAACTCTCCGGTTTTTGCATTGTATACAAAGTCAGTCTTCTGGTTGATGCAGGCACTTAAAATGTCCTCTGACTCTGCGCGGGTAATCTGAATTTCCGTTGCTGTGTCCGGTGCAAATTTCCACTGAAATAAATCCTTTGCTGACACATGTTCATCTGCAACTTTTGCTGCGGTGTCTGCCATCGGTGCCTCATTTTCAGTATCCTGCTGCCGGACATTTTTCATTGTATTGTCATACACAGGTTTCCTGCTGTCCTCATACTCCCTGACCGGTTCCTGCCTGAGCACTTTTTCACCGTTCTTATATGCAACGGAAAACTCCCTCGGCAGTCCCATCGCCCCGGTATAATTCCTTCCCCGGTTTGGAAATCTGAGCCACGGAACTGAGATCACACGATTTCCTGTATTGCTGTAAGTCTGCGCCGCATAAGCTATCTTGTTGATGTATGCCGCATGACGCACACCGTCGGTCTGAAATTGATATCCATCAAACTCTCCCCAGAAGTAAAAACCGTCTGCGCTCCAGAACATCCAGGTCTCATTTCCTTTTTCATCTTTCAGGCATACCAGATCCGGACATTCCCACGCCTCCTTGAATGTCAGGCGGTCGGTCTGTTCCCAGTTTAGCAGATCGGTGGAACGAAAAATGCCAAAATCATTTTCCTCTAACCACAGTGTCATGATATAGGCACCGCTTTTTTCATGCCAGAACACCTTCGGATCACGGTTTTCTTTACAAACCGTCGGAAGCACACCTTTGTCAATTTTATGGAGTGTCTCCCCGCCATCCGTACTGTATGCAATGCGCTGGGTAAACTGTTTCCCTGCGCTCCATTTATTATTATTTCCGGCTGCCGTATAGAAAAATACCAGCGCATCTTCCGGCAGTCCGAGCATCTTACGATCATTTACGATACCGCTTCCGGAAAACATCGTTCCGGTCTCATCCGGGAAAAGTACATCATCCTTCTGCTCCCAGTGCAGTAAATCCCTGCTTACCGCGTGCCCCCAGCTCATATTTTCCCACTGCACATCAAACGGGTTATGCTGGAAATACAAATGATACACGCCCTCGGCATATACAAGGCCATTCGGATCATTCATCCATCCGGTCTGCGGTGTAAAATGAATCGAAGGGCGGCGGAAAGCCTCACCCTGCGTAGCACGGAGAGATTTTTCTTCCGTTTCAGGTACGTCCTCGTTTCTGATTCCGTCAAAGAAAGCTTTCCTAAGATCCCCTCTTAGAATTAGTGTTTTATCGGTAAATTGCTTTACCGGAAAACGGGCATAATAACTGACAGGGTATGTTTCATCCTCTGCCTCTCCCGCCGGGATCTGAAACTCAAACAGCTTTGTCTCGCTGTTATCCTCCCGGCAGAATATCTCAAGCATACGGTTGTTTTTTTTGCCGCCAAACGGCAGCTCGCCATACGTGGCACAGACCGGAATAAACAGCCACCCTTTTTTGATGTATATTTCCTTTTCCATGTCTTACAACCTCCTACTTATATTTTTCCTTTTTAACCAGCACTTGTAAGCACATAACATCTTTCACTGGTCAGCATATTTTTGCATTTTTCTTATTCGTACTACTGATAACGTTGACACCCTATTGTGCAATTATCTTCAAAACGTGTGAACTTCTCCGTCTTCTGTATAAGTGATCTCAAACTTCTTCGCCTTAAAGTCAGCGGAAAGTTTTGCCCACGCATCACCGTTTCTTCGCACGATCACAAGCTTATCATCGTCACTGGTTTCGAGTTCAAACGTTCCATCGAATGCCGGGTGAGCATTACGGAATTCCATCATGCGCAGAAGTTCTGCCACGACCGGACGTTTTACTTCCGCATCGATCTCTTCTTTTGTATAGTAATGACGGTTGATGTTCCGTCCCACTTTCGTCTCTTCCAAAAGTTTTAAGTCATTCTTTCCTGCCAGCAGTCCGACATAGTAAACCTGCGGGATACCCGGTGCAAAGAACTGGACTGCTCTCGCTAACAGATACGCGTCATCCTCATCGCCAAGCGCAGAATAATAAGAACAGTTGACCTGATAAATGTCAAGGTTATTGTACGCTGCGGTATTGTAAATCTTCTTGACATTTGCACCAAACTTAAAGATATCTTCCTTGGTGCGCCCGATCTCCTCATCCGGCAGCAGATCTTTAACATCTACCACACCGATTCCGTCATGCGTATCGAGTGTCGTGAACTGTTTGCGCGGGCAGATCTCAAACCAGTGTTTTAAATACTGTGTCTGTCCATAGTATAATGCATTGATGAGCAGCATTGGAAGTGCAAAATCGTATACATAGTAATCTTCTTTTGCGATCTTCTCCTGCATCGTGTAATGCTCATGAATTTCCGGTAAAAGTGTGACTCCGTAAGGCTTTACGATATCCTCACACTCTTTTAAGAACTCCCATACATCCGGCTCAATGAAAAAGCAGCTTGTTCCGGCTTTTTTGGTTGCATAGGCAAATGCGTCGAGGCGGATCATTGCAGCGCCATGCTCACACAATGTCGTTAAGTTGTCGCGGATAAAACGTTTTGCTGTCTCAGATTTACAGTTGATATCGATCTGCTCTTCATCAAACGTGCACCATACTTTTTCAGATGTTCCGTCTGCAAAATGTGCCTCCACATACGGTGCACGCGGCTTTCTTTTGTAGATTGCATCCACCTGCTCCTCGGTCGGCTCCCCGTTTTCCCAGAAATCTTTGTAGCGGATGAACAGGTCATGATACTCAGATGCATCTTTTTTCTCCAGAAAGTCTTTGTAATACGGACTCTGTGCCGAAATATGATTGATCATATAATCAAACATCAGGTAATACTTTTCTGCCAGATGTTCCACGTCGCTCCAGTCTCCAAATGCCGGATCGACTTTGTGGTAATCCATCGGTGCAAATCCTCGGTCTCCCGAAGAAGGGAAGAACGGAAGGATATGGATCCCGCCCACTGCATTTTTAAAATATTTATCTAAGATCTCGTTTAAGTCTGCCAGATTATGTCCCATCGAATCCGAATAAGTAATCAGCATACATTTGTTTTCCAACTTTTTCATATCAGTCTCCATTTCTGCATAAAATCCTGTTTTTATGCTCACCACCATTTCACTGCTGCCACTTCACAGGAATAATACTCTTTTATGATTTCACCGCTCCGGCTACCACGCCATCGATAATCTCTTTCTGCAGGAACAGATATAATACCAGGATCGGTGCAACAGTAAGTACCAGTGCTGCCATGATCACACCGTAATCGGATGAGTAAGTTCCGTAGAAAGAATAAGTGGATAACGGAAGTGTATATAAGTTTTTCTTTCCAAGTACCAGTGAAGGAAGCAGATAGTCGTTCCAGAATGCCAGTACGTTTAAGATCACAAGGGTTGCCGTAGTCGGTTTTAACAGAGGAAATACGACCTTGAAAAATGTCTGTACATTGGTACATCCATCCAGATATGCCGCCTCCTCCAGTGAAAGCGGGATACCGCTCTTAATAAATCCCTGATAAATGAATACTGACATACTCATCGCAAATCCGGTATGCATAAAGATCAGTGTCAGTCTGTGGTTTAACATATGAAGTCCGGAACCGTAAATGGAAACTAACGGGATCATGATCGCCTGGAATGGAATGATCATGGATGCTGCCATCAGTGCAAAGAATACTCTGGAAAATGTATTTTTTGCACGGGTAAAATAATATGCCACCATGGATGCAAAAATGATGACGAGCAATGTGCTTAACCCAGTGATAAACAGGGAGTTTCCAAACGCTTTTATGAATTCCATTTTCTCAAATGCTTTTGTATAGTTTGCAAGTGTATATCCCTTTTCTGTAATAAAGGAAAATGGATTCTTGATGATATCACGTTTCTGTTTAAAGGAGTTTAACAACACCAGAATGAACGGTACCATATAAAGCAGGAATAAAACAATGATCGCTGTAAAGCCAACAACATCCAATACACGGCGTTTTGTCCCGCCAACTTTTGAACCTCTGCTCATTATGCCTCTACCTCCTTCTTCTTTCCGATATAGATCTGTGCACCGCTGATGCATGCAACAATGATAAATAAGATCAGTGCTTCAGCCTGGCCTACGCCATAATTTCTGGATGTGAATGCCTTTTCATAGACATGCATCGCAACCAGTCTGGTGGAACCGTAAGGCTCACCGCCTGTCAATGTAAGGTTTACATCGTAAACCATGAATGCTCTCGATAAGGTAAGGAACAGACAGATAACAAACGACGGCACCATCAGCGGTAAGATAATGCTCTTCATTTTCTGGAAACCTGTTGCCCCATCTATGCTGGCTGCCTCAAGCACATCTGTGGACAGCCCTGTGAAACCGGCGATGTAAATTAACATCATATAACCGGATAATTGCCAAACTGTAACGATCACCATGGACCAGAATGCTTTATTCGGATCTGCTAACCAGGAAGTGGAAAATAATCCCCAGCCTGTGCTCTTTCCCATGTTTACAAGCACTCTTGAAAATACGAACTGCCAGATAAATCCAAGTACGACACCACCGATCAAATTTGGTGTAAAGAAACCGGCACGGAAAAATTTCTGGCCTTTGATTCCGTTTGTCAGTGCATATGCTAAAAGGAATGCCACTGCATTGACTAAGATTACCGATAAAACTACATATTTTAAAGTGAGTCCCATAGAGGACCAGAATGCCGTATCTTTAAATACGGAAATATAATTCTGCACGCCGATAATATTTTTTACTTTGCTGACTCCATCCCAATCGGTCAGTGTCAGGTAAAAACCATACAGGAAAGGCAGTATGACAACTGCACAGAAAATCAGACATCCCGGCAGTGCAAAGATACATAGATTTTTAATTTTTTCTCCCGTTTTTCTACCCATAACCCTAATTCCTTTCTGATATCCCCCGCGGAACTGCCACCGTGCTTTTTCCCAGATGGCGTTCCCGCAGGGATGATATATGGCTGTGATCCGTACGGTCACGCTCAGATGTTTTTTGTTTTTATACTTTAGATACGATTAGTTCTGTGATGTCCAGTAGCTGTCGATGTCTGCTGCAAGATCATCTCTTGTGCACTGTCCGCCAAGGTATTTCTGCATGGAAGCTCCAAGTACGCTCCAGTGATCAGACGGTGCGATAAAGCTGGATGAATAGGTGTTGCCTGCTGCCATTTTTGCCTGAATGTCTTTTCCAAGCGGATCTAATGCTTCATAAGTATTGTTCTTGCATGCCGGGATCACTGCTGCATCTTCCACTAACATTTTCTGTCCGTTGTCAGAGTATACCAGCCAGTTGACAAATGCCTTTGCCGCCTCCTGCTGCTCCGGTGTGGACTGCTCTGCATCGATCATTAACTGTTTACTTGCGCTTGCCTGAATACCGTTGTTTGCAAAATCAGAAGTATCATTTCCTAAAATATATGGAAGGAATCCATACTCATCACTGTCGGAAGCGCCTGCCTCTTTTAAGTTTGGCCAAGCCCAGCATCCATTGATCCAGAGAGCGGCATCACCGTCAGCTAAGAAGATCGGATCCTGATCATAAAGAGCACCTAAAGGATCCTCTCCGTTGATGTTATACTGGCTTAACAGATCAAAAGTATCCATGAACTCGTTGAATCTGTCATAATCTTCTGCCTTTAATGTGCCTGCTTTTAACTCGTCGATGACTTTGGCACTTCCCTCTGTGGTTCCATCGTAGGAATCATAGATAAATCCAAGCTGATGTGCGCCTAATGACCAGTCTTCTTTTGAGATAACGACCGGATTCTCCATGCCGCCTGCACGAAGGTTTTCAAGCAGTTCCTTTAATGCATCGTAGGAATTGATGGTGGATGGATCAAACTCTTCTCCTAAAGTATCCTCGATCGCTGATTTATTGTAAATGATTCCACGTCCTTCAACACAGAATGGGAAGCTGTATATCTTTCCGTCAACCTGTGTGGTCTGGTTTACACACTCTTTTACCCACTCTTCATCGGAGAGATCAACTGCATACTGGGAAGCAAGTGCAACAACGTCAGTGGTATCTAAGATCGCCATCGTCGGTGCCGTTCCTGAGTTGTATGCGCTTGTAATTCTTGTATACGGAGATTCGCCGGTTCCGCATGCCTGAACTTCAAGCTCGATTCCTGTATCTTCTTTAAATGCCTCTGCCATATCCTCAAGTGCTGTCTGGATCTCACCTTTACTGTTTAACATGGTGATCTGTGTTCCTGCTAAATCTGCAGTATCAATGTTTCCAGTACTTTCCGTTCCTGCTGCATCTGCGCTTTCGCTGGCATCTGTTTTGCTTTCTGCGTTAGTGCTGCCCGCATTTGCTGTACCTGTGTTACTGTTGTTACTTCCGCAGCCTGCTAACATCCCCATTGTCATTGCTGCTGTCATGAATACTGCTACCACTTTTTTTGCTTTCATTGTTTTTCCTCCACTCTTTTTTCTCTAAAAATATGATAGGTTCCCGTTCCCAAACTTACTAATTCTTTTTCTGTCCGTCATTGCTGTCCTTACTGTGCCCTTACTTTAACACAGCCTTCTCCGTATGTCAATCGGTTGACATACGATTTGTCAGTTATAATCAAATAATCGCTTCTATTTTTGTACATATTCACAACATATATTTTGCATTTTTAATCATTTATGGGCAGAAAGGACTATTAAAGCCTTGTGTTTTATGTTAATCGGTTGACATTTCAAATTTTATCAATTCCGATTCCTGTTTATGGTACTGGAAAAACACACACCTATCATGCAAAGCAAAAAGAGGACCTCACAACTTAGTTGCAAAATCCTCTTTCCGGTGTGCCACACATTTTACTGTATGACGGGTATATTAAATTTATTTGGGAACTACTTACTGATCTTTATCTTCTTTGCACTGCTGAAACTTCCATAAACTTTTGCTCCTGTGGAATCTTTCTTATAAGCACGTACTTTTACATAATATGTCTTGCCTTTTGCCAATTTTCCAAGTGTTTTTGATGTGCCTGATATTGTTACTTTCTTTACATTCTTTTTGAATTGCTTATCCGTAGAATAAACGATCTGATATCCGGCTGCACCGTCCACTTTCTGGACTGTAACTTTTGCTTTTCTTCCCGAAACAGCTTTCATTTTCTTAATTGCAGATTTCTTTACGGTCACTTTCTGCCATTTCGCATATAAAGTAAGATTCTTTTTGCTGCTCTTTGAGATTGTTTTAATTCTCTTTGTATACTTGCTGTCTGTATACCAGCCCTTAAAGACATATCCCTTTTTGGAAGCAGATTTTAAATTTACCTTTTCATTGTAATAATATTCCGGGTTTTTGCTGCTGTTTTTACCTTTTCCTAACTTATAGGTAATTTTATAACCTACCGTGATCTTACAGGACGCGCTTACTCTGCTTCCATCTTTTGCCGTTGCCGTGATCGTGGTCACACCATTTTTCAATGCTTTTACTTTCCCATGCTTATCAACAGTCGCAACTTTTTTGTTGGAAGATGTCCACTTAACGTCTTTAATATCTGCATCAGATGGTGAAACAACAGCCTTTAATGTAAGCGTTGCACCTTTTTTCATTCCGGCTTTTGTTTTATTTAACGTGATTTTTTTAACTTTTACTTCTTTCTTCTCTGTTTCCGGTTTCTTTTCTGTATCTTTCTCCGGAGCATTTTTAATTTCTCCAAGTTTTACAGTACCAAATACTTCCGGTTTAGACCATCCCATTCCTGTTTCATCGTTCCAGCTCAATGTACCAATTCTTTTGCCACTTGCATCAGCATCATTGATCTGAAATTCAAGTCCGATCTCATCTCCGGCTTTTGGTGTGATATCCGTCCATTTAAATGACGCTTCAACAACATATCCGTCAGAAGTTATTTTTGCCACAGACTTCATATTCTCTTCAAGGCACTTTTTGCCATTAAATGAGTGATCATTTGCATAACTGATCCTGTACTGCTTGTCATCGTCTTCATAAGAGTTGGATTTTCCATTATTTTCGTCGATAAATACTTCTAAGGAATCCTGCTCCCATGCATCACCGTTGGTATTATTGAGGACAGGATCTTTGATCTCGGCATATACATAAAAATTGTCTTTATCCCAGAGTAACTTCGCATTTGCAGAAACATTGGAGCCGAGATTGATTGTAATCGGAATGGTTCCGGCATTATCCCATACCGCATCTTTATCTCCGTCTACGGTAACTGTACCATAGGCAGCTTTCTCCACCCCTGGTTTCATCGTTACTTTCGCGTAATATTTACTGCTTGTTCCCTGTTTTCCTGTCAAATCATTAAATGCGGCTGTTTTATCCCCATTTGTGACCACAACATCCATTCCGATCACTTTTGCAACGGAAAGTCCTGATAACGGTACCTTTATGGTTGCCTGATAACCATTTTCTACTTCTGCTGCCTCGCTTCTTTTTACCGTTACGGTCACTGGTGTGATGTCATCTTTTCCGGAATTTGCAGAATCCACATAAACAGCAACTGCATCATTATCATCTTTTACGGCATCTTCTACCGTAACCTGCACGGTAAGACCATCTTTATCCCACATCGAAATAAAGGAAGCCGTGATATCATTCTGCATGATACTGTATGTCTTTCCTGTCACTGCATCACCTTTTTTCTCTGCAGCAACTACATCCTGAATTGACGGCTGGAGTCTGGATGCATCTACATACGCCCAGTACGCAGGTTTTGCTTTATAATTTCCATCAAAAAGCAATGGGCACTGCGCAGAGCCGTCTGCACCACCACCAACACCGGACTGTTCATGTAACCATGAATTTGGCTCGATGACCCCCCATACGGTCAATCCGGAAACGTTCGAACCATCTGCTTTTAAGCCTTTGATCGCATCGAATAACTGTTTATGGCAATATGCAATTTTAGTATACTCGCTCTCTTTTGTTGCCATACCTGATGTATAAGATGCACTTGATTTAAAATCAAGCTCTGTAAGCTGTACTTTTCCTGCAGCTTTTGCATATTTTTCAGCCACTGTTTTAAACTGCGTGGCAGAAAAACTATCCACACTGTAATGTGCCTGCATGCCAAATGCATCCAGTCTGGTTCCATCGGCAGCCTTTACATCATTGATGAGTTTTACAATACCCTCACATTTTGTATTATCCGTCTCACCAAAATCGTTGTAATAAAGCTCTACATTTTTCGGTGCATACTGGTTTGCATATCTGAAGGCATTGATGATAAATTCGTTGCTCTTATATACATGCCACCAGCTTGAATTATTTCCATGACGGATCTCATCGAGACTTTCCGCTGCACTCACGGTATCTGTACGGTAAGAGTTTCCAATGACAGCCTCATTTACAACATCCCAGCCATAAAATAATCCGTCATATTTTCCATTTGCAGCTTCCCCGAAGTAATGGTCAAAGACACTTGAAATAAACCATTCAAGACGGCGGTTCATGGTCTCTTTGTCCACATAAGGTTTGGTTTTATCATAATTTTCATGGAAAAACCATTCCTGTGTCTGGGAATGCCATACAAGGACATGACCACGGATACGGATTTTGTTATCCGGATTTTCATTATTCCACTCACAGATTTTATTTATTAATTTATCTGCACGTGAAAAGTCCAAGCTGTCACCGGCTTCATTTACGACCGGGACTTCAAGATCCTGTCCTTTAAATTGGATCGTCTTTGTGTTGACTTTATCCTCTAACTGATAGTTGAACAATGCATCCGGTTTTAATTCGTTTCCAAGTGTAACCGCATTAAAGTGTTTTTCCACCAGTTCCATCAGCGTATCATCATTGATCTCATCACCGGTCACTGCTGTGCCGGCAACTACATCATTGCCTAAAGCAGCTTTCACACTTTCTTTCCAGTCCGGGATGTCCTTCTCAATAGATGGCTTTTCTCTTTCAATCTTATTCATGGACACACCGGTCACATAGTAAGTCCCTTTTACGCAATCGCCCTGTCCATAGTTGGTTCCCTGTTCTATAATACGGATGACCACCTGATCTGCAGCTTTCGGTATTTTGAAAGTTCCCTCATATTTTGTCCATTCTCCAGCTTTTAATGTCTTTGTACAGTCTCCTGACAAAATACCTGCTGAATAACTTCCAAGATATGTTGCCTCACCACCGGAAACATAGAATGGTGCAAACTCCACATTTCTCTGCTCTTCCGGAGCATCTTTGTAATCATCGGACAATTTCGCCCAGAATGAGAATTTGTATGTTTCCCCTTTTTCAACCGCATCCGTGATATCCTGCGAAAAACAATCCCCAGGGGTGGCAGTTTCCTGATTACGTGTAAGTACACCGTATGTTTTAAGACCGGAATCTGCGATTTCTTCTTCCTCTGCTGCAACTGAAACAACCGATTCTCCGGCTGCACTGTTCCATGACTCCGCCGCTTCGGACGCTGCAAAATCACCGTTTTTTATAATATTATCCCCCAGTTTTGCATCGCCTGCTCCTGCTTTCAGTTCAAAGGTCACGCTCACAAGACTTACCGTTGCATTTTCCGGTTTATCTTCCGTTATCATGATTCCGACTGCATCAATAGCGCCATCCCCCGATGGATTTATCGTATACTCCGTCTGTCCGCTTAATCCGTACTGTGTATTAGCTGCTGTTGCATCATCTCCACCGTTGTATACTTTCAGACTGATCGGTACTTTCTGATCCGCCACCTGAAATGTAACAGCATTCACCTGTGACATTTCGATACTCTCCGGCAACGTCCATTTCACCTGATTATACTGTTTTGCAAAAGACAATTTCCACTGTCCATCTGCGAGTTCATAATCCGCGTCTCCCCATGCCACTTTCAGCTGATCTGCAGTAAAAACTTTTTTTACCCCTGAATTTTCGTTTTCATCTGCATAGACAACTGCATTTTCAAGATATGGTGTCAGCACCGGTCCTATCCCGGTAAAGACCATAGCACTGCACAAGGCTGCGCATACCCCTGCTTTCCAATTTCGTTTCAAACCCCGTTCTCCTCCTTTTATATATTTTCTACCGTTACAAATTTATGTTAGCAGAAGAAAATATTAAAAATAGAGGAATTTTTATAGAAAAAAACCGGACAGATAATAGAATACACTCTCTGCAGACATCCATTATCATGAGTTAAAAAAGTGGAGAATCCTGCAAAAAACAAAATTCTCCACTTTCTATCATGTTTTTACCACATGACATATATTATAAATTTACTTTTTGGGCTACTTACTGATCTTTACCTTCTTCACACTGCTGAAACTTCCATAAACCTTTGCGCCTGTGGAATCTTTCTTATAAGCACGCACTTTTACATAATAGTTCTTGCCTTTTGAAAGTTTGCTTAAGGTTTTTGATGTTCCTGTCACTGTCTCTTTCTTTACAGCTCCCTTTTTCACAACGACTTTTTCCCATTTTGCATATACAGTAATGTTCTTTTTACTGTTCTTTGCGATCGTTGTGATTTTCTTTGTGTACTTGCTGTCTGTATACCAGCCTTTAAATGCATAACCTTTCTTTGAAGCTGCCTTTAAGTTTACTTTCTGGTTGTAATAATATTCCGGATTCTGGTCATTATTTTTTCCTTTACCCAGTTTATAAGTGATCTTATAACCTACTGTGATCTTACAGGAAGCACTCACACCACTGCCGTCTTTTGCTGTCGCTTTGATCGTGGCAGTTCCGTTTTGCAGTGCTTTTACTTTTCCGTTTTTGTCAACGGCAGCAATTTTTGTATTGGATGAGGACCACTTGATACCTTTATTTGTTGCTTTTTCCGGTGCGACAACAGCCTTCAATGTAAGGGTTTCACCTTTTTTCATTCCAGCCTGTGTCTTGTTTAATGTAATTTTATGGCTGTATCCTTCCCACTACCAGGGCGGATTAGGAACTTTCATCCATTAGTGACGTGCGCCGCAAGGCGCACCAAAAAACACCGTGCCAGCGTTTCAAACGTCTGCACGGTGTTTTATTCATCACATATTGTTATTCACTATGAGTTTACTCGCTACGAATTTATTCGCTGCGAATTTATTCGCTGCGAATTTATTCGCATACGTACGGCATTAATGCAACGTGACGAGCTCTCTTGATAGCTACTGTAAGAGCTCTCTGATGTTTTGCACAGTTGCCTGTGATACGACGAGGAAGGATTTTTCCTCTCTCAGAGATGTATCTCTTTAATTTGTTTGTATCTTTGTAATCGATTACGTTATCTTTTCCACAGAAAACGCAAACTTTTTTTCTTCTATGCATTGGGCGTCTCTTCATTGGTGCGCCATCTTTGTCTGCTGCTTTATTGAAAGCCATGATAATTACCTCCTGTTGTTATCGTAAACCGCTATGTGAACCCACATCACGATTTCCATTAGTTAAATGGTAACTCTTCATCAATTCCATCCGGAATATTCATGAAGCCATCACCTGCTGCACTGCTCGGTGACGGTCTGTCGGAAGGGTTAAAACCGGAGTTATCTCCACCGCCGCTGGCATTCTTGCTTTCTGCAAACTCTACGTTCTCAGCAACAACGTCCGTCGTGTAAACACGCTGTCCGTCTTTGTTGGTGTAGCTGCCAGTCTGAATACGGCCTTCCAGAACGAATTTTGTTCCCTTACGTCCGAATCTCTCCAAAAACTCTGCTGTTCTGCCAAATGCAACACAGTTGATGAAATCTGTATTCTGATCATCTCCGTCACGACGGAAACGACGATCTACTGCAAGTGAAAATCTCGCAATCGCAGTGGCACTCTCGCCCTGGGAATAACGGATCTCTGCGTCTCTGGTCAATCTTCCCATAAGAATAACTTTGTTCATATACGATTCCTCTCTTCTATCAAACAAACCGTTGTCAGTTCAAAGAATCTTATTTCTCGTCTTTTCTTACTACTAAGAAACGAAGAACATTGTCCATGATGCGGACATCACGCTCAACCTCTGCCGGAACAGTAGATGCAGCGTCGAACTGGATAAAATAATAGAAAGCTTCTGACATCTTCTGGATCTCATATGCTAATTTCTTCTTACCAGCCTCTTCTACTTCTGTTACGTTACCACCGGCACGAGTGATGTACTCTTTTGCCTTCTCTACGGTAGCTGTTCTCGCATCGTCTTCGATCTTTGCACTAACAACAAGCGCTAATTCATACTTATTCATGCGAATTTTCCTCCTTTTGGTCTCTGGCCCGCTCTTATATGAGTGAGCAAGGAATTTAATAATATATCACGAAGATATATTTTATCATAAAAATCAATAGTTTGCAAGAACTTTTTACTCAGCTTCCTTGCTCAGCTTCCTTTTTGCGGATCTCTCTCGTATTCTTCTCGACAAGCTTTCTTGCGATCATAATCTGGTGTCCGCAGCCTAAACATTTCAGTCTGAAATCTGCACCCACGCGCAGGATCTCCCATTCACTACTGCCGCACGGATGCTGCTTTTTCAACCGCACCACATCACCAACTTCATATTTATCCATAAATCCTCTCTATTCTCCTATACTATTTATTCTGCGAGCAATTTGCTGCATCAATTGCGATCACAAGCATCATTCCAAGCAGTTCATCGCCCGGATTGGTAAAATCGATCACATACGTATCACCCCAGTGGAGTAATTGTTTTGAAATATGAATAATGGAACTGCAGCCGGAATATACATCATAATCCCAGCCAAGGAAATCTCCCTCCACACGCCATCCATTAAAATCAATATCATATTTCGGCTGGAACAGGGTAAACTGTTTTTCGATCTGTCCTCTTTTGATCCCACCTGTTTCAATTTCAAAGACCGGAAGAAGATTAAACAGCTTCTGACGGATCATTCCAACCTCAACATGTGCCGCATCATAGACATGGATCTGATGTCCAAGTGCAAACACCTCTGCCCTGACAAAATACCGTACATTGCCCTCCTCATCATAGATATCATAAGTATCTGACCATGAAAACACTCTCTGTTTTATCAGTAAACGCATACATTCTCCTTTTTAGACGTTTAAAATAGTACTTACTCTGTTTACCGGATCTGTGAAAACACTTCACCAAGCCCTGCCTGGATTAAAAGATCTGCTCTGCCATCCATCGGTGTTGTAGATTTATTGATAAGCACCAGCTTGTTTCCCCGGTAATAGTCGATCAATCCTGCAGCCGGATATACTGCCAGCGAAGTTCCACCAATGATAAGCACATCTGCATGGCTGATATAAAATACAGCATCCTCTAAGGTCTGCTGGTTCAATCCCTCTTCATAAAGCACCACATCCGGTTTGATCTTACCTCCACACGCATCACACAGCGGAATCTCTGTACCAGATTTTAAAATATATTCTGCATCAAATCCTTTTCCACACTTCTGACAGTAATTGCGATGCACGCTGCCATGCAGCTCTAAAACACGCCTGCTTCCTGCCATCTGATGCAGTCCGTCAATGTTCTGTGTGATGACGGCTTTTACCTTGCCCGCAGCCTCTAACTCTGCAAGTTTCTGGTGTGTCACATTTGGTTTTGCATCAAGACATAGCATCTTATCACGGTAAAAACGGTAAAATTCTTCTGTATGTCTCATATAAAAGGTATGACTTAATATCGTTTCCGGTGGATAATCATATTTCTGATTATAGAGTCCATCCACACTCCTGAAGTCAGGGATGCCACTTTCGGTAGAAACACCTGCTCCCCCAAAAAATACAATATTATCTGACTCCTGTACCATTTCTAAGAACTTTTCTATATTTGACATGATCAATCCTTTCTCAGGACAAACTGTCCCACCAGTTCATTTAAAGACACTGCCTGTGCAGACAGCTCCTCACTGGTTGCAGATGATTCCTGTGCTGCTGCAGAATTTGACTGAACCACCTCTGAGATCTGGTTTACCCCTGATTCTGCCTGTTCCATCGCTCTTGCCTGCTCTGCCGACTGTTCGCTTAACATCTTTGATTCCTCAGCGATCTCTTTGATTCCCTCAACTACTTCCTCTAATGCCGCAGAAGCGCTTTCTGCCGCCTTATTCCCCTCTGCGATCTCCTGCAGGGAACCTTCGATCAGCTGGCGGGTATCAACTGCTGACTGCGCACTCTGCTCTGCCAGTTTCCTGATCTGGTCCGCAACAACCGCAAATCCTTTTCCCGCTTCCCCTGCACGGGCAGCTTCGATCGCTGCATTTAAGGATAACAGATTCGTCTGGCTTGCAATATCTTCGATATCAGAAATAATATTTTCGATTTTGGTTGATGTCTCATTGATCCGTCCCATAGCATCCGTCAAAGCCGTCATCTGTTCGCGGCTGTTATCTGCCTGCTTTGCATACTGGCTTGCTTTCTGGTGCGATGCCTCAAGCTTTTCTGCCGTGGCATTGACATTGTCCGTAATGTTCGTGATCGTTGCCGTCAGTTCTTCCACGGAACCTGCCTGGTCTGTTGCCCCTTCTGCCAGTGCCTGTGCAGATTCTGCCAGATTTTCAGAACCAGCAGAAACCTGTTTTGAAGCATCTTCAACCTGCTGTAACGTACTGTTCATCTGACGGTTCATCTTTCTCATGGCATCTTTTAAGGCTACAAATTTTCCGACATATTTATCTTCGATCCTGGTTCCGACAGCATAATTACCAGCCGCCATTTCTCCTAACAGCTCCCCTGCATCCGTAATAATCAGGTTCAGATTATGCGCCATCTGTTCCGCTTCTAAGATCATCTCTTTGATCTCGTCATCTGCCTCGCTCTCCGGGAACGGGCTGTCAAGATCACCTTCTGCAAATGATTTCAGACGTTCTGCCAAAGCTGTCAGAGGCTTTTCTATATCTACAGCCATCGTATTTCCGATACGGATGGAAATCACAATACAGACCACGATCACCGCTATGATCACGATCATAAATATGAGCTCCATATTATGTAATGATGCCTTTGATGCATCACCCTTTTGTACATTCAGATCCATCAGTGTTGCCAGATCCTGATAAATTTTGTCATACTGTGGTGAGAGTTCACCGGTGTCGATTTCCTGTGCTTTTAAATAACCATCATCCGAAGATGATGTTGCAAGCTCTAAAACTTCTGCATCAATATCCCAATAGCCGTCCAGATCCGTAACTAACGTATTATATGCCTCTTTTGCCTGTGGGAAAACCATGGTACTTTCTATGTCTTTCAGATATGTTTCAAAGGCTTCCTTTTTCTGATCATGCAGCGATACCTGTGCCTCGATCATGTCCTCCTCATCATATCCAACAACAGCACGCAGGGCGCTTCTCGTCTCTGAAAATGTAACCATTGCCTTACCGATATCTCCCTGCGAGAATCCATAATTAGTCATCGCATATTCATATCGGCCAGACGCGACCAGCATTGCAATAATTCCAAGCACTGCTGCGATCGTCGCAATGCCTGTTACCATTTTAAATCCGGTATTTAACCGCTTTTTTATCTTCATGTCTTTCAGCTTTTGCATAACCGTTCACCTTCCCTTTTGTAATATATCTTTAACATGCATAATTTTAGTATATTTTCGATGCATTTTCAAGGTTTGCCACCCACGATACTGCTAAATTTTATCATCAAAAAACAGTAGTCTAGCAATCTGCCTTCTGCAGCTCTAAACTACTGTTTTTTAGTTGCGGGAACAGGATTTGAACCTGTGACCTTCGGGTTATGAGCCCGACGAGCTTCCAGACTGCTCCATCCCGCGCTATTGCAACAGAACATGTGCTCTGTTTGTTTACATAATTTTATTATAGACCTTATCTTTCCCATTGTCAAATAATTACAGATCAATATCCCATCATCCCCGCCAGCACTACGCTCGCCGCCATTCCGGCTGCCGTGGCAGCCAGCGCCCCTGCAAGCGTATAGCGGCTCTTTTTGATTTTTACACTCATAAAGTAAACAGACATGGTGTAAAAAATTGTCTCCGTGCTTCCGAGCATGATCGACGCCATCCGCCCAAGCAGCGAATCCGTCCCATACTCCTTATAAATATCTAAAAGCAAACCTGTTGCCGCCGAAGATGAAAACATTTTCACAACAGCAAGTGGAAGCAGTTCGGACGGGAATCCGATCTTTTCTGTGAAAATAGCACATACATTTGAAAAACATTCCAGAAATCCGGACGCACGCAGGATTCCAACAGCAACCATCAGTCCGATCAGTGTTGGCATGATCCCTATGACTGTTTCAAATCCGTCTTTCGCTCCCTCGATAAACTCTTCGTAGATATTGTGCCTGCACAACAGCCCATATCCGATAATCAAAAAAATCAGAAGTGGTATCATGATATCGGATAAAAACATCATTATCTGCATAGGACACTTCCCGAAGCTGCTGTTAGTTTATTATATGTATCAACAATTCACATTATTCATGCGATTTTCGCGCCAGCCGTTCATAATCCTCCTGCGGCATCGGTTTTGCGAAATAATATCCCTGAATATAATTACAGCCAAGTCTCTTTAGCATCTGTACCTGTTTCTTTTCTTCAACGCCTTCTGCAATGACCGGCATATCCAGCGCTTTTGCCATCTGGATAACTGCCGCTAAGATCTTTTCTCCGCGCCCATCATCTTTGCCTTTGGAAAGAAACTTCATATCAATTTTCAGCACATCCAGATCAATGTCCTTTAACACGTTCAAAGATGAATATCCGCTTCCAAAATCATCCATCAGAATTGTAAATCCTGCCTTGTGCAGATAATTCACCGCATTTAAGATGACATTTTCCGTATCGGAAAAAACACTCTCCGTCAGTTCTAAGTGCAGGTACTCCGGTGGTATCCGGTATTTTTCCACAAGATTGACCAGTGACTCTAAAAAATTTGGATTATAAAGGTTGACACGGGAAACATTCACAGAGATCGGATCCGGCTTACGTCCTGCTCTTAACGCCGTGGCAATAAGCTGGCAGACCTGATCCCACACATAATAATCAAGTTTTATAATAAAACCGTTCTTCTCGAAAACAGGTATAAACTCTCCCGGTGAAACCATCGTCCCATCCGGTTTTTTCCAGCGTACAAGTGCTTCCGCGCCACGCGGCGTATAACCATCTAACTCATACTTCGGCTGAAAATAAACGACAAACTGTTTTTCCTCAAGTGCCGTATCCATTTCGTTTATGATCTGCTGCTCCCGCTGCATCTCTTTTCCCATCTGTTCCGTGTAGAGTGCCTCATGATGCATATACTGCCCCTTGCATTCCTGTGCCGCAATTACAGCATGCTCATAGATTGCCGATACCTCCATCTCCTTGTCCCGAATGATATAACATCCCGCCGACGTCTCAAGATAACAGCGCAGCTCCCCGTTTTTCTTCACCTGTTCCCGGATCTTCTGGGCGATCAGCAGTGCATCCTGTTCTTTTTCTACCGCAACACAGATTCCAAAAACATCGGAATTTAATCTGCCATAAGTATACGTCTTATATGCACTGAGTACACCGCAGATATTGTGCGCCATACATCTTAACAGACGGTCTCCTTCTGCCGCACCATAGAAAGAATTGATCATTTTAAACCGGTCAATATCCAGCCGGATAAATGCAAATGTCTCATCCTTACTGTCATCCAGCATCTCCCTCGTCTTCTGGTAAAACATCTGACGGTTATAAATTCCTGTCAGGGAATCATACTCTAAAAAGTGCTGTTTGCTCCTTTTGATGGCATTCATGACACGAAACCAGATGATCTCCCGGTGGAATGACTTCGGTATAAAATCCCATACCCCATACTCCAGACAGCGTTTTTCATTTTCTACATTGTCTTCCGTTGTCGCAATGACGATCGGAATATACTTATATTCACTGTGTTTTTTGAATTCCTCCAGAAAAGCAAATCCATCCATTACAGGCATAATAAGATCCAGTATAATTGCCGCTACCGAAAGTCCTTTATCCTTTTTCAGATACTCCAGTGCCTTTTTCCCGTCTTCTGACTCTACGATCTGATAAGCTTTACGGAAAATATCAGCCAGGGACTGCCTGTTGAGCTTATTATCATCTACAATCAAGATCTTATTTTTTTTCATTGGTATCCCTCACTTTCTCTGAGGATTTGTCTTACACATAAATCTATTCTCATTATAATGTCTTTTATCAAATAGTACAACGAATTATTTGTCAGATTTTGTAAATATTTTGTCTGATTTTACAAAAAATAATCGCAGTCAGTGTACTGCATGTCGTTGCGATCAGTGCCGGACCGACGATCTGCGCCGGATTCACACTTCCATACTGGCTGCGGTAGGCAATAATGTTTACCGGTATGATCTGAAGGGATGAAATATTGATGATCAAAAAATCACACATCTCGTTGCTGGCGGTCCGCTCCCCTTTTTTTACTGTGCCATCTGAAAATGCTTTCTTTCCACGCTCTTTTTCTAATTCCGCCAGCGCCTCCATCGCTTTTAATCCGGCTGGTGTTGCTGCCCATCCCAGTCCGAATATATTTGCAATCATATTGGTGGCAATATATTTATTTGCCGGATGATCTTTTGGAATATCCGGGAACAGAAAATGCAGCACCGGCGCAAGACGCCTTGACAATCCTGCAATGATACCTGTTTTTTCAGCGATTTTCATCAGTCCAACCCAGAAAGACATCACTCCCATCATGGTAATACAGAGTGTTACCGCCTCTTTTGCCGAGTCAAGCGCTGCCTGCGTAACCGCCGGAAGTGTGCCGTGAAATGCGGCAAATACAACGCCTGTCAAGATCATAAATGCCCAGAGATAATTCATATGTACCTCTCCGGTTTTTCTTTTATTTTATTTCTATATATCGCCATATATGTACCATTATTCATATAGAACTTTTTCAGTTATTTTTTCTAAATGTCAACATATATATCACTAACACCTGGATTTTTGAACTGAGGTATTTTATCTTGATATGGTTTTCTGATATTTTTCACAAATTTCCACGCTTAAGCCGGATATCCACACTTTTTCTCATTTTGCTGGTCGTTTTCCCCACAGTTTTCTTAGACGGATGCGCTTTCTCCAGGCATGCTCCGGATCAGTCTGCCCGTATCTCTTCCGGATATGAACCGGAGCAGACAGATTCTGTTTCTTCTGAATCTACTGACAATGACAATCAACGCGCTGACAGCTCCTCCGCGAATACCTTTGACGAATTTTTACTGCAGCTTTTCCGCTCGGAGGCTGCCCTGAATACCATAAACCTTCATTTTTCCCTCTCCTCCCCGGAATCTTACGGAATCACAGAAGTTCCAATTTCACTTGGCAGTATTTCCAGTCAGGCATCAAAGGAAAACCGTGCAGCCCTGGAAAACACGACTGCCGCCCTAAAACGTTTTGACCGCGAAAAACTTTCCAAAACCCGGCAGCTGACTTACGATATTTTGTCGGATTACCTTGCTATGGAGCAAAAGGGGACTGATTTTTCACTTTATGAAGAATACTTAAACCCTTCCTCCGGCACTCAGGCACAGCTTCCAGTACTTTATGAAGAGTATCGTTTTTCCTCCGAAGATGACATCAAAACTTACCTGAAACTGCTGCCCCTGACCGGTTCCTATTTT
Source organism: Roseburia sp. (assembly GCA_019411365.1). The sequence goes on from DXQT01000001.1 coordinate 141,945, forward strand.
AACCAGATCATTGCTTTTGAAAAACAAAAAGCTGCCGCCGGGCTCTTTATGTCCGATGCCATCTGTAAAAGTGTGATCGAACAGTGTTCCCGTTTTGCAGACGATGGGGACGATCATTATCTGATCTTAACTTTCAATAAAAAAGTGGATGCTTTTAAGGATCTGTCAGATGAACAGAAGACCGCCTATAAAAAACAAAATGAAAAGATTGTAAAAGAAGTGATTTTCCCTGCCTATACTTCACTGGCATCTTCCTTAACCAGCCTGCTTGGCAGCGGAAAAAATGAAAAAGGGCTCTGTTATCTGAAACACGGCAGAGATTATTACGAATATCTCGTCTACGAAAATACCGGCTGTGCGGATTCGATTGCGGATATACAGACTATGATCGGTCAGAAAAGACTTTCTGATCTAAGTGAAGCGGCCGCCCTGACGGATTCAAATCCCTCTCTCTGGAAAGATGCACAGAAAGCTTCTCTTTCCTATGCAGAACCCGCCTCTGTTTTAGAACAGTTGAAAGAACAGATGCAGGCAGATTTCCCAAAGGCTCCGGATGTCTCTTACACCGTCAGTCCTATTGAGGAATGTATGGAAGATTATCTTGCACCAGCTTATTATATCACTGCACCAATTGATGATTACAATGCCAATTCAATCTATATCAATGCAAAAACGGATGCATCCACCATGCGGTATTTCACAACGCTCGCCCATGAGGGTTTTCCCGGCCACCTGTATCAGACGATCATGTCCTATCAGTCCGGACTGCCGGCGATACGCAGTATTTTAAACTATCCGGGATATGTGGAAGGCTGGGCGACCTATGTGGAGATGATGTCCTATCATTATGCCGGGCTGAGGGAGGATGCCGCAACGCTTCTCGCCTTAAACCAGTCTGCCCTTTTAAGCCTTTATGCCTCGACCGATATCGGCATCCATTATGATGGCTGGTCGCTTGCCGATACGATAAAATTCTGGAACGATTACGGGATCAGCGATCCGGACACCATTGCAGAGATTTACCGCTATATCATATCAGAACCGGCAAATTATCTCCGTTATTATGTGGGTTATCTGCAGTTTCTGGAATTAAAGGACTATGCAAAGGAAATCTTTGGCAGTGATTATAATGAAATCTCATTTCATCAGGCAGTGCTTTCGATCGGCCCGGCACCGTTTCAAATCGTAAAGGATTATCTGAAAGATTTTTACCAGAAGTGACGAATCTACTCTTCCTTCAGCAGTGCCTGATATACATCCCGTTTGCTCATGCCGCGGTCTTTTGCCACCAGTTTCATCGCCTCTTTGCGCGGTGTCCCCTGGCTTTCATATACCTGCATATGTTCCTCTAACGACATATCCTCCCAGGACTTTCTTGCCTCCTCGGCAAGTTCCTCGAAGGTTTTTCCATGAATCACGAGCACATACTCTCCGCGCGGCTCATTTTCACCATAATAGACAAGGCTGTCCGACAACGTCGTACGCATCTTTTCCTCATAGCGTTTTGTGAGTTCCCGGCAGATAGAGATCTGCCGGTCTCCGAGCGTATCATACAGTTCTTCTAATGTTTTGACCAGATGATGCGGCGCCTCATAAATGATGATCGTGCGCGTTTCGTCCTTTAATTCCTGTAAAATAGCAGCCCGCTCTTTTTTCTCCCGCGGCAGAAATGCCTCAAACGCAAAACGTCTTGTTGGAAGCCCGGACATCGTAAGCGCCGTAATACATGCCGCTGCTCCCGGCAGGGAAGTCACTTCGATCCCTTCCTCATAACAGATGCGCACTAAATCTTCGCCCGGATCGGAAATTCCCGGCGTACCCGCATCCGTGATCAGCGCAATGTTTTTTCCTTCCCGCAGCTTATCTGCAAGCTGATATGCTTTTTCTATCTTATTGTATTCATGATAACTCGTCATCGGCGTTTTGATCTCAAAATGATTCAACAGCTTAATGGAATTTCTGGTATCTTCCGCTGCGATCAGATCCACTTCCTTTAATGTGCGAAGCACCCGGTAGGTGATATCCTCAAGATTGCCGATCGGTGTTGCACATAAATATAATTTTCCTGCCATCGTTCTCTCCATTTTCGGAATATTATGCTGATTCTTATTAGCACATTATAAAACCACTCCGTAAAATTGACAAGAAAATCCTGCGTTATACTAAGATAAGCTTTCATGTTCAATTAATTGATTCACCTTCCTGCGGAGTCCAATGAACTCATCCGTATCTTTGAGTGACAGATCACGATCATATGGCAGCAATACCGGAACCTCTGCCTTTACGGTTCCCGGTCTCTGTGTCAGCACATAAATTTTACTGGATAAAAAGACTGCCTCCTCTATATCGTGTGTGACAAAAATAACAGTCGGCTTTTCCTCCTGCCAGATCTGGCGCATTAAAAGCTGCATGTCCGCTTTGGTCTGCGGGTCTAAGGCAGAGAACGGTTCATCCATGAGTAATACCTCCGGGCTGTTTGCCAGTGCTCTCGCGATCGCAACCCTCTGTTTCATACCACCGGAAAGCTCCCTTGGATAACTGTCACGGAATTTTTCCAGTTTGATGATCTTTAAATATTTATTCAGAATCTCTTCCTGCTGGTCCGCCGGCATTTTCCGCAGTTTTAATCCAAACTTAATGTTATCTCCGACTGTCATCCACGGAAAAAGTGTATAGGACTGGAATACCATGCCACGATCCGCTCCAGGACCTATGATGTCACGATCCTGAATGACGATCTTTCCCGATGTCGCAGTGTCAAGGCCGCCGATCATACGCAAAAGAGTGGATTTACCACAGCCGGACGGTCCTACGATCGAAACAAATTCATTTTCCATGACATTGATATTCACATCTTTCATCGCCTTGACATCGCCCTTGGCAGATGGATATATTTTCTGCAGATCTCTGACATAAACGGTACTGTTTGCAAGATTTGCCTCTATATGATCTTCCGCAGGCGGAAGTATATTCTTTTTTTTCTTAAAAAATCCCATATGCTAAAACCTTACCTTTCTAACGGTTTACGCAGCCGCCCACGGAAACAGTTTTTTATTTAAAAATGCAAAAATACGGTCCGTAATCAGTCCAAGCAGACCGATCAAAATAATGTTGGCAAAAATAGCGTCCGTCTTTAAGAAACGCTGCGATTTTAAGATTGTGTATCCAAGTCCTGTATTTGCAGCTACCAGTTCGGCGCTGACCAAATAGGTCCACGCCCAGCCGATCATCATACGCAGTGTTTCCATCAGTCTTGGCATCATTGCCGGAATCAGGATCTTAAAGATCGTCTTTGGAGTGTTTGAACCTAACGTATACCCGGCATTGATCAGATCATCCGGTACCGCAAGCGCATCATCCGCAACCATTAATACAAGTTGGAAAAATGTACCGATAAAAATGACCGTGATCTTCGCACTTTCTTCGATTCCTACCCATACCATGATAAGAGGTACAAATGCCGGAACCGGCATATAACGGACAAACTCACACAGTGGGCGAATAAATGCTTCTGCCTTTTTGAATGTTCCAACTAAAATACCGATCGGAACACCTAAAAGAACCGCATATACAAAACCAAGAGTGATACGGTAAATACTAATGCCTGTGTTCTGAAGCAGGCTTCCATCCTTGATGGACTCTATATAGTAGTTCACCACATTTTGTGGTTTCGGGAGAAAAATTTCCTTGATCGCTCCACTTTCACTTGCAATCAGCCACGCAGCAAGTACAATGACAAATGAAAGTATTGCAAACAATAGATATTTTTTTCTGTCGATTTCCTTTCTTATCTTAATTCGAATCATTATTCTGCCCCCTTAATGTAGGTATCATCCAAAATAGAGCTTAAATCATCCGGGATCTCATCGATCATCTTGGTTGATAACAGGAACTCCGCCGATTTCTGTAACGTATAAGAAAGATAGGTATAATCATCTCCGTCTTTAAAAGTTTCTTCATTCTTTGCCTTATCAAAAATAGTAACACCGTCTAACATGGTCATATAATCATCTCTGGTAAGTTCTGCACCGTCGCAGATTGCCTGAATGAAATCATCATCTCTTGCATTTAATTTTTCAACACCATCAAACCAGGAATCGACGATTTTCTGTACCGCATCGGAACTTGAATCCAGCACTTCCTGTCTGACCGCAAGTGTATCCGGGATCAAACCAGGCTCTTCCTTTGTACTGTACAAAAGTTTTCCACCTGCACCTATCGCTGTGGAAAGTGTCGGCTCCCAGAGCACTGCTGCATCGATACTTCCCGCAATGAATGCCGGGCCTGCATCGTTAATCGTCATATTGACAAAGTTGACATCATCGACCGTCATATTGTTTTCTTCTAATATTTTCAGCAAAAACATATGCTCTAAGGTACCAACCTCAGTTGCAACTGTCTTACCCTTTAAATCTTCAATACTGTTAATTCCATCCTGTACCACGATACCATCTGCACCGTAGGAATTATCATTGACTAAAACAACTTTAAAATCCACACCCTCATTGACCGGCGCTACCGCATCGGAAGCTGCGATACAGATACCATCCACCTGTCCGGAATAGAATGCAGTTAGGGAATCACTGTATACCGGGAAGAACTGGAGGTCAACATAGACACCATTCTGTTCAAAAATACCAGTGTCCTTCACGCCATACCATGCATACCAGCCGGACATCGGACTGACACCAAGGATGAACGGATTGCTCTCTGTTCCTTTTGCCTCTCCTGCATCTGCGGTCTTTTCCGTCGCTTTTGCACTATCACCATTTGCTGTACTGTTTCCTGATGTGCTGTTATTTCCACATCCTCCTAACATGGCAAGTGCCATCATTGCAATGAGCAGAATACTGATACTTCTCTTAATTTTTTTCATATGGTTGTCCTCCTCTTCCTCTTACTACGCTTACATGATCGCTTCAATTCCTTTTTCTCCGGTTCTTACGCGGATCGCATCATTAACCGGAAGTACAAAAATTTTTCCGTCTCCGGCATGATTCGTCTTATTAACCTCCACAACCGTGTCGATCAGTTTCTGTAAATCTTCATCCCTGACAAACATATCGATCATTCTTTTTGCGACCAGTCTGTGTTTTACCGGTGCGCCCTCATCATAATCGTAATGTACCGGACATTTTCCCCGCCCGATGATCTCACGGATCGTCATGGAATGAAATCCCGCCTGGTCTAAGGCATCTTTTGTCGGAAAATACATTTTCGGTCTTAATATAATCATTACCTCTTTCATCGCGGCACCTCCGTCCTATAACTCGTCTTTTCCACTGCTGATCGTGATTGCACGCTCCACATCGCTGACAAAAATTTTTCCATCTCCGTAGGTTCCGTTTTTATCCACTCTCGCGTTCTCAACAATTACTTTCAGCACCTTATCCACGTCCCCATCTTCCACAACAAGCATGATCAGTTCTTTGGGGATTTCATCATAATAGGTGTCACCTACTTTTAAACCTTTCTGTTTTCCACGTCCAAGCACGCTCATTTTGGTTGCTGCTGCAAAACCGCCTGCAAGCAGTGCATCGAGCACATCCTCTGATTTTTCCGGTCTGACAATCGCTTTTATCATCTTCATATTTGTTTCCTCCATTTCTTCCTGCTTATTGTTCATTAACTACTTCATTCCTTATTTATGCCTTTTATCATTACATGTTTGTTATTACGTCTTTATTGTTACACTTCGTACTTCCCGATATCAGTGATCTCCTTTGCGTTTGCCAGCCCGTATTCCTCACAAAGAAAACCTTTAACGATCCTGCCATCGGATAATTCCACATCCCCGATACAGAGTGGTTTCCTGATCTGACCTAAAAATGCTCCGACACTCACAACCGGCAGTTCATAGATATCAACTGCGATCGCAGCGCCTTTTTTATCGTCATACACCATCCCCGGTTTTTCCGGTACCGTATCCAGACGGTACAGCCTGTAATGTGGTGCGGTGTTTACACTTTCCCGATAGGAAGCCCCAAGTTCTGTCAGCTGGCTTTCCAGAGGAAATCCTTTTTTGTGCAGTCCGCATACCGCAAACGGGATACTCTGTGTCTTTAAAAACTGTTCCGCCGTGCCAAGGATCTCGCCCTCCTGATCGGATAATGAGAAAATGGTAATTCCAAACGGAATGCTTGTATCTGCCGTATTTTCCGGCACTGCTATGGCGCACATATCAAGCAGGTTACAGTGATTTGTATAAAGTCCCATCTGACTGTTTGTGGAAATCGGATCTTTTCTGACATCATCTCTTTTAAATGTACCGCCCGCCGTCGGCATGATAAGAACGGCGTCTTTTAAAATGTGTCTTGCCCGCATCCGGTATTCCTGTAATTGGTGCATCGCCTCGAATACTTTTCTTGCCGTGTGTTCCGGTTTATCGCCTGACCTTAAAATTGTTTCTGTTACCGGAAATACTTTTCCCGGGTGGCTCTCCACGAAATCACCGAGATCTTTCCAGCGCTCTGCCACCCAGGGTCCGTCATAAAGAATGGATGCTGCCTTTGAAAACATCGTGTAATCGATATATTCCACGGTAATTCCCATATCCTCGATCCGCTTTTTCGCCTGTTCCCATTTTGCTTTGTACATATCTTCATATGGTCCGTAAAATGTCACACCGTCTTTTGCCAGACAGATTTTTTTCGGAAGTTTTGGCAGTGGCTCTTTGTACTCCCTTGACCAGCAGCACTCTTCATCCACGCCGCGTGCCGCAAGGTTGACTTTCTCTGCATCTTCCAGGCTGTTTGCAAACACGGTGACACAGTCAAGGCTTGCGCATGCCGGAACCACTCCTTTGGTCGACCAGGCGCCGAGAGACGGCTTGTAGCCGACCAGACAGTTTAATGCTGCCGGTATACGGCCGGAACCTGCGGTATCTGTTCCCAGTGAGAACGCTGCCATTCCAAGTGCCACAGAGACTGCGGAACCGGAACTTGATCCACCGCTGATCAGCTCTGGATCAAGTGCGTTTTTTACTTCTCCATAAGGGCTTCTTGTTCCGACAAGACCTGTTGCAAACTGGTCTAAGTTGGTTTTCCCGACCGGAAATGCACCTGTCTCGATCAGTTTTTTTACAACCGCTGCATCTTCTTTTGGATCATATGCATAATCCGGACACGCTGCTGTCGTAGGAGATCCCGCCACATCAATGTTGTCCTTGACTGCAAACGGGATACCCCATAATGGAAGCGATTCCATATCTTTTGGAAGTTTTTTAATGTAACCCATCATCCGTTTCAGATCCGGCGCGACAATCCAGATATTATAATCCCTGTACTTTTCTGCCCGGCGCACGATCTCGCCGGCAAGCTCCTCCGGAGTAAGTGATCCTTCTTTATAACTGTTTCTGATCCATGTCATTGTCAGTTTTTTGGGGAAATATTTCATATTTATCACTCTCCTTTTACACGCGGATACTTGCCGCAAGCTGTCCGGAATTTACCTGTTCGCCCGGTTTTAAATATACTTTTTCAATGGTTCCGCTGTACTCTGCCGTAACCGGGAATTCCATTTTCATGCTCTCTAAGATCACAAGAGTGTCCCCCTCTCTGACCTTCTGTCCGTCCTCGACTAATACCTTCCATACACTTCCCGGAATATTGGTTCTTGCTGCCTCACAGCCGTCCGGTACGGTTTCTTCCACGATTGCCGGCGCATCCTGTGTCTCGGAATCAAACTCATCGAGTCCTTTTTCTTTCCACATCTTCCGCTCTGCCTCAAAAGATGCTTCCTGATGATCTTTAAATACCCGGATCGTATCTTCATGTTCCTTTAAGAACTGCTCATATTTTCCAAGGTTGAAGCTTGTCTCTTCTATCTTAATCTTGAACCTGCCACGAAGAAAATCTTCTCTGTCTTTTAAGATTTCCTCTGCGCTGACCGGATAGAAACGGATCTGATCAAAGAAATCCAACAGCCATGGTTTTCCATGTTTGAAATATTCTGTCTCTTTTAACGGATTCCACATCTGAATGGTACGTCCGACAAACTGATAACCGCCAGGACCCTCCATACCATATACACACAGGTATGCGCCGCCGATTCCAACTGCATTTTCCGGTGTCCATGGTCTTGCCGGGTTGTATTTGGTCGTTACCATACGGTGTCTCGGATCAACGGGTGTTGCAACCGGAGCTCCAAGATAAACATCGCCAAGTCCAAGTACCAGATAATCCGCATCAAATACAATCTTCTTTACATCCTCTATGCTGTCTAAGCCGTTGATCCTGCGGATAAATTCCGGGTTGCTCGGACACCATGGTGCGTTTGGTCTTACCGTCTGCTGATAACGCTTCGCTGCAAGCTGTGTCTGCGGATCATCCCAGGATAACGGAAGCCAGATGATTCTTGACGGAACCGTTACATCGGAAAGTTCCGGTAATGTGCGGTTGGTTTCAAGTACCGCTGCAAGCATTTCCTTAAGGGAAATCTTTTCGATATCAAAATGTATCTGTAAGGAACGGATGCCCGGTGTCAGGTCAATGACCGGCAGATCTTTTTTCTTTAACTCCTGCATGAGAACGTGAACCCGGAAACGGATCGCAATATCGAGTTCCATCTCTCCGTATTCCACCAGAATATTATCTTCACCATCAAGTCTTGCAACGATCTTTGTTCCCGCTGCCGTTTCCTCTGCGAGGATCGCGTAATGATAATCAAGATCTTTTTGCTCCGGCAGTACAACTTCTTGATATTCATGACGAAGATTTGCTTCCTCCGCTTCCCGGATTTCCTTTGCCTGATCTAAATCAAGAAGCCTGAAGTGAACTTTATCGCCCGGATGAAGCTGTCCTAATTTCCACATCTCGCCTTTTGCCGTTGTCACGGAACATACGAATCCGCCAAGGCTCGGACCATCCGGTCCAAGTAAAATGGACTGGTCACCGGTCAGATCCAGGGTACCTACCGCATAGGCATTGTCGTGAATGTTTGACGGATGAAGTCCTGCCTCGCCGCCATCCTCCCGTACCCACTGCGGGATCGGACCATTTAAACGGATACCGGTTCTCGCGCTGTTAAAGTTTACCTCATACTCAGATTCTGTTAAGGTCTTTAAGTATTCCGGTTTCAAATATTCCGGTGTCGGCTGTGGTCCCGGGATCACACCGATCGTCCACTCATTCGTCAGTTTTGGACGATATTTTTCCGGCATGGAATCGATCGAATCGATCACACATTTTTCCTGTAAATGAAGCACATCTCCGGTGCGTAAGGTACGTCCGTTGTGTCCGCCGAATTTTCCATCAATAAAGGTAGAACTGCTGCCCATGATCTTTGGCATATCAAATCCGCCTGCCACTAAGAGATAGGTTCTCATTCCGACTTTACAGTCTGTAAATTTCAACACCTGCATGGCGGATGCATGTACCACCTGATACATCGGGATCTCCACTCCATCTAAGGTTGCCTTCATATCTGCACCTGTGATACAGAAACTTACGGTTGTACGGAAACGGTAACTGCCGCCTCTTAATGTCAGCTCTAATCCCGGTGCACTCTCATCATTGCCAAGAATGCTGTTTCCAATTCGGAAGTTATAAGCATCCATTGGGCCACAAGGTGGAACTCCGACAAACCAGTAACCGATCATGCCCGGATAATCCTGAACCGTTGTCTGTACTCCGCCGTCAAGTACTTCGATTGCATGCTCCTGTGGCATAAAGTCTTTTAACATTCCGGTAAATAATGCACCGGTCTGATAGGTTTCTGTTTTTAACAGTGCTGCTAAATACTGCATATTTGAGGTAATTCCATACACTCTTGAATCCCTAAGTACACGTTCCATCTTTGCGATCGCATCGGCACGGTCACTTCCATGTACGATCAGTTTTGCAAGCATCGGATCATAAAGGGATGTTACCTCCACACCTTTCTGGATCCAGGTCTCCACACGCGCTTCCGGTGAAAATGTAACCGCATCGATCTTTCCTGTGCCAGGGCGGAACCCGTTAATGCAGTCCTCAGCATAGACACGAACCTCGATCGCATGTCCCTGCGGCTTATGTACCAGTGATTTTATATTTTTTAACTCACCAGCAGCCTCTTTGACCATCCACTCCACAAGGTCGATCCCAAGTACCTCCTCTGTGATACCATGTTCTACCTGAAGTCTTGTATTTACCTCAAGGAAATAAAATCCTTCCGTCTGATCATCATATAAAAATTCAACCGTTCCGGCACTTCTGTAGGAAGCTTCCTTTGCAAGCCGTTCTGCTGCCGCATACATTTTTTCCCTGACTTCATCCGAAAGGTTTGGTGCCGGGCTTTCCTCAACTACTTTCTGGTTTCTTCTCTGTACCGAACAGTCTCTCTCTGCCAGTGCTGTTGTCTCACCATATTCGTTGCCGAAAATCTGCACTTCCACATGGCGGGAACGCGTTACATATTTTTCAAGAAATACGCCGGCATCGTTAAAGTTCGCTGCAGCAAGATGACAAACTGCATCATAAGCCTGCCGTAATTCTTCGGTGGAGTTACAGATCCTCATTCCGATTCCACCGCCGCCTGCGGTGCTCTTTAAGATAACCGGATATCCGATTTTTTCTGCCTCTGTAACTGCTTCTTCCACTCCGGACAAAAGTCCGGTTCCAGGTAACAGTGGAACATCTGCCTTCTCTGCAAGTGCTCTTGCGGAATGTTTCAAACCGAATAACTTGATCTGTTCAGAATCCGGTCCAATGAACTTAATGCCGTTCTCCTCACATTCTTTCGCAAAATCTGTATTCTCACTCAAAAATCCGTATCCCGGATGGATGGCTTTTGCACCGGTATCCAGTGCAGCCTTTATGATCTTTTTTGTATCGAGGTATGTCTCTTTTGCCGTACCATCGCCAATGTATACTGCCTCGTCTGCACGTTCCACATGTAAACTATCCTGATCCGCCTTCGAATATACAGCAACACTGCCGATTCCCATTTTCTTTAAGGTACGTTCAATTCGAACTGCGATTGCTCCACGATTTGCTATCAGTACTTTATCAAACATAGGGAATCCTCCAAACTTTTTTCACATTTTTACTCTGCGTCCCAGATCAGCATCCTGATCGGGGTCGGGTTGTATGCATTACATGGATTATTGAGCTGCGGACAGTTGCTGACTAACACCATCGTATGCTCTAACGCTTTCATCTCCACATATTTGCCCGGTGCAGAAACACCATCATCGAATTTTGAACCGCCATCCTTTGACACCGGAACATTCATGAAAAAGTTAATGTTTGGGGCAAGGTCACGTTTCATGAAACCATGCGTATCGTCTGCAAGCTGTAACATGAAGCTGTCTCTGCAGTTGTGCATGTAAATTTTTTCTCTTGCATATCTTACGGTATTGCTCTGCGCGGAACATGCACCGCCGATCGTATCATGACGCCCGGTCAGATCTGCTGTGATCTCTAACAGCGGTTTCCCCGACTCGGTTCTAAGGATCGTACCCGTAGTCAGATAGATATTTTTCTGCATCACGATCGTTGGGATTGCTCCGTAATGATCCTCCGGGTTGGTCATATCATAAAATGTGGTATCGACTGCCTGATTTCCTTCCATGTCTACAATTCTTAAGGACTGTCCCGGAAGCAGTTCATGCATCCAGCCTTTTCCCGCTTCCACGACTTCGTTATAAATTGCATTTTCTTCTTTTAAATCACTTGTTTTCTCTATAAATCCGTACATATCTTAACCTCCGTTTTCTACAGCAATTTTTCTGCCTGATCTTTACTGACTTTGCTCCGTTCTGTTCCAGCTTTTCTGTGATGCGTTACTTTTTAACGTCCCAGCAGGTTGTAATATTCCCATGTATTTTCAAATGCTCTGTAATTCTCCGGACGATAATTGACACATTCATCGGTCAGATCAACTTCCGGTGCATCATATACTTCAATGGAAACCGGAACCGAAGGAAATTCTTTTGCAGGATCTAACGGGTTTGGCGTGTTTGATACGATAAAGATCATATCCATCTCCGTGCGGAGTGTTACGGTTGCGCCCTCTTTGCAGTGTCCCTCCTCAAAATGCATGCTGCCATCTTCCTCAATGTAAACTTTTGAGAAGAGATTCACACATGGAACTAAATCTCTTGCACTCATATTGTTGCGGACAAGTTCCATTTTGAAGTTTTCCTCTCCGCAACGGTGCCAGTCATTTCTCATTTCCTGATAAGTTGTCTTTCCGTATTTCTCATCGGTGAGAAGCCTTGTCGTATATCCTGAGATCGTATCATGCCATCCAAGGCTGTCCTCCACGATACTGGCCAACACACGTCCGTTATCGCTCATCAGCACATTTCCTTTTGTCAGGGAGGAAATAAACTGTGCTTTTAACGTATCCGGCATGTTATAGCGCTCCGAAGTATCTAACATGTTGTACATCAACATGGAAACATTTGCGTCATCGCCGAGCGCCTTGAAATGAATATATTTTCCACGTCCAATATTTCCTGACCATTTCTCTCCCGGTCTTAATGTCTTGCTCCAGATTTTCTTCATAATAATTTCCACCTTTCTTTGAATCTGCTGATCAAACGCTTATTTTGGGTACAAAAAAGAGGAAACGCAAAGGCTGCTTTTTATGCACCTTTGCATTTCCTCTTTCTGTTTTCTTATGCACTGATTGTAGCATCGGAAAAATAATGTGACAATTGAACTTTGTATGCATTTTTTTCTGTATAATTAGAACTTTTTTAGAACTTTGTAGAGTTATATGTCTCTAAAACATTACGAAGCTGCGCTCTGGTGTCTACCCCTACTTTTTCAAAAATATGGTAAACATGCTTTTTTACCGTAGAAAGACTGATTCCCATATTCTCTGCGATCTGGGCATTTGTCATTCCCCCGTCCATACAGGTCAGTGCTTCTTTTTCCCGCTCTGACAGTTCAAATTCTGCCGCAAGATGTGCAAGCATCTTATTCCTGTTGCCTGCCGCCTGCTTTGTTCCATTGAGTAGTCCTGCCAGTTTATGGGAAAGGTGCCCCTTTAGCACTTCTAAGATAAACATATCTTTGTCCGAAAAATCCCCAAGAAGTTCACTTCGGAAAAAATTAACAATACCAATCGGTTTTCCATATCTGCGAAGCAGTATCCCCGCGCCAAACGGGATATGATTCGGTTTTAAAAATCCCTGATAAAACTCTGTTTTCTGCCGCAGTGACTCCTCCATAATATCGGTATCACGGTAAGTGATCGTATGCTCAGACAATTCAAATGTATATTTCATGTAGTCTTTTTCATAATAAGAATCCAGATATTCTTCATAGACTCCCGGCTCCATCTCAATAAAGGACGATTTTTTGCTTTCAATGCCGCCTGCTTCATTAAAAACAATAAAATATCCTTTCGTATATGGGATCAACATACGGTAAGTTTTTAACACCCGTTCCGTAAATTGATCAATATCGGTAATATCATACATTTCCAGCAACACTTTATTGATGGTCAGCCATTCTGTTTCTTTTAATGTGTTTTCCATATCTGCTCATTCCAACTCGTATTTTCCCCAATTCTATCACAGGAAAAATCATACGACAATATCCGTTAAAAGCAGCCGGATCCTGCTATTATTCTTCTGCCAGTAATTGTGACGGTTCCACTGGCTTCTCAATAATTCCTTTATCAAAATAGAAACCGGGGCATCTTTACTGGAAAAAATGAGTTTTCCAACTCCCTGCTCTACCGCGTTGCTAAGATATGGTTCCCATGTGACAGCCGCATCCAGATCACCGCTGATAAAAGATACTCCTGCATCCGAAGATGTCATATTGACAAGATCTACATCTGCATCTGTAAGACCTGCCGTCTCCAGCGCCTGCATCAGCAGATAATGTGAAGTCTGATTGATAGACACGCCGACTTTCTTTCCTTTCAGATCTGCAATACTGTTAATATCATTTTTGACAAGGATTCCATCCGCTCCGGCAGACTCGTCCACGATTGCCGTTACATCTAACATATCTTCATCATACTGGCTCTCCGCAATGATCGCTGCATCCAAAGTTGTATACGCAAGATCAACTTTTCCTGCTAACAGTGCCGAGCAGGATGCACTCGAATCATCAAAATCCACCATGGAAAAATCCAGACCACAGTCCTTGAAAAATCCTTTATCCATCGCAACATAAAATGGCGCCAATCCAACAAACGGATTTGACGCCATCGTCAAAACAAATACCATCACAATTATTTTTTCTTCATCATTCACACACCTCTTTCTCACTGATCACCGATCCATGCTGTAAATATTCGATTGCCGCAAGTGCTGCCTCATGCGCCGTAAGAGAGGATCCTCCCGCAGCCTCGCGCACCACATGAATGTGATAATCATGCTGATGCGCATCCGCACAGGTATAATGTACGCAGACATCCGTCAGAAGACCAACTGCATAGATATGTTCAACGCCAAGTCCTTTTAACAAAATCTCCAGATCCGTCCCAAAGAAACCACTGTAACGCCTTTTTACTATCTGATATTCTTCCGGCAACGGCTCGATGCCATCAAAATAATCAGCCGCACCCGAAACATAATGGTTTGCATAGGCAAAAACATTTTTTTCAAAATGAGGCAGAAATGTCTGCAAAATTTCCATCTCATGATGATAAGCCCGCATCCCATATCTAATTTCTGGGGTTTAAAATACTCACGGTAAATCACCGATGCTCTTCGTTTCTCATCCATTAAAAGATCGGTATCGCGGTATGCCATTGATTTTGTAAAATTGCACATCTGCATCAGATAGTCTTTTGCAAAATAAGTATCTAAGTATTTCCGTTTCATGACAGGATCCACATTTTCAAATACCGAATGCGCCACGTCTAACCTGCCGTCTTCATCTATCACTAAAAAATAACCCTGCGTATATGGAATCAATATACGGATCAGTTTTAAACATCTTTCTCCAAACGTCTCCAGGCTTCCGGCATAATAGATTTCCAGAAGAATGTCATTGAACATGCGCCATTCTTTTTCTGTCATAACGTAATATCCTCCACGGACACTCCAAGAGATGCCAGCTTTGCAATCGTCACTTTGATCTGATACTCCAGCTCCTGATTTTCCACCCCATTGTTTGCACGTTTGATGCGCTGTAAATCTGTATATTTATCAATTAAAACCGTGATCAGTTCTTTTTCTGTCATATCCTCCATCCTCACTACCGCCTTTCTCCGATATAAAAAATAATAGCCTGCGCTTTGCGAACATTCTATTGTTGTGAATTGTATCTGCATTCTGTAATTTTCTATATTTTAGCGGATTTTATTTTTGGTGTAAACATGCAACTTCCATTTATCTTTTGTACTTCCCGCCATCTGTTTCCTGCTGTTGTTCACACCTATTGTGTGAACAGCAGCAATTTTCTTTCACAATCTGATGCCATGCCTGACTTTGTGCTTTTGTTCCTATTCCAGTTTTTGTCTATACAACAATCCCTGCACCTTTTATTCCTTCTCTTTCACATACACCGTCATGCGTTCCTTTGTTCCATCCTCACTGGCGTAGACATAAGACCTGCCAGCTGCTTTCGCAGTGATAACCCCGTTTGCATCTACCGACACCACATTGGAGTTAGAGCAGGAATACGCCGGCTGATTGCCGGAAGATACCGTCGCATTTACTCTTGCACGTTCCCCCGGATGAAGTGTAATCGTCGTCTGCTCAAATGTAATCTTTGGAGATCTGACCGTCACTTCACAATTTTTGCTGACTCCATCTACGGTTACAGTAATGACTGCCGTTCCATGTTTGACCGCGGTTACTTTTCCTGTTTCATCCACAGTCGCCACACTTTTTTTGTTGGTTTTCCACACTGGTGTTGTTTTTGATGTGGAAGATACCTTAAGTTTATACTTTTCCCGTCTGTATAACGAGATTTTAGACGGCATCAGGCGGACTGTCGGACTTTTTACTGTCACTTTACAATTCACAGATGTACCGTCAACCTTTGCAGTAACCGTAGTTGTTCCCGGCTTCTTTGCTGTTACTTTTCCATTTTCACTTACCGATGCAATGCTTGTCTTTGCCGACTTCCACGTTACCTTATGCCCGGTGGATGAGGCTGCCGTAAGCACTGCACTTTCCCCATTTTCCAATATCAGGCTGGTCTTATTTAAGGTAACTTTTGTCTTTGTGACAGTAACCTTACAGCTTGCCTCCGCATTTTTTGTTTTTGCCGTAATCGTCGCACTTCCCGCCTTTTTTGCGGTGATTTTTCCGTAGGTATTAACCGATACGACCTTTGAATCACTGGATGTAAATGTCGGTTTTTTACTGCCGGATGAAACCACAGACAGACAATAAGTGTCCCCTGTTTTTAATGTTTTTTCATATGCACTTAAGAAAATGAACCCATATCCTGAGGCTGCATATACTTCTACTTTCTGATACTCTGAAATAAAAAGCATGGAAACCATGCAGAGGATGGCTAATGCCACCCGGATGACTTTTTTTCCTGATTTCATAGATATTTCCCCCAATCCTTCTCTGATTAATAGATGATATATTTCACAGATAAACCTGTTTTTGCGGACAGATATCTGTCATCAAAACCATCTATTTTTTCGGATGGCGGGAATCGTACAAAAGAAAAGACTCTCCGGCGCATTTTCCCCACCAAAGAGCCTTAATATTAAATTATCATAGTCAATTACGGTTGTAAATCGAACAAATCATAAAGTTTTTATAACTCTGTCAAATTCCATACAGATCGGGTATCCTCCATCACTCATCACCAGTTTTGCATCAATCCCATAAATTTCCCGGATATTTTCCCTCGTGATCACATCTGCCGGTCTTCCCTCACAGACAACCTTACCATTTTTCAGTCCAATAATGTGATCTGCAAAGCGGCAGGCTTCGTTTAAGTCATGCAGCACCATCACGATTGTGAGCTGTTTTTCCCGGTTCATGCGCTCTAAAAGCTGCAGCACATCCAGCTGATATGCCATATCCAGATATGTCGTCGGCTCATCAAGCAAGATCATTTCTGTCTCCTGCGCAAGTGTCATAGCGATCCATGCGCGCTGTCTCTGTCCGCCGGATAATTCTGTCACAAGGCGGCCTGAAATATCTGTCAGTCCTGTTTTTTCAAGCGCCCAGTCCACCTGCTCTATGTCGTGGCGGCTCATACCTCCAATCGCTTTGCGGTAAGGAAAACGTCCGTAGGAAACCAGTTCACGGACAGTAATTGTATCCGGACAGGTCGGAGTCTGCGGGAGGACAGCAACTTTTTTGGCGATATATTCTGCTTTTTCTTTGCAAAGATCCATTCCATCAATCCTGACTTCTCCCCGTTTTGCGGGCAAAATTCTTGAAATCACTTTTAACAGTGTAGATTTCCCACAGCCGTTTGCACCGATGATGATCGTGATTTTTCCCTTTGGTATTTTTAAATTCATATCCTCTATGATCATGCGGTCCTCATATGCCGCCCAGAGTCCTTTTACCTCTATTGCATTTATTGTTTCCATATCCTCGCTACTCCTTCCACATCAGGTATACAAAATACGGTACACCAACCAGCGACACCGCAATTCCCGCCGGGATTTCGATTGGTGAAAATAAATTTCTTGCGACCGTATCTGCAAAAATCAGCATGACTGCAGCGATCAAAGACGCAAGAAGCAGTGATACCCGGTGTCCGTTTCCAACGATCTTTTTTGCTGCATGCGGCGCAAGCAGTCCGACAAAGCCGATATTTCCGGCAAATGCAGTCGATGCACCTGCAAGAATAACTGCACAGAGCAACATTTTTTTCCGTTCACGCTCGATGGAAATTCCCCAGCCAATCGCCGTTTCATCCGAAAAACTTAACGCGTCCAACATTCGTCCTTTATAAAAAATATATGCACCACCAAGTAAAATCACAGGTACCAAAGCTCTGACGTATGCCCATCCCGCTCCCCAGAGTGAGCCGGACGTCCATATCATTACCCGGTTATAATCCCCAGGACCTCCCTTGAACATAAAAAAAGTGATAAATGCATTTAGTCCGGCATTGATCCCAATTCCGGTCAAAAGCAGACGTTTTGGTTTTAATCCTTTCCTGCTGGAGAGAAAATAAATGCAAAATGCCGCTGCAAGTGCCCCTGAAATTGCCATCAGTGGAAGCAGGTAAATAGAAAATGTCCCAAGTTCACTGAAATATGCGTTCGTCTGAAACTGGATAAACAACACTGCTGCCGTTGCACCGCCCGCATTGATGCCAATGATTCCCGGGTCAGCAAGCTCATTCCTTGTCATTGTCTGTAAAACACCGCCCGATATCGCAAGCCCTGCCGCCACAAAAATACCAAGCAGGATACGCGGTAAACGGATTCCAAAAATTGCCGTATTCTGTATTTTTGTTCCATTTCCAAGCAGCGTCGCAATGACTTCATGCACCGATATCTCATAACTGCCCCAGCAAAGTCCCAAGAGGATGGCACAGAAAAATAATACGATCACGCACGCAAAAACTGCTGTTTTTCTTTTTTTCATACGCATCATCCCCGCTCCTTTCCCGCCATGTATAAAAAGAATGGCACTCCAAGCATTGCTGTAAAAATTCCAATCGGTACCTCATATGGCTGATAGATCATGCGCGCTGCAATATCCGCATAAGTTAAAAGTACGGCTCCGCACAGAAAACTAAGCGGAATTACCCGCCTGTAATCTGTGCCTGCAAACAGCCTTATCGTCTGTGGAATCATAAGTCCGACAAAACCTATTGTTTTTCCCACCACCACTGCTGCCGCACATAACGGAATCATCAAAAGAATTGTGATAAAACGCACCCTCTGCGGATGGATACCAAGTCCGGTTGCCATATCATCTCCGAGACTGATCACATTAATTTTCGGTGCAAGGAGCACTGCTGCCAGAAATCCCGGTATCCCTGCCGCTAAAATAATTTTTACATCCAGCCACGTTGCCCCGCGAAATCCACCGGATACCCAGAATCCAACCATCTGTGACTGGTTCGACAAAAGCCCCGCTACCGAAGTGAGTGCCGTAAAAAAAGTACTCATTGCCGTTCCCGCTAAAAGTAATTTTGTGATACTTAAATTTCCCGGATTTTTCATGGTAAATATAAGTACAAGCACGCCGGAAAAAAACGCTCCAAGCAATGCTGCAAGCAGCGTATTTCCCGCAGTTGCACCAACTCCCGACGCATAAAGAAGGGCGACAAAAAGCGTCGCCCCCTGACTGATCCCCAGCAGTGACGGTTCCGCAATCGGATTTCGCGTCACCCCCTGCATCATTGCTCCGGTCATTCCAAGGATACCGCCTGTCACCAGTACACAGATCACCCTCGGAAGCCGTACGTCGCGGATCATCATATCCGTAAGAGATCCTGTATTATGAAAAATGCCATTCCAGATATCCACCGGCAGAATCTTCATTGCGCCCATACAGACTGCAAGCAAAACTCCCAGTATCAGCAGACAGACACCTGCAATCGTAACACCCCAGGTCCGCTTAATTCTTTGCCGTTCCATCTAACATCTCCAAAATCTCATCTAAAAGCAGCTCACGTCCGATCGGACTGTAACCCTGATTAAAATACGGTGATGCCGGAAGTTCTACCACCTGTCCGCTCTGTACTGCCGGCAGACTGTTCCAGACTGCATTCTGGTCAAGTTCTGCTTTGTCTTCATCCGTTGCCATCAGGAAAATATAATCTGCTCCGATCGATGCCAGACCTTCATACGTTACGACCGGCAGGGAAATATCACTCTGCTCCGGCAGACCTTCCGGTTTTGCAAGTTCCATATCTTCATAAAGCACACTTCCAAATCCGGCACCTGTGAATACAAAGAACTGTCCACCGCTTGCTAAAAATGACAGATAACTGGTATCCTCTCCATACGCAGCACGAACTGCTTCTCCTGCTTCTTTCGCCTTCTCTTCATATGCACTGATCCACTGATCTGCCGCATCCTCTCTGCCAAATACCTGTGCAAGCGTGCGGATATCTTCTTTCCAGTTCAGCGCTTCTAACTGGATCATGACTGTCGGTGCGATCTCAGAAAGCTGGTCATACATTTTTTCCTGAACCGTGGAAATGATGATCAGGTCAGGGGCTAAATTCATAACTGCCTCAATATCCATCGTATCCTGCATACTGTAACCTAAAATTTCAGCTCCCTGTAATGTATCCTCAAGATAGGTTGGGAATTTTGTATAGTCATAAGCATCACTGTTTGCGGTTCCCACAACGGAATAGCCAAGGATCGATAAGATATCACTGTTGCCGCTTAAATCTACGATCCTCTGAGGATCTGCCGGAATCTCCACCTCACCGCGGACGTCCGTCACAATAATTGTCTCACCATTTTGTCCTTCCCCGGTTATCTGCGCTTCACTCTCCGGTACTGCGGATGCCTGATCCTCTGTACTCTCCTGCACCGTATTTGTGTTACTTCCTGTGTTTCCATTTGCGTTGCTGCCTGTATTCCCACATCCCGCTAACAGGGTGATGGTAAGCATACCTGCCGTGATAATGGAAAATAAATGATTTTTTTTCATGTAAAAGTTCTCCTTTATGTTTTGTTTTCATTCTTCGCAAGTGTTTTGTCTGCAAACTGCAAGATATATTGCAAGTGTTAGTTTGCACTAACAAAAGTAAGTCTATTTTATCATGCATTTGATTGTTTGCAAGTGTTGCATGGATATTGATAATTTTTGTTTAGCAAATGATTATTTTATTGCGGGAATGGGGAAAATGGGGTATAGAAATTAAGAAGGAGGTTTTTCTTAGATGCTTGTTTCAAGTACAAATGAATTTCAGGCTTTTATGTTTGAACAGCTTCATTTCTTACCGGAAATGAATGGAAATTATACCTGTTACAGTGACAGGGAACACCCGGAAGGTGGGTATTGCTGTATTTATTGCCGCGAGGGGTGTTATCAGCTTGGGATTGCGGATTATACGATTCCGGAGGATTTTTCGGTTTCTTTTCAGAATCCTGCGAGGCAGCTTCGGTTTGGGGTAATGCTTTCCGGGAAGACGCATTTTAAGCTTTATCAAAAGGATGCGGCTTCTTTTACACCTTCTTCTTTTATTGTGCTGGAGGAAAATATCAAAGGCCAGCAGGCATGGCGCGCCGGGGACCATTTTCACGGACTGGAACTGACGGTTTCGGCTGATTTTGTAGAAAATATTCTTCATCCTGTTTTTCCTGACTGTGTCAGTCTGTCCGCGTTTGAGACGAATTATACCTATAAGATGCTCCCCGCCGGCGTGCTCAATCTGCTGAACCAGATGCATTTTCTGCATGAAAAGGATGCGCTCACACCACTGTATTTAGAAGGGCTGATCTTACAGTGTCTCGCTCTGCTTGCGGAAGAATTTGCGGAAAACTCATCTCATGTGATTGCACCCAAATCTGTTCCTGCTGGAACTTTGCCTGCAACATCTGTGCGGACCGCAATAAATAAAGCTGGTCAACAACATATTCCACATGGCAAAGTAATGCACACAATAAAAGTCAGCGATACAAGAACGATTACGCTCTCGACCGCTGACCTTTCTGCTGTGCACCTCGCACACGATATTCTGACCGAACAATATAAAAACCCGCCCACCATCCATGAACTGAGTGAGCAGGTTTCTTTATCCATGCAAAAACTAAATTATGCGTTTCTCCACGAATACGACACGACCATTTCCGACTATATTATCTCTCTTAAGATGGAATATGGGGCAAAACTGTTAAGTGAAACCCTCCTTGGCGTCGATGAAATTGCATTACAGTGCGGTTATCATTACCCCGCTAATTTTATACGAATGTTTAAAAAATATTATGGGGTGACACCTTTGCAGTTTCGGAAATTCATCACCAGATAAAACACAACTCCCGCTGCCACAACTCCGATCGAAATGATCTGTGATGTGGAAAGCACTCCAATGCTTCCGCGGTAGTCGTTCCGGAAAAATTCAATAATAAATCTTCCGATTCCGTAAAGCACCATATATCCTGCTGCGACCTGTCCCTCTTTCGGTTTTCTTCCCGCATAGAGCAGTAACAGTCCGCAGATCAGGAAATCTCCGGCAGATGACATCAGCTGTGTCGGCAGAAGTTTTACACCGTTCGGAGCAAAGTCGGAGTGGGTAAATGTGATGCTAAACCACGAATCCGTCTCCCTGCCGTAGCAGCAGCCTGCAAAGAAACAGCCGAGACGCCCGAATCCCTGTGCAAATGATACAGCAGGCATCACAAGATCAAAGTACGGCAGAAAACGTTCTTTTTTGACACGGCAGTAGATGAAACTGGCCAGCGCACCGCCGATGATCCCGCCGTAAACAACGTATCCGTTTTTAAAGTTCCAGAGTATGGACGGATCTTTTAAAATCTCCGGGATCTCTACAATATAATAGAGCAGCCTGCAGCCGATCATTCCACCGAAGATTGCGCAAAAGAAGATTCCATAGATAATATCCTCGTTCAAGCCACGTTTTTTTCCACGCTTTAAACACATCATAAGTGCCGCTGCAAAACCGATCGCAATCATAAGACCATACATATGAAATGTAACCGGTCCTATCTTTATATCATTAAACATATATTTTAATTTATCCTTTCTAATACCCATAAATATCATAAATCTCGTCCGTGTACACGCCCTGTTCTTTATAAACGATCAGCGGTTTTTCCACGGCAAGTCTTGATTTTCCACCGCGCAGCCCCTCGATCAGCACCATATTCGGTTCTTTATCCACGAACGGATAGACAAGCTGCATGCGCTTCGGCTCGATCTTGTACTCGACCATTTTACTCATGATCTCTGCGAGACGGAACGGCCGGTGCACCATATAAAACCTGCCTCCCGGCACAAGCATTTTCGCGGTTTCCCGCAAAATATCATCCAGTGTACATAGCACTTCATGTCTGGCGATCGCCTTTGCCGCAGACAGCGAATTTTGTCCATGTGTCCCGATCATATACGGCGGATTTGTGGTGATCACATCAAACGAAGATGCTCCAAATATCGCAGATGCCTCCTTGATATCTCCGGTCACGATCTCGATCTTATCCTCAAGATGGTTATAGCACACGCTCCGGCGTGCCATATCCGCACTTTCTTCCTGGATCTCAAGCGCCTTAAAATCTTCTGCTTCTGTTTTGGCTTCCATCAGGATCGGGATAATTCCCGTACCGGTACCAAGATCGAGCACGCGCTCCCCTTTTTTTGCCTTTGCAAACCCGGAAAGCAAAACGGCATCCATCCCAAAACAGAACCTTTTCGGATCCTGAATGATAAAATAGCCGTTGCGATGCAGTTCATCAAGTCTCTCCTGTTCATAAACCAGATTATTTGGCATCGTCAATTTTGGATTTTCCTCCCTTATCTTCTAATGCGGAAAGTTCCTTTAATTCCTGCGCAGTCAGCTTTACATGATCTCTTCTGCGTTTTGGCTTGAATTTCAGCTGATCCACAGAGTAATCACGGATTTCCTTTTCGTCATCCACTTCCACGAGTACTTTGACCATCTGGCGCAGTACACTGACGGAAGATACCTCTCCCTTTAAGCCATCATCCGTGGTCACATAATCCCCCACATTTGGCAGACGGCTGTTTAAATATTCATAAGTTTCTTCTTCATTTTTCAGACAGCACATCAGGCGTCCACAGACACCGGAAATCTTTGTCGGATTTAAGGACAGATTCTGCTCTTTTGCCATCTTGATGGATACCGGGACAAACTCGGAAAGATAGGAATGACAGCAAAGTTCTCTTCCACAGATTCCAATCCCACCCATGATCTTTGTCTCATCACGGACACCGATCTGGCGCAGCTCGATTCTGGTACGGAAAACCGCTGCAAGATCTTTTACCAGCTCGCGGAAATCGATACGTCCGTCCGCCGTAAAATAAAAGAGCAGCTTATTATTGTCAAACGTGTACTCCGCCTCCACCAGCTTCATATCAAGCTTATGTTTTGCTATCTTTTCCAGGCAGATCTTAAATGCCTCTTTTTCTTTTTCACGGTTCTTTAATGCTGTCTTTTCATCTGCCTCCGTTGCAATACGGATGACCGGTTTTAACGGCTGGATCACGCTGTCATCATTCACTTCCCTTGTCGGTATCATGACTGTTCCCAGCTCCACACCACGCGCAGTTTCCACAATTACGTGCATTCCTGCAGTCAGATCCAGATTTCCCGGTCCGAAATAATAAATTTTACCGGCATTCCGGAAACGGACTCCTACTATTTTTATCATGTTAATTCTCCTTTATGGTCAGCAGAAGCAGCTCGATCACCAGATCAAAATTTACATTTGCGTTTAAACGCACCTGTGCTTTTGACAGTGCCTGTAAAATTTCTTCGATTCCATTGTAAGAACTCTGCTCTGCCTGTCTTTTTATGTCATAGACCTCATCCTTGAAAATAAGGCCGTTTACATCCTTTGTTGCTTTATAATAAAGTACATCACGATACCAGATCATCATAAGATCAAAGTAATCGTTGATCTGAAGCTTATATTCACTGATCTGCTTTACCGCCTCTGTCATCTCATAGAGGTCGATGTCGTGCAGACGCTTGATGAGCTGAAGCGCAGATGCCTTTAATTCATTAAAATCATCCGATGCTGCAAGCTGGATCGCTTTTCCGACATTTCCCTGTGCAAATGCCACGCAGACATCTGCCTGGTAATCCGGAATCTGGTAATGTGCCATCAGAAATTTTTTGATCTTCTCATCCGGCACCGCCTTTAAATTCAGCGTCACACAGCGGGATAAGATCGTCGGAAGAAAACTCTCCGCATTGGTGGTCAAAAGCAGGATCACCGCATATGCAGGCGGCTCCTCGATTGTCTTTAGCAGTGCGTTCTGCGCCTGCTGGTTCATTTTTTCCGCTTCATCCACAATATAAATCTTATGTTTGCTGCTGTATGGCTTAATGACAATGTCATTGTTTAACTGTGTACGGATATCGTCTACCGAAATCGTATTCGGCTTCTCATGGCTGACATAGATGATATCCGGCTGGTTTTTGCCCGCCGCCTGTTTACAGGAATGACACTCCATACATGGCTCCGCTGTAAATTTATTTTCTATTCTTTCAGATTCTGTCTCACCTGCAAGTTCCTCTAACTTTTTATTTACTGCCTCACACTGCAGCGTCTGTGCAAATGCTTCTGCGATCATCATTTTTCCGGATTTGTCCGGTCCGTTTAATATATAAGCATGTGAAACTTTATCCATGGTAATCGCATTCTGCAGATGTTCTATGATCTGCTCATGTCCAACGATGTCCTTAAATGCTGGCATATAAATCCTCATTTCTGCACATATTTTTCATGTTTTCTTTTCTGCTACCAGATTTCCCGCCATGTGCGTGCGCCGTTTATCCAATCCACATCCAAAAAAGATCAGGTGAGGATATCTAATATCAATCCCCTTATCTCTCCGATCTTACTTAAAATCGCGATGTGGTCTTTCTCATCCTTTACCAGCTCCTGCGCCAGTTCATCCAGATTCGAATCGATCAGCTTGATCAGACCGTACACTCTGTGGCGTCCTCTCCGGTCAAGAAAATTCTCCCTGGAAAACTTGTGGGACCGGAATACCACTTCATTCATAAATTCGCGGATCAGACCGCGGTATTTTTTCATATCACGGATATCCATATGCTGCGCAATACGGTTGCCCTGCGCTGTAATGTCAGAAAGAAGCATGTCCACTTTTGCCTGCAGATCCGCATCCGTGATCGCACTCGCAAGCGTAAACTTAAAGGAACCATCTCCCTGTACATTCTGATTGGTATCCGGTACCTGTGTAACCTCTGTTACATGATTTAATTTGTTAATATCCAAGGCTGACACCTTCTTCCTGTAAAAAAGTAACTATTCCTGCTCTTCGATATACGCAGCGATCGCATTCTCCGTCTCTTCTAACGACTCATTGCAAAATCTTTTTGTGATTCCTGCTTCTTTTAATTTTTCCTCGGAAAAATCTTTTTCATCCGCAAGAAACCGCCGGCATAATTCCTCATATTTCGGATTTTCCTGCCTCCGCTCTCTCTCAAGCGCACGCTGTAAGCGCATACCATCCTCTACTTCTATATATATCGGAACAACGCTCTCCGTTCCGAAGTATTCCCGTATCTTAAGATAGGACTCTAACGTTCCGATCAGAAGATAACTCTGATGGTCTAAATCAACCTGATGGTCTGCCACCGTAAAGTACTTCCAGATGCCGTGGATCGTATGATACGCACGCAATTCGATAATTTTCCCCTCTGCTTCAAGCTTTTCCACTGTATCTTCATCACAGAAATAATATGATACACCGTTTTCTTCCCCGGCACGCATCGGTCTTGTCGTGTACGGAACCACAGTCTTTAACCTGAGTTTCTCATCTTTCATCAGCATCCCGTACAAAGTATCTTTACCGGATGAGCTTTTTCCCATCATGTAATATATTTTTCCCATTTGTCCTGCCTTATCAGTATAATATAGTCTTTAAAAATATACAATCTTTATCCGCTCCGCAAAAAGATCCGTGCTCCCCTGTAAATTCAATTTCAAACTGATACAGGTGCGAAGTCTTTCAATAAATTCTGCGGTGATGGCCTCCCCTGGAACGATCAAAGGGATTCCCGGCGGATACAGAAAGATAAAATCTGCTGAAATCCTGCCTGCTGCTTCGTCAAAAGATACCTCTGCGGTTTCTTTTTCCTCCGCTTCATAGATCTGCATCTGAGCCGGATTCGGACGGTAAACTTCTTGGATGAAAGAACCTCTGTGAACCTGTTGTTCATACATGTTTTCCATCGAACCATCCGTCTCATTTCCGTATCTTACCTTTTTTTCATTCATGACCTGCTGCTTTTTTGCAGTATCTGCCCCACACAGTTCCCTGTCAATCTCATGCAGTGCAGCCGACAATCTCTGATATCCTTCTTCCTGATCCATAATACTTGTCATCGCAAGCGCATAATCTCCGGATGCCATTTCAAGCTGAAGATGATATTTTAAAAGTAATTCCTGATACAGCCACTCACCGCTTTTGCTGCTGTCACGGACAAATATAACAATTTTAGAATCATCCCAGGCAAATGCCTCTTCTTTGGATAAATCCTTCCCTGTCATCACATGCAGTCTTTTCAAATCTTCACAGTTTTTATAAAATTTATTTAATTCGTGTCTGTAATTGTCAAATAATTCCGCTCCATGTTCCTTTACGGTACGGATACATACTTCCATTCCCGCCATAAGAATATACGAAGGAGAACTTGTTTCATAAATTCCAAGATATTTTTCTATGCGTGATTTTGAAATCAGATCTGAATTTAAATGAAGCAGTGCCGTCTGTGTAAAAGATGGAAGTGTCTTATGCAGGCTCTCGATCACGGCGTCTGCTCCGAGCCTTACCGCATTTTGCGGAAATTCCCCTCCAAATCCAAGATGTGCTCCATGTGCTGAATCCACGATCAGCGGAATCCCGTGCACATGCGCGACTTTGGCGATTCCTTCAATATCAGAGATAACTCCCTCATACGTCGGCGATGTGATCACGACTGCCGAGGTCTCCGGATCTTTTTTTAGTGCATCCTCCACCTGCCGTGGTGTGATCTGTCCCTGAATCCCACATTCTGTCACCGTCGGATAAAGATATTCTGCAGTCAGTTCCGATAAAAACAGGGCATGATATACCGCTTTATGGCTATTTCTGGCTACCAGAATCCTGCCCCGTTTTTTCACTGCTGCACAGATTGATGCAAGAATCCCGCAGGTGCTGCCATTGACAAGATAATAACAATGTGCAGAACCGTAGAGATCAGCCGCACGCTGCTGTGCCTCTTTTAAAATTCCCTCTGCGTGGTGCAGGTTGTCAAACCCATCGATCTCCGTAATATCTATCCCGTATACTTCCGGAAAAGGCAGCGGATTTCTTTTATGTCCCGGCATATGAAACGGATAGACATCACTCTTCCCATATGCCTCTAATGCCTGATCTAAATACCTCATCTGCTACCGCCTTTCTGCTTACACATTTATTTTAACACTTTACATACCAGCCTGACTACTTTAAAATAAGAACATCTTTGGAAAAGAATGGAGTAATAGATCTGTTATGAATTACGCACTTGTGATCCTTTGCGGTGGAAACAGTGTCCGCATGGGAACGGATAAAGCACTTTTACCTTTTGGTGACTGCTGCCTCTTAGAATATCTTGTACACAAATTTAAACCATATTTTTCAACCATATATCTCTCCGTAAAATATATTGGAGATTATGCGCATCTGAATCTCCCGGTCACGGAGATTGCGGATATCTACGGCAATGCCGGACCGATGTCCGGCGTTTTTTCCGGTCTGTCCATGATCAATGAGGATGCCGCTTTCTTTATGTCCGTGGATACCCCTTTTATGGAACCGGAAACCGGAATTGCACTTTTAGATGCGATCGGCGATGCAGATATCTGCATGGTTCGCGGAAAAGCAGGCTACTTAGATCCTGCTACCGCCGCCTATTCAAAAAACTGTATTCCAACGATCGGGAAAAGCCTCATTCTCCGTCAGTTTACCTTTGATGCGCTTCGCGAAAAATGCAAAACAGTCTGCGTGACGGAAAAAGCACTTGCCGCCTGCACAGACATTCCGGTAAACCGACAGTTTTTCAACTTAGATACCAGACAGGATTATTATCAGGCACTGAAAATTTATCTTCAGTTATAACACCGAAATCTGTCTGCGACCGCTTTACCCAAGGAAACGCGCCAGTTCCGGCATCCAGTCTCCAAAAAATACTTCGTCCCTGCAGACAGCCTCCCACATATCTCCGAGGAAATGATGAAAACACTCCATCTCCTCCTCCCATTTTAAAGTTTCCGTCCCGGCGATTGCACTGTGCCTGCAAAACTTTTCCCAGCGCTTTTTCATATAAGGATAATCCCGGTAGGAAAAAATCTGCTCCGCACGCTCCATATCAGGGATCATTTCTTCGGTTTTGCACATATCTTCGAGCAGCTCACATACATGTCTTCCATTTAAGGTTTCGTTTCGCAATATAAAAAATACTTCCCTGTATATTTCCATATCCGGGATCAGTTCCATATCCCGCAGAATCACAAAAATCTGTTTTGCCAGCACCAGTTCCGCCGGAAATTCCTTCCATTCGATCTGCACTGTCTCATCCATCAAAAATGGAATCTGTCTTTCGACCAGTCCCCAGATTTTTCCCAGATGCATAAAATGAATACCGACAGTCACCGGAACCTTCATCTCCTCAAACTGCCCCTGCAGTTCCAGACATGTCCCCGCCTGCTGCGAGGATATCGTTCCTTTCCATCTTACGGGACTTTGTTCTTTCTTTTGCAGGTACAGCTGCAACAGCTTTTCCGGAATACGCTCATCCGGCTCACAGAAAAAGTCCAGCTTCAGTATATTTTTCTTGCGGTACTGTTCTAATCCCAACACGGTTCCATTCCGTAATAAAAACCGATTTTTAAATTCAGAAGCGGAAAATCTGAGCATAAATTCTTCCAAAACAAATCCGGCAAGCAGATTTGAAAATGGTATCTTCCATTCTTCACTTTTTTCCTGTAAATCCGCTATTTTATATTTTTTATCCTCCATTTAAAGCCATACCCCTATCATCGATTGTACTTTTTTCACCACACGGCGTTCTCTGGCGTATTTCATCAGATTTGCTATATTCTTTTTTTCATCTTTTATATAAGAAAGAACACCTTCCTGAAAAACTGCCCGTTCCATCTTATCTTCATATTTCAGACACTCACAGATCAGTCTGTCTTTATCAAAAATCTGCATCTTTGCATTTCCAAAGTCGATCCTGTCCACACCAGACTGTAACGTCTCCGGCTCCGCATAAAACGGTGTGACCTGCGGAAACTCCAGCTTAAATCTGGATTTCGACGTATTTTTATCCACTGCGATCTGATATCCGTATGGTTTTCTTTTGATATAGCCATACGCATACAATGCACACTCCATCGTAAGCACCGCGTCCGGAAATAATTTTACAATCAGTTCATCCTCCGAATAATCCCCGATGCGAATGGTATAATATCCACTTTTGATCCGGATCAGGTCCCCTTTTTCCACAAAATCGAGAATTCTCCGGTAATCAATGTGCAATTCTTCCAACTGATTTTTCTTTACGATCCCACCGTGTGCCACAATAAACTCCTTGACTTTCTGCAAGATCAGTTCTCTTTTTTCATTGACTGCATATGATTCTGACATAATAACCCCATTTCTGCGTTCCCTGCGCATAATGCGAACCCCAATTCCCAATAGTTACTAGTGTTGTGTCTATATTTCCCGCTCAAAACTTTCACTTGTGGTACTAAATTTAATATAATCAAAACTATATTCTCTGTCAATCATATGTAATTTTCCTATGTACAATAGAACACACTCTCCACGGATATTCTATTGTCAGGAATTAAAAAAATCGCCTGCAACTTTTATGTTCCAGACGATTTTCTTTTAAATTTTTATTATCTGCGTCTTCTACGTCTTTTATTGCGTTTCTTTTCACGCTTAAATAATCTTTTATGTTCTTTTCGCACTTCAAAATTATGTTTTATGATATAAAAGTTATCTGCAACTTTCTTTATAATAATCCCAAGAACAAGTAAGACAAGAACTACAACCACCACGGTTATGATCGTACTCATCCTGATCTGTATTTTTGAAACATGCTCTGTTTCTTCCGTCTGTGCCTCTTCGCTTACGTCTGTCTGATTGCTGAATTTATATTCCGGCACCTGCACGTTTGTTTTTACAATATCTGCCTTTCCAACCTCGTGCCCCGCATAAGTATACTCAATTGTTCCAACCGTATCATTCGTCACATCGTCATAGACAATTTTTGACGTCGCATCGGAAAACTCCGCTGTCTTTGGAAGTACGATACCTGCATCTTTGTCAATATCCACAAACGGTTCATTTGTATTGAGTGTACCTGCGTTTTTTTGTTCCGCCGACGTATAATTTGTCTCGTTTTCCGCAATATTAAAAAGCTGGAAATTGTCAAAACAGTAATCAAACAGATTTCTGCTGTCAAGCCATTGATTTGGTGACTGCGTATTCATGACTACGCAGATCAGTGTCATTCCATCACGTTCTGCATAAGTTACCAGCGTACTGTTTGCCGCATTGGTATACCCCGTCTTTCCACCGGTACAGCCATCATACACATACTTGTTGGTCTGGAATGGATAAAGCATCTCGTTATGATTCTGCAGATCTGTCTGCTCTGCGTGTTTGTTCGTCGGCGGAATCGTATAACGTGCGGTTCCCACAATAATCCGAAATGTCTCATTCTGATATGCTGCCCTTGCGATCAATGCCATATCATAGCAGCAGGTATAATGGTTTTCATCATGCAGACCATGTGGATTGGCAAAATGTGTATTCTGACAGCCAAGTTCTTTGGCTTTTTCATTCATCATCGCAACAAAATTTTCAATGGTGCCCCCTACATGCTCTGCAACCGCATATGCACACTCATTTGCCGACGCAAGCATAACCGCATAGAGACACTGTTCCATCGTCATCTGTTCGCCATAGTCCCTTGCAATACCGGATCCTTCCGTATTATCGATCGCGGCATCTGAAAAAGTCACAATATCATTCAAGTCTGAATTTTCCAGTGCGATCAGCGTTGTCATGATCTTTGTGATACTTGCCGGATAATGCGCCTCTAAACTATCACAATCATAAAGGACTGTCCCTGTAGAAGCCTCCATCACGATCACATTCGGGGATACGACCTCAGGACCTTCCGGCCAGTATTCTGCCGCATAGACCGGGATACACATACTTCCGGTCAGCAGTATCATTCCAAGCAGTAAACATAAGAAGCTGGTTATTTTATGATTTCTATCTATTTTATATCTCATTTTTTAATAAGTAATCTCCTGATTTATAAGTACATCTTTGCTAGTATCAGTATAAACTTTGAAAAAAATACATGCAACCTTTATGCGCAAATTTTCTTTTAAGGTTTTCTTAAAATAATGCTACTTTTTTTCATTGTTTTATTGTAAAATACCTCTGTGTGCTTTTTGCACACTTTTCTGTATGAAAATAATTTTTTCGGACAACGATTTTCTGTACACTTTACAACGAAAGGCAGGATTATAACTTATATGCGATTAAGAAATATCCCAGGTGCTGATGAAGCAATTTTAAACAGTGAATACTGCATCAAGGAACCAGAGTCAAAAAAAGGGAACTGGCAGTCAGTTTTTTCTTCCACCCAGCCTCTCCATATTGAAATTGGAATGGGAAAAGGCCGTTTTATCATGGATATGGCTGCGGCGCACCCGGACATCAATTACCTCGGTATCGAACGCTATTCGAGCGTACTTTTACGTGCGCTTCAGAAAATGGAAGAAACTCCTATGCCAAACTTAAGATTCATCTGCATGGACGCCGCTGATGTCACAGAGGTTTTTGCCAAAGATGAAGTTTCCCGCATTTATCTGAACTTTTCAGATCCCTGGCCGAAAGACCGTCATGCAAAACGCCGTCTTACCTCCCGTCAGTTTTTTGCGCGTTACGATGCCATTTTAAAACCGGATGGCAGACTGGAGTTTAAGACCGATAATCAGGATCTTTTTACCTTTTCCTTAGAAGAAATCCCGGAAGCCGGATGGCATTTAGATGCCTCCACCCGAGATCTCCATCATGATTCTGTTTTAAATGAAGGAAATATTATGACAGAGTACGAAGAAAAATTCTCCTCAAAAGGAAATCCGATCTGTAAACTCATTGCCTCCCGCTAATTGCATGTTGTATACAATTTATTGACAAAAAAACAGAGCCGCCGTAATTTTGATCTTGTTTTCAAAATTATGGCGGCTCTGTTTCTTATGGGTAATTTTATATTGGAGATCACACAGTAAAGATTGAACAAAAAAAAGCACCAACCCCATAGCCATCTGCTATAAAATCGGTACTTCGTAATGCGCCACCAGGGGTTCGAACCCTGGACACCCTGATTAAGAGTCAGGTGCTCTGCCAGCTGAGCTAGTGGCGCATATGTTTATCTCTCGTGAACACAAATGATATTATATATTAATTTTTTTTAAATTGCAAGCGTTTTTTTAGAAAATCTTCATTTTTTTCATTGGCGGATTTTCTATTCTGTGGTATTTTATTCATAGACTGAAAAACGCACTTTTTTAGTCTATCAAATTTAAAGGAGGTCACTCATTTATCATGCGTGTTGATGAAAGACTATTAAAATATGTTTCCTATTGGACTACTTCGAGTGAAGATTCCGATACGATTCCTTCTACGGACAGACAATTTAACCTGGCAAAAGAATTAGAAAAAGAATTACTTGATCTTGGTTTACAGAAAGTAACACTGACAGACCACTGTTACATCTACGGCCTGATCCCGGCTACCCCTGGATACGAAGACAAAAAAGCGGTCGGCTTTATTTCCCATATGGATACGGCACCTGATTTTTCCGGTAAAAATGTCAAACCCCAGATCATTCCGGATTACAACGGTGAGGATGTTATTTTAAAAGGAACCGGTGACGTTTTAAAAACATCTGATTTTCCGGAATTGAAAACTTTAAAGGGCAGAACCCTGATCACGACAGACGGCACAACTCTGCTTGGTGCAGACGATAAGGCAGGCGTTGCTGAGATCATGACTGCTGCTGAACAGCTCATCTCCTCTGACATTCCACACGGCGATATCTGGATCGGGTTTACACCGGACGAAGAAGTCGGACATGGTGCGGATCTGTTTGATCTTGACTACTTTAAAGCAGATTTTGCTTACACGGTAGATGGCGATTACGAGGGTGAAGTTGCCTATGAAAACTTTAATGCCGCAAGCGCAGTTTTCGCTGTCAAAGGCGTGAATGTCCACCCTGGTGAGGCGAAAGATATCATGGTCAATGCCGCTCTCGTTGCATGTGAGATCCCGTCTCAGCTTCCTCCAATGGAAACGCCTGCCCACACCGAGGGAAGAGAAGGTTTCTATCATCTGACCGATATGTCCGGCGACGTTGCCGCAGCAACTCTTTCCTACATCATTCGTGATCACGATAAAGTGATGTTTGAAACACGTCAGAAAAAAATGCAGGAAATCGCAGATTCCATGAACCAAAAATACGGTGTCGGAACTGTTACACTGACTATCCACGATTCCTACGCAAATATGTTGGAAATCATTGAGAAAAATACTTATGTTGTGGATATCGCAAAGAAAGCTATTTCTTCTGTTGGTCTTGAACCAATCTCACGTCCGGTACGCGGCGGTACCGACGGTGCGCGTTTAAGCTTTATGGGACTTCCGTGCCCGAATCTTGGCACAGGCGGTTACGGTTTCCACGGTCCATTCGAACACATCAGTGTGGAAGGAATGGAAACTGCTGTAGCTGTGATCAAAGAGATCGTGCGCATTACCGCAGAGCTTTGATGACCAAATGTCAAAAAGGGCGTGTGAAAAAGTAAGAATCATTTTTTCACACGCCCTTTCAAATACATCTTTAATTGCGTTTTACTTATGATGCATTTCTATAAATTTGCGATCAACGCTGCAATTTCATCCGGTGTCATGATCTTATTTGGATTGCTCATATCTGCCATGGATGAAGACGCTTCCTGTGCCGGTACTTCTTCGATGACTGACTCATCTGCAGATACCGGGATTTCTTCCGTAACGGTTGTCTCTTCCGGAATTTTTACTTCTTCAATCACTGACTCATCCGCAGATACCGGAATTTCTTCTGTCAAAGTTACTGCATCCGTATCCGGCTCTACTGTTGCTTCCTCCGTAATCGGAACTTCTTCCGCTTCCACTTCTTCTACCGGTTCTGCCTGCACCTCCTCCACGGCTGATGCAGCATCGTTCAAATCATCAAAAACCGGCATCTCGCCGATTGACGGTTCTTCCTCCATTAAGGATGTATCAACCGCCGCAGGTTCTTCCTCTTCCATTAACGGCATCTCTCCAATTGACGGTTCCTCATCTATCAGGGATGTATCGGCTGCTTCCGGTTCTTCTTCATCCATTAATGGCATTTCGCCGATTACCGGTTCCTCATCCAGATCTCCGCCGTCAGTTAAATCCGGGAGTTCTGTTTCTGATAATTCTTCTCCCAATGTTGGCAGTTCCATATTAGACAGATCTTCATCCATTGCCGGCATTCCTGAATCCGGCAACTCTTCACTTTCTGTCGGCATTCCATGATCCGGCAACTCTTCATCTTCTGTCGGCATTCCATGATCCGGTAATTCTTCACTTTCTGCCGGCATTCCTGGATCCGGTAATTCTTCATCCATTGCCGGGGAAACAGCTGCCATAACCGGCACTTCCGCAGCAAGATTCTCCTTTACGGAATCAACAGCCTGACTTGCCGCCTCTTTCACATAAGTATGTATCTGCTCTATGGCAGATGCAAGTTCTTTCTCCAATGTGTCATGAATCATATTTGACAAAACATCCTGCATGTCACTCTGCAGTGATTCTTTGACATCATTTAAATTATCAAGAACTAATTTCTGACTTTGCATCAATTCCTGTAATTTTTCATCCATCTGGTTTTTCTGCATGTCCATGATCTGCTGACTGTTTTCAGAAAGCTTTTCTTCTACTTCCAACGTTTTTTCAATCACCTGCTCATTCGAATGCATAAGAGCATCTGTATTTTCTTTGTTTCGTGCAAGCATCAGCTTTGCAATTGCCTTCTGTGCCGTAATGATCTCATCCGCTGGAACTGCATCTTTTTCTCCGATATTATCTATCTTTTCCGCTAACTTTTTCTGCATCAGATAATTGGCTTTTCCTGTACGCAGCAGTTCTTCTACCTGTTCATCCGAATGGGCTTTTTCCTCATTTTTCATCCTATGGATATATGTGACAAGCAAACCTGTCCACACTAAAATAAGCGCTGCAATAATACCAACAACCATCATTTTTGATGCATTTTTCAAAACTAAATACAGATCAATCCACAAAAATGGTATCAATATCGATGATATAAAAATCATAATACGATTGACATCTATCTTCTTTGGTTTCTTTAATGAATCGTCTTTTGCCATAACAGAACCTCCCGCTTTTTGCACTATCATGCATGGATTTATACTCTATATTTTAACACATTAAAACAAGCCTGAAAACATCCATTATAAAATATTTACATCCCGTCACTTATCCGTTGTTACTGTTCACTCGTACCTCGTTCCAGTAACGGATTTTGCCGATGCTTCGCATTCCAAATCGGCAAAATCTGCTGCCACCACTGTATCATACGGCATTTTCAGTTCAGAAAATGCCTGCCTGTGAACAGTAACTATCCGTTCGCAACACTGTTACAGACTGTTGAAACCGGCCATGATTTCCTAAGTGCCATATAAGAAATCAGAAAATTTGCAAACCAGCCGGCAGGTACAGCAAGCCAGACAAATGCAATGCCAAAACATGGTGCAAAAATCATGGCAACAAACAGGCGGATCGCAAGGTTAACTATATTGGCAATGAGAAATGGGCGCATAATCCCAAGTCCACGCAGAACTCCATCTGTTGCCATCTTAATACCCATGAAGATGAAAAAACAGCCAAGCCATCTCATATAATCCCCGGACACCTGATATGCTAAGTCAGTTCCATCTTTACCCAGGAATAATGAAGAAATCTGTGTGTACATGGTTTCAATAACTACAAATGCAAGAATTGCGAAACACAGGTCTAATACCAGCGCAGCGTGATATCCTTTTTTGATGCGGTTAATTTTCTTTGCACCAAGATTCTGTGAGACATACGGTGAAACCGCATTGCCGATGGACACAAATATCAACGAAAAAACATTCTCTACTCTCATTGTTGCCGCATAACCTGCGAGTGCCTGTGTACCAAATGGATTTACAACTGCCTGTACGATCATCATACCAATTGACACTGTGGACTGCTGGAGAATCGACGGTACAGCAATTTTGAGCATCAAATGTAATTCCTGACCATCAAACCACTGAAATTGACTCTTATATTGACGCATCCGGCAAAAGAAAATCAGAAATGAAAATACCGCAGAAATCCCCTGTGCAATAAGGGTTGCAAGAGCTGCCCCGAACACACCGAGACCAAGTCCTGCCACCATCCAAAGATCCATAAGAATATTTAAAATAGAAGAAAATATCAAAAGACCCAATGGTATTTTTGATTCTCCAATTGAGTTAAACATCGTTGAAAAAATATTATACATAAACAGAAATGGAAATCCTACGAAATAAATGCGGAGATACTGTACTGCTTCTTCCAGTATATCAGTTGGTGTCTGTAATAAATTCATCATTGAATGTGAAAAACAAAAACCAAAGCCACCCAGAAGCAGGCTTAAAATCAGAAAACTGACCAACGATGTTGACACAATTGTTTTCATTTTACCATAATCTCCGGCACCAAAATAGCGGCTTACGAGCACACCTGCACCGACACCGGCACCTAATGCCACACAAATAAATACATTCGTCAGTGCAGCACAGGCACCGACAGCTGCAAGTGCAGAGGAACCGACAAACTGACCAACAATGATGGAATCAGCCATATTATACACTTGCTGAAAAAAACTGCCGAGAATCATCGGCATTGCAAATATTGTCAGTGCTTTAAGGGGCTCATCTGTGATTAAATATTCATCTTTTGACATTATCATATTTCTCCTTTTTCCCAGAGACTCTGCTCTGGCAAATTTCACAGATATTGTACCATAAATTTCAGCAAAAAGTCCTGTAATCTCGTGAAAACACCATCATCATATCCAAATGTTCTCTTTCCATGGACTTCCATACTTTCGGATACCTCCAGACAAGTGTCTGAAAACTTCTCCCACAGCCTGAATACCATAACCGGGGTAAATTGGCTCACACTGCCCCCTTCCCAGACACCATCCTTTTCCTGATATATAGCTGGTGTAAACTTTTCAGATTTTTTATTTTATCGTTACAGACGGTATTCACATGCTGTGCATATGGAAATATTTTCCCCGCTTTTTTCATTTCTGTAAATTGTTCTTTGTTATCAAAATGTCCTGTCATTAGTTTTACAAATCTTTCTACATTCACTATAATTTCCTGCCTTTCTGCAGATATTACTGCTCTTAGAACATAAGCTGAAGCCCCATTACAATGATCCACATATATGCGCAGGTCTTTGGTATCATTAATAATCCGACCTGCGGTTTTGTTTTACTGAACAGTGTTACCGGAAGATAACATCCAAAAGAAATAATGATGGCTGCAGCCATCCTCGTCATATGATATCCATATGTATTTCCGGAAATCAGATATAAGATCATTACACCTATACCGGTAACAGCAAAGACCGCATTTCTTATAACAGATAATTTCATATTTCCTTCATCTGTACACCAGTTATTCTGCGGAAACATACATATCACAATTCTGATAACCGCTGATATCCATATAACAACCTCAATGACTACTGGTATTTTTAATTCCGGGAATGTATATTTCCATATATACATTAAAAGAATATAAAACATCGTCATTGTGATAGACGATACCTGCAATCCAATTCCAAGCTGTCTCTTTATTTTATCATTTGTTCCACGTACAGCCCTTATAATTCTTGGCACCAGATGAAAAGCATCCCCTCCACAAAGTGTCAATGTCAGTATTCCATATAGTACATACAGGATATTTCCTTTTGAGAATAAAAAAAATAAGACTGCTGCTGCCAGATCAAAAGTCAGATACACTGCATCAAAGACTGCTTCCATCAAATCCGGAATCTGTGGTTTATAATTACTCTTTTTCACTTGCTCTCTCCTCTTAATAGTTCTTCCGCATTGTTACAAATTCTGTCAAATACATTCATACACACATGCTTTTCTTCTTCTGTCAGCCCTCTTAAAACATTCTGTGCAAACTGTTTTTGTGCGTTTAATCCTGCGTCCACGATAAGTGCCGCATCATCCAGAAGGACAATTTCAATATGTTTTTTATTATCTTTACTTTGTTTTCTTTTTATAAGACCTTTGTTTTCCAATTTTTTCAGTGAAGATGAAACATGTGATTTCGTTGACTTTCTGATCCTTACTATTTCCGCTGCTGTATTATGATGTGGATTATTATGTAAAAACATAATTATATCGTATTCCATCTGTGTTAACTCATATTGATCGCACACCTTGCCAGAAAGTAATTCATAATAGCTTGTAATCGTCTTATGCTTGTCCCAAAAATACATCTGCGCCTCCTTATTGTTCTTTTTAGAACGATTATAGGGTAATACTTCTGCTATGTCAATTATTTTTCTTCACAATACGCATTTGTCCAGCCCGTGGTATATGATCAGCATTGCTTATGGTATTAAAAAAACCTTCTGCAGAAGCCTGTTTCACCCTTTGATGAATCCAGCTTTTTCCACAGAAGGTCTTTTATTTTTCTACACATATTTACTATGTTCGGATTTTATTTGATGAACCCGACCTGTTTGCTGATGATTTCGACCTGCTCATCTTTCTTTTTATTATATTCCACTTTCTTCTCTTCAAAGTAGTTTCTTCCATAAGAATCAATGGATACGATCAGTGGTCCAAATTCTTTTACATGGCAATGCCACAAAGTCTCAGGCATTCCCAGATCTTTCCACTGTGCCTCCACGATTTCTTCCACTTCTACTGCTGCCACGACTGCATTTCCTGCAGGAAATACACAATGGATTGCACCAAAGTCCTTGCAGGCTCTCTCGGTATTTTCCTTCATGCCGCCCTTGCCTACAATGACACGGACGCCTGTGGTCTCTACAAATTCATACTCAAACTTTTCCATTCTCATAGATGTCGTGGGGCCTACGGATACCATCTCGTATTTGTCATCTCCCAAAGGGCGGATAATCGGGCCGGCATGCAGGATTGCAGCATCTCTGACATCCACCGGAATCTCTCTTCCCTCTTCTACAACACGACGGTGTGCCACATCACGACAGGTTGTAATATCTCCTGTCAGGTATACAATATCTCCAATATGAATATCCTTTAAATCCTCTGCCGATACAGGTGTTACCAGAATTTTCTTACCATCTTTTATTTCTACTGCCATAATTATTCTCTCCCTTCTGAATTAGTTTTCTTCCTTATATTCAAAACCGGTATGGGTATCTACCGTAAAGTTTAAATCCTTATCAAATACAATATGTCCTCTTCTGTGGCTCCAGCAGCCTACATTTACTGCCACACCAATCGCAGATGGATGACGTGCGGTATTCTCGATATTAACTCCCATGACAGAGTAATTGCCACCCATCCCCTGCGGTCCAAGACCAATGGCATTAATACCATCTTCCAACAATTTCTCCATCTTAGCAGCGTTAGCATTGTCATTGTGAGAACCTACCGGGCGCATCAGTGCCTTTTTCGAATTTAATGCCGCTGTTTCTACGGAAGTACCAACGCCGACACCAACTAAAAGTGGAGGGCATGCATTCAATCCATAAGTTGTCATACGGTCTAATACAAACTTGGTCACTCCCTCATAGCCTTCGCCCGGCATTAAAACCGTGGCATTGCCAGGAAGCGTACAGCCTCCACCTGCCATATAAGTATAGATTTCACATTTATCGGAATTTGGAACAATGTCCCACCATACAGTAGGGGTTCCTTTTCCTACATTTTTACCTGTATTGTACTCATCAAAAGTTTCTACGGAATTGTGACGAAGCGGTGTTGCAACTGTAGCCTGCATCACTGCATCCTTCAGTAATGCTTCCAGATTATCAATCAGTGGGAATTTTGTTCCACATTTTACCCAGAACTGTAATACACCGGTATCCTGACAGGAAGGACGGTTTAATTTCAATGCCAGTTCCTGATTGCGGAACATGGTATCGTAGATGACCTTTGTCATAGGAGAATCCTCTTTGTCTCTCAGTTCCTGCAATTTTGCGATAACATCATCCGGCAGCTTCTTTGCTGTAAATCCTACGAACTGCGCCATAATATCAGTCAGTTTCTTTACTTGTACTTCATTTGACATATCTTTTTCCTCCAGATTTTTCAATAATATAATTTAAAAGTGAAATTTTATCCTACGTGATAAAAATTTTATCCTACGGATAAAATGGAAATGCTATTGGTAAAATAATCATGCTGATCACGGTTGCAATGACGATCAACGGCATTCCGGCTTTTACATAATCCATAAATTTATAGTTGCCGGCTCCGACTACCATCGTATTGGCAGGCATTCCGATTGGAGTAGCGTAGGCACAGGAACCTCCTATGACACATGCCATCAGAACTGCTCTTGGATCTGCACCCATTCCCTGGGCAATGGATATACAAATCGGTGCCATCAGGGCTGTAGTAGCTGTATTTGACATAAAGTTTGTCATGATACAGCACAGAATAAACACCACAAAAGTGAATAGTACCGGAGAAGGATTTTCACCCAATGCTCCAACCACCTTATCTGCAATCAGTTCTCCTGCTCCAGTAACCTCGAGTGCCTTTGCCAGAGAAAGCGTACCTCCAAACAGGAAAATAGTTTTTAAATCAATGGATTTTAAAGCATTCTTTTCAGAAATGACACCGGTGAGGATTAATAAAATTGCTCCTACGCAGCCTGTGATACAAAGTTTTACACCAATCTGTTCTTCAAAAATCATCCCTATCAGGGTGGCAATCAGAATCACCAGCGATAATACTTTTTTCCACTTTGGAACATTGCTAAAATCCTGTGACTCATCAAAAATAGAATCATCTGCATCCGTCGTGTCATGATGCGGTAAAATTTTAAATCCGATCGTAGCATAAAATAGAATACCAACGATCAGAATCGGCAAACCGACAATCGCATACTCGAAAAATCCAAATTTCAATCCCAACGGTTCAAGTGCAGATTGTGCAATCATATTGCCAGGTGCACCAATCAGTGAAAGATTTCCTCCCATTGCTGCTGCAAATACTAACGGCATTAAAAGTCTTGACCGCTTATACCCTGACTTCGCTGCAATTCCAATTACAACCGGAATAAGAACTGCTGCCGTACCGGTGTTGGAAAGAAATCCGCTCATAACTGCCACAATCACCATGATTGCGATAATCAGACTGCGTTCCGTTTTTGCAAATTTTGTTACCAGACTTCCAATCTCATTTGCCATACCGGTTTCAAACAATGCCCCGCCTACAATGAACATGGCAACAAACAGAATCACGTTACTGTTGATAAATCCATTGAAAGCATCACTTACGCTCAACACA
The DNA here is from genome assembly GCA_019411365.1 of Roseburia sp. The sequence continues at coordinate 184,154 of DXQT01000001.1, forward strand.
CCGGTAATTACAAGACCAACACAGACAATCATGGATGTCAGGCCGAGCGGAATCTTCTCTGTAACAAACATGATAATGGCAAATGCCAGAAATATTAATGTAATTACTGTCGGGCTCATAGAAAACCTCCTTTTTTCTCTTTTTTATCGTGTTAAAAAGTGACATGGCCTTGTCGTTTTCCTTTTGTAAACACATCATATCGCATTTTCAGTATAATGTACATTTCATATACTTGACGTCAGCATAGTTTTTCCCTATACTGAAACTATAGTATAATTTTTCTGTACAATGACGGAGGATTCTATGACACTGACACAATTAGAATACTTTTGTATGGTATGCCGCTACCATAGTATTACCCGCGCGGCTGACGCGCTCTATGTTTCCCAGCCTACGATCTCCACTTCGATCCGGGATCTGGAAAAAGAATTTCATCTGAAACTTTTTAACCATGGAAAGAACAGAATTTCCCTCACCAAAGACGGTGAGGCTTTTTATCAGAAAGCAGAATTTATTCTAAAACAGACGCAGGAACTGTACACCGACTTTTCAAATATTGAAAAAAAGCGGCACCCGCTGCGGATCGGTATTCCTCCTATGATCAGCACGGTATTTTTTCCGCGGGTGACCGACCAGTTTCAGGAACAGTATAATATACCCATTCAGCTTTTAGAATATGGCTCCCTCCGCGCCCGTACTTTAGTCGACAATGAACAGTTAGATATCGCCATGGCAAATATGGATTTTTATAATCTGGATAAATATAACAGTTATGTCATGATGGAAGACAGATATGTCTACTGTGTTTCCAAGACGCACCGGTATGCCGGTGAAAAAGAAATTACAATGGATATGTTAAAAGATGAGCCCATTATCTTATTCAATACGGACTCTGTTCAAACCCAGACAGTCATCACCCGTCTGCGCAGTGCCGGGATCACACCAAATGTCCACATGTACTGCAGCCAGCTCGTTACTGTCCTTAATTTTGTCCGGGGTGGTAAATGTGGGGCTTTTTTGTATTCCTCTCTCGCTACCAATCCCCGTGATTTTGTTGTGATCCCGGTATCCCCGGAAATCACCAGTAAATTTGGTATCATCTGGAAAAAGGGTGTTTTTGTACCGGATCAGTTAACTAAATTTGTAAAATTCATTCAGGAGTATGATGTTACCCCTTATTTACCGAAACTTTAATCTGACAGTCTTGTTTTTTATCAACTTGTTTAGAAAACTTTACGGTAACTGCAATCACTCAAAATCTCTGGTAATGTTCGTAAGCCATTTATTTCTGAAATAGTGAATGAATACCACAGGCATTTTTTCGAACTCGTCCAGGGTCATGACAAAGTATACCCAGACAGGCGGCAGTTTAAAAACATATGCAGCAAGAAAAGTAAGTGGGACTGCAACAAGCCACATAAATATAGTATCTACGATCATTCCAAATCTGGCATCACCGCCACCCCTGAAGCAGCCGCATATAAGACAGGTATTAATACCTTCGCCCACAAAACGCCAGGTTGTCATAATGATAAAAATGCCAAGATAATAAATAGCCGTCTCTGTTAATTTATCCCGGTAGAAATCCAGTATGATAGGACGGATCGCCAGAATAACGACACATCCGATCAGGCTGACAATAAATGTTATTGTAAGCATTCGTTTTCCGTACTCTCTTGCTGTATCAATGCAGTCTTTCCCAAGCTCCTGGCTGACAATGATCGTGGTAGCGTTGGCAAAACCGCGGCAGGCGATAGCACCGATATTTACCACCATAACAGCAACGGCATTTGCTGCAACCATATCATCACCAATATGACCAAGAATTGCTGCAAATGCTGAATTGGCAAAACTCCAGACAACGTCATTTATCACGGCCGGAGTGGCAATTTTTATAAAGTCCTGAAACAGAATATCTGATTTTGCAAAGAAATATTTTATTCTGAATCTGACGTCTGAACTGCGTAATGAGTAAATCAGACAAATCAACACTTCTGAGATTCTGGCAATCACAGTGCCAAGTGCAACACCGGTAACACCGAGCTTTGGAAGACCAAACAATCCAAAAATAAAGGATGCATTACAAAGTACATTGACACAAAGCGAAACAATATACGTAACCGACGGCAGCATGATTTTCCCGATGCTTCGGAGAGAGCTCATAAAAATCTGTGAGAATCCCATGAATAAAAATGAAAATGAAATCACCTTCAGATACTCACTTCCGGCAGCGATCGTGTCAGGACTGTTTGTAAAAATCTTCATAATTGCCGTTGGCATAGTAAAAGAGATAACAAAAAATATAAGAGAAATAATCAGGGAGATACGTTCTGCGAGACCAAGAATCTTCTCAACTGTCTTTTTATCACCTTTTCCCCAGTACTGGGCACATAAAACCGAAGTACCTGTTGCCATACCATAATATAAACAGAAAAGAATAAATGTATACTGGTTCGCAAGCGATGAAGCCGACATGGCAGTCTGGCTCACGTAACCAAGCATTACCGTGTCGGCAATGTTTACCAATGTTCCAATCAGATTTTGGAGCATAATCGGAAATGCTAATGTCGATGCATATTTTAAGAAATCTTTTTTATTTAACATACAGTAGTTCTTCCTTAGTTCTTAGAATTTAAATATAACAATTGACTGACCATACGATTATACTGTCTGCAGATAATATATGCAAACAGGAGTCATTCTTATATATTCTTAAAGCACGATTACCGCAGCATCAAGCCCCTCAACTTTTCCATTAAACGGTTCATCTCTAAGCAAATTATATTTTCCCTCATACTCGCTAAAGTTCTTTGCATTACTGCTGCAATTAAAAATCAAGGCAATTGTCTCTTCGACATTTTTTCGAATCAGGACTATTGTTTCTTCCTCATCCTTTGTAATTGCCCCGATCAGTTCGCCTTCTGAAATACACGCATGTTTTTTTCGGATCCAAAGCAGCTGTTTATACCATTCATACATCTCTTTGTCCTGATATTCTTCATCCCAGTACATACCGCGCCTGCAATCCGGATCGTTTGCTCCCGGCATCGCAAACTCATCCCCATAATAAATCATTGGCATTCCCGGCAATAACAGCTGAAAAGCCGCTGCCAGATGCTGTTTTTTCTTATTTCCATTACACAGATGTAAAAATCTTGCTGTGTCATGGCTGTCAATCAGATTCCACATAAGAGGATAACATTTTTTATTTAAACGTCCCTTCAAATATCCAAGATTCTGTATAAACTGACTGACCTGTATCTTTTCATCTGCCAGCAGATCGATCAGATTCAGATAAAACGGATAGTTCATGACCGTATCCCATTCATCTCCCTCAAGAAAATCTCCTGCATAATGCCAGATTTCTCCAATGATCAGCATATCCTTTTTTACAGCCTTGACCGCTCTTCTAAAATTCTTCCAGAAATAATGACTGATCTCGTCTCCTACATCCATTCGCCATCCGTCAATATTACATTCCTTAATCCAATAGCACGCAACATCTGTAATGAATTTCTCAACTTCAGGATTTTTCAGATTTAGCTTAGGCATTCCGCCATAGTATCCGAAGCATTTATAGTTTGGAATCTCTCCTCTTTCACTTTTAAGTGGAAATTTCTCAATATAATACCAGTCCAGATATTTCGATTTTTCTCCCTTTTCCATGATATCTTCAAATGCAAAAAATTCTCTTCCTGTATGGTTGAACACTGCATCCATGACGATTTTCATTCCACGTTTATGAGCTTCCTGCACCAGTTCCCTCAGATCCTCTGTCGTTCCAAATGAAGGATCGATCTGATAATAATCGATGATATCGTACTTATGACTTGAATATGATTTGAAGATAGGTGTCATATACAAAACATCGATTCCCAGATTCTGAACGTGATCCAGATGTTCAATTATTCCTCTGAGATCACCATGCAGATCATCCATAGACGAAATTGGTGCTTTATACCATTGTTCCTTATCTACCTGTTGTGATGCTGCAAAACGGGCCGGAAAAATCTGATACACGACCTTATTTGCTGCCCAGTCCGGCACCTCAAACATTTCCTCTTCCCGAAGATTCTGCGGGCAATCAAACATTCTGTCCCTGTTTGTGATGCATTCCTTATAAAACTCATAATTGCCATAATATATTTTTTCACCCTGCGTGTCCGTAAATTCAAAATAATATCTGAGACATATCAGATGCATCTGAAGCTGTGCTTCATAATAATCATGAAACTGTGAAGTGGCAATCTTCTTCATCAGAATGGTCTTTTTCGTATCCTTGCGTTCCATTGGTATATACTTATCTTCACAGTGAAGGATAATCTCCTTCATGTCATCTTTTTTAACCTGCACACGTATCACAAACAGATCCTTATCAATTGCGTAACAGAATCTTTTGTCCATATCATGATAAATTGCTGAATATTCCATAATAACCTCCATTCTTACGTGTGAAAAATCTTATTTTTTATACTATTTCCCCTCTACCTGTTCTTTTTCCTGTATTTTAGCTTACTTTTTCAAATAATTCTAACGTGCCAAAGGTCGGATGTCGATGGTTTTTTGACCATTATTTACTCTAATTTATCACAAGTAGCAGGAAAAGCAACTATCCATTTCGCTCTGTAAAATGTTTATGGAAAATTCATTCGACAAATCATGCTTTCCGAACTAAAATAAGAATGCGATATGATAATTTCATGATCCTATGAAAGGAGACAACATGATATGAAGAATAAAAAATATTCCATCGTTTATAGCAGCTTAACAGGTAATACCAAGGTGCTGGCTGATGCAATCCACGAGGCATTACCTCAGGATGAATGTGAGTATTTCGGTGTGTCCGACACAGTGATCCCTTCTTCCGAACTGCTCTATATCGGATTTTGGACAGACAAGGGTAATGCAGATACCAGGACATTACAGCTATTATCGCAGTTAAAGAATAAACAGATTTTTCTGTTTGGAACTGCAGGCTTTGGTGGCAGTGATATCTATTTTCGGAAAATTCTGAGTCAGGTTAAGCAGTTCATTGACGCAAGCAATGTTATCGTCGGAGAGTATATGTGTCAGGGCAGAATGCCGCAGTCTGTCCGGGAACGCTACTTGAAAATGAAGGAAGCTCCTGATCATCCGGCAAATCTTGATGTATTGATCCAGAATTTTGACTGTGCATTGTCTCACCCTGATGCCAATGACCTGGAAAAACTGAAAGAAGCCGTTATGGATCCATCCTTCTGATAAGACCATAAAATAAGGCAGCCCCACATAGCTGAGTCTGCCTTACTCTCTTTATTTAATGTTGATGCCACTGGCATATTGCTGCAGAAACTGTTTCTTTCCACATGGTCTTCCCAAATAATATCCCTGCAGATAATCAACCTTCATTTCTTTCATTTTCAGAAGCCATTCTTTTTCCTCGATGCCTTCTGCGCATATCCTGACGTTAATACTATGTACCATGGTGATGATATTTTTATATAATTCATAATCCCTGTCACTGTTCATCGCCTTGGCAGTAAAATCCCTATCCATTTTCACGTAACTTGGATTCATATCACGGATACAATGAAGATTCGAATATCCTGTTCCAAAATCATCGATCACGAAGGGGATCCCGTTCTTGTCCAGAGTTTTACGGAATTTACAGAACGAAGGTGTCATATCCATAAATCCGCTTTCTGTCATTTCAACACATAAGCATTCCGGCTGTAATGAATATTTTTGAATTGCATCCAGAATATCCCGCTCCACATTGCCTTGCAGGATCTGAACATAGGATACATTTACATTCATCCGGAAGTCAGGAATATATTTCTGCATTTCACAGCACATTGCTGCAGCTTCGTTCAAAATATATCTTCCAGCGGGAATGATCAATCCGGTCTCTTCCAATAATGGGATAAACTCCATCGGTGAAACAAACTCCCGCCCTTCTTCCGTTATCATGGAAAAACGCATCAGTGCCTCTGCTCCAATGATCTGTTCCGTCTGGCAATCCACGATCGGCTGATAATTTACTTCAAAGCCTTCATAATTGTTTACAATAGCATTACGAAGTGCTGCTACAATTCTTCCTTTTTGTAAAAAGGCCTCATAGTCATCCTGGTCAAAAACATAGAATCCGTTTTTACCCATGCTTTTTGCCTGTTTCAAGGCAAATTCAAACTTTTTGCGGCATTCTTCGGTTCCCTCACAAAATGTTGCTGCATCTATAACACCAATAGAAATAGAAAATATAGCTTCATAATTTTCGGCTACTATGAAATTACGAAGTTTATCTGTAATCTTTTCTTTCAGTGCCACAGCGTCTTCTGCGGAGGAAGCTTCCAGATCCACGATCACATACTGATCCGCTACCAGATGGTAAATTCTCTGCTTGTCTGAAAGGCATTCCTTCATACAGTCGGCTACGCTTTTCAGAATATAATTACCATAATCAGCTCCCCTGGAGCTATTGATCGCTCCAAAATCATCAATTCCTATATGCATAAAAAATCCCTTGGTAATGGGTTCTTTTTGTGCACGCAGGTAAGCAAGGAATTCCGGACCGCCAAGCAGTCCTGTGACATTATCGGCTCTTTTCCTGTTGCCGGTCTCATTCAGACACCCGACCAGATACTCTGCCTTTCCCTGCTGATCAATGATCACGATACCACGGCAGTTAATCCAGACCGGCATACCTTCTTTATCAAGCCACCTGTAATGAAGATTATGTACATTTTCTCTTCCTTCGCATATATCCGCAAGATGCTTTGCAAGCATCCTGCGGTCTTCCTCATACACTACCTTCATAACTTCATTTGCAGCATCTGTCAGAACATTTTTCGACATATTAAACCGTTTCACAGCTGACTGTGAAATCTCAAAGATATTATTCTGCAGATCAAATATATACAGGTAATCATCCATACATTCTGTAATGATCTCAAATAAGATTTCTGCTGTCTGCTCTCCAAACACTTTAAATATATCATTAATCACAACAAGAACCTTCCTTCCGACAACTTCACTCTATTCCTGCCATTTTTCTAGAATAGCTTAAAGATATTCACACGGTCACGCATCTTGGCTGCTCCCTCTGCCAGATTAATACTGATCGCAGTATTCTCTTCGGAGGATGCAGCATTGCCCTGTACTACGCCGGACAGCTGTTCAATTCCCTGGCCGATCTGCTCCAAGGACTCTGCCTGGGAGTTGGCTTTCTCCATGGTGTTCTCTGCAAGCTCTGCAAAGGACTCCATATCTGCAATGATCTGATTGAATGCGTCTGCTGTTGTTCTTGTAATCGTATTGCCCTTTTCGATTTCCACTAAGGTCTTATCGATCAGATCTCTTGTATTTACAGCAGATTTTGCACTGTCTGCTGCCAGCTTGCCGATTTGATCTGCCACTACTGCAAAGCCTTTTCCTGCTTCTCCTGCTCTGGCAGCTTCAATGGAAGCATTCAGGGATAACAGGTTGGTCTGGGATGCAATATCCTCGATATCTGTGATAATATTACCGATCTCCTTGGAGATTTCTGTAATGTGCTCCATTTCCATCAGCAGATCATTCATTTTTTCTTTTTCTTCGTTCGCTTTATCTGCAGAAGCTTTTACACGTGCAGATGCGCTCTGTGTTTCCTTCGCTGTATCTGCCGCCAGATCCACGACCGTATCAATGGTGGCATTCAATTCCTCGATGACTCCTGCCTGCTCTGTTGCACCGTCCGCCAGGGATTTTGATGCATTTTCCACCTCGGATGCATTCGATGATACCTGTTCTGCCAGATTGCTGATCTCGGTCAGGGTACTGTTAAACCGTTTCAGAATATACAGCAGTGATGTCTTCAATTCCGAGAAATCGCCTAGGAAATCTGTAATATCATCACCATTTCTGGTCAGGTCACCCTGCGCTATTGCCTTTACCTCCACAGAGATCTCGCTGACATAATCTGCCAGAATACCCATGGCTTCTTTCAGATTCCTGATGGTATCGCCAAGCTCATCCTCAGACTCATAGGTAAGCATTTCTACATTAGACAGTTCGCCCTTACGCAGGCTGGCAACTGCTGCATCTATCTGTTCTACCGGCTCAGTAATGGAATTGGTAATGATCCTTCCAATCAGTGTCGTCACTACAGCAATCGCAAGACCCACAACCACGATCACGACAAATATGATGATGGTGCATACATTGGCCATGGTCTTTGCCTGATCTAATTCTACCTGGAACTCGTCACGTAATATAGTTAATTTTTCAGCAAAAGCCTTATATTCTTCATACCCCTCTCCAATCATCAGCCTTGCTGCATCCTGCTGTTTATTCTCACGGCTCAACTGCAGGATTTCATCTGAAGCAGCCCTGTATTTTTCCCATGCAGCGTTTGCTACTTCGTAATCGTTCTGTCCTTTTTTAGCATCACTGTCTGCAGACATGATTGCATCCAGATTCGCACCGGTATCTTGGATCTGACTCTCCAGCTTCCGAATTTCCTCTTCACAGGCAGTCATAACCGATGCATCTGATTCTACCAGATGCTGATACTGCTTGATTCTGTATTTCGCAGTCATTGTCTCTAAATCCTGCAGATATTCCAATGACGGAGACCAGACCTCCGTGATCTTCTCTATATTTGAACGGATCACTAATGTCGAGATCAGTGCCACCAACACTAAAAATAATGTCATAACAAGCACTGTCATTTGATATACTTTTAATTTTCCTGCAACCTTTAAGTTAGCTATACGCTTTTTGATCTTTTCCATGATAGTTTTCCCTTCCTTTGTAAATTATTGACTCAAACTTCGCACATTAAAATGTGCCTTTGCACCTTGAAAATTCAATAATAACTGGCATAAAAATAACATGAAACCAATGGTTTTGGTATAATTGAGTCGCCAAAAAACAATTACAAACCGGAGGCTCATGCTATGAATAAAAGTATAACACAAGCGACTCAAAATGATAAGCAGATTTCTAAATCTATCAAACGATTTTTCACAAGGTTTCATATTTCCTCAGCCTTGAAAGCTGTCTATAGAAAAGGGAACCCAATGATAACCGGTCACTTGGAGAGCTCTTTTTATACTTTTCTGACAAAATGTCTGATATCACATGGATACAGGCTTTTCAAATGCTGCTTCAAATGTTCCGGACAATGCTTTCAGATAACACTGAACTTTCAGACGAAAAAATCAATGAATTGGCGAATGCATTTATGGATGCACTTCCTACTATGATGAAAATACGACTGCAGGCTGCATAAAGGCTGAACATTGACAACTGAATAACTGCCAGATATTGAATTTTCAAGGTGCATAGCTAAAATTTAGAGACTATGAAGAAAAGTCTGTAAATAATAATCTTCTATGATAATGATTGAGCTGGAAGCGCTAAATTGAAGCTTCCAGCTCTTACTATATATACGCCATGATTTCGGGCATGTCAAGAGCAGACGTCAAACGTCCTTCTCATCATGCATATAGATTCTGTTATTCTGGGAGTCGTCCCTCATACATAATGCTGAGTTCGCCGTAGACCTGTCCCCAGTTCCGAATGCTCATAGTCCATTTTTTAGTAGCTTCGAAAGTTGCCAGATACAGGGCTTTCAGGAGCGCTGTATCACTTGGAAGTACGCTTCTCTGACGGTTGAGCTTACGGTAGGTAGAATTCAGGCTTTCAATTACATTGGTCATGTAAATAACCTTTCTGACATCCGGTGAGAACTTGAAAATCGGCGTTATTGCATCCCAGTTATCATACCAGCGTTTCATAGAATTCGGGTATTTTGCGGTCCATTTTTCAGTAACACGATCCAGAGCCAGTCTAGCCTTTTCTTCAGCTCATTCAGGACGGACAGCCAGTATTTTGAACTTTCATTATCACCGACAGTGATTGAAAGAACCTCTTTTTCCCTTCTGTGTTGATGCCAAGAATGACGTAGGCAGCCAGTTTTCTGATTACTCCATTATCGCGTACGGAATAATGGATGGCATGATTTATATTTTACCATAGAAGGCCTTGCTGTTATTAGCTATTTACAGACAAAGTTTCACACACAGCAAGGACATACTCCGATTTCTTCCAGTACCGGATGCATGAGCACTTCTGCATCTTCAATGATCTTATAAGTTCTGACCAGTTCCGTGATCATACCTTCGATTTCGTTCATACGGACCAGCTTCTCAATCGTCGCTGCCCTGGTTGCGGAGGTTCCGATTCCTTTCCTCTCCACTGTCTCCGTTACCACTCCGGTCCGCGCAAAGCCGACAATATAACCATTGCCCTCCAGGTATCCGTCCTCTCTCTTATCTGCACCGATTACCTTTGCGATGGACTGCGCCACCGAGGGTTTCTCAGCAATTACTAATTTATATGACATTTCGTTCCTCCTTATGTTATATCTTCCCATATGGATTTACGAACTCTGATAAGGGAACACAACAGCATTGACATTTATACAATATCCATTCTTATTTCATCAATAATACTTTTATCTCTTAACTTGTGAATTTCAGTTCGTGTGATAAAAAACACAATTCCTATCAAAACAAATATACCACCAAATAATGTCGCCCACGGAATATGATACAATACCGGGAAAGCCTTCCGAATGGATAAATTAATTAAAAATGGAATTGCAATTCCAAGTATCACTCCCGGAACAAGTGCATTTAAAACGCAAAAAACACTTTCACTATATAACATCCTGCAAAGTGATTTATTTGTCATTCCAACACTCTTTAATACTGCAAACTCACGGCTTCTGATTCTGATATTTGTCGTCAGCGTACTAATTACACTTGTAAATCCCATAAGAACGAGCAGGATAACAAAGCCATACATCACAATTTCAGCAAGAACTATAGCTATATTGAGCATTTTAACCATAGCATCTGTGCGGGCAATTCTCACGGTATATCCCTGCTCTACATAAGAATCCTCTGCCACAATCGGATAATATTCATCCATGACACTTCTGGCATATTCTGTATAATCATCTTCATCTGATGGCATACTAAACCAGTCAAAACTCCTCGCATCCGCATCAGGTACGACTATTCTGACTGGATATGGTGTCATTTCCCCAAAACCATATTCCTTTAAATCGGACTGTTCTAAAATACCTCCAATTGTAAGTGTGTTCTTCTCATTGGCTGCGTTTATCAGGGAAATCTGTGTCACATCATCTTTAAAAGGTTTTATCGACACATACTCTCCATTGTCATTATATTGGTAAGTGTTCAGCAGAAGGATACTTCCATATTCTGCGCCTGCCCTGTCACACAGTTTTTTATAGAGTTCATCATCAACGGACACGATTTCTGTCCTTGTTTCCCCACTATCATCAGAAAATTTCGGAACCTGCAGCATATCCTCTGTTAATGTATTTTTATCTAATAGCGCATTGTAGGTAAAAGTATCTGCTCCAACACCATATACGTCTATCCCGTACTTTTCCAGCTTTTGTGTGATTTCATTATATTGGTCTGATGTAACAGGCCGGCTGATTTTTCTCTCTTCTTTCCCTGTTTTCGCATTTACCTCGATATCGTAATTGGAAGAATAATCCACCATCATTTCTTTTGATTTTGGTGTCATCCATTCTTGGAATTCCTTTGCCTGACCGGATAATCCTCCGGTTAACAGAAAAAGTAAAATCCCAAGTGACAATGCACGTATCGTTGCCTTATAGCCGTATTTGTTTCTTTTCATGTTTTTATAGGCAATTGCAGACTCACATCCAAATATTTTTTGGATAAAGCTGTCTTTTACCTGGATCTCTTTCAAAGCTGTACCTGCTCCAATCCCTTTTACACACTGGATAGCAGTAAATTTACCAACCTTTTTAGCTGGTCTGTATGCAGAGAATAATACAATGCAAAACGAAAATACACCTGCAAACAAATATGTCCACACAGATATATGAAAGGGCAGGGAAAAGGTAAAAGGTCTCATAATAATTTTTTTTGCAGCATCATTGATATCGGAAATAAAATGTCCTGTAAATTTCACACTAATATAACCAAGTATAGTTCCTGCAATGAGTCCAAGCGGGATGGCTGTCAGACTAAGCCATAAACTCTCATAGATAACACTTGCCCTTATCTGTCTGCCTGTTGCACCAACACATTTTAAAATACCAAACTCCTGAATCCGCTTATTGGCACTAGCAGAAAATATATTGGATATTACAGTAATCGACATTGCCGCAATAAGAAGACCTAAAAGCAGTGCCGGTATTGCAAGCATGAGAGAGTATGCTCCTCCATATTCTCCATAATCCGAACCAAGGAAATCAGTAAGCATCTTATTTGCACTTGTCACAAAGCACATTACAGTTGTAATAAGTGATGTTGCAAGTGCGATCGCAAAAATTCCTGCAATCGTTCTTTTTTTATTCACTTTCATCTGGCTTAAGGCGAGTTGTGCTGTTATTTTCATTACTTCATCACCTCGTCTTTTATGATTTTTCCATCTCCGATCGTGATGATTCGGTTCGCCTGCAGCGCTATCTTTTCGTCATGTGTGACAAGAAGAATCGTCTGCTTATATTTCTGATTGGTGAACTTCAAAATATCCAGAATCTCTCTGCTTGTTTTACTGTCAAGATTTCCCGTCGGCTCATCTGCAAGAATAAATGCCGGCTCGTTTATAAGTGCCCTTCCTATGGATACTCTTTGCTGCTGACCTCCTGACATTTGACCTGGCAGATGTTTTGCCCGTTTCTCAAGACCCAGCATATTCACAATCTCAGAAAGCCGTTCCTTATTCTCTTTTCTTCCATCTAATTTCCATGGCAGCGCAATATTTTCCTCCGCAGTAAGAGTGGGTATCAGATTATAAAACTGATAAACAATTCCCAGATTTCTTCTTCGGAAAATTGCAAGTTCATCCTCACTCATTGCTTGTATCTCATTTCCATCAATGATAATAGAACCGCTTGTTGCCTTGCTGTTGTTATCATCTAAAGTAATACCTCCAAATATGGTCTTAATATCTTTTCAACATGAAACATGGATGCATATTTCATAAGTGTCCTCAAATTTTTATCTTTGCGTCTGGCATATTGCTTTAAGGCATCCTGAAAGACCTGCATTTCTATATTGTTCCTGCTGCGAAGCAGATCACAAACTGTCCGCTCCATATCATAAACCGGAACTGAATGCCCAAATGGTGTCTGCATAGTCGTAATCCCAGTTTCATGTAAATCCTTTTTAATTGTATACACTTGAAAACCGTTTTCCTGCAAACGGCTCGGATTATACCCGGTTCTTACAGTTATAGTATATTTCAAAGGCTCTCTGTCTGTTAAATCGTGGAAAAACAATGCAGTTTCATGAGAAAACACAGCCTGACTACAACGTAAATGCAAAATATACATCGCATCTGTCCATGTATCTGGTGATACATACACACCATGAGCAGCTTGTTCCAATCCTCGTTCTTTTACATAAGAATAAAACACAGGCTTACTAATTCCATTATCTATAACTTGAAAGGTCTGAATTATTCCTCCATATTCATTCAGCAATAAATCTAATTGTTCAAACTGAGTCATACACATTCTCCTTTCATGCTAATATGATAATATTTATTAGCACGAAAGTAAATACATATAGTACCAATAAAATATCGATATTCTTGTTTTAATGATATCCTCTGGCTTCCCGCCATCCTTTTACATACCACCTGATTCCAACATATACCAGTTGCACAAA
>DXQT01000010.1:0-75194 GCA_019411365.1 Roseburia sp.
TGTTCGGGACTTACACCCGTTAGAGCGCGCCCATGGCGCGCAAACTGAAAAAAGCATGGCATCCCTCTGGACAACCATGCTTTTGGGTTATTGTTCACACCTGTAGTGCAACTTCCAACAATTACAGTTCTTCGATTTTTTCTTTTGTTTCTTTCTCTGCTGTCTCGGCAAACCCGAGCACGACCTTAAACAGATCTCCGTCCACATACAGACGGAATGTACCACCCATAAGATCCATCAGGCTGTTTGCGATAGAAAGTCCGAGTCCGCTTCCTTCCGTATTTCTGGATGCATCGCCCCGCACAAAACGTTCCATCAGTTCATCACTGCTGATATTGAGCGGGTATTTTGACGTATTGCGGAAGGTGATAGACACCTGTGCCTCTTTTACTTCAAGATTGATGTAGACACGCGTCCCACTCTGGGCATATTTGCAGATATTATTCATCAGATTATCGATCACACGCCAGAAATGTCTGCTGTCCGCCATGATATAGACCGGTGTCTCCGGCTTTTCGATCACAAGATCAAGTCCTGCCTCTTTTGTCTTTTCCTCAAATTCCCCGACCGTCTGTGTCATAAATATCCCGGCTTCTAACCGCTCTAAATGTACCGGAAGATTTCCGGTTGATGCTTTGGACGCCTCGATCAGGTCTTCGATCAGCTTTTTCAATCGGCTTGACTGGCGCTCTAACACCTCTAAATACTCCTGCGCTGTCTCGTTGTGCAGTTCTTCTTTTTCCAGCAGATCCACATAGTTGATGATCGATGTCAGTGGAGTCTTAATGTCATGGGACACGTTCGTGATCAGTTCTGTCTTGAAACGTTCACTCTTCATCCGCTCTTCGATCGCATGTGTCATGCCGTCGCTGATATGGTTGATCTGTTCTCCCTGTTCCTTAAATATACCGGTCATACGCTTTGTACTGATCTGATAGCCCGGCTCACCGCCTGCAATTTTTTCCGTTCCGTTCTTTAACTGGTTTAACTGCACACAGTACCACAGGACCAGCGGATATAAAACCAGTTTTTCTAACAGCCAGAGTAAAAGGGCTATGTCTGAATTAAAAAACATCAATACCCCTATGCCCTCAAAAAATGCAAGTACCAGCATGACCAGGATCACTTTCCAGAGAAACCCGATATTTTCCCAGATCATCCGGGCGAACTGTCCGATTTTACGGAAAAGCTGGTAACACAGGGTATGTCTCCACCATTTTCCCAATTTTACCCGCACGGAAAAACTTAATAAAAACAGTAACAACAGCCATCCCATGCAAAGGGTTGCAACTGCAGTAACAAATAAGATAAACGGCAGATACGCAACATCGACATTTATCAGGAATATCGCTGCCACATAGAAAACAAATACCTCTGCCAGCACAGCCCCCACTGCAAAAACATCCAGCCACAGATGATCCCAGACAGTCGTAACGATCTCATCCGTTCCATTCCGGTGCCCCGCCGCACACATCAGAAATACAAAGGCTGCTGCTCCGATGATAAAACTTACAAACATTGTGACTAGCGCCGTGTAACGCATGCTGTATACAAAATTCAGCAGGGTATTTGCCTGTACGTACAAGTCCGTACTGTTCCAGTCTGTCCCAATATTCTGCGGCAGGATCACAACCATCTGATAAGTGGTTTTCGGTGATGTGTTCCCCATGTTTACCCAGAGTGTATAGTTGCTGTCAAGATAATAATCCTCGTGTGTTGTATACGAAACGCTGGCATCTTCTTTGTTTTTTTCAGATGAGTCCACCCGGTCGATCTCATCCATGGATATCTCCCGGACTCCGTCTAATAACACATTTCCCCAGTGATTTACATCCATGCGCGTGCCATCAAACATGTCAAACGTGACGTATTCTCCATTTGCAATATCATCCATGCCGCTGTCTGTGACATCCGTCAGTGGCTCTTCCGTTGATTCTGCTACTGTATCCCCGTCCGCAACATCGGTCAATGCCCCATCTGCAGCCGTTCTTTCCGCAGAAGCAGCATCTCCTGTCCCGTCTGTGTGTTCAAACAGATACATTTTTCTCTCGGTATCATAAGTAAAAACTGCGCTTCCATATCCGTCTATGTCCGTCTCAATCGTCTGCACCGGATAATACTCATTTCCCGCCAGATAAACAAAAACACCTTTTGCCTCATCATAGCAGACCCGGTCCGCATAAACGCTCACCCACGAATTATCCCCGGAATACATGAGCTGCACACCGCCGCCGGTCAGAAAATTTCCATTTGTGTATACAATCTGATCTTCGTCCGATAATTCCACACTGTTTGTATACACATCTTCCAGACTGATCTTATCCGAAAAGTTGCGTTCCGCATACGATTTTTCATCATTCAGGTCAATCCCCTCGAGACTGTCTGCTTTGATAATACCATATTTAAAATATTTGCTTTCTACAGAATCTGCCGGCTGTTCCCGCCTTACATCATCCACCGCGGACAGACCATATTCATAGGAAACATTTTCAAACCACTGCTTTCTTGTTTCATCCTTTGAATTTCTATAGATTCCTTCATCAAACATAAAGATCACGCCCACCGCACTGAACACAAAACACAGTGCACTGGCACTGAGCACAATCCATGCAATGATCTTTGCCGCCGTCGATCCTCTCCACTTTTCCACTTTTTTCACACCTGTCCTTCCATTTTATAACCACGTCCCCACACAACTTTCAAATACCGCGGTTCTGCCGGGTTATACTCCACTTTTTCCCGCAGATGCCTGATATGTACCGCCACCGTATTCTCCGTTCCGTAGGGATTATCCTGCCATACCTGTTCGTAAATCTGGTTCGGGGAAAACACATCTCCAGGATGCTCCATCAGAAGTTTTAAAATATCGTATTCCGTGCGTGTCAGAGAAATCTTTTCGCCGTCAAGCGACACCTCTTTGCTGCGGTCGTCAAGTTCGATCCCGCCGATCGAGAGAACATCTTTTCTGATAGCTCCGCCTCCGAGCTGCATATAGCGTCTGAGCTGTGATTTGACGCGCGCCTGCACTTCAATCGGATTAAACGGTTTGGTGATATAATCGTCCGCCCCGACAGTCAGTCCTAACACTTTATCTGTATCCTCACTTTTTGCTGTCAGTAAAATAACCGGAACATTGCTCGTCTCACGGATTTTCACCATCGCTGCAATCCCATCCATCTCCGGCATCATGATATCCATCAGTACCAGATGGATGTCCTGTTCCTTTAACACCTCAAGTGCCTCTTTTCCGTTATATGCCTCAAATACCTGATAACCGTCCGCTATCAGATAGATTTTTAATGCTGAAACAATGTCTTTCTCATCATCGCACACCAGTATACTGTACATGTTTTCCCCTTTTCCACAGGTTTTCGATAGATTTTTACATAAACCTGTCTCTTTATGATCATGCTTTTATTGTAACGGAATAATTATGAATTTCCAATCAGTCAAAACATTAAGATTTGATGAAGTTGTACCTTGTATTCGGATAAAAGGAATGCTAATATAGGAAGGTAGTGCTCCCGGAAGCTTTTATTTTCCGGGAGTAAATTATGGAATTTTTTACACAAAGGTTAAACAAAGGAGGATTTATGGAAGAAAATAAAATGGGCGTCATGCCGATTGACAAACTCATTATCTCAATGTCCCTGCCGATCATGATCTCCATGCTCGTTCAGGCGCTCTATAATATTGTCGACAGTATTTTTGTTGCCATGATCAGCGAAAATGCCCTGACCGCAGTGTCTATGGCTTTCCCGATCCAGAACCTTATGATTGCTGTCGGTGTCGGAACTGCCGTCGGCGTAAATGCGCTTTTAGCGCGCTCCCTGGGAGAAAAGGATACCGAAAAAGTAAATAAGGTCGCAGAAAATGCTGTATTTTTAATTCTTGTCAGCTATCTGCTCTTTCTGATCATCGGTCTGTTTTTTGCAGAACCGTTTTTCCGCAGCCAGACAGATATTGAAGAGATCATCGTTTATGGAAAACAGTATCTGACGATCTGCTGCTGTCTTTCTTTCGGTATTTTTACGCAGCTTATGTTTGAGCGTATGCTGCAGGCAACCGGAAAAACCATTTATACCATGTATACACAGGGTGTCGGTGCGATCATCAATATCGCTCTCGATCCGGTTCTCATCTTTGGTCTGTTTGGTCTCCCGAAAATGGGCATTTCCGGTGCTGCTGCTGCAACCGTCATCGGACAGATGATTGCCGGTATTCTGGCAGTTGTTTTAAACCATACAAAAAATAAGGAAGTACAGATTGACCTGCACCATTTTCGCCCGGACAAAAATATTATCGGACAGATTTACGTGATCGGTGTTCCCTCTATTGTAATGCAGGCGATCGGTTCCGTGATGAACTACGGTATGAACCGTATCCTGATCGCATTTTCCTCCACGGCAACCGCAGTGTTCGGCGTTTACTTTAAACTGCAGAGCTTCGTATTTATGCCGGCTTTTGGTTTAAACAACGGTGTCATCCCGGTTATGGCATACAACTACGGTGCCAGAAACAAAGAGCGTGTCACAAAAACTTTAAAACACTGTGTCGCTTATGCAGTCAGCATCATGGCAGTCGGCCTGCTTTTATTCCAGCTCTTTCCAAAGCAGCTTCTCTCCATGTTTCAGGCTTCCGACACAATGCTCTCCATCGGTGTCCCTGCGCTGCGTATCATCAGTTTAAGCTTCCTGCTTGCCGGTTTTGGAATTTCCTGCAGTAGTATTTTCCAGGCACTTGGAAAAGCAGTCTACAGTATGTGCATTTCCATTGCAAGGCAGTTGGTGATCCTGCTTCCGGCAGCATACCTGTTAGCACAGTCCGGCAATGTCAATCTGGTATGGTGGGCATTCCCGATCGCTGAACTGGTATCTGTGGGTGCAACTGCATTTTTCTTAATGAAGATCAACCGGAGTATCGTGAGCAGGATCGGACAGTAACATTACAAAAAAATCCCGTATGAGACTGATTTTAAAAATCATTTCCCACGGGATTTTTTTGACCGGAAATATTTTCACTCATGGACTTAAACTTTTTATTTCTGGTTTGCCGGTTCCATATTGACGGAGCGGCCTTTGATCTTTGCATTTTTCATGGCATCTAAAACTTCTTTTCCGTATTCTCTCGGCACTTCCACGAATGTGTATTTATCATACATATCAATGGCTCCGACAAGTTTACCCGGCATGCCGGATTCGCCTGCGACTGCACCTAAGATATCGCCCGGTTTCACGCGGTCTTTTTTACCGATGTTGATAAACAGACGCACCATGCCCTCTTCAGCTCCGGTATTGTCAAAATCAAAAGAGTCCTCTCTGTCATTGTCAAGATTGATCTGTCCCAACGCCTGTTTTAAGAATGCTGCTGCAATGTCCATTGCAGTATAATCAGATTCGTTGATCTGCTTTTCGATAATATCGATCGTATCTTTTAAATTTTCCTCGTCGATAATTCTTCCGATTTCTTCCATGACCTTCTCAGCCTTGATCTGTGCCACATCATCCGTGGACGGGATCGGCATTGCAACGATCTTGGTCTTGCAGTAACGCATGATATCTTTTAATTTGTATACTTCTTTGCCTTTGACGAAAGTAAACGCACGACCGGTTCTTCCGGCACGTCCGGTTCTTCCGATACGATGAACATAATATTCGTCATCCTGTGGAATATCATAATTGAATACCGCTTCCACATCATCCACATCGATACCTCTCGCTGCAACATCGGTCGCGATCAGGATCTCTGTTTTTCCGGTACGGAAACCGCGCATCACACGGTCACGCTGTGTCTGCTTCATATCTCCGTGCAGTCCCTCTGCAAAATAACCGCGTCCCTGCAGTTCCTCAGTCAGTTCGTCCACCATGCGTTTTGTGTTACAGAACACCAGAGAGAGTTTCGGATTATAATAATCAAGAAGTCTGGTCAAAACTTCGATCTTGTCTTTTCTCTTTACATCATAGTAATACTGCTCAATATTCGGAACGGTCAGCTCTTTTTTTACCACTTTGATCGTCACGGCATCGTGCTGGTATTTCTTCGTGATATCTAAGATCGGCTTTGGCATGGTCGCAGAAAATAACACCGTCTGACGTCCTTCCTCCGGGATATACTCTAAGATCGTCTCAATATCCTCACGGAATCCCATGTTTAACATCTCGTCTGCCTCATCAAGTACGATCGTGTTCACTGCCTCACAGCGGATCGTCTTTCTGCGCAGATGATCCATAACACGTCCCGGTGTACCGATAATAATCTGTGCCCCACCCTTCAATGCCTTGATCTGACGGCTGATCTCCTGTCCGCCGTACACCGGAAGGATCTTTACACCGTGCATATATTTTGCAAGTTTACGGATCTCATCCGCCACCTGGATGGCAAGCTCTCTTGTCGGTGATAAGATGATAACCTGTGTTTTTTTATTATTCGGATCTACTTTATGCAGTACCGGGATTCCAAATGATGCCGTCTTTCCGGTTCCTGTCTGTGCCTGTCCAATGACATCCACACCGGACATCACAACCGGAATTGCCTGACTCTGGATCGGTGTTGCCTCTTCAAATCCCATTTCTGCTATCGCACGCAATACCTGCGGATATAAATCTAACTGATCGAATCTAACTGTTTCCATATATTTCCTTTCTATAGAAACGTGCGCCATTGGCGCGCGTAAAACAAGGGGCTGATCAACAGCCCCCATAAGCGCAACAGTCTGAATGATAACACGGTGCCCGTACTTTTGTCAAGAAATTCCCCCGCGCAACAGTTCGCATCAACTGCGGATTTTCGGGAATTATGTACCCCAAACCTCATCTTTCGACAAAATCGTCGCCGATTTTTGGTCTGGGTGTTACTTCTTATTTAAAAGCAATCGACAATCATGTATATTATCCATTCTACTGCATCACTTTTTACTTCCGGTTTTCCGTGTGAAAAACTCGATTGCGGATTTTTGTTTCTATCTGTTATATTCTATGCCGCATTCATAAAATGTTTCCTGTTTTATTTGTCACTCACATCTGCTAAGTGTCCCAGTGCAAGATCATTTCTGGATTTTTTCTTAACCTGATAAAGCATCGCATCTGCCGCATGCAGAAAATCCCAGCTCTTTGTATCATCTTTCGGAATATCATAACAGATTCCCTGTGAGATTGTCACGATAGGCATTGCCTTAGAATATGCATGTTGGATTCCAAGATCAATGATCCGCTGCCGCAATCCCTCCGCCGCATGTCTGACCGCTTCCTCCGTCATATTCTGATAGAGAATGATAAACTCATCCCCTCCATATCTCGCACAGAATATCATATCATTCTGCATCAGCTCAAGCTGCTTTGCGATCCGCTTAATGCACTCATCCCCTGCCTGATGTCCGTAGTTATCATTATACTGCTTAAAATAATCGATATCCAGGATCTCCATGGCAAGCGGCGTCTGCTCTGATAATGCCTTCTCAAATACCTGATCCAGATAATCATTAAGGCGGAACCGGTTTGCCAGGCGCGTCAGTGCATCCGTCTCTGACTTTTCCAGAAGCCGTATATTTGCTTCTTCCATCTCGCGTCTTTTTTTGTTCGCCCGCTCTAAAGATTCCCGCACATCAAGCATATTTGCGATCATCGCCTGTTTTTCTTTTTCCATGATCTCGGACAACTCGTAATACTGCCCCGCAGCCTCTAAATATGCATCATTATCCTTATGCATACGGTAAAACTTAATTTTCAGGGAAATAATCTGCCTCTGAAGATTGACGATCTTTGACTGCCATGTCAATGGCTCTAAAATTTCCATTACCCGCAAAAAAGCATCATCATTTCCGATTTCAAGCAAAAGCTGGCTGAATTCATAAAGATCACTAAAAATATCCATGATCGGAATATCTGCATTGATCTCCTCACAGATCAACCGGATGCATTCATCACGCGCCGCCGTCTTTCCGGTTGCATGGCATACCTGTGCCTTAAAACAGCGAAAACTGAGCAGTTCAATGCCATCAATACGGCCCGCGCACTCATCCGAGACAAGCTCTGCATAATGTGCTGCACGCTCCGGCATATCGCGATACAAAAAACCGGTTCCCATTCCTATATAAACACAGGTGATCAGGCGGTAATTTTTATCATCTTTCACAAAATCCTTTACATGCTGTCCACAATTTTCAAAATATCTCTGTGCCTCTAAATATTGTCCACAGGATAAATATAAATTTCCAAGATTTATATCTATCATGGTTTCTTCCTGTTTTAACTGATATTTCGTACAGAAATTCAATCCAGTCAGATAATAGTCAAGTGCGATCGGCTCATTTCCCCGATTGATCGCCGTAATTGCCATCAGATTATATGCACGCGCCACAAGTTCCCACTGATTTGATTCATTCAGATAAGATACGCCTTTGCTGATGCAGAAAAAAAACTTTTCACTTTCATTTAACAGATAATAAGTCTCTGCACTGTAATAGTATGCAAATCCAAGCAGCTTTGGATCATTTTTTTTCATTGCATACTGTTCAATATCATAACACAACTTCAATGTCCGTTTTGCATCGTTTCCCCGGCTGTCGTACACTCCCTGTATCCATGCGCGGACAACTTCATCATATCCGTCGTATTCCATGTGCACTGCCTCCTCTCATTCCACACCAGACATTCACTTCTAAGGTTTTCTCCATAAAAAGAATACCGTCTTTTATTATAAAATAGAACTGTGTCTTATTCAAGGAAGAATGCTTTTTCTTTTATTCGAAATATGCTACCGGATCCACAGGTGTGCCATCTTTGTCAAGTTCAAAATACAGATTGCTTCCCTCTACCGTGAAGTATTTCGTCGGTTCTCCAACATATCCTAATACATGTCCGGCCTCCACATAATCTCCCTTTGCAAAATTCAGTTCCTTTAACTGTCCGTAAACTGCCTCATAGCCATCACCCAGATCGACCGTAACTGTACAGCCTGTCACCTCATCATTTTCAATACTCTTAATCTGGCCTTTGGCAACTGCATAGACTTTATCATTGACCTCACCTGCAATGATCACTGCCGGATTATATTTATACTGGTCAAGCGTCGGGAAATAAACCGTGGAATCCATGCTGTAATTGATGATCACGTTTCCCTCCATCGGCCAGAGCAGCTCCTCCGAAAAATGAAGTGTCTGTGCTTTGCCTGTCGTCTGAATGCTCTGTGCTGCTTCTGTTTCTTCCGTTTCCGCTGCATTATTTTCTTCTGCAAGTTCCGCCGTTACGGCAGGATCATCCAGTTCATTCTCCATTTCATTTAAAGACTGTTTTGGAGGAACCAGTGCAGATGCCTCGGCAGACTGCTCCGAACTCTCCTCTGCTGCAATATCATCTGCCTGTTTCTGCATTTCTTCTGCAAGTTCGGCTTCCATCTGCTCCCGTTCCTTTTCCTGTCGGCTGCTGTATAACGCAGTCGTTCCAACTGCCGCTAAAGCGATCAGCAGCCCCGCAATCACATATTGTCTGTACCCCAAAAAACCTTTCTTTTTCATTATTTCTCACCATCCATTATTTATTTTTAACCATAGTGTTTCCACATCCCGGATGGTTTATACGATTATTTTTTTATTTCTTTCCTATAAATTACCGGCCTGCCCGATCACTGCTCCCTTATAAAAATAAGCAAGAATCTCCCGATAACCATATCCCTCTTTTGCAAGTTTCTCTGCTGTATTCTGGCTTAATCCAAAACCATGTCCCATGCCCCTTGCCACGATGCGCACATGATCGTCCATTTCCGTGATCGTAAAGCAGGCAGATGGAAGCTCTAATGCATGGCGGAACTGCTCTCCATCGTATGTTTCCCCCGCAACTTTGATTTTTGTCACATACTCTGCCGCATCGCGGCTTACGATTTCAATCTGTGCCGGTTCTGTCAGCCCTGCATCAGGATATGCCGCACGGCATTTTTCCAGGAACTCCTCTTTTTCATAATAAAACACGGAAAGATAACCTTCCGCCGTGGTGTCCGCATGACATTCTGCCGTAACAAGATATGGCATGTCTGCATCTTCATATAACTCTGACATGCTGCGTGTCCGCCCACTGCTGATCGCATGATATGCCGCATATATGTAAGTTCTGTTATATAAGAGTGTCTCCCCCGCCGTCGCTTCCACACAGGATTTCAGTTTCTGATAATTTTTATCAAAATTTTCTCCCCAAAGCTCCTGCTGCTGATCCGGCGGCATGCTCTCCGGTTCCTTCGTCCCCGCCTGCATGGCATCATACAGATTCGTTCTGGCGATCACACATTGTGCTTTGATCGTTTCCGCTGATTTATCAATCCCGATCTCCTGCGCCACGATCTGCAAGACCTTCATCTCAGTTTCTTCATCCTCATCCTTACTGTCTCCACTTTGTGTCTCTGCCTGTCCTGATAAGATATCTTTTTTATTTTCCTGATGCTCCCGGACTTCCCTCTCCATACCCTCTACACTATCTATGGTATTCCATACTTCCTGCGCCCCTTCCTTTCCATAAATGAGGTTTTCCAGGCGCATTCGCTGCATCAGTGTTGTGATAAAAACCGGCACCAGTAATATCAGACATATTCCTTTCAGCCAAAAACCTGCACGTTTTCTTCGTCTTTTTCCCATAAAAAAATCTCCCTGTCCATTTAATATATGAAACAGAGAGACTTCTCATTCAGATTTTTTACATCACATTCATTACCAGACTAAATGCCTGCATCATTACAAATCCGATCTCTGCCATGATCAGCAGTGCATAAAGTACGGTATACACGATTGGAAACGCCATTTTGCGTTTTAAAAGATGTGCCCGCCATACATAATAACCAGGCTTTAAAAAGATTGCAAACAGGATCAGTCCAAGTATTTTATAATTCTGCTTGTTGATCTTTACAATGTCGATGACAACAAAAATAATGAATGCCGCAAGCAATGCATAATTAAGCAGAGAAAATATCACATAACTTCCATTGTACATCACATTCATATAGCTGCCATCCATAATGCTGTCATAAGTCATTGCCTGAAATACAGATGATGTCGCAACCATGCTGATGATCTCACGCAGCGGCATTACGATCAGTAACAGATAGCAGAAAATATCTGAAACCGGACCATGCTGCTCCTGCGGTGTCCAGTTATTCTGGCTGTACTGCGGATTGCCATAGGTCTGCTGTCCTCCATTATACTGCTGATCCCCATAAGTCTGCTGTCCATTGTTATACTGCTGATTGCCATAGGTCTGCTGTCCGTTGTTATACTGCTGATCCCCGTAAGTCTGTTGTCCATTGTTCATGTTCTGATTTTCGTCCATAATCTCCTCCTTAATTTTGCTTTATTTTTTCTGTCTGTTTCCAATAATATTGGAAAGAGCTGCAAACTGCTCTAACGTGAGCGCCTCCCCCCGGATGGTAAGCGGTTCTCCAAGTTCTGCGATACACTCCTGTATCTCTTCCTTGGAAAGATGTACCTGCGGCGCATTCGACAATCCGTTCGCCAGTGTTTTTCTTCTCTGGTTAAACGATGCCCGGATAATGTGAAACATCAGTTTTTCATCATCCACCTGCACCGGCACCTCTTCGTGTCTGGTCAGCCGGATCACTGCACTGCCGACATTCGGGCGCGGCATAAAGCAGTTTGGCGGAACATTGGCAACGATCTCCGGTTTTGCATAAAACTGCACCGCTAACGACAGTGCACCGTAATCTTTCGTTCCCGGTCCTACCTGCATGCGGTCTGCAACTTCCTTCTGCACCATGACCGTAATGCTGTCGATCGGAACATGGCTCTCAAAAAGTCCCATGATGATCGGTGTGGTAATATAATAAGGAAGATTTGCAACGACCTTGATCGGCTTTCCACCATTTCTTTCCATCGCAAGTTTTGCGATATCCAGTTTTAAAATATCCTGGTTGATCACAGTCACATTATCATAAGCGCTCAATGTATCCTCTAAGATCGGGATCAGATTGGTATCAATCTCTACCGCAGTCACTTCCCTGGCATTTTCACACAGATACTGTGTCATCGTACCGATACCCGGACCGATCTCAAGAACAAAATCATCCTTTGTCACTCCCGCGGCCTCGACGATCTTCTCAAGTACATGCGGATCGATCAGAAAGTTCTGCCCGAATTTTTTCTGAAAATTAAAATGATATTTCTGCAAAACCGCAATCGTATTCTGCGGAATCCCTAATGTAGCCATAAAACTCCTCTCAATCCTTCCGGTTACTTAACATTTCCTCAAACAGCGTATCTAAAAACTCTGTATACAACCCGTTAAATGTCTCATGAAAAGTCTGTGCCACACTTGCATCTCCCTGACCTGTCATCTGTGCCTCCTCAAAAAGTGCAAATGCCGTTTCATAAAGCTCCGGATTTTTATCATAAAATACTTCCGTCAGTCCATCCTGAAAAGCAAACTGCGCCTCCTGGGAAAGATTGTCCTTGAAATCTTCCTTGGAAATACAGCCTTTCTCCTCATAATCAGAAAGATAAATATGTCCCTCTGCAGATTTTACAAAATCGCGAAATACCGTTGCCACATCCTCGTATGTAACAGGAACATAATTCTCATTCCAGTATCTGTCAAATGTTTCCCTGTCCGGAAAGTGTGAAAAAATATCGTTATCCATGTTATTCTCCATTTCTGCGTGTGAAAATTCTTATGTTTCACACTATTCTCCATTTCTGCGTATAAAATATTGTATACAATAAACAGACTGCGCATTCCATGGGCAGACCTATCGCCATAAATATACAAACAGGATGCCATCACGGTCTGTCCGTCTCTGACACCCTGTCTTTCATTATATACAAAAATCATATATAAGGCAAAGATTTATTTTTCATCGTGGAACATTTCGATAACACTGTTCAGCCGTACAATATTCTCACGGTTATTGTCCACAAGTGTTTCATTTCCCTGGACAATTCCGGAAACCTCAAGTGTTTTCTGTGCAATATCCGTCACACCATCAGCCGCCTCGGAAACCGTTCTGCTGACACCCTGCATGGCATCTGCAATCTCAACAATAGAACTTAACAGTGTATTGATCTGTCCGCTGATGGCAGACATATCATCATCAAATACGGTTGCATCTTTCGTATACTGGTCTGCAACCCCCATAAAGTCCTCATAATCTTTTAGTACTGTCTGCTCTAAGAAATCCGTACTTTCCTTTAAGCATCCTGTCATATTTGCCACAGCCTGGTTTACCTCGGCAATGATTTCATTGATACTGCCGACCGTCGTGGATGTCTGGGCTGCCAGCGTACCGATCTCTCCGGCAACGACTGCGAATCCCTTTCCTGCCTCTCCGGCT
Source organism: Roseburia sp. (assembly GCA_019411365.1). Next base: position 13,321 of record DXQT01000010.1, read on the forward strand.
CTTGCCGCCTCGATTGAGGCATTTAATGCCAGCAGATTCGTCTGACTTGAAATTTCAAGGATTGCCTGTGTAAACTGGTTGATCTTTTCTACTGCTTTTGCCTGCTCCATGGCAGCTTCTGTTTTCTGCTGTACATTTTCGTACATCTGAACCGTTTTTTCGCTTGCAGCCTGCGTCTTTAACTTAAGCTGACCTGCGCGTTCCTTTACCTCAACAGAGGACTCCCGTCCCTCCTTTGAATACCGCTCAATATCCGTTGCACGCTCTTTGATATCACTGACCGTGGTGTTGACCGTCTCCATCGTCGCCGCTGTCTCTTCCATAGCAGCCGCAAGCTCCTGCGTCGTGTCTGTGTTGACGCTGCTCATTTCACGCACACGCTTCGTCGTGTCAGAAAGCTGTTCTGTCGTATTTTTCAGATCTGTGTATACATGACGGATATTTGCTACCATTTGACGCAGATTCTTGCGCATGTTGTGAAGTGATATCGCCATTCTTCCGGTTTCATCTTTTCTTTTATAAAGGTGCTGGTTTGCCGAATTGCTCGCAAACTCAAATTCAGCCGTCTGTTTTACGATACCGTCGATCTGGGTGATCGGCTTTGTGATTGTAAATCCGAGTACTGTACCGATAATTATGGTAAGTATCATTGCAAAAGCAGCTCCTCCGAATATCTGTTTTGCAAGCTGTCTGGATTTTTCCTGCAGTTCAGTTTTTGGTGCCGTAAGGACAAATTTCATGCCATTTTCCAATGTCTTATAATACATGACCTTATCTTTTCCCTGATAAGTATAGGAAACGGCAGTCTCCTCCGTCTGCTCATTTCCAAGCGCATCCACTACAGCCTGCAAACCACTGTCTGCATCTGCAAGGTTACTTCCAATCTCAAGATCTTTGTGATACATTACCTCACCGGAATCATTGGCAAGGAAACCATAACCACTATCAAATATACTTAAAGAATCAATCGTATTTGTAAATTCACTGAAATCAATATCCATTCCAATGATACCAATGGACTCTCCATCCACCTCAATCGGAATAACATAAGAAATCATATACACACCTATGTTAGAATTCAGATATGGTTCCATCCAGGTTTCTTTTCCGTTCTGTACCGGAATATAATACCATCCGACATGCTCCACATCACTCGGATCATACATGGAAAAGTCTGTTGGCGTCACACTCTCAAATTCACTGTCACTGTTGTTCCTTGTAAGGAAAAGCCCGCTTGTCGGTTCCGTAAATTCAGGGTTATAACGGATATACGCCGTGAGTGCTCCCTTTGTGTTCTGTGCAGACTGCATCAGGATAGGAAGCATCTGCTTTGTATAAGTATCCACATAGTCCTTACTCGTCCGGAAGGATGCTGCATGTTCCAGTTTGGCAACTGCAATGCTGTATACCATTTCCACTGACTGTGAAACATTCTGCATCATGGTATCAAGTTCATCGCTCTGACTCACACACTTAAGCTGCATTTCCTGCTGTGAATCTTCATAAGAAGTGCTGACTGAGTTTACAATACTGATCGCTCCGCAGATAAATGTAGATACCAGCGAACATAGTATTACGGTTACAATAATTTTTGTTTTTATTGATTTCATACCAATTTCCCCCTCTGTCCAGATTCCTCCTGTTGTTTCAATTTTACCATATTCGACTTTATTTTCAATAAAATATATACTGTTTCGTTATGTTTTCGTAGATTTTAAAAATTATATGCTATTTTTTTATTCATTTTATCGAACATATTTTCGTTTTTCTATTGCATGTGTTTTGATTTTGTGTTATATTGATTTTATCGAACACTCGTTCTGTTTTTAGTAATATGCGACCGATAATCCAACCCCGTTTATATGTAACTATGAAGAATATGAAAAGACCATGAGAAATGGAGATCAACATGAACATCCAGCAAAATATGTCCCTAATGGAAAAACTTTCTATACTTACCGCCGCTGCAAAATACGATGTTGCCTGTACTTCCAGCGGTGTGGACCGCCGTGGCAATGGCACCGGCATGGGGAACTCTCTCGCCTGCGGAATCTGTCACTCATTCTCTGCGGATGGGCGCTGTATTTCTCTGCTCAAGATCCTCTTTACCAATGAATGTATTTTTAACTGCGCCTACTGCCAGAACAACTGTAACTCCGATGTAAAACGGGCTTCCTTTACCCCGGATGAAGTCTGTGAGCTGACGATAGAATTTTACCGGCGCAACTATATTGAGGGACTTTTCCTAAGTTCCGGCATCATGATCAGTCCCAATTACACGATGGATCTGATCTATCAGACCCTCTACCGGCTACGCAATGTCTACCATTTCAACGGCTATATCCATGTCAAAGCGATTCCCGGCGCAGATCCTGTCCTTGTGGAAAAAGCCGGTTTTCTTGCCGACCGTATGAGTGTCAATTTAGAACTTCCGACCGCCGACAGCTTAAAGAAACTGGCTCCCTATAAGTCCAGAACTACTATTTTAAAACCAATGCGCCAGATCCAGAACCGCATTACGGAAAATAAGGATGAACTTGCCATTTACCGCAAAGCACCGCGTTTTGTCCCCGCCGGTCAGAGCACACAGATGATCATTGGTGCCACTCCGGAACACGATTATGAAATCATGCGCGTTGCTGAGACACTTTATCAGAAGTTTGACTTAAAGAGAGTTTTTTACTCGGCTTTTGTCAATGTAAACCACGACTCAAACCTGCCGGTTCTGCCGGGTGGTCCGCCTCTTTTACGTGAGCACCGCCTCTATCAGGCAGACTGGCTGCTGCGCTATTATGATTTTAAAGTAGATGAATTACTGACCAAAGACCGCCCGGATTTCAATATCTATCTGGATCCAAAATGTGACTGGGCACTCCGTCACCTGGAGTATTTTCCGGTTGAGATCAACCGCGCCGATTATCACACCCTTTTGCGGGTTCCCGGCATCGGTGCAAAATCTGCCTCCCGCATCGTAAAGGCAAGACGTATGAATAAACTCGATTTTTCCGATCTGAAAAAGATCGGTGTCGTACTAAAACGTGCCCTATACTTTATCACCTGTTCCGGTCGCATGATGTATCCCACAAAATTAGACGAGGATTATATCTGCCGCAGCCTGATTGCCGACCGTACCCAGATTCCACGCGAAATACGTGAGGCAGGATATCAGCAGCTCAGTTTGTTTTCCTGATGATGCTGAATGGAGATTAGTGTGAAAAATAAGATTTTTCACATGCAAGATTTGTGCTTACGCACAAACTTGAGATGCAAATGAAAACGTTGTTTTCATTGAAAAACAGCGCAAGAATGGGGATTAATATGTACACATTTATCTGCGAAGATTCTCCCAACGGAATTTTTTCCGGCATTTATGATGCGTGGGATTTTAAAGTAAATCAAAATAAAAAATATCCAGCCGGCAGCACAGCGACTGACACTTCTTCCCGCATATACCCGCATGCCTGCTCGCACGAAGATATCCACGTTGTCTGCCATGAGCCGGACAATTATCAACTGTTTTATGAGTATATCCATGTGGAAACTTCCACAGAAAAATCAGATAAAGTCGCCCGTACCATCCAGTGCAGGCTTGGCAGTGAATTTTACGATGCCATTTTAAATGCGATCCTCTCCATTGTTCCCGCGAAAAAGAATGACTTAGACAAAGCCGACGCTATTTACCACACTCTTGTACTTGGTCTGAATACAGCCGCCGGAGCACGCGCCATCCATGATCTCTCCAATCCTTATGTCCACCGCCTGTTTACATTGTCGCGCGCTACCGCAAACGAAGCGCATCACCTGCTCGGCTTTCTTCGTTTTTCGGAACTGGAAAATGGTGTTTTATTCTCCACGATCCATCCAAAAAATAATGCCCTGCCGATATTAGCAGAGCACTTCACCGATCGTCTCCCACAGGAGAATTTTATGATATATGATGAGAACCGGCAGCTTGCCGCAGTCCATGCCGCCGGCAAGAACTTCATGCTGGTGGATGCCTCCGGCATAGATCAGGACCTTTTAAAACGTACCTCCGAAAAAGAGTCTGCGTATCGGAAACTGTGGCTGGCCTTTTTTGACCAGATTGCGATCCAGGCACGGATCAATCCAAAACTTCAGGCACAGAACATTCCGAAGCGCTTCTGGAGTGATACACCGGAACTTGCAAAAAAATAAAGCCCTGTTCCAATTGAACAGAGCATCTCTTTACTATCTTATATATATTATAACCAAACTATTCTTTTTTGTAAATAATATCCTTATTACGAAACAGCCTTTCCGCATTTGCCCTCGTCGCCTGTTCTACTTCCTCCGGCGTGATCCCTCTTAATTCTGCGATCTTTTTAATCACAAACGGGATGTATGAAGAATCGTTTCGCTCCCCGCGGTGCGGCTCCGGCGCCATATACGGACAGTCCGTCTCAAGAAGGATCCGATCAAGCGGGATCTCCTGTACGGTCTCCTTTAACTTTTTCGCATTTTTAAAAGTCACAACACCGCCGACACCGATATAATATCCCATTTTTATAAATTCCTGTGCCATCTCTTTCGAATAAGAATAACAGTGGATCACTCCCGGTATCTCCTCCGCATGTACTGATTTCATCACTTCCATAGTATCCGCTGCCGCATCTCTGGAATGGATGATGACAGGAAGTGACGCTTCTCTTGCCATTTTCATCTGTTCCGCAAACCAGTATCTCTGCTGTTTTTGTACTTCCGGTTCTTTATCCCAGTAATAATCCAGCCCGATCTCTCCGACCGCAGCTACTTTTTCTTTTTTGGTCTGCTCTTTCAGCCATGCAAATGTTTCCTCATTCAGGCCACTGATATCGCTCGGATGTACACCGACTGCTGCATAGACAAACGGATACTTCTCCGACAGTGCAAGCGTTGTTTTGGTAGATTCGATTGAGGCACCGACATTGATAATCGTTCCTACACCACGCCCTGGCATAGATGTGATCAGCGCATCCCTGTCCTCCTCAAACCGTTCATCATCATAGTGTGCATGTGTTTCAAATATCATAATTATATTTCTCCTTTATTTACCTGCATGAGTACCGGGATTTTTCCAATGATCTCACCGCCAGGTACACTCTGTCCACCATATACAGCCTCGATTACCGGTGCAATCCCTTCAACTGAAATCCTGCTTTAAATATATACCCTTTTACGCCAAGTTCCAATACTTTTACAATATATTTTAGATCTGTCTTTTTAATTTAACCGGAAAGTTTCAATGGCATTTTCTAACTGTTTCATGCTGTCCATCATCTTTACGACTTCGGATTTTAAAGCCTCTGAATCCTCCATCTGCTGTCCAAGGAAGCGATTTATTTCCTCCGTGGTTCTTACGGTATGTTCAGAAGAATCCCCGATTGCACGTATTTTATCTAACACTGCATGTCTTCTACCGTTCATCTCATCCACTTTTCCCGATATCTCATCCAGTTCCTGTATCATACTCTCCATGACGCTGCTCATGTTTCCAAATGCCTCCATGGTATATCCGGCACTCTCTACCATTTCATTGACTTTGCCGCTTGTCTCCATGACACATTCCCCGGACTGCAGGACTTCATTTTTCATTTCCGCTACGGTCATGATCAGGGATCACATTCTTGTAATGGTATGAAATAATGCCTCGAAAAGTTTTCCAAACTCTCCACCTTTTTTCCGTTTCTCTTTTTCCTGTACCGTAAGATCTCCGTTTGCCACACGATCAAGTCTTCCGATACTTTTTCTGATATTGCGCGTAATGCCTGCCGTGATCACGGTTGCAATAAGCATGGCTGCAATGCATGCCGCAACGATCATAGCGATCGTGATATCCCGGATATCTTTCGTTCCTGCGGTAATGTACTCAATCGGCACCATCACAACAATTTTTCCACCTGTCACGGAACTCTCTGCACTCATATAATAATAACGTCTGCCATCCACTTTTACATAACTGCTGCTTTCTGCTGTATCTATCAGACCACTGTCAACCGGATTATTTACGCTGATCATCCTGCCATCTGCAGTCATATCTATGGCTGTAAGCGCTGATTTTTCATAGTTCTGGGTAAGTCCCTCATAAGATTTCTGATACGAAACAACACCTATTATGATAATAAAAATAATGGGTACTAAAAATCCCGTTATTAACTGCAGTCGGATCGAGCTGTGCGGTACAACGATTTTTATCTGATGCAGTTTTCTTTTTTTCGACATAAAAAAACCTCCCATCTTTTTATCTTTATCATAAAAGGACGAAAGGTTTTATAAAATGTCTTATTTTTTAATTGAGTATCGTTTTTTTATTAAATGGAAATATTAATATTCTCTACCGGACTCTGTCCTGCTGCAGGTGCAGTTTGCGCCGAAGCACCTGTATAAGCAGCGGATGTGCCCTGCGACAATGTACCGGTATCACCGCTCATTGTCTGATCTGTCTCTAACTCCGCATCCTGCTGTGCCTGCATCTTAATCTGTGCCTCTGTCAGCTGTAAATTTGTGGACTCGGCAGATAAACTCACAATCACACCGGAATCCAGTGATATATCAGATGTATTGCGGTTTCCCATCTGGTCTTTGATGTATTTCATATCTGCTTCGCTGATCTTGCTCTGCTCCTGTCGTCTGTGACTGTTGCGCTTCTGCCGTATTTCAATCCGTTTTGCCTTTTCTTTCTGTACGTTCTGGATCTCTTCGATTGCAATTTTTTCCTTTAACTCGCGCTCTTTATTTGCTGCGCGGCGCTTGATCTCACCTTTCTTCTGCGTCGCCTCAGACTTGTTTTCGCTTTTATATTTTCTATTTTCTATCTCTTCCTGTTTCAAATGACGCACTTTAAGCTGCGCACACTCTACCATCCGTCTCGCATGTGCAACTGCTGCCGATATTTCCTTGCTGTCGTATTCCCCCGTTGCGGCATACCGCTGCAAAGTGGCAAGCCTGCTTTTTGCTTTTGTCAATGCATTTGCCGCGCCCTGCGGTTTCTTTGCACGCAAAAGCTGATTGGAAACTTCCTTATAGTTATAATTCAGTTTTTTCTTTGTGCCGCTGCTTTTGCTCTTTCCACAGACGTACTCAATACGCGCACGCGAATCCTTATTTGCATTTTTAATAGTCAATGTTCCAGCCATTGCCACTGCCCCCGTGGTGCTCCCGGCACTGTTCACCGAAACTCCCATAACTCATATTCCTCCCTGACGTCATGACAGGGATCACATAATATTTTTTACCCGCTTTGCGCGTGCCTGTCATGAAAAATGAATCCATTCATATATCTTTAACATCGGCAAAACTGCACAAAATAATTACCTTCAATTTACATGATATGACACATCCAGAGCGTTTCCGCAATGTTAACCATACAAAACAATCCCAATATTACTGCAGACATATTTAAGACCAGTACCGGCACTTCTTTTCTGATCTGCCTGCGCATCTGTCTGATACAGAAAAGACAGACCGCCATCAGAATAAAATACAGGTAAATATACGGCCGGTCCGCCGATGCATAGATCGTCGGCGAAAAACCCATGACAATACCGGATGCAAGCCCGACACCAAGTATGGCAATCGTATAGAAATACGTTTCCAGCTTTTCTCTCATCAGGCAAAACAGTGCATAGGACATTCCTGCCACCGTCACGATCAAAAATATCACCGGGAACCAGTTCGCAGGATCTTTAAAATTCCATTCCGCTATCTGCTTTGGTATGATAAATATTTTTTCATACCACGGATGCCCGGTGCGGATCAGTGCATATCCAAGGATACAAAATACCGGAACAGATGACAGCAGCGTTTTTATCAAATTTTTTGTTTTCAGTCCGACCAATACGGCAAGCACGGCCGAGACGATCAGGAAAATACTGTTGACCTGCGCAACAAAAATGCGTTCTATATTTGCAGCCCCCATATATATTTTTTCCCAAACGGAAAAGTATGCAAATTCCGGCATACGTCCTTCCACTTCCTGCATACTGCGAATACCGTTTCCCGGGCAGCGCAGAATCGTAAAAAGCGAGATCACATCAATGACTGCATATCCGTAGATCCACAGACTTCCAGACTTCTTTCTGCGCCAGCTATAAACCATGGCAAGAAACAGCAGCACCAGCAAAATTGCAGCAACCTGCTCCTGACTGCTGCAAAAAATACAGGAAACCACACCGCCTGCACCTTCATACCAGTGTACATGTCCTTTCTGTGCCAGTTTCTGTAAAAGCAGGGCAATGTATAATAACCCAAGAAGCGGCCACAGATAATTGACCGTTGTCGCGATCCAGCCTGCTGACACCATATCAGAAAATGGATAAAGCAGCATAAATGCACAGACAAGCCATTTACCTGCCGTTTTATTTATGTTACATTCCATATCCAGATATTTTTCCGGATTCAAGAATAATAAGCGGTATAATAATACAGGAATCAATGTAAAAACAATAATATCCAGTATCTTCCACAGCCATGGAACCTGTACCAACGGGATAAGTACAAATTCGATTGCCATTCTTGAAGACCATGTCGCATAGCGGTGTGCTAAGATTTCCCAGATACTTCTTCCATCCATCAGAGTCTGAAAATAGACAACATCATCCCCCGCAGAAATTTTAATGACCAGATGCCAGATGAGTGCCGCCACAAACACCACCACAAATGGAATATTTTGCCTGAATACCTTTTGTATTTTTTCTTTCACTCTTTTGTTCCCCGATGTACTAGCAGATCTCAGCTCCGCTCGGCATTGCTTTTTCCGGTGTCATCAGTGCAAGATTACCCTCTGCATCTTCTGCACATAAGAGCATTCCCTCAGATAAAACTCCGGCAAGTTTTGCAGGTTTTAAGTTCACAAGTACCATTACTTTTTTGCCGACCATCTCTTCCGGTGTGTAGTATTTGCGGATACCGGAAACGATCTGTTTTACCTGACTTCCGATTTTTACCTGGGAACATAATAATTTCTTTGACTTCGGCACTGCTTCACAGGAAATGATCTCTCCGACCTGGAACTGCATTTTCATAAAATCATCATATTCGATCTCCGGTTTTGCCTCGATATCGATTGCTTCGCCTGATTCCTCTGTAGTCTCCGGCAGCTCGCCAAGCGCCTTCTGCTCTGCCTCAAACTCTGCTTTCTGTGCTTCACGGATCGCATCGATCTTTGGCATGATCTCTTTTGCATCCAGACGTGCAAAAAGGATCTCCGGTTTGTCTGTCACTTTATTTCCATTCTCATAAAGTCCGAATTTGTCCAGATCATCATATTCACGCATACCTGCATTCAGCTGCGCTAAGATACGGTCTGCTGTCTCCGGTAAGAAGCTCTTTAACAGACATGCTCCGATCGTGATGGACTCTACCAGATTATAAAGTACTTCTGCCAGCCGGTCTTTTGCTGCCTCGTCCTTTGCAAGTACCCACGGTGCAGTCTCATCAATGTATTTGTTGCAGCGGCGGAATAAGTTAAATACCTCTGTGATTGCATCTGCAACACGCAGATTTTTCATCTTCTCTGCAACTTTATCTCTCGCAGATGTCACAACTGCCTTTAAGTCTGCATCAACTTCCTCTGTCACACCTGTGCTCTTTACCACACCGTCAAAATATTTATTGCTCATGGAAATGGTACGGTTTACAAGGTTTCCAAGGATATTAGCAAGGTCAGAGTTGTAACGCTCGATGACAAGATCCCAGGTAATGATTCCGTCATTTTCAAACGGCATCTCGTGTAATACAAAGTAACGTGTTGCATCCACGCCGAATAAATCAGCCATATCATCTGCGTAGATCACGTTTCCTTTAGACTTGCTCATCTTCTCGCCGCCCTGTAAAAGCCACGGATGACCAAACACCTGTTTTGGCAGCGGCAGATCCAGTGCCATCAAAAAGATCGGCCAGTAGATCGTATGGAAACGGATGATGTCTTTTCCGATCAGATGTAAGTCTGCAGGCCAGTTCTTGTTGAACAGATCACTGGAATTGCCGTCTGCATCGTATCCAATCTTGGTGATATAGTTGGTCAGAGCGTCCAGCCACACATAAACGACATGTTTCGGATCGAAATCTACCGGAATGCCCCAGGAAAATGATGTTCTGGAAACGCACAGATCCTGTAATCCCGGAAGTAAGAAGTTGTTCATCATCTCATTTTTTCTGGAAACCGGCTGGATAAATTCCGGATGCTCATTGATGTAGTTGATGAGTTTGTCAGCATATTTGCTCATTTTAAAGAAATATGCCTCCTCTTTTGCCGGCTGGACCTCACGTCCGCAGTCCGGGCATTTTCCATCCACAAGCTGTGACTCTGTCCAGAAAGATTCACACGGAGTACAGTAAAGTCCCTCGTAGGAACCTTTGTAGATGTCACCTTTATCGTATAATTTTTTGAAGATCTTTTTTACCTGTTTCTCATGGTCTTCATCGGTTGTACGGACAAAATTATCATAGGAAGTGTTCATCAGATCCCAGATGCGTTTTACCTCTCCGGCTACATTGTCCACATACTCTTTCGGAGTGATCCCGGCCTTCTCGGCCTTCTCCTGGATCTTCTGACCATGTTCGTCCGTTCCGGTCTGGAAGTAAACATCATAACCTTCCTGACGGCGGAATCTTGCGATCGCATCTGCAAGTACGATCTCGTAGGTATTTCCAATGTGCGGCTTGCCGGATGTGTAGGCAATCGCTGTTGTCATATAAAATTTTCCTTTGCTGCTCATGTGTATTTCCTTCTTTCTTAATGATTTGCTTGTTGATACTGTGGGTTATTTCATCTTATAAATAAAAAAATCCCGTCCTCTAAAAAGAAGACGAGATGTTATCCCGCGGTACCACTCCCATTTACCGGCACAAAATGCCAGCCTCATTTCGATATCTCACGGACTGCCCGGATACATACTGTACCGATGCTCATCTGCTGTAATATCTCCCGCTGTAACAGGCGGACCTGTCGGAACTTATCTGTCAATTTTAAACAGTTCAGTCCTGCCACTCCAAAGCCATCTTCCATCTATATCCGCCCGTTTCCTCTCAGCCTTATTCCGATTCGGTATTTCAGTTTCTGTGATACAGGTTTTCTTATTAAAATACCTGACTCACAACACCTTTTCCGGAAATATAGAAACTTCTCTGTAAAGTTCCAACAGATGTACTCTCTTTTTCATGGTGTTTTATTTCTTACGATTATTTTCAATCTAGCATGGAATGTGTAAAAAGTCAAGCGGCTGATCCACTCTACTTTTTTTGCTTGCCATTCGAGAAGCGATCACTGCAAATTAATATATTTTTCTCCATTCCTTTCATCATCAAAATATGCTACACTAAAAACAGTTTAGTCCCTGTCTGTCTGACAGGAGTATTTGCGCAGCATACGCAGAAATGGAGAGTTTATGAAAACAAAATCTTATGTAACAACCTTATTGAAGTTTGCACTGGCTTTTACTTTTGCATTTATTCTGCTTATTTTGGCAAATGTAAATGTCGAAGCAAAGACTGCAACTGTCACAAATTTAAAAGAAACAGATATTGAGCCTTACGAAAATCCAGATATTACCATTACCTGGGATGCGGTTTCGTCAGGTGACCAGACCATCTATTATCGTCTTGAAACAAGCGAGGACAAAATCACCTGGAAGGATGAAGGTTCCTATTACGAACCGACTGCGAAAATACATGCTCCGTCCGGCAAATCTGTTTTTTATGCGCGTGTCTGCGCCTACACAGCTCCTTACGACTATGCCTATATAGACGATAAAAATCTCTGTGATATTGGAAACTGGTCTGACACCTTAAAAGTTGTTGCACGGATCAGCGATAAAACATCAAAAATTACAGGAACCAAAGCAACCGCTGCATCCCTGTCCTTTAAATGGGCAGCCGTTTCCGGTGCATCCGGATATAAAGTTGTATATTATCCAAGTGGTCTTTCCGATCTTTCCAAGGAACTTACCACAAGTACAAATTCCTGTACGATTAAAAACTTAAAAGAAGATGGCTCTTATGCAATCTGCGTTTATGCCTTAAACAGCAATTCTGACTTTACGGCTGTTTCTAATACTTACACAGAAACCTACGCCACAACACTTCCAAAGAAAATACGTGATTTTAAAGTGACAACTGCTTATCCCGGAGATGCCAGCTTTGAATGGAAAGGCATTAATGGTGCCAAAGCATTTCAGTTGCAGATAACAAAAGTTTCTGATTCCAAAAAATTTAAAAAACCGATTGTAAACGAAACAAAATTTTACAGTTACCTTGGAACATATACCAATTCAAAAAAAATCAAAGCAGGCACTTTTTATTCAGCAAGAGTCCGTTCCTATGTCACACTTGCAGGCACTAAGCAAAAAGTTTACAGTCCATGGAGTACCGTCATTACTTTTGGCACCTCGCCTAAAAAGATTACTGCAAAACAGTCCGGCTCAGGAATAAAGATCAACTGGTCAAAAGTTTCCGGTGCTTCCGCATATGAAATATACGTTTCCACAAGCTACGATACGAAAACTTTTACGAAAGTAGACACCGTTAAAAGTAAAAACACCAGCTACACCCTGAAAAAATTTAAAAAGAAAAAGTTGAAAAAAAATACCATGTATTACATCAGTGTCAAGCCGGTCTGCAAAGTCGGAAAGAAAAATTGTTCCACAACCGTTTATGTATCCAATCCTACATCAGTATTTTATAGCAAATAAAAAACTGACCATAAAATGATTGATTGTTAAAAATAAAACCGGATGTTTAAAAAATGCAAATCTCTTATATACATTTTTTAAGCATCCGGTTTTATGGTGAATATACACAAACTTTTTTCTAACACTTGCCGTTTCAACTTTCCCATGTTACTCTACATTTATCGCAATTCAAATTTCATTTCTGTGAAATTCATTTTCTGAATATCAGTCTTTTATGTCCCGGCAATTCGCCAGCTATTTCAGAAAAGTATTGTGAAAACCATTTTATTTTTTTATAATCAAAGGAGAATATGATATGGGGAAAAACACACGAAAAATCCATCATACAAAACGGGTTTTTGTACAAAAGAAATACCGGGATGCGTTATTCCGTAAAATTTTCAGTGAGCGTTCTGTCCTGCTTGAATTATATAACGCGCTGAACAACACTGGTTACTCAGACGAAAAGGAACTTACTGTTTACACCATTGATGATGTAATTTATCTTGGCTACAAAAATGATGTATCTTTCATCGTTCGTGGAACACTAAATCTGTATGAGCATCAGAGTACCTTAAATCCAAATATGCCGCTTCGCGGGTTGATTTATTTTGGTAAACAATATGAAAGTTACATCAAACAGCAAAACTCCCTTGCTTGGAATGTACCGCAAAAGTCTATAATATTAATTACGGACACAATAAAGAACTGATGCTTCGGTGCAGAACGTTAGAGGAATACTCTATTTTGATCAGCAGAATCTATTCAAAGATTTTGGAAGGAATTTCTTTAGAACAGGCAATTGATTTCACGGTACAGGATTGTATTCATGATAATATTCTCCGTGATTTCCTCATAAAACACAGATCGGAGGTAGTTGGAATGTTACTGGAAGAATTTGATATGGAAGAGTATATTAAAATGGAACGCAGGGACAGCTATGAAGATGGAAAATGCCAATATCGTATACACGTCATTCACACGATGTACCAAAAAAATATTCCTGCTGAAAGCTGCATCAACATGCTGGATGAGGATGCTGATTTTGTAAATCATATCTACCAGTTATGCCAGCTTCACCCTGACTGGAACGACAGCAACCTTTTTGATGCTGTAGAAAGCAATTAGACACATCATATCATGAGTCGAGTCTCACTTTTTGTATTTTATAATAACATGATGTTGGGGCAGAACAGATCATTTCAGGTATCTGTTTTGCCCCTCCAGTTTAAAAATCAATTCCTATCATGTATTTTTTGGCACTTACTCCACATTTTTCGTTGCGATCACATCCACACCTGTCCCTGCAACATTTTTCACAAGCACATCCCCGATGTGCACCGGGGCAGCAACCTCAACATTTTTCAATGCTTTGACACAGTCAAATATTTTTCCTTTCGGAATATCTTCTTTCGTCTTTACAGAAACCATCGCTTCGCTTCCTCCGGTGACTCTTACGGTGGAGGTCACGATCCTGGTTGGATTTGTTACTTCTTTTCTCGCATAGATATCACCGCGCTTACAGGTATTTCCCGTAACGCTTACGACTTCCCCATGTTCCATTTTTACAGTCAGCGGGCAGCCCATCGGACAGCCGATACAGATTAAATTTTTCTCTTCCATGATATACCTCCATTTTTGCGCTGCTTTTCAATGAAAACAACGTTTTCATTTGCATCTCAAGTTTGCGCGTAAGCATTTTATTCCCGCTCGATTTTCACTGTGATCGTCTTTAAATCCGGGTACTGCAAAAGCTGTTCTTTTGTCAGCTTGATCTCTTCCATCTCCCCCGGTGCCACAACCGGACGTTTTCTGTGAATGACTCTCTCATCATCAAAATAAGCGCTGACGTAACAGTTCTTGTATACACCGCCCACACGGAAACGGACTGTGATCTGCTCATCCATATTAGCAACATTGATGGTTCCCGGCACCGTATACCGGACACCCTCGATCGGATTTAAAACAATGTCGTTATCTCTTGCTGCCTTCACGCCATCTGCTTTCACATAAGCTGCCGCATTTTTTCCGGCTGTCTTTGCTTCCTCGGACACGAAATCCACCAGATCATGCACATGCAGCACATTTCCACAGGCAAATACACCCGGAATATTTGTCTCAAGGCTCTCATTGACCTTCGGTCCGGAAGTAACCGGGTTCATGTCGACACCCATGCCTTTGGAAATCTCATTTTCCGGGATTAGTCCTACCGAAAGCAACAGCGTATCGCAGCTATATTCTTCTTCGGTCCCCAGAATCGGTTTTCCTTTACTGTCAACCTCAGCTAACGTGATTCCTTCTACACGCTCTTTTCCCTTAATGTCCACAACCGTGTGGCTTAACTTTAACGGGATTCCGTAATCATCCAGACACTGCACAATATTACGTTTCAGACCGCCGGAATATGGCATTAATTCTGCCACGACCTTAACCTTTGCACCCTCAAGTGTCATTCGCCTTGCCATGATCAGTCCGATATCACCGGAACCTAAAATGACGACTTCACGTCCCGGCATAAAGCCTTCGATGTTTACCAGACGCTGTGCCGTTCCTGCGGAGTAAATTCCCGCCGGGCGGTATCCCGGAATATTTAACGCGCCTCTCGGTCTCTCGCGGCATCCCATAGCAAGAATGACTGCTTTTGCCTGGATCTCAAACAGGCCATCCTCACGGTTCATCGCCGTAACGACTTTCTCATGGCTGATATCCATGACCATAGTATTTAATTTATATTCAATGCCCAGATCTTTCACCTGTGAAATAAATCTGCCCGCATACTCAGGTCCTGTCAGTTCTTCCTTAAATGTATGCAGTCCAAATCCATTGTGGATACACTGGTTTAAAATTCCGCCTAATTCTTTGTCTCTCTCTAAAATTAATATGTCATCGATTCCGTTATTTTTTGCAGAAACAGCAGCCGCAAGCCCTGCCGGTCCACCTCCGATGATTACGATATCATATGTTTTCATGCTCTGGCTCCTCCCTCTTACAGACTGTCCTTGTTGATTCCGACAATAATCTTTGAATTTCCGCCTGATTTTGTGATCTCAGACTGGTTCACACCGCGCTCTCTCGCTAAAATTTCCATGGTTCTCGGTGAACAGAAACCCGCCTGGCAGCGTCCCATTCCGGCTCTCGTCCGGCGTTTGACACCATCTAACGATTTTGCACCGAGCGGACGTCTGATGGCATCGATGATTTCTCCCTCTGTGATCATCTCACAGCGGCAGATAATGTTTCCATACTCCGGTTTTTCCTTAATTAATGCCGCTCTTTCCTCTTTACTTAATGTGTTTGGATTTAATACACCCTTGCGTGTTGCAATGAAATCTTTTTTCTCTTCCAAATGCATTTTCTCTTTTAACAGATCTGCAACCATCTCTCCGATCGCAGGACTGCTCGTAAGTCCCGGTGACTCGATTCCGGCGCAGTCGATAAATCCTTTTGCATCGGCAACCTCTTCAATAATAAACTCATGACCATCCTCATGTGCACGAAGTCCGGCAAAAGATGTGATGACCTGACGCATCGGAATATTTTTTACATTCAGATTCGCCCCGGCGATAACCTGATCTAAGCCTTCTCTTGTGGTGTTGGTTCCCTCTTTATCCTCAATGTCAATGGCGGTAGGCCCTAACAGCAGGTTGCCATGCACCGTCGGCGAAATGAGGATTCCTTTTCCATATTTGCCCGGCAGCGCAAAGACCGTATGACTTACATGGCTTCCGGCACTCTTGTCAAGCAGGCAGTAATCACCGCGTCTTGGCGTAATATGGATTTTCTTTTCACTGACCATGTTGTGAAATTTGTCCGCATAGACACCGGCTGCATTGACCACATATTTTGTCTCGAACACACCCTGATTTGTGTGGACTTCCCAGATATCTCCCGACTTTTTCAAATCGGTTACTTCTGTGTCAAACTTAAATTCCACACCATTTACATTCGCATTCTCAGCCAATGCGATATTCAGGTTGAACGGACACACGATCCCGGCGCTTGGCGCATACAATGCTGCGCAGATATCATCCTCAAGATTCGGCTCCATCTCATGCACTTCCTCTTTGGATAAAATACGCAGCCCCGGCACACCGTTTACCACGCCACGGTCATACAGTGCTTTCAGATTCGGCATATCCTCCTCGTCCTTGCAGACAACCAGAGAACCTATCCGCTTAAACGGAAAATCAAGATCTTTGGAAAGCTGCTCCATCAAGGCATTTCCCCGTACATTTAATTTTGCCATCAGGGAACCTTCTTTTGCATCATATCCCGCATGTACGATTGCACTGTTTGCCTTGGATGTGCCGCAGCAGACATCTTCCTCTTTCTCTATCACACATACTTTTGCATTATAACGCGACAATTCTCTCGCCGCTGCTGCGCCGGATACACCGGCTCCGATGATAATTACGTCATACATTTTCCATCTCTCCTTTTTTACTTTGTTCTTCTGGTATCTAACCCGGAGGGCTTTTTCATTCATAAGATGTAATCTCCTATGAATAAAAAAGCCTGACAAGTAAGCGCACCCATGCTGTTGCGATTATCCTGTCAGGCTCTCTTCTCTCTTGCCCCTCAACAATAGATTGCAGGTTCCACATGCACATCTACTGTCATAAATATAAAATTGTCATATAAAGTTACTTATCGCATGACAAACATACGGTCTACCATGGAATTGCTCCATATAGCAGTACTGCAACAATTGCTCCGATCACCGGTCCCACCAGCGGAACAACTGCATATCCCCAGTTGGATGTTCCTTTTCCCTTAATCGGAAGAACGGCATGTGCAAGACGCGGTCCGATATCTCTTGCCGGATTGATCGCATATCCGGTCAGTCCACCAAGTGACATACCGATCGATACAATGATTCCAAATACAAGAAACTTTCCAAGTCCATCGGTAAGTCCCGGCACATTTGCCATACCTTTGATCGCAAATACAAGGATAAACGTTCCAACTGCCTCACTGAAAATATTCTGTCCCATGTTCGGAATAGAAGGCGCTGTACAGAACACCCCAAGTTTTGTCGCCTGATCCTCTGTTGCATCAAACTGTCCTTTAAACAAAAGATATACGATCACCGCTCCAACAAACGCTCCTGCAAACTGTGCAATGATATATCCCGGAACCATTGCCCAGTCAAAACTTCCGTCAACTGCAAGTGCTAACGTCAGCGCCGGATTAAACGATGCTCCCGATGCTGCTCCGAAAATAAATGCCGGCAGCATAACCGCAAGTCCCCATGCAAATGTGATCTGGACAGTTCCTCCACCCTTCATGCCAGATTTGTTGAGATTTACGTTTGCAACAACTCCATCACCTAAGATGATCAGAATCATAGTTCCCAAAAATTCTGCTATATATGGTAACATACTATCCCCCCTTATTCAATTAACTTTACCAATACATTACAATCTTTACCTTCCCTATACAAAACCTTCTTTTTAATCTTCCTTTGCCCAGCCGTATGCATATTTGACTGCTTTGTTCCAGCCTTTGATCATTTCTTCTCTCTTTGCGGCATCGATCTGCGGCTCAAATGTCTTGTCGATTGCCCAGTTTTTAATAACATCCTCTTTACTTGACCAGTAACCGACTGCCAGACCAGCAAGATATGCAGCGCCCATCGCTGTTGTCTCTACACATTGCGGACGATTTACCGGCGCATCAATAATGTTCGCCTGTGTCTGCATCAGGAAATCATTAGCACTTGCTCCACCGTCAACTTTCAAAGCGGTAAGATCAATTCCGGAATCTGCTTTCATGGCAACCAGAACATCATTCACCTGATATGCCAGAGATTCCAATGTTGCACGGATAATGTGATATTTATTGACGCCACGGGTAATACCTACGATCGTACCTCTTGCATACTGATCCCAGTGAGGTGCACCAAGACCGGTAAATGCCGGAACTACATAACAGCCGTTCGTATCTTTTACTTTCTTTGCCATGTATTCAGAATCAGGTGCAGAATCAATGACTCTTAATTCATCTCTTAACCACTGGATCGCAGCCCCCGCCACGAAAATAGAGCCTTCCAGTGCGTAATTAACTTTTCCATCCAGTCCCCATGCAATCGTAGTTACCAGACCATTCTTGGAAAATACCGGTTTTTCGCCTGTGTTCATTAAAAGGAAACA
The DNA here is from genome assembly GCA_019411365.1 of Roseburia sp. The sequence goes on from DXQT01000010.1 coordinate 32,138, forward strand.
TCCGGTTCCATATGTATTCTTTGCCTCTCCTGCGTTAAAACAGGTCTGACCAAACAATGCTGACTGCTGGTCTCCGGCAGCACCTGCGATCGGGATCGGTCCACCAAGGTAAGAAGGATCTGCCTCCCCGTAAATACAGCTTGACGGTTTCGGCTCCGGCAGCATACATTTTGGAATATTTAACTCTGCTAAAATCTCATCATCCCACTGAAGAGTGTTGATATTAAATAACATTGTTCTGGATGCATTGGAATAATCGGTCACATGAACAGCGCCTTTTGTCAGTTTCCAGATCAGCCAGGTTTCTACCGTTCCGAATAATAATTCACCCTTTTCGGCTCTCTCTCTTGCACCCGGTACATTGTCAAGCAGCCATTTTACCTTCGTGCCTGAAAAATATGCATCAATGACAAGACCTGTTTTTTCCCTGAATTTATCGGTAAGTCCTTTTTCTTTTAAGGTATCGCAATATTCTGAAGTTCTGCGGCACTGCCATACGATCGCATGATGGATCGGCTCTCCTGTTTCCTTATCCCAGACGATCGTTGTCTCTCTCTGGTTGGTAATACCGATTGCTGCAATATCCTCTGCTGTCGCATTGATCATGTTCATCGCCTCAACTGCAACACCGAGCATACTTGCCCAGATTTCATCTGCATCATGTTCCACCCAGCCCGGCTGTGGGAAGTACTGTGTAAATTCCCTCTGTGCCACGCTGCACATCTCACCTTTCTCGTTGAACAGGATACATCTGTTGCTTGTGGTTCCAGCATCCAGTGCCATTACATATTTTGCCATACTTTTTCCTCCTCTTTCTTTTGGCTTTATTTAATATTTAAACTGCTCCCCCCAGAGCATTATAAATATTCGTAAAATTGATTGTTCTTTTTTTCTATTGAAATATATTATTTTTTACCTTACATATTCCAGACTTTATGGTTTGTGGATGATACCGCCATCGCACCCGCTGACAATGCTCCCATCACGTCTTCTTTATCTGTGATCAGCCCTCCTGCAATGATGGGTACTTTTACCGAATGACTAATCTGTGCAATGATCTTAGGCATCACTCCCGGAAGTACCTCGATAAAATCCGGTTTTATCATGTGCTGCTGTTGTCTGATATTTTCAAATGCCATTGAATCCAGTAAGAAAACACGGAGTACTGTATACATAGACATTTCTTTTGCTTTTTTGATCAGTGATGGCTTCGTGGAAATGATTCCATCCGCTTCAGTCTGCTCCTTAATAAATTCAACTGCAATCTCCTTTGGACTTAAACCACTGATGAGATCCATATGCACCATCGCGATCTTACCTGCATCCCGTATCGTCTTTACAATTGAGCCAATAGAACAGACATCCCCGAATAAAATAAAAATGACTCTGATATCATCATGTTTACAGCATTCCTCCACATCTTCCATACTTTTTACTGCTGCAATAATTGGATTATCCTCAACTGCTTCATAAAAATTCTGATTCATGCTTTCCCCTTCCCAGATACCTTTTTCCTATTTCATATGTATACAACTGATGATCATCTCATGACGTTTTTGCATTGCAGTTTTAATATAACATAAAAAAGAGCGACAATACCAACGGCTTCATCGGCCGTTCTATTCGCTCTCCTGTCATTGCTCTCTTATTGAACTGTCTGCATCATATCATAATGCACAATGCAATGCAATACTTTCTTGATGTTATTTATCATTTTTGTTTGTGTTTTACAGTTTTTTCTATATATTATTGTATATAATACACAATTTTGTTTCATTTTCTTATATATCTTTGTTATATTTTTATCAATGTATCATATTTCGTTTCATTCCACCTGAAAATCATCCAAAGCAGACTTCTTCCCTGTCATTTTCCCCCGTGTGTCAGGATGCCCCGCCCAGACTTTCTAACTTTTCCTCACATTCCTGCGCCGTGCGTGCTCCCATGCCTAAATCCATACCAAAGATTCCATATTCGTCTCCTGCTGAAAGTCCGGCGATCTTAATGTCTCCATCTTTATTATCCTGAAATAGCAACGTAATACAGGTAGAATTGCCCGGTATCACATTGTATCTCTGATAGATTCTGACCGTAACATCCATTCCCTTGGACGTCATGCTGTATTCATCCCGGAAATCTAATTTATGCTTTCCTTCTTTCAACAGCATATCTGTATTTTGGATCACATCCTTCAAATTACCATGAACTACCTTCTCAAATACAGCCATATGACACGCCTCCCCCACAATGTTTTTCCTGCGCAGCTACTATTTAAAACTGATTTATAACAATTTTACATCATTGATTTTGTAACGTCAATTACGCCGCCAGCACTTCAAGCACCGCCTCCGCCAGCTTTTTATGACCTTCCTCATTCAGATGTTCCCTGTCCTCTTTACTCGGCTCAGCCACATCGGATGCTGCAAGGAAATCACAGCCATATTTTTGTGCCACTTTCTGATAAACTGCTTTCAACCCCTTCGATACCTCCACGGACTTTTCATTAAACTCAGGATCATACCCCTGCTCCCAGACACCTTCCCCAAGCTGTATCGGAGAGATCAGTAAGATCCTGATATTCTTATCTGCCTTGCGGATCTGCTCCACCAGACGCTCCACGCCAAGACCGATCACCTCCGCAGAAGCATTGTAAAATGTCTTGCAGTCATTCGTTCCAAGCATTAAAACAACGCGGTCCACCGGCGCATGGCTCTCCAAAAGAGTCGGCAAAAACGCTGCACCTTTTCTGCCCTCGCGCAGCTCATCCTCAAAAACTGTCGTCCTGCCGCACAGTCCTTCCTCAATGATGCGGCAGCCTTTTCCATATAACTGCTGTTCGATCAGCCCTGTCCATCTTGTATCTCTGCCGTAGCGGTTTTTCGTTCCCGGTATCAATCCATAAGTATTGGAATCTCCAAAGCATAATATTTCTTTCATAGTAATCTCCCTTGCTTGTGAAAAATGTATTTTTCACACTATCCTTTTCTGTTCTGTCTTTTATCTGAAGTATTGTATATTTTTGTTTTCTTATTTCCTACTATATTAATATGAATACTATGTTTTGTCAACAAAAAAATATGGTGACAGAAAACCCTGTCCTTAACAGGACAGGGTTACAAATCCAATATTTATAAGGCAGATCAATGCAAGCAGTGTCACCGCCAGCTTTCCGCCTGTCTGCTTTAATTTTTCTTCCACAGCATCTGCCATACGGTAAATGCAAAACATTGTCACAAACAGCAATATAAAATACAGGGTAATATAAACACGCTCACCGGAAACATAGATCGTCGCCATAAATCCAAGGATCATGCCTGCACCAAATCCGCATCCCAACATAAGAAGCGCGTAAATATACTCTATCGGCTGCTCTCCTAAGATGATCCATAATGCATAAAGCATCGCCGCCACTGTGACTGCAAGATACACCATCGGAAGCCAGGTAGAAAGCGTGCCCCAGCTCCATTCTGTGATCTCCTGCGGCATGACAAACAGACCTGATAATCCCGGATAAGCAGTACGCATTGCCGTCTGCCCGAATAAAATCAAGACCGGTAACGCAGAAATAATGGTCTTTTTATAGTCATCCGTTTTTACATAGACAAGCATTGCAAGCACCAATGCAACTGTCAGAAATACGGCATCGCAGTTTGCTATAAACACACGCTCAATACTGAGCAGACCAAGATACAGTTTATCTCCAAATCCATATGTCTCAAAAATTGGAAGATCTGCAATGCTGACCGCATTTCTTCCCGCATTTCCCGGACAGAACAGGATTGAGATCAGTGTTATGATATTAACAAGTACCATTCCTGCCAGATACAGATTATTGCTGTGTATTACTTTTTTGTCCGTCAGTGTGCTTCCAGCAGAATCCTGCACCAAAGGCATCTTTTTAGATTTCCCACAAATCAGATAAATGCCATACAATATAAAAACCACAAACAGGATCACCGCTACCTGCTCATGACTGCTTGCGATCACACAGACAAGTACCCCTGCAATGCCTTCCACAATATTGATTTTCTTATGTACCAGCATTTTTTTCAGCAGAAATCCAACAAAGAACATTCCCCAGACCGGCCAGAAATAATTTACCGTTGTGGTAATCCAGCCGGCCGTTCCCATATCATGAAACGGATATAAAAGAACCGCCGCTGCCGCACACCAGTCCATCAGTTTTCCGCCATCAAATATTTTTGAGATCAATACCGGAAACGAAATAAAAAGCGCCAGATCAATGAGTCTCCACAAAATTGGATACTTTATGATCCAGACAAGAAGAAACTCTATCACAAACCGGGATGTCCACGTCTCATAACGCTGTATCAGATAATTCCACAATCCAAGCTCTGACGTTGCCTGCGAAAAAAACACATCATCTCCCGCCATCGGACGAAACCTCAGATGATAAATAATCCCCACAAACGCCACCATGAAAAAAGGATTTAACTGACGCAGATCTGCCCGGACTTTATTCTGATTTTCCACGCATCCGGCTCCTATTCCTCAAATATATCGTCCATTTTTGTTCCGCAGCTACTGCAGAATGCTGCTCCCTGTGGCATTTTGGCACCACATTTCGGACATTCCACGGCTCCCTGAAGTTTAAATACTTCTGCGCGCATGCGCTCAATCTCTCCAAGCGCCTCCGTGATCAGGAAAAAGTGCTCCTGTTCCGGTGTCTTTTCTTCGCCTTCTGCGCTCTCTTCATCCTTGTGTTTCTCATAATATGCTTTTCCAAGTTCCGCATACTGTTTTTCCACAAAATCTTCTTTGGATCTGATATCCATCTTTAACTTTGCGATCCCGGATACATCCTTCGCTTTCTGACCAACATCCTTACCTGCACTCACGATTGTCTCGCTTAACTTATCAAAAAACTCCATACTGTGCTACCTCCCTGAATTGGTTTCCTGATTGTTTCTATACTACGCAGTACCTGTTTTGGCACTGCTCATTGCTTACGCACATTATACTCTTTTCCTAATATATCTTCAATAAATAAGGTCTTAACTTTATATAAAATGGGGTTAATCGCTGCTGATTACACAGTACGATTGATATGAGCTGCCCGTTCAAATGGTGTGTCGCAGGCTTATGAGTGGCATCCCTCGCAAAGCCGGAGTAATTTTTGTTCCGTTGTACGAAAATAAGGCAATCTAAATATGCCTGATGTAGGTTTTCTCGGAGTGACGTGACCGGCAGACCAAGATTTTCTAATTTTCTCCCAAAGTCACCAAAATCTGCCCCGGCTTTTGTCAATGAATGTTTCGTTAAAAAAATATTACCTTATGCAGTCCATACTTTTTTTACCAGACAATCTAATAATATCAGTATGATTGCGCACAAAATTATATATGTGGAATTTAATGGTGTTATACAACCGATGATTACCATTATACTTGATATAAATAACACTGCATTATGTATTTTCCTATGTCTTGAACAATCAATCTTTTTCCATATATAGCATGCAATAAGATATACTATAATTAAAATTATGATTCTATCCATTATTTCACTCCTGAATACATATCTTCTTTACGTCTAATACTGGTATATTTAATTCCTCATTGTAACACCTATGCAATCTATTTTTTATTTCTTCACATTTCAATGTAGGATTTATGCTTTTTGCCAATGCAATTGTTCCTGTAACATATGCTACTGAAATAGACACACCTTCGGAATAAGTATATGTGTCCTCCGGCATTAAACAATATACTTTCTCCGCCGGAGCATATATATCAATTTTTTCTCCATATCCAGAAAACTCATATATTTTACCATTTATCCCCAAACCTCCTACACATATAGCATTGGGTAACTCAAAACAAGCTGGATACACATGTTGTACATCTACATTAGAACTATTTTTCCCACCTGAGCAAACAAAAATTGCATCTGAACATTCTTTCATTATTGTATATAATTTTTCACTATATACTTCCATATCCCAACTACAATTAAAAAGACGAATTCCCTTATTATATCCATATTTAATTGCATTAACCACATCATCAACTTGATTATTAGAAATTTCTTGATCGTTATGATATATTACACTTTGTAAATCAGAAGATGTAATATCTATACCACTATCTATAATTCCCACAATAATGTTTTCATTTCCATATGTTTCCTTCCAAACATCTTCTATATGTATTTTATTTTTCCAATATTCAGTCTGTTCGCATCCTGCAGTCTGTATAAATAATGAAGCAAAAATTATATTTGCATCCTTTCGCTGGTGTTCCATCTGCTAATGCTTGTTTACTTCCTTTTGATGTTTTAGCCCATTTAAACGATGGTGGTGTTCCTAGCATATTATAATACGTTATGCTTTTTGAATTTGTACTATAGGCAAAACCTCCACTCCATGCAACACCAATTGTGTCTGTATAACTCCAAGGATAATAACACTTTAGCCAATTAAATGATTCTGTAACTTTATATTTAGAATTTTTTCGCTTTCCATCTTTATATGTTGATTGATTGAATACTGTTTGTGAAAAACTGAGTTTTGAAGTAGCAATTGATGAGAGCGATTTAATTTTTTAAACTGTCAAAACAGAATTATACTCTTTTCCCTGTATTTCTTCAATAAACACCTTTTTCATCTTATACATTATCTTTCTTATCTCGTACAGATATATATCAGATATCCTGCATAACATGCAAGCAGCACCACACCTTCTTTTTTCTCTATATGAAGCCTGCTCCATGCAAACACCCATACAAGAATGCTTACCAACACCAGAAGTATACTGTCCACCACATTTTCCATAATAAACGCTACCGGACTTATCGCTGCTGTCACTCCCAGAATAAACAGAATATTAAAAATATTTGATCCGATCACATTTCCAAATGCCATATCAACTTCATTTTTTCTTGCAGCTACCACAGAGGTGACAAATTCCGGCAGGCTGGTTCCCATTGCAACGATCGTAAGTCCAATCAGATTCTGGCTTAACCCGGCTTTTACGGCAATCGCTGACGCACCATCTACAACAAAATCCCCGCCAAATTTAATAGCCACTGCACCACCCACAATATATAATGCACATTTCCATGCAGGATAAATTTTATATTCACCGGAAGGATCTTCTGCTTCTGCCGATGCCGCATGCGCTTTTAATGCTGACCGTACCATCCATACCAAAAATCCAATAAAAAGAAGTAACAATATCACACCATCTGTTCTTCCTATCTCCATGCCGGAAATTCCCAGAACAAACAAAAGCACCGCACACAGAACAGAAACTGGTATTTCTTTTTTTAATGTATCTTTCTGTACGATCAACGGTGCAAATAATGCACATGCCCCGCATACAAACATTAAATTAAAAAGGTTAGAACCTATCACATTGCTGACTGCCAATGCATTGTTACCGGCAACGGAAGCTGTTACACTGACAGCAAGTTCCGGCAGGCTCGTCCCCATTGCAACGATCGTGAGTCCGACAATCATAGACGGAATCCGCAGCGCCCTTGCAACGGAAGAACTTCCCTCAACAAAAAAATCTGCACCTTTGATCAATAAAACAAATCCCACCAGTAATAAAACTATTGACTGCATCATCGCCACCATACACATTTCCTCCTTCGTTTTTCCTGTTATTTATAAAATACCCAGATGTGTCAAAAGGATTCTGACACCGAGCAATACTAAGATCAGTCCGCCGGCAAACTCTGCTTTCTTTTCGTACTTGTTTCCAAAAAAGTTTCCGACATAAACGCCGCCAATGGAAATAAAAAACGTAGAAATTCCAATGATCGTGATAGCCTCCACGATCGGGTAATCTAAAAATGCAAATGTGATCCCAACTGCAAGTGCATCAATACTTGTTGCAACTGCAAGCACAAACATCTCTTTTAAATCGAGCGGTGCATCCATTTCTTTTACTTCGTCATCTTCCTTATCCGGTTTCACAGATTCCACAATCATTTTTCCACCAATAATTCCAAGTAATATAAATGCGATCCAGTGATCGATGCTTGTGATATACTTTTCAAACTGACTTCCTAAAAGCCATCCGACAAATGGCATCAATGCCTGAAATCCTCCGAAAAATAACCCGATCACAAGTGCCTGTTTTTTGTTGACCTTTCGCATCCCGAGTCCTTTGCAGATCGACACTGCAAATGCATCCATGGACAGCCCGACTCCCATCAGAAACAATTCAATAAAAATCGCCATCTTTTTTCACCGCTTTCTTTTTGTATCAGACATTTTCCGTGATATTTCCGCAGTTATTTTGTACTGTATGCGCCATTTCTGCAGTGATTTCCAATTTCCCTCATGTTTTTACTGATAATATTTATCTGTTAAATATGTCAAAAAAAGAGACTCCACGTATATTCCTGTACCGGATATCCTCGCAGATATCCCTACAAAAATATACATGAGTCTCATTCTTTAAGATTTGCCAGGTTCTTTTCGTGTGTGCCCACCAAAAGAAACCGGTATGTTGACAAACCACGCGATCACGCGAACTACTCCCTCACGGTTTCACAGACTGCTTCCCTTACAAACCAGCCTGTGCTTATCATAAGTTTTTCACTTATGCCAAACGCTGTTTTCACATCATATCTTATGCACCATGATTTGTCAATCAATGTTTTAATAAAAATACATTACCTTATGCAGCCCATGCTTTTTTAATCAGCCAAGCAATTCAAGAATCTCTTCTTTTGTGAAGCTTGCAGAATCCATTCCTTCGCCCTCGAGCACCTGCTCGGCAAGTTTCTTTTTCCGCTCCTGGATATCGATGATCTTCTCCTCGATCGTTCCCTCTGCCACAAGTTTGTATACCGTCACGACATGCTTCTGTCCGATACGGTGCGCACGGTCTGTCGCCTGGTTCTGCACGGCAACATTCCACCACGGATCGTAGTGGATGACGATGTCCGCGGAGGTAAGGTTTAATCCGGTTCCACCCGCCTTTAAGCTGATACAGAATACCGGAACATCATCGTTATTAAAACTTTCCACCATCTGCATACGTTTTTCCTTATTTACAGAACCGGTCAGAAGATAGTAGTCGATTCCTTCTTTTTTCAGGCGCTCTGTCAGACGGTCTAACATGGATGTAAACTGCGAGAACAGAAGGATCTTGTGTCCTGCTCCGACTGCGTTTACGATCAATTCCATACACATGTCGGTCTTTGCGGATTCTCCATGGTAATCTTCCAGTAAAAGTCCCGGATCACAGCAGAGCTGACGCAGTTTGGTAAGTTCGGAAAGGATCTGCATCCTGCCTTTATGGAACTCTTTCTCATTCTGCTGGCTAAGCATTTCCTTCATCCTGGTCGCATAAGCATCATATAACTGCATCTGTTCGCCATCGAGTCTTGCGAATACATTTTCTTCGATCTTCTCCGGAAGGTCTTTTAACACATCCCCTTTCAGACGTCTTAAAATAAACGGACGGATCATGCGCTGTAAACGCTCCATCTTGTTTGCATCCTGATTCACAGCGATCGGAAGCTCGATCTCCTCCCGGAACTTCTGATAGGTATACAAAAATCCCGGCATCAGATAATCAAAAATACTCCAGAGCTCACTGAGTCTGTTTTCGATCGGTGTTCCGGTCAATGCCAGCTTGAATGCCGCAGTGATCTTTTTGACACCTTTTGCCGCCTGTGTGGACGGGTTCTTGATATACTGTGCCTCATCGATGACCTGAATCGCAAATACAAACTTCTGGTACACTTCGGCATCACGTTTTAACAGATCATACGAAGTAATAAGGATTTCTCCCTCTTTGCTGTGACGGATGATCGACGCACGATCCGGTACACTTCCGGCAACAATGACTGTTTTTAACTGTGGTGCAAAGCGTGTGATCTCTTTCTGCCAGTTGTAGACCAGAGATGCCGGACACACGATCAGGGAACGGCGCAGTTCCTTTTCCCCAGCCTGCATTTCTTGCTGTTCTGCCGTTAAAAGGCTGATGACCTGAAGCGTCTTTCCAAGTCCCATATCATCGGCTAAAATACCGCCGAATCCATTCTCACGCAGCGTCTTTAACCACAGGAATCCATTCTTCTGGTAACTTCTCATAATAGAATTCAGCGCTTCCGGCACTTCATAGTCACTGTCCTCGATCGTCTTCATGTTGCGGACCATGCCCTTGAACTCTTTATTTTTCTCGATCGAGAGAAGCTGATTGTTCTTTAATGCCGCGTCCAGATACATTGCGCGGTATTTTGGTACAATTAAAGTGCCTTTTTTGAGATTTGTCTCCGTCAGGCGCAGATCCTCGCTGACTTCCGCCAACGTACTTAAACCGTCCTCTTCAATATTTAAAAAGTCGCCGTTTTTCAAACGGATATACTTCTTTTTCCTGTCATATTTTGAGAGCAGGTAGGCAAGTTCCTCCCGTGACATCTCATCGGAATGAATTTTTAATTCCAGAAGATCACTTTTTAACGAGATACCCACGGAAACGGCCGGGGAAGATACCACCTTTAAATTGCGGAAATTTTCCGTTGTATAAATGGTCATAAATTCACCCAGTCTTCTCAATCCACCTGAAACTAACTGATACAACATCTCCTCATTGTTCTTCAGCACAAAGACTGTCTGGGACAGCGCATATTCATTGAAATACGGTTCCACAAGATTTTTGATGCGGAGTTCCTCTGCGAGATCGCGCACTTCACCCGGTGCGATCTTCTCGAGGACATTATATTTATCATCCCCGTAAGCTGCCATCAGTTTTGCACCTACCGTATTCATATCCTGTCTGTCTAAATAAAGTTCAAACTCAGGTTTCGGCGGCACATAAAGGCTCTCATCAAATCCTGCCTCTTTTTCCACTTTAAAATATTTTTTCAGTAATGGAAGCAGGTCGCGGCAGAACATGGCAAGCTCATCTGCAGCGATATAAGTCTGTCCTCCGGTCTGGCGGTGCAGAAATTCAAAAAATTCTCCGACCGTTTCTTTCATTCCTGCCGGACTGCGGTAGATCATATCCGCGTCATAGAAATAAAAATATTTTTCACCGATGATCACAGAATCATCTTCCAGCATCAGAAAGATACCGGAACCGCCCTGACGGATAACCAGCTTCGGACGCTTTTCTTCCGGTGAAAATGTATAGGTATCCTCCGGTAAAAATCCTACCTCTGCCTCAAACGGCATATCCCCGACTGCCTCAAAAAAACGGTCGATCCCCACACTGTCTAACTCCATCGTGCGTTCATAACTGCCCGTATACGCATAATATGCATGGAACTGGCTCTGACGTCTTTTATCCATCTCCTGCTGTTCCATAAATGCAATCATACGTTTTGCAGATTCCGTAAATGCATCCAGATGATGATAAAACTCCAGTTTTTTACCGTAACGGACTTTTTCATTGATTTTAATCGAGTGTAAAAATGCAGAAATATTTTTGAGTACATATTTCTGCTCCATTCCAATCTTAAATTCCACCGTGGCATAACTGTATTCCATCTTGAAATAAGGCTCTAACTCCACCTTGCCGTAAATATTTTCCGGTAAAAGATAGGTGGAACCTGCACGCATGGAATAACGGTTTAACAGATTTTTTAATGAAGTATCCGTTTTTAACTCTTTTTCCGTGCGGATGTTCTTCTGCTCTGTCTTCTCGCTTACTCCAAGTTTTGCATTTAAGATATCTTTCGCCTGTCTGCGGTTCACATAGGCAAGCGCAACGGCAACACAGTGCTTGCAGATGCCCTCATAGTTGCAAAACGCCTCACAGTTGCAGCGGCTCTCTGAAACTTCCGCATATTCTTCATCTATCACAAGCCGGACATCGTAGTGATCCTCGACTGTTCCTTTTACTCTTCCAATTAATTCTGCCTTTGGAACGCCATCTTCCGTGTATACGTCATAGGAAAATTCCTGCACGAGTCCACGCTCATACAATTCCTTTCCCCGGCGGTATGCTGCCGGATATGCTTCCTGCTTAATGTCTGATATGGAAAACATGATTGCTGTGCTCCTCAATAGTATATTTTTTGCATCTTTCTATTGTAACATAAATTTGAGGATTCGGTTAGACTTTTTTCACTAAAATACAATCTTGATCTCCGTACCCACACCAACCTCACTTGTCAGCGTCATCTGCGCATCATGCTGCGCGACAATATGCTTTACAATGGCAAGTCCCAGACCTGTGCCGCCAGTGGATTTTGACCGGCTCTTATCGACACGGTAGAAACGCTCAAAGACGCGTTCCTGCTGTTCTTTCGGGATTCCGATACCGGTATCTTTTACGATCAGGACCGGTCTGGTATTTTCGATCGTAGTCACGATCGTGACACTGCCGCCTTTTTTATTATAACGGACCGCATTACTGCAAAGGTTAAAAAGCAGTTCCTCAAGCAGCGTCTTGTTTCCGTTCATTGGAACAGACGCCCCCTCTAAGTGCAGCGTCACCTCATTTTTATCTGCCTGCATCTGCATGGAATGAATGCACTGCTCCCCAAGATCATGCAGATCAACCGTCTCAAATTCAAGTTTTAAATCACTGTCATCTAATTCTGAAAGCTTTATAATATCGTTGATCAATGCCTGCAGACGCTCTGCACTCTTATGGATCTCATTTGCAAAATGCGCGGTATCCTCCCCGCCCGTCATTCCGCTTGCGATCAGTTCCGCATATCCGGAGATCGCAGTCAACGGCGTCTTTAATTCATGGGAAACGTTGGCTGTAAACTCCTGACGCATCTGCGCATGATTTAAAATATCCATATGCTGTTTTTTGATCATGGAAATAAACGGGCGCATTTCCTCGTAAACTTCCGTTTCATCCACCAGGATAATATTATCTGCCATTTTCCCGATCGGTGCCATGAGTCTCCGTGTCAGACGGTAAGAATAAAATACACACATCAGAAATACCATCAGACCAACCGCTAAGATCAGACCTGACATCGTAGACACCAGATGATAAATACTTCCACTCTCTTTCGCAACACGCACAACGCTCCCATCTTCTTTTCTAAGTGCATAATAAAAGGTATGCTTTGACGACGTAGCTGAGACACGGATCGATTTTCCCTCGCCATTTTTTATGGCCTCCGCAATTTCCGGGCGTTCCTTATGGTTCTCCATGGAAGAAGCATCTTCCATACTGTCATACAGGACCGTGCCATCCGTATCCACGCAGGTGATGCGCAGCCCGTCATTTTCCAAAGAATACGTGATATCCTTCGAAAGTTCATTCGGACTGATCACCGAGACAACATGTGCACTTGCCTTTAAATCATCAAATATCTGTTCCTCCAGAATCTGATAAAAAAGAAACATAGAACAAACGGCAGTCACCACAATGGCGATTGCCGCAATCAACATAAAACCGGTATTAATTCTTTTTTTCATTCGATCATGTACCCCACATTCCGCACGGTCTTGATGCAGCTTCCTGCTGCTCCAAGTTTCTGCCGCAGTGTTTTGATATGCATATCAACGGTACGGCTCTCTCCTTCGTACTCAAATCCCCATACCTGATCCATAATCTTGTCTCTTGATAAAACGATTCCCTGATTGAGCATCAGGTACTTTAACAATTCAAATTCTTTAAATGTCAGCTCACACAGCTGCCCTGCAACCGTAACGGCATGTTTGTCCATATCCATAAGGATATCTTCATGTATCAGCTGTGAATCTTCATTCATGCGGCTTGTTCTTCGAAGCAGTGCTTTCACACGGGAGATCAGCTCCATGACTCCAAACGGCTTTGTGATATAATCATCTGCTCCAAGATCAAGTCCCTTTACCTTATCAAGCTCACTTGTCTTTGCCGTTACCATAATAACCGGGACATCCGCGGTCGCCTTGTCTGCCCGGATCCTTGTTAAAATATCCAGTCCGTCTTCCCCCGGAAGCATGATATCTAAAAGGATCAGGGATGGGATATTTTTTTCCAGACGCTTAAAAAATGATGCGCTGCCCTCAAATTCTTCCACTTCATAACCGCTGTTTTTGAGCGCATAACGTTCAATTTCACGAATATTAATATCGTCTTCCACTATATAGATCGTTGCCATATTTTTCCTCAATCCCCATTTTTGCGCCCTTAAATCTGATATATCTTCTCGAACTCGTTTAACTGTTTTGTAAACTCTGCGCTCTCCTCTGCATCCAGCTGCTCGGTAAAACTGTGTTCCTCTAACTGGGTATCCTCTAACTGCATCATATATACCGCGATATTCGAACAATGGTCTGCAACACGCTCATAGTTCATTGCAAGATCTGACAATACAAGACCAAGCTCAATGGTACATTTCCCTTTTCTAAGACGCTTCATATGGTTTTTCTTTACTGTCTTGTTTAACTCATCAATGACTTCTTCTAACGGTTCTACCGTACGCGCAAGTGCCTCATCACCCTCCACAAATGCGTTCGTGGTACGCTCTAAGATATCACGGAGTGCTGTGCTGTATACCTTCATTTCTTCCTTTGCTTTCTTGGAAAATACAGCGCCCTCTTTATACATCTGCTGTGCATTTTCCACCACGTTGATGGAATGGTCGGAAATTCGCTCAAAATCTGTCAGGCAGTGAAGCAGTGATGTTACCTTCAGACTGTCTTTGTAAGATAAATTCTGGCTGCTTAACTTGGTTAAGTATGCACTGAGTTTGTCATCATAGGTATCCACGATGTTTTCTTTTGCAATGACATCCTCGATCTTTTCTTCGGAGTACTCATCCAGTACAGTCATCGCCTCTAAAAATCCTTCGTGTGTAATCTTTGCCATCTGATTGGCAAGAGAATGGCACTGCTCAATCGCAAATGCAGGGCTGTTTAAGAAACGGTCGTCTAAAATAACAAATACATCCTCTTTCTGATTCTGTTCCTCTGCAGTTTTCGGGATCGTTAAGTATGCCAGTTTCTCCAATCCCTTTGTAAATGGAAGTAAAACCAGGGTTGCGAACACATTAAATATGGTGTGGATCATTGCGATTCCCGCTGCTCCAACGACTTCATTTGTAAATTCGAATCCGATCAGCGCATTGCCTGTATAAAACAATACCAGAAACAGAACTGTGCCGATCACGTTAAAATAAAGATGCACGAATGCCGTTCTCTTTGCACCTCTGTTTGCACCGATTGCTGAAATCATTGCCGTCACACAGGTACCGATATTCTGTCCCATAATGATCGGGATCACAGAACCATAGGTAAATGCTCCTGTTACAGACAGTGCCTGTAAAATTCCGACCGATGCAGAGGAACTCTGGATGATCGCAGTAAGTACAGCTCCTGCCAATACACCAAGGAACGGATTGTGGAACATCGTTAAGATATTCGTAAATTCTGGCACATCTGCAAGCGGTTCTACCGCCCCGCTCATGCTCTCCATACCGTACATCAATACTGCAAATCCAAGTAAGATCTCACCGATATCTTTTTTCTTGTCGCTCTTTTTCGACATACAAAGTATGATACCGATCATTGCAAGGATCGGTGAGAAGGAGGATGGTTTTAACATCTGGATAAAAAAGTTATCCCCCTGCAGTCCACTTAAGCTCAAAAGCCATGACGTTACCGTTGTTCCGATATTTGCACCCATAATGATGCCGACTGCCTGTGACAGCTTCATAATACCGGAGTTCACAAAACCAACCACCATAACCGTCGTCGCCGATGACGACTGGATCACTGCGGTTACACCTGCACCAAGCAACACTGCCTTGATCGGGTTTGATGTCAGAGTCTCTAATATCTTCTCTAATTTACCTCCTGACATCTTCTCCAGTCCGGCACCCATTACATTCATTCCGTACAGGAACAGTGCCAATCCGCCAATGAGGGTCAGTACTCCAAAAATATCCATCTCAATCTCCTTTTGTATGCCGCTTTTCTTATTCTTTACGTTTTTTTGACATATAATTTATTTATACAGCATTTTTCGTCATTTTGCAATTAGCATAAAAAGGAGTATGTAAATTCGCCGTCAACTTTATGTAAAATCTATGTAAAATCTCAAAGAAACCATTTATTTTTGTCTATTTTTAATTTTCATGCTGTCCGGTAATGGAATAGATCACCCACTCCGCAATATTGGTCGCATGGTCTCCGATACGCTCAAAATATTTTGCAACCATCAGCATATCCGTTGCCTGCTCCCCATTTTTTACATTCTCATTGATCTTTTTGATGAGCTGCTGTTTGAACTGGTTGAACAGATCATCCACCACATCATCTTCTTTGATGACCCAGTGTGCCATATCCATGTCTTTCTGCACGAATGCATCCACACTCTTGATGACCATGTCAGTTGTTTCTTTTGCCATTTCCTTGATCAGGTCAAGATTGATCGGATCCCCGGTTTCATAAGCGGCGTCCGCCATCAGTATCGTCATTTCCGAAATATCGGATGCATGATCCCCGATACGCTCCATATCCGTGATCATTTTCAGTGCTGCTGAGATCAGGCGGAGATCTTTTGCCACCGGCTGCTGCTGCAATAATAATTTCATGCAGAGGCTTTCAATATCGCGCTCCTGATGGTCGATCTCCTCATCAAAGCTGATCGCTTTCTGCGCTTTCTCCACATCCTGTCTGACCAGTGCCGAACATGCCATCTCGATCGCCTGCTCGATCAGGCTTCCCATCTCAATCAATTCATCGTTCAATACCTGAAGCTGTCTGTCAAATCTGTTTCTCATGATTTTCCACTTCCCTCTTTCTTTTCCTGTTATAGATTGCTCTACATTTCTACACTTTTTTCTGTATGTCATAACTGACCCAGCCCGCAGTATCATCCAAAACGTCCGGTGATGTAATCCTCTGTCCGCTTATCCTGCGGCACGGAGAATAACCGCTCTGTCTCACCCGACTCGATCACTTCCCCTAACAGGAAAAATACGGTCTTATCCGAGACACGGACTGCCTGCTGCATATTATGTGTTACCATAATAATCGTGTACTGTTTTTTCAGTTCAATGACAAGATCCTCGATCTTTGATGTTGAGATCGGGTCAAGTGCTGAGGTCGGCTCATCCATTAAGATGACTTCCGGGTTAACAGCAAGTGCCCTTGCGATACAAAGTCTCTGCTGCTGTCCACCGGACATGCCGAGCGCACTTTTTTTCAGACGATCCTTTACCTCATCCCAGATCGCCGCATCCCGCAGGGATTTCTCCACGATCTCATCCAACTTTGCCTTGGAGCGGATACCGTGTGTTCTTGGTCCATATGCGATATTGTCATAGATACTCATTGGAAACGGATTCGGTTTCTGGAATACCATTCCGACACGTTTTCTTAAAATGTTGACATCCATGCCGTTGTAAATATCCTCTCCATCCAAAAGAACACTGCCGGTGATCTTACATCCCTCGACCAGATCGTTCATTCTGTTTAAACTCTTCAAAAAGGTGGATTTTCCGCAGCCGCTCGGTCCGATAAATGCTGTAATCTCGTTCGATGCGATCGACATATTGATATTTTTTAGTGCATGAAAATCACCATAATATAAATCCAGGTTTGAAATTTTAAATTTTTCTGCCATTTTTTTCTCCATTCTACTGTTTCGGCGCTTCAAATTTTTTTGCGATCAGGGAGGATACCCCGTTGATGATCAGTACCACGATAAGAAGTACAACCGCCGTCGCATATGCCTCATTGGTATGCATACCCTCACGCGATAACGAATACATGTGGATCGCTAAGGTACGGCCGGAATCAAAAAATCCTGCAAGGTTTGCAACTGTACCTGATGTATAAATGAGTGCCGCCGTCTCTCCGACGATTCGCCCGATCGCTAAGATAATGCCGGATAAAATACCCGGGATCGCACTCGGAAGCACAATTTTAAATATGGTACGCAGTTTTCCTGCGCCGAGTCCGAAACTTCCCTCACGGAATGAATCCGGTACGCAAAGAAGTGCTTCCTCCGTCGTTCTCATGATGACCGGAAGTACCATGATCGCGAGTGTCGCCGCACCTGCCATCATTGAGTAGCCACATTTTAATGCCGTCACAAAAAATAACATACCGAACAGTCCGTAAATGATGGACGGAATGCCGGAAAGTGTCTCCGCCGTAACACGGATGATCCCAACCAGTTTGTTTCCTTTTTTAGCGTATTCTACGAGATAGATTGCCGCACCCACACCAAACGGTACGGATAACACAAGTGCCAGCACCGTCATAAAAAGTGTATTGATCATTGCCGGAAGCATCGACACGTTATCCGAATTATAAGTCCATGCAAACAGCGATGGTTTTAAATATGGGATACCGCGGATTAAAATATAGCCCACCAGAAATACCAGGACACCCACGGTCAGCACTGCTGCGACAAGTACTAAAAGCAGCAATACGAATGAACCCGGATGTTTCGTATATGATTTGATCTTATCTTTGAAAGACTGCTGATTGATCGCAGCAATCTCAGTTTCCATATGTTTTTCCATCTTAATCTCCCCTTTCTAATTGTCCTTTGTGCGTCTTTTTAAAATAGAGAAAGAGACATTGATGATGAGGATAAACACAAACAGTACCACACCGGTTGCGATCAGTGCTTCTCTGTGAAGATCCGTTGCGTATCCCATTTCCATTACAATATTTGCCGTTAAGGTACGGACACCTTTAAAAATACTCGATGGAACCCGCGCCTGGTTTCCGGCTACCATCATAACTGCCATCGTCTCACCGATTGCACGTCCGACACCGAGCACGACTGCTGCCATGATACCGGATTTTGCTGCCGGAACGATCACGGTAAAAACACTTCTCTCATGGGTTGCTCCAAGTGCAAGTGCCCCCTCGTAATAGCTGTTTTCCACCGCACGGATCGCAGACTCTGACACACCGATAATGGTCGGCAGGATCATGATTCCAAGCAGGATCGAAGCGGTTAAGATACTGTTTCCATTTCCTTTAAAATGTTCTCTGATAAACGGCACCAATACGACCAGACCGAAAAATCCATATACAATAGAAGGGATGCCTGCTAAGAGATCCACGATCGGTTTTAAAATGCGGTACAGTTTTTCCGGACAGAAGCGGGCCATAAAGATTGACATCAGTATTCCAACCGGGACTCCGATTAAAAGTGCTCCTCCGGTTACATAAATACTTCCTAAGATCATCGGAAAGATTCCGAATATATTATTGGTCGGTTTCCATACTTTTCCCGACAAAAACTGCCATACACCGATTTTCTGCATTGCCGGAAATCCGTTTGCAAACAAGAACACACAGATTAAGGCTACCGCGATAATGGATATGACTGCCGTAAAGAGGAAAACGCCTTCCATTACTTTTTCTTTAATATGATTCATTATTTTTCTCCAGACTGATAAAAAGTTGTGTACGTTATTTATGTAAAGACCGGCAGAGTAACTGTCTCTCCCGGTCTTTACCTGATGTTTTATAATAAGGAATTCTATGAAATATGTTGTTTGTATCTGTCTGTATTACTCTGTAACGCCATCCCAGGATGTGATTTCGCCTGTGTAGATGCCTTTGACCGTATCTTTGGAAAGATCTGCAGTCGGGTTGTCGTTGTTTACGATGACTGCGATACCATCCATTGCAATCACGGCTGCTGTTAAGCCGCCCTCTGTCTCAGAATCTTTTAATTCACGGGAAGCCATACCGATATCACAGGTTCCATCCATAGCTGCTGTCATACCTGTGGTAGAATCGCTTTCCTGGATCTCGATCTCTGCACCGCTGTTGACTGCGACATATGCCTCTTTTAATTTTTCCATAACAGGTGTTACGGAAGAAGATCCTGCTACAACAACTTTTCCGCTTGCGCCGTTTGACTCGAATGCTGCTGCACCGTCATCTACCGGGATGTATTTATTATCAGAAATAACTGCCTGTCCGTCTGCACTCATGATAAAGTTGATAAAATCCTGTGCCACATCGCTTGGTGTTCCTTTGGTTGCAATATTAAATGGTCTTGCGATCGTGTAATCTCCGCTCTTGATATTATCTACGGTAGCTTCTGCTCCATCGATGGAAACTGCTTTTACACTGTCGTTTAGGGAACCAAGTGATACATATCCGATGGAGTATTCATCACCTGAAACTGTTGTTAACATAACGTCGGTACTGTTTGTGATGATTGCTTCATCGGTTGTATTATCAATTTTCTCACCGGCATCATTTTTCTCTTCCACACCGAACAGCTCGATGAATGCTCCTCTTGTACCGGAACCATCCTCACGGGATACAACGTTGATGTACTCGCTGTTGTCAAAATCTCCGGTTGCTGCTGATGCTGAATTTGCAGCTGTCGTATCTGGTGTAACATCTGCTGACTGATCTGCTGAACTGTCCGCTGCATCTGCACTTGCATCTGTATTTGTATCTGCTCCGGCATTTGCACTTGCATTTCCACTTGCATTTCCACTGTTACCACAGCCTGCGATCATGCTGGCTGCCATCATACCTGTTAATAACATACACATTACTTTCTTTTTCATTTTCTTAATCCTCTCTTTTTTCAATTTGCAGGGCGTCCATCCTGCTGTTTTCTTTTCATTTCCTTTTGACAGTTTTTACTTTACGGCACTTATGTAAAATACATGAGAGAGGTTTGGTAAAATGTATGTAAAATAATGGTAAACGTTTCGCTTACTTTTCCGTATTTTCCGCCTGCTGATAACTCATAGCAAAAAAATACTCCTGGGAATTCAGCTTTACATCCGAATCTGTCACTCTCGAATAATTACCGTCACTGCCGAGTTCCCTTGCTTTTACATTGTCTTTTAACATCAGGTGAAACATAGCCATAATGCGCTCTTTGATCGCCTTATCCCAGATCGGTGCTGCAACCTCAACACGCTTTGTTGTATTTCTGGTCATAAAATCCGCAGATGCAATATAAACTTTTGCGTCTTCCTCATCTGCTCCAAACAGATATATTCTGGAATGCTCTAAATACCGTCCGACAATACTGATCACCCGGATATTTTCCGTATATCCTTCCACGCCCGGAATCAGGCAGCAGATTCCACGGATGATCAGTTCTATTTTTACACCGGCTTTTGATGCCTCGACTAGTTTGTCAATGATGACCTTATCTGTCAGGGCATTCATTTTTGCTCCGACATAAGCCGGTTTTCCTGCTTTTGCTTTTGCGATTTCCTCATCGATCATTACAATTATCTTACTCTGCAGACACTTCGGTGCCACCAGAAGATATTTCGTTTTCTCCACGAGCTGCTCTAAACAGAGAGCATGAAAAACTTCTGCTGACTCCTCGCCGATTTTTTCATTTGCAGTCATAACAGATAGATCTGTGTATAATTTCGCCGTCTTTTCATTATAATTACCGGTTCCAATCTGCGTGATATGACGAATCTCGCCGTCTTTTTTGTAGGTGATCTGACAGAGTTTCGAATGC
The DNA here is from genome assembly GCA_019411365.1 of Roseburia sp. The sequence continues at coordinate 53,500 of DXQT01000010.1, forward strand.
ACTTTGATATGGTCGATACCGTAAATAATGCGGCAGCCTGCATCCTCTAACCGTCTTGACCATTCAATATTATTTTCTTCATCAAACCGGGCACGCAATTCTACCAGCACAACAACTTCTTTTCCGTTCTCGGCAGCATCGATTAAAGCCTCTACGATCTGTGAATTTTTTGCCACACGATAAAGTGTCATGCGGATGGATACAACTCTCTCATCCTCGCCAGCTTCTTTCAAAAGTCTTATAAAAGGCTTCATGCTCTCATATGGAAAACTTAAAAACCAGTCTTTTTCTTCGATCTGGTCGATCACAGGCAGATCATTGCGGATGCATGCCGGCTGCTGCGGCACTCTCTTTTCAAAAAACAGTTCTCTTTTTTCTCTCAGAGAATCCTGGATTTGCGAAAAAAATGATAACTCTAATGGTGCCTCCGAAAAGTAAACCTGGTCTGCTCCAATTCCAAGTTCTTTGCGCAGATTTTCAATGATCGTCACATCCAGCACCCGGCTGTGTTCCAGTTTTACCGGGCAGAGTCTGCGTCTGGTGCGGATCAGTTTCTCCATGGAATCCCGGTAGTCAAGATCCTCATCATAAAACGCTTCATCCACATCAATGTCCGCATTGCGGATGATACGGATCAGTGATTTGCTTTTTACTGTATACCGTTCAAACACCAGTGGCAGAAAATGAAGGATCAGTTCTTCCACCAGCATATAGCGCTCTTTTCCTGAAGGAACTTTGATCAGGCGTTCAAACACTTCATTGCTGCATGGGATAATTCCAAGCTTTTCTCCATTTTTTGTTCCAAGCACAACAACTGCATAGATTTCCTTATTTTTCAAAAATGGAAATGGCTGTTTTTTTCCAATTACCTGTGGGGATAACAAAGGCATCAGCGCCTCCTTAAAATAATGCTCCAGAAAAACTTTATCGTCCGGCTGCATATCTGCAAAACTTAAGAGTTCTACCCCCTCCGCTTTCAAAAGCTGCATATAATTCCTGTACACCAGATCTTTCTGTTCCGACAAGATTCTTGCCGCATCAAAAATCGCCGCAAGCTGTTCCTTTGCTGTCATTTTTGTTTTGTTATCATGTGCTGTCTTATCCACATGCATCTGATCGTGAAGTGATCCGACTCTCACCATAAAAAATTCATCCAGATTGCTCTGAAAAATAGATAAGAAAGACATGCGCTCACACAGCGGCACGAATGGATCCGCTGCCTCCTCCAGCACACGCTCATTAAATTTTAACCATGATAATTCCCTGTTTTCCAAATATTTTTGTTTTTTTCTGCCATCCTCTTTTCCTCCGTTGCTTTTTACATCTTTTCAATCTGTCTGCGCAGTTCTAACATCTGATTGTCAACTTTTGCAATCACATCCGAGTAATCTTTTGTTTCACGCTCCACATTTTCAATCTGTCCTGCGCTCTTCTTATAACACATCTGATTGTCAAGCTCAGCCCAGTAGTCCATTGCAAATGACCGGATCTGAATCTCCACCCGGATCTTTGTTGTTTTCTCTAAATAGGTAACCGGGACCTCCACAATCAGATGAATACTCTGATAACCGCTCTTTTTGGGATTTTTTACATAATCCTTCTCTTTGATCAGGGTAATATCCTTTTGCTTTTTTATATAATCCGCCACGCGGTATATATCATCACAGAAAAAACAGACAACACGGATGCCTGCGATATCGTTTAAAGTGGTCACTGCTGCCTGAAATGTTACTTCTCTTCCTTTTCGCATCAGCTTTTTTGCAATACTGTCCGTCTGTTTGATCCGTCCCGTCATAGTACGAATAACCTGACGGCCAAATTGCTCCGTCAGGTCCGCATTGATCATTTTTAATTTTGCCTGCACCACATCCATCGCATATGCGTAAGAAAGTCTTACCATAGGTGCTTCGATCTGTTCTTTTAATTGTTTTTCCATGAGCAAGGTATCTGCTCCCGCTAAAGTCTCTTTTATTCCTATGCGTTTTTTCTGATTTTTAGAATCTTTCTTCGGCAAAATCCATATCTCCTATTTCGTAATCGTTTTCGTTTTCATCTTCATCCTCATACTCATCTTCATCCTCATTGATAAATGCCCGTTTCACCCTATGCACCGGTCCTGCCTGAAGTTTAAAGACAATAAACCCGATCACAAACATTGCTGCGATCACAATCACACCCGCTTTTGAAGTATGAAAAATCTGCGTGGAAATTCCCATGAGCATTGTTCCCATAAAGGATGCTCCTTTTCCAAAAATATCAAAAATGCCAAAATACTCACTTGATTTTTCCTTTGGTATAATCTTTGCATAATAAGAACGTGACAATGCCTGGATTGCTCCCTGAAATACACCAACAAATGTTGCCATTACCCAGAATTTCCATGCCGCATCCAGCCAGAGTGCATAGATGGCAACCAGGAAATATGCTCCAATGCAGACAGTGATCAGATGGGACGTCTCAAATTTCTGTGCCAGTTTGCCAAAAACAATGGCACACGGAAACGCAACAATCTGTGTCAGAAGCAACGCAAGAAGAAGGCTTGTATCACTGATTCCAACATCTTTGCCGTAAGAAGTCGCCATCTCAATGATCGTGTATACACCATCTATATAGAAGAAAAATGCAACGAGGAAGAGAAACACCTTTTTATCATTTCTGATCTCACCGCACACGGTTCCAAGTCTTTTTACGGTTTCCTTTACACCGTTTGTCTTTGTCTCCATATAATAGTTCTGCTTATAATTTTTTAAGAGCGGGATTGTGACAACTGCCCACCATAAGGCATTGATGATAAATGCTCCTGCTGTCGCTACCGTACCGCTGATTCCAATATAATCCGCTCCAAAAATCAATGCCAGACTGACAACAAAAGGCACACAGCTTCCTATATATCCCCATGCGTATCCCTGGGATGACACGTCATCCATGCGCTCATCCGTCGTCACATCCACGAGCATAGAATCATAAAAAATAAGGCTGCCGGAAAACCCGACTTTGGTGATCACAAATACAACCAGAAATAAAATGGCACTTTTCGGAAGTGCAAGTGCGGCACACCCAAGAACACCGATCAGCATAAACAGCGTAAATAAAGGTTTTTTCCGGTTCTTTCCATCTGCAACCGTTCCGAGCACCGGCCCTAATATTGCCACGATCAAAGTGGAAATAGAGATCGCATAGCTTAAATATGCGGTGGAGTCCGAAGCGGATATGCCATTTCCGGCTGCCATGTTTTTAAAATAGATCGGTATGATCGTGGACACTAAAAGCGCAAAGGCAGAGTTGCCTACATCGTACATTACCCAGTATTTTTCAAGTTTATTTAATTTCTGTTTCATGTTTTTCCCTCCTGTTTTGCAGGATAAAATCAAAGATCTCCTGATAATATCTGCACCTGGTCTGATAGTCCGCATTAAAAATTTCATGTTTGGAAGCCGGCATGCAGACAAGCGCTGCCGTCTCCACACGATTTTCAAAAACTGCGATCGCACGATTATCCACCATTTGGTCATTCCCTGCTATAAAGATCAAAACCGGAATTTTAATCCGCTCCAGATTCTTTTTCCGCATCAGCGTTTCTGTTGCACGCATCGCTGCCAAAAGCCATCCATAAGTACTGCCATTGGTCTGATATCTGGAATTTTTCAGCCTCTTTTCAAAAATATAATCATAGCGCTCTCTTGAAATACAGCTGCTGTGTTCAAAATCCGGCCTGCTGTCAAACCCTGTCTGTCCCGCTGCATAACGTTCACCTCTTTTGGTTCTCACATAAAAATCAGCTGTCATTTTTGCCACCCACCACGGATACTTTCCGGTCTGCATCCGAAACATCGGTGAAGAAAGGATTGCACGTTCAAATACTTTCGGATGTTCCTCGATATAACGCGCCGCGACCGCACCGCCCATGGAATGTGCAAATAAGATGCGGTGCCGCTCCATCCGGTAATTCATTTTTTTCATAAAGCAGTCCAGATCTTTGATATAATCTTCAAAATCACGGATATATACTTTCTGGTCATCCGAAACCTCACGTTCTGAATAGCCGTGCCCGCGGTGTTCTAAGATATAAACGGAACAGCCCTGCTGCAGAAAATAATAAATAACCTCGTTATATTTTTCTGCAAACTCGCTGAATCCATGTGAGATCACAATACAGGTATCCGCCCCCGCTGCCAGATATTGCTGATAAAAAATGGCCGCCCCGTCATAACTGTGAAAATAAGCATACTTCTGGCATTGCTTCAGGTACGGTTCCACCAGATTTTTCTGCCAGGTCAGATACCCTTCGTCTGCAAAATACAGACTGCCTGCCGCATTCATAACGCCGCCATTTCTTTATGCCTCAACAATTTCACCAGCTCCGGTGTCAATTTCCCATCACTGTACTCTTCCGCAATTTTTTTGCCGCGGTCCGGATAATTTGTGATCATTGCATCGGCACGCGCCGCACAGACGAGCCGCATATATTTTTCCTCATTTACAGTCCATACATGGACTTTCTTTTTCTGCCTCCTGCACTCTTCCATAAATCCTTCATACTGAATGTTGTAAAGTGCCGGGTGCAGTGCATCTGCTCCCACAACATACGAAGCGTAACTAACCGGATTGATGATTCCATCGCAGTAAAGCATTCCTGTCTCTGCTTCCGGATTGATCTCTTTGATCTTTTGTATGGTATAGTGATTAAAGGAGGAAAAAATCACACGTTCCATGAGTCCCATCCGCTCTGTGAGATCTAACACACGCTCCTCAATTTCCGGATAAAACACGACTCCGGTCTTGATTTCCACATTAATGGTCAGATCTGTCGGTTTTATCAACGCATAGACTTCCTCTAACGTGGGTATCTGTGCATGTTCATACTCCGGATGTGTACGGTTAAAATTATGTTTGATCAGCTTCGCGTAGGTAAAATCTTTTACCCAGCCGCTTCCGTCACTCACACGGTCGATCGTTTCATCATGGATGACAACAAGTTCTCCGTCTTTTGTGAGCTGCACATCCAGTTCAATTCCATCTGCACCCATCTCTACCGCTTTCTCAAAAGCTGCCATTGTATTTTCCGGTGCATAACCGCTCGCACCGCGGTGCCCCCACACGAGTGTTCTTTCCATCTCTGCTCCATTCCTGCCGGTTTCTTCCATCTGCGCACTAAATCCGCCTGTCCGGCATCGATTCTTTTATTTCTCTCATCTTTACCCTATATCCTAAGCGGATATTGTAAAATGGGTGTGGGGGTTTATGTAAAAAATGGGTAAAAAAATACAGAACCACGTTTTTGTGATTCTGTAATATACCTTATAATGTTGTTGGCACAAATAGTGCGTTCAGGTTTATTGATTGACAAATTGCGCAAAGCCGTGCCTGTTTTGTTCCGTTGTCCGAAAATAAGAAAAGCATTCTCGGCTTTGCGCAATTTGTCAGCCGCCATGTTGTGAAGCACTATTTGGTTTTAACATCATATATTTTGATGCCGGAATTACTTTAATCCTTATGCGCCGCCTCATAAACGTTATAGCAGGCTGCCGCTCCGATCACAAGCACTGCGCCAATGACTGCCGTGCGCCCGATTGTCTCACCGCAGAAGATCGCAACTAAAATTGGATTTAAGATCGGCTCTAATGTAGAAGTTAAGGATGCCGTGACCGGCGAAACACGATCCAGGCCCCTCGATAAAAAGATGTAGGATAATCCAAACTGGATCACACCGAGAAGGATAATACAGATCCATGCCTTCGCAGAATGATCGGTCTCCCCCAAAAACGAAGGCAGTCCGATGCTAAGGCTGATCACATGGGATGCCAGCAATGACGATTCAAAATCAGCTCCCGGAAAACCTTTCATCATCATAACCAGCGCATAGGTAAATCCCGAAAATACCGCAAGCAGATTTCCCGCCATTCCCCCGGCGCTCAGGGAATCTAAAAAGAAGCATAAGATACCAGCAAACACGACCGCACATGCCACCACTGCCGCTTTTTTCGGTTTCTTCTTATATAATGCCCACATCAGCAGAATCACAAAGATCGGTTCTGTAAACTGAAGCACGATCGCATTTGCCGCCGTCGTCATCTTTGTCGCTGAAACAAATGTCAATGCCATGACTGTGTTGCAGACGGCTCCAAACAGTACCGTCTTGTTCCATACAAATTTTCGTTTTGTGATGACCATATACGATGCGATCAGCATAAATGAAAAAATACTGCGGATTCCCTGGATCGTGATGGAACTCCACGGAATCGACTTTATCAGAACACCTCCAGTGCTGAAACATACTGCTGAGAGCAGCACATAGATGGTTCCCTTCATACTTTCTTTATCTAATTGTTTTTCCTGCATTTTATTCTCCCTCCCATTTTACCGCATTCCCAGCGCAAGCAGCACAAGTACCGCGAGAAAAATGATATTTGCCAGATGAAACCACAACAGATAATACCCCTTCGTGCGGTTATAATTATGCGCATATATTTTATAGGAGATCAGGCTCGCCATGGAGGCGATCAGTGTGCCAAGTCCCCCTAAATTTACACCAAGCAAAAGCTGCTTTAAATCACCCGAAAAACCGGACAATAACAGTGCCGCCGGAACATTGCTGATCACCTGGCTTGTGGCAATTCCCACCAGAAGTTCCCTTCCGTTAACCAGTGAATGCAGTACTTCCTGAAACGCCGGCAGCCGTCCGATATTTCCTGTAAAAATAAAGAAAGCGATAAACGTAAAGATCAGGCAGTAATCCACCTGCCCCAGTACTTTTCTATCTGATAAAAACACAGACACAGCCACCGCCGCAAGCAAAATATAATACGGCAGGATCCTTGCCACGACCAAAAGCGCCATAAGGAATAAAACCGCATACATGCCGGTCAGTTTTTTGTTCATTTCCTTTTTTTCTTCCGAAAAATGACAGTCTGTCAATCTGATTTTTCTTTTTCTTGCACTTAAAACGAAAATCGTCAGGGCAAGCAGCACACCGGAAACAACCGTATACGGAAGCATCAAGACAAGAAACTCCCCAGCATTCATTTCTGAGAGATTATATAAATACAAATTCTGCGGATTTCCAATCGGAGTCAGCATACTTCCAAGGTTCGCCGCTATGGTCTGAAGCACGATGACCGGCACCATAAGGCGCTCCTGCCCGCATTTTTGCAGCGTGAGAAGTGCAAACGGAACAAACGTCAAAAGCGCAACATCATTGGTAATGACCATGCTTGAAAAGAAACACAGAAAAACAAGAACAAATGCCAGCTGCGCCGTATTTTTCGTATGCGCAAGAAGCCGCCGCCCGATCCCATCAAAGATTCCATTATTCTGCACGCCCGCCATAATGATCATCAGCGAGAGCAGGATCCCAAGCACACGAAAATCAATATAATCGATATATGCCTGATCCGGATGCACAAAAAAAGCGGATATTACCGCTAAAATGGCTGCAACGACCAGCACTGTTTCTTTTTTTACAAATGCTATGATTTTCTCTTTCATATATATGACACCACCCATAAAACCTACCTGTCTATTCTAATCACTTTCCCCCCGGATGTAAACAAAAAAAAGCGCATGATTCGTCTGCTTCTGTACACACTATAAAATAACAGACACATAGCTATGTAAAATCAAACTTTTGTATATGAGTGAATCAATAAAATGCGTGAATATAGCGCAAGAATGGAGCATATGATGTACACCCCAGTTACACTTCCGGTTACAAATGAATACGGTTATTTTGAAATACGGTTAGAGAGCATCGGCGGTCTCGGCGCAAATCTCTGCGGAAAAATGCTCGGCGAACTCGGTGCCTTATACCTTTCCTTAAACTCCTTAAGTTTTTCCAGCTACGGATCTGAAAAACGAGGTTCACCGGTAAAATCCTATATCCGCTGGAGTCCCGCTTCCCATCCACTGCGCATCAACAGCCCGGTATTACAACCGCATGTACTTGGCATTTTTCACGAAGGGCTGATCGGGACTTACCCAGTATTAGACGGGATTTCCGCCGACACAAAAATTGTTTTAAATACACCTTTATCCTGTGATGAAGCGGCAGAAAAATACAATATTCCAACTGGAACGCTGTATTGTCTGGACGCACTCTCCATCGCCATGGAATCCAGATCCCGCATTAACATGGTTATGCTCGGTGCGATTGCCAGAGCGTGTCCTTTTATCCCGATGGATTCCATTGAAACACTCTGCAAAAATACTATTGGGAAAAAATATCCGGCACTGATCGGGGCAAATCTGCAGGGTTTAAAAATGGGGTATGAAAAAACAGCTGAAAAAAAGATTCCTGACAGAACTGCTTCCCCTTCTCTCGCAAAAGAAACTTATATCTGGGGCTACAAAAACGCCCCGATAGGCGGGATCAATACACGCCCCGGCAGCACGGTATCAAATGACCTCTCCCCCTCCCGCGAAGGTTATATTCCCCTCTTTTTGCAGGATCGGTGCATCAACTGCGGACTCTGTGATTCTACCTGTCCGGATATGGTATTTCAGTTTGCACCAGGAACTTATAAGGGGAAAGAGGCAATGGTCAACCAGGGACTTGATTACAGACACTGCAAAGGCTGTCTCCGCTGCGTGGATGTCTGTCCGACTCACGCTCTGGTAAAAGCAGAAGAAAAAGATTACCCGGACAAGCCGCATTCCATGCCGGATCAGGATCTGCTGCCAGACTCTGTCCGGTACCAGAAGACCGGCGCAAATTCCTGGATCACCAGTGATTCTTATCTTGATGAAAAACGTATTGACGGAGGTATCGTATAATGTCAGATCAGCAACAATCAACAACACAGGCTTTTCCATCATCGGATCAGCAGCAATCATCAACACAGGCTTTCGTAAAGAAAACCGCTGCCCAGCGCAAACTTTACAAAAGTGGAAATGAGCTTGCCGCCTACGCAGCAAAGCAGATCAATTATCATATCATGGGATATTATCCGATCACCCCCTCCACACAGATTGCGGAAAATCTCGATCTTTCGGGTGCAAGAGGCGAGCACAACATCCGGCTGATCGCCGCCGAGGGAGAACACAGTGCCGCCGGTATCTGTTACGGTGCTTCGGCGGGCGGCGGACGCGTATTTAATGCCACCAGCGCCAACGGTCTGCTCTATGCCTTAGAGCAATTTCCGGTTCAGTCCGGCACACGCATGCCGATGGTCATGAATGTCGCCTGCCGTACCGTCTCCGGCCCTCTGTGCATCAAAGGTGATCACAGCGATATCATGTATCTTTTAAATACCGGCTGGATCATTCTGTTTGCGGATGACCCGCAGATGGTCTACGACTTCAATCTGATTGCCTTAAAACTTGCCGAAAAAGTGAATCTCCCGGTTGTCGTTGCCTTTGACGGTTTCTTTACCAGCCATCAGAAACAAAAATGCATGGTCTTTTCTGAAGATGAAACCGTACAGCACTTTATCGGGAAAAAACTCTCCTGTGACAATCCCGAAATCTCCGCTTTTGCCGGAAATGACTCCACCGGGGAGAATCGTTTTTACAGTGTACTCGACCTGAATCACCCGGTCTCTGTCGGCTCCTATATGAATGAACCGGATATCATCAACAACAAATATCAGCTTTTTCTCGCCATGGAAGAAACACGAAAAAAACTTCCCATGCTGTTTGATGAGTTCGCCTCCCTCTCCGGAAGAATGCATACTTTTTGCCGCGGATATCTGTGTGAAGATGCAGATATTATCCTTTTTCTGCTCGGTTCCTCTTTTCACCCCGCCACAGTTGCAGCAGATACGCTGCGCAAAGAGGGCATCCGCGCTGGCGTCGTCACATTAAATGTGCTTCGTCCATTTCCATCTGACGAATTACGCCATCTCTGTATGCATGCAAAGACGATCGTTGCCGCAGACCGTCAGGACAGCTACGGCGCCGGCGGCGGAAATATGTCCTTAGAACTGCGCGCCGCCCTGCAGGATATCACGGATTCCACACACCCGATCCGGGTACTGACCCGCATTTACGGACTTGGCGGGAAGGATTTTTTTGTGGAGGATGCTGTTGCGCTGTTTCGTGAAGGACTTTCGCCTGATGCCAAAGCTTTTGATTACTATGGCATCACACCGGGTACGACAGAAAATTGCCCACAGCCACAGTATTATGCACCCCTCACCAAAGATCGCCAGTCCCCCGGTGTCACAACCTGCACTTTCGATCCTGCAACCGGAAAAATGCTTGTAAAAGGTGGATTGATCAAAGACGCCACCGCCATGCCCAAGCGGATCGCCCCGGGAATCGGAACCTGTCCCGGCTGCGGTATACCGGTCAACTTAAATCTGCTGTTAAAAGGGATCGAAGGAAATGTGGTCTTTCTGTTCCAGACCGGCTGCGGCATGGTGACAACCACTGCCTACCCAAAAACGGCATTCCGCATCCCATATATCCACAACCTGTTTCAAAATGGAGCTGCTACTTTAAGCGGTCTGGTGGAAGTATTTGAGGAACGGCAAAAACGCGGGGAATATCCCAAAGGCGAGATCACATTTATCATGGCAAGTGGTGACGGCGGCATGGATATCGGCATGGGTTCTGCACTCGGAACGGCACTGCGCGGACATCATCTGCTCTTATTTGAATATGACAACGGCGGATATATGAACACCGGTTACCAGCTTTCCTACTCTACCCCGATGGGTGCGAAAAGCTCCACCTCCCACCTCGGAAAAACACAGTACGGAAAGACCTTTTTCCACAAAGACATGCCCCAGATCATGGCCGCGGCCCACCTCCCCTATGTGGCAACCGTCGCCGAGTCGAACCCACATGATTTTATCAAAAAGGCTGCAAAAGCAGCTGCCTATGCAAGGGAATTCGGCACCGCCTATGTAAAAGCGCTCTCCGCCTGCCCGCTCAACTGGAATGACCGTCCGGACACAGAACGAAAAGTCATTGCTGCCGCCGTAGACTGCTGTTATTTTCCGCTCTATGAAATCGAACGCGGCATCACATCACTGAGCTATGATCCAAAAAAATCGCATAAAAAAATCCCCGTCACGGAATGGTTTTCCATGATGGGGCGCACGAAACATCTTGCCACCGAAGAATATAAATCGGTTGCAGACCAGATTCAGGCAGAAGTCGACAGACGCTATGAACGCCTGGCAGCATGTGCCGAACATCCGCTATTGTAATTTTTACGTCAACGATTTGACCACCGACACAATTCCTGCGATTACAAGCAGTATCAGTGCAATATAAACCAGTCCTGAAACAAATAACCCGATCAAAAACAACGGGAAGATAATGATCGTAAGTAAAACTTTTAAGATCCCCCAGGATGCCTTGAAAGCAAACAGGATCAATTTTCCAAATACGGCAAACATTAAAATAATAAACAATGCTGTTAACATAGTCTTTTCTCCTTATCATGCAGATTTTTCATACAGTGATTAATTCTATGTTAACAGTTGTCTGTCTAATGTCAAGTACCTGCTTTAACCTCTGCGAAACCATGCTTTCATCACATCAAAAATCTGAACCAGTTCCTCTTCCTCTATAATGTAAGGAACCATGGAATACATGTACTTTAAGAACGGACGGCAAAAGACTCCTCTCTCATATGCAAACTGCTGGAATCCTTCAAGGGCTGCTCCATCGTGCACTTCCACACAGGTACAGCCGCCCATAATACGCACTTCTTTGATCCTCGGATCCGTAAAGCCGTCCATCTCACGGTGTGAGATTTCTTCGATGCGTTTGATTTTTCCCATATAATCTTCCCGCTCGAAAATTTCGATTCCTTTGAGTGCCACGGCACAGGCAAGTGCATTTCCCATAAAGGTCGGTCCGTGCATCAGTGCATGACGGTCATTATCGCTGTAAAATGCATCAAATACCTTGTGGTTTGCCACTGTCACCGCATGACCGATATAACCTCCGGTCAGTGCCTTTCCGAGCACTAAGATATCCGGCAGTACCAGATCTGCCACAAAACGGTTGCCGGTTCTTCCAAATCCCGTTGCAACCTCATCAAAGATCAAAAGTACATCATACGCATCACACAATTCGCGTGCGCGTTTCAGGAAAGAAATATCATACATCCGCATTCCGCCTGCGCCCTGCAGCAGCGGTTCCACGATAAAACAGTTCAATTCGTCATGATATTTCTCAAATGCCTCCTCCAGTGCCGCGATTTCGGTCGGTATATGAACCACACCCGTTTTTTCTTCAAATGCGAAATGATAATCCTCATCATCCCCCACTTCCATCGCCTTAAACGTATCCCCGTGGTAAGCATGCTCTAATGCAAGCACAAGCGGACGTTTTCTGCCCTGATTTGTATTGTACTGTAATGCCATCTTTAAGGAGACTTCCACCGCAACACTTCCGGAATCCGAGAAAAAGCAGTAATCCAAATCTCCCGGTAAATACTCCTGCAACTTATCCGAAAGCTTCTGCACCGGCTCATGTGTCAGTCCGCCAAGCATGACATGGCAGAAATGATCTGCCTGCTCTTTGATGGCAGCCGTCAGTTCCGGGTGTTTATAGCCATGGATCATACACCACCAGGACGATACCGAATCGATCAGTTTCTGATCTTTCGTATAAAGATAAACACCCTCGGCATCTAAAATTTTATAAGGTTCCCGCATTGTTTTCATCTGTTCGTAAGGATACCAGATCATATTTTTACTCCTCTTTTATTCTGTTCTCAACTACTTAACAATCTGCTGCCAGATAGCTGCAAAATTTCATACATATCAACTTTACTCATATAATCCCGCAAGTGCTTCCACATCCATCTTAAGCTCCGTGTCCCCGTCCTGTACCTTCGCAAGTGTCAGCAGTCCGGTCATATATTCGCACATAAAGATGTTATCGTCCTCCATCACATCCCCCGGATGATAATGGTTGAATATGATTCCCTTTAACGGCAAATGATGTGCCTTCATATACTCTGCCGTCAGCACAACACTATTGATCGTGCCAAGCCCGGCATCTGCGATCAGGATACTGGAAAGTCCAAGCTCCGACACCACATCTTCAAGCTGGATCTTTGCCTCATCAAAACAGATCGGGCACAAAATACCGCCGCTGCCCTCCACAGTCACATAATCATATTTATCACATACGGCCTTGTATCCATCTTTTACCACAGCCATCTCCACCGGATGTCCCTCGATCCGTGAGGCAAGGTGCGGCGAATATGCATGTTCATATACATAAGGGCACATCTCCTCAAGCGTCTGTGTAATACCCGACATTTTCTGCACAAACAGGGCATCTCCCGGGATCAGTGATCCGTCTGCCCTGTGGTCATTTCCACTCATTGCAGCTTTATAATAGGCAGCTGACTTTCCCTCTTCTGCCAGCTTTTTTACGATCAGCCCGGTCACATAAGTTTTTCCGATATCCGTCCCGGTACCCGTGATAAATAAAGCTTTGCTCATATCCATCCTCTTTTCTGTAATCTTTCCTTCCACATAACAAGGACATTTCTTTTCCATATGACGATTCTTACTATGCCTCTGACTTTTCTTCTGTCCAGTACACCGGTGTCACATCACGGCCTAAATCTTCTAACATCCGTCTGTCGCTGCGGATCGTTGCGCATGCCACCGTTGTCAGCATGTTTCCGGTAATGGATGCGGATGCCCCTGCCTGGAATGCAATTTCCCCATCGTTTGTCAAAAGTGCCCTTCCCGCAGCAAGACGGATATTGGCATCCGGGTTGATATAACGGAAAAATGCGATCGTGCGCAAAATATCAGCCTCTGACAGTCTTGGCAGATGTTCTAACGGTGTTCCCGGTATCGGCATCAGCGCATTGATCGGAATCGAGTCGATTCCAAGCTCTGCAAGACTGACCGCCATATCCAGTCTGTCCTCCCACGTTTCTCCCATGCCGATGATTCCGCCGGAGCAGGCGCACATTCCCTCTGCCTTTACTTTTTTCAATGTTTCGATCTTCATGTCATAGGTATGTGTTGTGCAGATATTTGGGAAATTACGTCTGGATGTCTCTATGTTGTGATGATAGCTGGTAACCCCCGCCTCGTGCAGTCTGTGCAGCTGTTCTGCAGAAAGAAATCCCATGGAGGCACACAGATCGATCTTACACTCTTTTTTCATCGTCTCATATGCATGGATCGCCTTGTCAAATTCCTCTCCCGTCAGTGCTCTTCCCGCTGTAACGATAGAAAAACGATCAACGCCTTCCCGCTCATTCATTTTGCATGCTGCCAGAATCTCTTCCTCCGGAAGGAAATCATACTCCTCACAGTTTGTATGATGGTGCGCCGACTGTGCACAGTATTTGCAGTCCTCCGGGCATCTTCCGCTGCGCCCGTTGATAATTGAACACAGATCTACTTTATCCCCGATCCGTGCTTCCCTGATCTTATCTGCTCCTTCACAGAGCTCCTCAAGATCACAGGTCAGGAAAAATGAAAGGTCATCTTCCCTTGTGATTCTTCTTCCGTTAATAATTTCTTCCGCTAATGTAAATGCATTCATTTCTTTTTCTCCCGCTTATCTTTCAGATACTGCGCATAATCCCAACGCAGATCCATGTATTTGTATCTCATGAACCATATCTGCTGCAACATCTTTAAGATCTTACCCGCACTGCCTCATAAGCAAGCACCGGTCTGACACGCTTTGCCACCACTGCCCCAAGAATACTTAAGGCAATGTCCCCCGGCACCGCTAAAACAAAGCAGTACAAAAACAGTGGTCCTGCCGCAATCGGCGTATTAATCACAAAATTACAGATGATATAGTAATAAATCATACCGACTGCATAGACACAAAACAGTCCTGCCAGATTTGCCAGAAGGTACCGTGCAATGGTCTTTTTTTCCATATGTTCCGCAATCCATCCAGTCACAAATGTACCCACTGCAAATCCGATGATATATCCAAAACTGGGTTTAAACACATACCACAGTCCGCCGCCCTCCGAAAAAATTGGAAGACCAGCCAGCCCAAGCAGCATGTACGAAAGTACAGACACCGTTCCCAGTCTTGAACCAAGCAGCAGACCTGCCAGCATCGTAAACAGGTACTGCAGGGTAAATGGCACGACCGGTATCGGAATTTTGATAAATGCCCCGACTGCAATCAGTGCAGTAAATAATCCACAGTAAATTACGCCCTTCGTTTTCATTTTTTGTTAACCTCCGCTCATCTTATAGTTAACAATATTACTCAAAAAAGAGTGTAATGTCAACTTTTTATTTTCATCAAGTTAACATTACACACTTTTCAACAATCAAATCACTCTGTTGTTTCCAACATTAGAATGCACATTCTTCCGTTATAAATGAAAATCATCTATATCTCCATCAGCCTTCACCTGTCATATCCGGCATCTGCTGCACACTTTCGGATCACTTTCGGAATATTCGCCTGATTATAGGAAAGCACCTCTATCTTCACTCCCATTGCGTATTCCTCTTCCCCTTCAAACTTCTGCTCGCCACCCTTTATCACAACTTTTGGCCGTTTCACATCAAAACTGTATTCCATTCCTGTCAGAACACCGGATTTATTAATGGTATATGCGATCCGCTCATTCTGATAGCCTGTTTTCTGATACTGTTCGTAATAGACGGACATCTTATCCATCTGCTCCGTATCGTCTTCCACCTCCATACCAGCCGGTTCTATAAGATCAAGCGCCTGATCTCTTTTTTCTTTCAACTGCTGCCCTGATAATGAAAAAATGATCTGCGTCGCCCCGTCATCTAAGTCTACACATTCCGCAGAAACAACGTCCTCCTCACGGTAGCCAGGATTCGTAAGTGCCTGATAATTTGGAATGTCCGTCGTCGTACTGTAGCCATTCCATTGGCTCCAGACTCCTGCCTGGTAAGAATTGACCGTAACCCCATCACAAAATTCCTTTAAAAACGTCATGGCACCATCGGCATCCGTATTCTTATACTCCGCTGCCCAGGTTTCATCTAACAGGTCAGCCCAGATCTCCTGCGTCTGCTGCACAATGTCCTGGCTCCCGGAATAACTGTTCGTTACCAGATAATGCACATTATTCACTCTGCGCAGTCCCCGCATGCCTTCTAAGACTTTTCCTGTCTCCTCGCTTGCGACTCCGCCTGCAAACATGCTCTCCAAAAATAATACCCCGGAAAAAATAGTGACTGCAACTGCCCGAACTGATTTTTTATCCATAGGGCTCCTCCGATCTCTCATCACGATCCCATTCGTGGTTTTTCCTGCACCATTTCATGGTATCATCATTTTCCATCAAATACAATCGTTTATCAGTCCAAGGCGCTCAAACGCATGCAAAATTCCATCCTCATCAATATGGTCTGTCACCATGTCTGCCAGCCGCTTTACCTCATCCCGCGCATTTCCCATCGCTACGCTGATCCCGGCGTACTCCATCATCTGAAGATCGTTCGGTCCGTCACCGATCGCAATACAGTTTTCCCGTGAAATGCCGACATGGTTCAGATACCGCTCCATGCCTGTCGCCTTGTTAATGCCATTGATCCCGATCTCGCCCGCAAAATCACCCATTCCGTCCAGACTGATCGCCACTGCATCAAAATATGGTTCCATGTCCGCATGAACCTTTGCGACCGGAAACGGTGCGCCGTAATAAATGATCTTCTCATTTTTTTCGTTTTTCCATGGCTGCTCGGTCAGGTGCATCCGTCCGATCAGGCGGTCTAAGCGCTCTTTACTCATTCCGGCATCCCGGTAAACCTTTAACATGCCGTCGCAGCTTCTCTGGTTCAACACCACACCGTCATCCGCCTGGTAACAGAATAAAAATCCATTGCTCTCTAAATAATCAAAACTGCTTTTTCTGTGTTCCTCATCAATATATGCATGATAAAACTCTTTTCCCTCGTCCTCCACAAAGGCTCCGGCTCCACCGACGATCCCGGAAAATCCAAGTTCCAACAGTGCATCATAGATCTGAAAACGGCTGCGTCCGCTGCATACCACCATCCGGTGGCCGTTTGCCTGCGCCGTACGGACTGCGTACTGTGCGGACTCCGGGATCTCGCCTTTTTCGTTGACCATTGTTCCGTCTACATCAAGAAATACTACCTTTTTATCCATTTTCCACACTGCCAGCCTGCAAATTGTTACGGTTCACACTGTAAATTTTCTTTTTACTGGCTGATCCTTTCTAGCATAACCATTCTTTCTGATTGTTTTATATTATCATGCATTTTACTGGCTTTCAATCATTACACAAAAAAGACACCCGAAAACCGTTCCTACAATCCGATTTCCGGGTGCACTTTCCTTTTTCCCTATCTACTTTCTACTGCCGGATATCCACCAGTCCCTGCTCTAAATCCTCCTCCGTAAACATATATGTGCTGCCGGAAGTACCGGTATTCAGATAAAGATACGGGAGTGCATCTTCATCCACAACAAATCCCACATGCAATATCTTTGTCTCCCCGGCTTTGATGCTGTCAAAATAATTGTTTCCCCGCTCTCCGCCGGTCACATCGTAATATGCCATCTCTTCACCATACTCTAAACTGCTGCTGTCCGCCTGGACTGTATCCCATGCATCCCCCTCTTTTGGCTGTTCCCCGCCGCAGATCTCGTAAACTTCGTTTTCTTCCCTTATCTTCATGACCGAACTAAAGAATAAAACATCCGTCAATTCTGTTTCCCCGGCATTGGTATACTCTAATGTAACGTATACCAGTTTCCGTGGTACCTCCCTGCTGCTTATGACCTCATCGAGCGTATTGATGCCGTCTCCGGCTTTGATGTAAGAAATCGTATCCGGAAGAAGTTTTCCATTTTCATCCACGTCCAGCATATCACGATCCATAAAAACCGGATCAAGGATTGCGACATCATCCGTCACTTTCACATCTGTCACTTTGATCCGCAGATTCTGTGATTCTCCATCAGCTTCTCCCGTCACAGCAAATTCCTCGCCGATCTTATGCAGATTTTTCATCTCCTCCGCAGTGGCTGTCGTCTTTAACGCCTCATCCTCACCGCTATTCTCCGCCATAGCATCCTCATAATCGCTCCAGTTATATGGACTTATCACCGTGCCATCCGCAAGTTCCTCCGACGGTGCTAAAATAATGCCCTCTGCAACCTTGCAGGCCTCCTCTTTTGTCACATCATGACCGACATACATCTGCATGACATAATGATATTCCGGATAAGTTACATAGATCATCTGGTCAAATGCAGAGTCATCACCCACAATATTCTGCATTTTTTCATAGACACCATCGTGGTTTCCAACCTGTATATTTTCACTTTCCGTCACATAATGATCCTGCATCCAAAATGCCTCATCACCGGTATCCATCTGATAAAATACAATCGAGATACCTCCCTGCCCCGGTGTCTGTTCATAGCTGTATTTTCCTTCTTCCGTCTCTGTCATTCCATCCGGCAGATAAGATAATTTCATTGCAAGCTGCGGTGCCGGATCTATTTTTTCTGTATTTTCTGTCGCATCCGTTTTTTCAATTTTAGTCGTCATACCGTAATTACCCTGCGGACTGCTGCTCATGCGATATAATTTTGTACCCGCAAAAATCGTCGTTCCAAGTACAAACGTTGCCGCCAGTGACGCCACTACCGCTTTTTTCAGGGAAAAATAACCTCTCTGCGGTGTCACTTTTACCTGTTTTTCCACTTCTTTTTCTATCATATCCCGCATGCTCTGTGGCATTTTCGGAAATTCCTGTTCCATATTTTCAATATTCATACTCAACTCTCCATTCCGTAACTGTTTTCCTGTTCCAATTCGTTTTTCAGTTTCGCCCTCGCACGCGACAGACGGTTCTTTACGGCGCTCTCTGTCACACCTAAGATCCCCGCTATCTCCCGCACACTGTACCCCTCCATGTAATACAGTGTGACAGAAAGCCTCGCATCCTCTGACAGACGGCTGATCGCCTCATATAATTCCGAATAATCTTTTGTCTCTGCCGCACGCTCCTCCATCTGATAATCCTCAAGCGACACCACTTTCTTCTCTTTCCTCATCACGGTATAACATTCATTGATGAGAATCCTTGTCAGCCATGTCTTCGCATAGACATCCGATTTTAATGTATGCAATTTGGAAAATGCTTTCACGATCGTTTCCTGGATCGCATCTGCGCAGTCCGCATCACGGTACAGAAGCGTTTTTGCCACATGATACATCATATCCTCGGATGCGATGATCAGCTCTCCCAATTCTTCTTTTTTCATAACTTTCCTTTCCGCCGGCTTAAATATCCTGTATATTCTGTTGTTTCTTCTGAGCTCATAGAAGGCATGTCATTGCATATCCCATGTCGTTTTTTACCTCTGAGTATACAATTTTTTCATGCTCTTTGCATGATTCCGTGGCAACATTCTGACCACTGAACCTTTACATAGATTAGACGCATAAAAAAGATAAAAGGTCGCAGTCTTTAAAAAAATATTTTCTTGACAAATCCGACGCACCGCGTCTATAATGGCGTTAATTGAAGCAGAACAACAGCTTTGACGGGAAGAAGTAAAAATAAGCGGAACGGACAGAAAGCAACCGGTCGATGAGAGGTGCACGGAAAACTTATTTCGAATACATCCCCGAGCTTCACACCAAATTCGTATTTCTAAGGATGCGATAGTAGGCTGTGACGTAGCGGCGCACGTTACAAGCGCCTGAGTGTTGTCGGACACTCGATGAGGCAGACAATGTGAATTGCCTGCGAACAAAGGTGGTAACACGAGTTTTTTCCTCGTCCTTTTTGGGACGGGGATTTTTTAATGCAATTTTATTTTCAGGAGGATTTATAATTATGACATTATACGATGAATTAGTTGCCAGAGGCCTGATCGCTCAGGTAACTGACGAAGCAGAGATCAAAGATCTGATCAACAACGGAAAAGCTACTTTTTACATTGGTTTTGACCCGACCGCAGACAGCCTTCATGTAGGACACTTCATGGCACTATGCTTAATGAAACGTCTCCAGATGGCAGGCAACAAACCAATCGCCTTAATCGGCGGCGGAACTGCCATGATCGGGGATCCATCCGGCCGTACCGACATGCGCCAGATGATGACACCGGAGACGATCCAGCACAACTGTGACTGCTTCAAGAAACAGATGAGCCGTTTCATCGATTTTTCCGATGGAAAAGCACTTATGGTAAACAACGCAGACTGGCTGATGGACTTAAATTACATTGACGTACTGCGTGAAGTCGGCGCTCATTTCTCCGTTAACCGTATGCTGACCGCAGAATGCTACAAACAGCGTATGGAAAAAGGGTTAAGTTTCTTAGAGTTTAACTACATGATCATGCAGAGTTACGACTTCTACACCTTATACCAGAAATACGGCTGTAACATGGAGTTCGGCGGTGATGACCAGTGGAGCAACATGTTAGGCGGTACCGAGCTGATCCGTAGAAAACTCGGAAAAGACGCTTACGCGATGACCATCAACCTTCTTTTAAATTCCGAAGGCAAAAAAATGGGTAAAACACAGTCCGGCGCTGTATGGCTTGATCCGAACAAGACTTCCCCATTCGACTTCTTCCAGTACTGGAGAAACGTCTCTGATGCGGACGTATTAAAATGCATCCGTATGCTGACTTTCCTTCCATTAGAGGAGATCGACGCAATGGAAAGCTGGGAAGGCGCACAGTTAAACCAGGCAAAAGAGATTCTTGCTTTCGAGCTGACCAAACTGGTTCACGGCGAGGAAGAAGCAAACAAAGCAAAAGAAGCATCCCACGCTTTATTCGCGGGCGGTGGCGACTCTGCCCACATGCCGACCTTAGAGCTGACTGCTGCTGACTTTGCAGACGGCGATTTAGATATCCTTGCTCTCTTAGTAAAAGCTGAGCTTGCTCCATCCCGCTCCGACGCAAGACGTGCCGTACAGCAGGGCGGTGTATCCGTTGCTGACGAAAAAGTAACTGATATCCAGACCACTTACGGAGCTGACGCTTTCGGTGCTGACGGACTTGTCGTAAAACGTGGTAAAAAGAAATTTGTAAAGATTGTTGTAAAATAATTTTTTACTCATCCCGGAGTGCGATCAGCCACCTCTTTGCCAAAGGAAGCCAGCTCCAGCACTCCTTCTGGATCCCCGTACCATCCCGCATGGCAGTAAGTCTGCTGCAGGTGCTGAGGCCGTGTTTTCCTACCGGATACATATGGAACTCAACCGGGATCTCATATTTTTTCATTGCACCGATCAAAAGCAGCGAGTTCTGAACCGGGACTGACTGATCTGTGTAAGTATGCCAGATAAATGCCGGCGGTGTGTGCTCTGTGACCTGTTTTTCCAGTGAAAGCAATTCTAACAGTTCCTCCGTCTCATTTCCGCCAAGAAGCTGTTTAAAAGATCCACGGTGTGCATATTCCCCGGATGTGATAACCGGATAATTTAAAAGCATTGCCGCAGGTTTTAATATCTCATTCGTCACACCGGCAACCTCAGCTAGCCACTTCGTATGCCAGAACATAGAAAGGCATGCTGCAAGGTGTCCACCCGCGGAAGACCCTTGGACAACGATCTTATCCGTATCCACATGCCACTCTTTTGCATGCTCATGAATCAGCTTCATGGATGCGGCCGCCTCTAAAAGTGCCGTCGGATAAACTGCCGGTGCCACCGAATAACGCAGCACCGCCACATGATATCCTATACTTAAAAAATGCATGGCGAGCGGCTCTGCTTCCCGGTCAGACGCTGTCTCTTATACACATCTGA
>DXQT01000010.1:75204-81612 GCA_019411365.1 Roseburia sp.
GCTCGTAACCGCCTCCCGGACAGATGAGCATCATCGGACGTTTCTCAATCGCAATCGAATCAGAATCATCGAGTATATAGGTACAAAGTCTTGCATCCGCAAGAGATCCTTTTTCGTGTAAATAAAAAACTTCAGTCAGCATTTTTTTCTCCATCTGTATCCATTACATTTCCAACTTGCACATATCTTTATCAACAACCAGATATTTGCTCATCGTTCATTTGATATGTATAAAACAAAAACCTCGAAAATAAATATTTTCGAGGTTTTTAAAGGCACGGACCGGATTCGAACCGGTGATGACGGTGTTGCAGACCGGAGCCTTACCGCTTGGCTACCGCGCCATATTCATCTGCCTGTCGCAGAAGTTCTGTAACGATTTTAACAAAACAGTTCCTCTGCGTCAAGACAGATTTTAAATTTTTTCATCTTCCTACTTAAAACTTATGCTTTTTTTCACACAATATTCCTGTGTTCTGTCATAAGACGTGATTGTTTCTGTACTGACAATATAAAACATATCTCCAACATAGATTCCCCGGTACGCAGAAGTGTCTGCACCTTTTGATGCATCCTGCTTTCCAGCCTGATCGGTCAGATTCTGCGACAGCAATGTTTCAAATTTTTCTCCATTCCATGAAAGTAAAAGATATGCGGCACTCTCCTCATCCCCATAGGACTGCAGTGCAAATCCAAGCAGATTTTCCTCCGCATCCGCAAGCACACATTTATAATTATAGAGTGCCTCACTGTAATTATAATCTTTTAATACGAGACTGTTCATCTCTTTTAAACTGGAAGAATCTGAAATGTCAAACATTGTAATCTTGATACCTGTATGTTCCCCTGTTTTTTCATCCGTCTCATATCCGATCCCGACCAGTTTATCTTCTCCCCAGAAATGCAGATACTCTGAAAATCCACTGATCTTTAATTCACCGAGTACCTTGGGATTTTTGTCATCCGACAAATCCACTGCAAAGAGCGGATCTGTATTGCGATAAGTAACAAAATAAGCCATATTCCCCAGATAACGCGCCGCATAGATTTCTTCTCCCTGCGCAATTCCTTCTATCTTGCCTGTAAGACTCAGATTTTTCTCAAACAAATAAAGATTATTCGTTTCCTCTCCATTTACTGAATCCTGACTGGTCGTTAAAACCCGTAGTTTTCCGCTCTGTTCATTTATCGCAAATGTATCTGTAATTCTCCCGTTCACTGAAACTGCTCCATCAGCATCCATCTTCCCATCAGCAAGCCCAAATTTTGCAATCTGTGTTACCGCATCATTCCAGGAACCTTTTATCTGATACACATAAAACGCACTTTCACTCACATAGATATCCACATACTGACTTAAAATCATGGTATTATCCAGAACCTGATCCGGATTTTTCACATTTACTGAGGATATCAGCAGACTGTTGCTTCCTCCACCGCCATTGTCCACGTAAATATCTTCTGCATCTACCGCCTTATCATTGACTAACGGAATCCATCCACTTACATTTTCTTCCGTAACGGCTTCTTCTTTTGTCTGTTGTGGCATACTGATTCTTTTATTGGTAAAAAGATAAATGATATTTCCGATCTTTCTTGATGTCTGATACCTTCCATCCTGCGTCACACACCCGGTTTTTACAGGCTTTTCCGGATCACTGATATCATAGGTAAGAACTTGTGTCTGTGTTCCCTCACTAAAATAATAAAAGCAGTCTTCCGTATAATTTTCTGTATCATCTGCCTGCATTTCCAGTCCGGAATCTTCACTTTCCACGATCACGCTTAAAATATCACCATCCACATACATCTCAAGCACACGGTCGGATGAAGTTTCAGAAATCTGTATTTTTCCGATCTGTTTTAATGCTTTTTTCCGGATATCCGTAATCAATATTTCATTGTGGCTTACCGTGTAAATATAAGAACCATCTGTTTTGACAAAATCGCTCTCATCCACGCCTTCTTTCTGCAGATTTGTCCCGGAATACCGCTGTTTTGCCGTATCTGATGATATATCTGCCGCTGTCTGTCCCTCCTGTGCTCCTGCGCCCTTTATCATCTGTGTACCACCGATTTCTTCCACTCCGTCTACAGCCGCATCCACGGTATCTGATGTGTCATCCATAATATATGTCGCTGCATCACCAGAGTTAGAACTATCTCCCTCCGCAACCGCTATTCCGTCTGCTTCCTTTTCCTGACCACTGCCAGACCAGATTGCATCATAGACCTCTCCATAATCCTTTGCTACTGTATACAAAGATCCGGCATCTTTTTTTTGTGCATTTTTCTCTACGCCTGCAGTCGCTCCATCTTTTAATTCGCTGCTGCCTTCTGATCCTTCATCTGACTTTTGCCCGGATGCCGCTTTTTCTATACCCACCGGCGCCGTCATAAGCCCTGTGCCGCCCCCGGTAACCGCGTGGATTCCTCCTGTTGCGCCAATGACAAGCACAAGTGCCGCCGCTGCTACAGCCCCGTAATAAGTGATCCCGCTTCTCCGTTTTACCTTGTTTTTCTGGTTCTCCTTTAATTTTCTTTTGATCTGCTCCGGTTCAATACTCTCTGGAATTTTTTCCTGTGCGGCAGATTTTTCTATTTTATCTAAAATTTCTTTTTCTGACATAGGCACCTCCATTCTGTAATGAAAAATCCCTTTTTCACTACCTCATTAACTACTGATAGCAATTTATTGTAACCACTCACCCATTTTTTTTAATGCCCGGCTTTCCTTCGAGCGCACGGTATTTTCATTCATATGTAATATTGCAGCGATCTCACGGCTTGTATAGCCTGCGAACTGATGCATACTGATGATCAGCCGCTCCTCATCCGCCAGTTCAAAAAACAGCTTCCTCACCTGAATACATTCTGTCATCTCCGATCCGGCATCAAGCGCGAGTTCCTCTATATCTTCCATCCCGGTCTCATTTTTACCCGCGTACTCACGCAGTTTATCCTTGCATTTATTGGATAAAATCCGAAATATCCAGCTCTTAAATGCCTCTTCACTGCGCAGTTTCCGGATCGATGCAAACGCATCCGTAACAGCATCGCTTACCGCATCTTCCGCATCGCTCGTATTTCGGAGTGTATACAATGCAAATCGATACATATCCTTATATATTCCGGCATATAATTCGGCAAATGCATCCACATCTCCGCGTTTTGCCCGCCGCACAAGCTTCATATCATTTTTCATAAAATCCTCATTTCTGAGCAACTTGTTGCGAAGATACGATGAGAATCTCAAATTTTCATCTGCAATCAAAGCTATTTGTTTTTGCTCAGAAACAAATAGCCGTGCGAAAAATAAGCTATCAAGCTTATTTTTCACACTACTTTCTCCATGGGATCCTGGTTTCATGACAATTATTTGGGATATCCATTTTTTCTGTCATATATATAGTCCGTAAAAGTGCCTATTCTGTTGCAGAAAAACCCCGAAAATTTTCATTTCCGGGGTTTTTTTAATTGATGTTCTACTTATTTATTATTCTGTTTTAAATACAGAAATCTCCGATTTCAGATCATTCATATTATCACCCAGTGACTGAGCCGTCTGATTCATGGTATCTACATTCTCCTGCAGTTTTGCAGCAACACTCTGAACCAGTTTTGTTCCCTCTGCTGTTTCTGCAATAATATCCGAAATATTCTTTACTGCTGCCAGAGTATCTTCACGCTCTTTATCTGCCTGCTCTGTACTGGATACGATTTCTTTTAACGCATCAAACAGTTTCTGCATGCATTGGTTCATATCATCAAACACTCCAACTACTTCCTGCACTGCCTCTGTCTGAAGTGCAACCATATCCCGTGCCTGTTTTGCATTTTCTACACTGTTTACAGTCTGATCTGTGATATGAGTTACATTGTTCTGAATTTCTCCGGCTGCCTCTGCAGAATGATCTGCAAGTTTCCTGATTTCCTCTGCAACCACTGCAAATCCTCTTCCTGCTTCTCCTGCTCTTGCAGCTTCGATGGAAGCATTTAAGGAAAGCAGATTTGTCTGTTCTGAAATATCTGTAATTGTCTCTACAAACTCGTTGATAATCTCAGATTCTTTTTTGAGTTCCTCAATACTGGTCTCAACTTTGATTGTTACATCTGTTGTCTTTGTTGCTCGTTCGCCCAGAGTCTGAACCATCTGCATACCATGATTGATCATATTTTCAGCTTCAGAAACCAATCCTTCAACCTGACCTGCAATACTGCTGACATTCTGGATCTCTTCGGAAAGCGTATCTGTTTTTCTTACACATTCCTCTGCATGTTCGGACTGTTTTGTAATGCCATCATTGATCTCATCAATTGCCTGAATGATATTCACGGAATAATCTTTCATAACATTCGATGCCTGACGTACTTCCTGTGCCGATGACTCTAATGTATCGGTTGCTCCGCTTACCTTTTGGACAAGCTTTTTATTATTATTAATCATATGATTTGCAACCACTGCAAGGTTATTAAATTCATCATGACCTTTTACGCTGACTTTTGTTGTAAGATTTCCCTCTGCAACCTCTTCAAGTCTGCCGGAAATGCGTTTCATATTTTTCTGGATTCCGGTACTGATGATAATACCAATCAGCACTGCAACAACGCACGCAATCAGTACGACTGCAATCGTCACATTGCGGATATCATCTGCCTGTCCATTAACGATCTCCATTGGTACAAGTGCACATACAGCAGCATTTGTACGCTCCATCCTGCTGTAAAAGAACAGATAACTTTTTCCGTTTATGCTAACTTCTTTCGTGGTCTGCTGATCTTCAAGATTATTAAAGAAATCCTGTCCATAAAATACAGTTTCTCCATCTGCTCTTGTACTTTCCTGACCATCCGGAAGTTTTTCTGAAATAATCTCTCTTCCCGACTGTGTCACAAACCCAATAATACTGCCATCTCCCATATCGAGGCTGTCTAAGAACTGCTGGATTGCAGATGCCTTGACATCAATAACAATAAATCCTTTACCTGACTGTGGTGTAGTCTGATATGCCATAATATAATCTGACTGTTTTAAACCAAGTGTATCATCTAATGTATTATGGTAATCAACCCATTCCGGTATTTTTTTTCCATTATCAGAATATCCCAGCATTTCATTCTTATAATCTTTGTAGATACCCATCACTGTTCCGCCTGCCTTTGTGGATAACATCTGGACATCTTCTTCTGTCACAATATGTATATTACTGATAAAGTCATTTCCTGCCTGAGACGCACGAATACTTGATCCAACGCTGTTAATAACCGTTTTTCTCTGAACCGCATCTGTTTCATACAACCCTATCATGTATTTTCCCAGATCCGATTGGAATGCATACTTTAATGCTTCAGCTTCAATAAACGAGTTACTTACGTCTAGATATTGGTTTGCCATATTAATGGTCTGTTCATTGGAATCCCGGAATGTATCATACATACCTGCGGCTGCTTTTTTATAAGAAAATACCCCAACCAAAATTAAAAACAGAATCGGTACCAGAAAACATAAAAAAATCTTCGCACGTATACTGAACAATACACCTTTTTTATTCTCCATGCTTTGCACTTTTGTGCGTTTTAAAGCTTTTTTTGTCCTTTGCTTTTTTACACTTTTCACAGCTGTTTTCATCTTCTTATTGGCCATAATACTAACCCTTTCGAGCAGAATGTTCTGCCTCTTCCCCATGTAATATTTTTAAAATATATACTAGAATATCACAAAAAATAGATTTTAAAAAGTCAATTTTTGTAAATTTATACTTTTTATTGCCTTTTTTGTTTCTTTCTAATTACGAATACAACAAAAGACTTTAGGAAAAACCTAAAGCCTTCTATTTTCAGAGGCGACAATCGGAATCGAACCGATGATAAGGGTGTTGCAGACCCGTGCCTTACCGCTTGGCTATGTCGCCATATAATATTTTTAATGACTCCGACGGGAATCGAACCCGTGTTACCGCCGTGAAAGGGCGATGTCTTAACCGCTTGACCACGGAGCCGGAGTATCATCCGTATAAACAAAAACTATGATTTACCGGATAAAAAAACTCCCCGAGTAGGACTCGAACCTACGACAGCGCGGTTAACAGCCGCGTGCTCTACCAACTGAGCTATCGAGGAATATGAAATATATAACAAAACGACGTATTTGATACGTCATTTATATCATATGCATTGTATGTGGATACCTTCAAAACTTCATACAGATTTCCGATTTCTTCGAAAGTGGTCATCTCAATTCCGCTTCGCTCCATTTCGATGATTTGCTCCGCAAATCTCAAGCCGTATAAAGAATCAGTTCCGTAAGCACGCTTCCTTCACTGCTTCTTCATCCGCCTTGCCACTTTCTACGCTTTGGTCAAGCCCTCGATCGATTAGTAACAGTCAGCTCCACACGTTACCGTGCTT
>DXQT01000011.1 GCA_019411365.1 Roseburia sp.
TACGGTGGTGTGAGAGGTCGGGAAAATTTATTTAATTTTCCCTCCTACTCGATTGAAAATGGGAAGTTTATAGCGGGAGAAAACAGATGAAAAAAGACAATATCGTACTGATCGGGATGCCCGGAGTTGGAAAAAGTACTGTCGGAGTCATATTGGCAAAAGTACTTGGGTTCCAGTTTGTGGATGCGGATCTGGTGATTCAGGAGAAAGAAGGAAAGTTACTGCGTGAGATCATTGCAGAAGAGGGTCCGGACGGATTTATTGCAGTGGAAAACCGTATCAACAGTGAAATAGAAGCACATCATTCGGTCATTGCTACCGGGGGAAGTGTCGTATATGGAAAAGAGGCAATGGAGCACTTAAGGCAGATCGGAACTGTGATCTATTTAAAATTAGATTATGCGGATATCGACCGCAGACTGTCAGATATTAAAGGCAGGGGCGTTGTTTTAAAAGACGGACAGACGTTAAAAGACCTGTATGATGAGAGAGTTGTTCTATATGAAAAATATGCGGACATCACGATCGCGGAGGATGGCCTGAACGTGGAACAGACGATCGAAAAGATCGTGGCGCAAATTCAAAAAGAATCTTTGTAAAATCACATCAATGGAATGAAAGAGTCAGAGGATGAACAAAAGATTAAAAGATAAAAAAATGATGTCCGGTATCATTACTGCTGGCGGATTCCTTATCATACTGGCAGGAAGTGCACTTTCGCAGCAGACGGCATTAGGACAGAACTATCAGGGCGTGTATGTAGACGGAACATTTGTCGGGTATGTGGCGGAAAATGTCGATGTGAAGGATGTAATCCTTCAGGCAAGAAGAAAACTGGCAGAAGAATCTGCAAGCCGTTTATGCATGGATTATGAATGGTCTGTAAAAACAGAAAAGAAACCGTTTGTGCGTTTAGAAAAGAAAGAAACGCTGGAAGAACAGTTAAAAAAGATATTAGCAGAGAAGACGATTGAGAGCAGGGAGCGTGCCTATACGGTTGCGATCGGTTCCTACCGTGGAAATTTTAAGACATTGGATGAAGTGTCAGATTTTCTGAATCAGGTCAGAAAAAAAACGGATGAAGACAATGCCTATACTGTTGCATATCAGACGTTGGAGGGACAGATCGGTGGAATATTAACGGCTGATCTGAAAAAGGCAGAAAACGAAGACGATCCGGTGGAAACCGGGGAGAAAGAAACGCAGGATATGCAGGCATCGTCGCTTGCGGGCGTTTCATTAGAGTCTGCAACGCAGCTTTTAGATGCCGTGACATCGGATGCAGCAGATTTTTATGAAACGGGTGTCCTTGATATGGCATTTGTGGAAAATATTGAGGTCTATGAAAATTATGTGCAGTCAGATGCGTTTACCACTGCGGATGATGCCGCTGCTGAAGTAACAAAAGAGAAAGAATCGAATAAAATATATGTAGTAGAGAGTGGTGACTGTCTCTCTGTGATCGCACTTGACCATGATACAAAAGTGGCAGATATTATGGCATTGAACGGACTTGAGAATGCAGACTCACTGCGGGAAGGACAGGAGCTTATCATTGCGGTTCCGGAACCGGATTTAAAGATCAGGCTGACTGTGGGAGAAGTTTACGAGGAAGATTATGAGGAGGAACCTGTCATTAAGGAAAATGATTCCTGGTATACCAATCAGGAGGAAGTTTTAGAAGAGGGCGTGGCAGGTCATCGTGAGAGAAACGATATTGTTGTATATGAAAACGGTGCTGAAGTGAGCAGAGAGTTAGCGCACCAGAAGATCATGACGGCAGCGAAGGCAGCAGTTGTGGAGCGTGGAACGATCGTGCCGCCGACATACATTAAGCCGCTTGCCGGTGGAAGGTTTACATCAGGATTTGGAAGACGCTGGGGAAGAATGCATAAAGGTGTGGACTGGGCATGCCCGATTGGAACAACCGTGTACGCATCCTGTGCGGGAACTGTGATCCAGGCATCTTATAACGGTGGATACGGCAATAATGTGGTGATCAGCCACGCGGACGGAAGACTGACGCGGTATGCACATAACAGCAAGCTGCTGGTGAAAGTCGGCCAGAAGGTGGAGCAGGGGGAACCGATCGCACTGAGCGGAAGTACCGGACGTTCCACAGGACCACATGTGCATTTTGAAATCTACATCGGAGGGGCTGCAGTCAATCCGTTGAAGTACATCAGTAACTGATAAAAGTTGAACGGAAGTGTGCGGAAATGAAGGGCATTTTTGGGAATATCTGCATATTTACAACAAAATTGAAACTGTGATATAATTCTTGACAAAAGCACATAATAGCAACTATAATTATGTGTTTGTATGAAAAGGTTCATAGAGGTGTGGTATGGAACAATATGTCATTAAAGGAGGCAATCCGTTAGTCGGAGAAGTGGAGATCGGCGGAGCAAAAAATGCTGCGCTTGCCATTATTTCTGCGGCGGTTATGACGGATGAGACCGTTACAATAGAAAATTTACCAAATGTCAGAGATATCAATGTGCTGTTAAATGCAATCAGTGATATTGGTGCGAAGGTAGACAGACTGGATGCGCATACAGTAAAGATGAACGGATCATTTATTCATAATCTGGTTGTGGACAATGAATATATCCGTAAGATCAGAGCATCCTATTATCTGCTGGGAGCACTCCTTGGAAAATATAAACATGCGGAGGTAGCTCTTCCGGGTGGATGTGATATCGGAAGCCGTCCGTTTGATCTTCACCTGAAAGGATTCCGGGCACTTGGTGCGACGGTAGATATCCGCCATGGTCTGGTGGTTGCAGATGCAAAGCAGCTGAAAGGTACACATATTTATCTGGATAAGGTATCTGTCGGTGCAACGATCAACATTATGATGGCAGCAGCCATGGCAGAGGGTAAGACAACGCTGGAGAATGCGGCAAAAGAGCCTCACGTTGTTGATGCAGCCAATTTTTTAAACAGCATGGGTGCAAATATCAGAGGCGCCGGTACGGATGTGATCCGGATTGTTGGTGTTGAAAAACTGCACAAGACAGAATATTCTATCATCCCGGATCAGATCGAAGCCGGAACATTTATGCTTGCAGCAGCAGCGACAAAGGGAGATGTCACCGTAAAGAATGTCATCCCGAAGCATTTAGAGGCAATCAGTGCGAAGCTGCTTGAGATCGGATGTGAGGTGGAAGAGTTTGATGATGCGGTGCGTGTGGTATCCTCAAAACCACTGCATCACACACAGGTTACGACGCTCCCGTATCCGGGATTTCCGACAGATATGCAGCCACAGATTGCGGTTGTGTTAGGTATTTCGGAGGGTACGAGCACCGTTACGGAGAGTATTTTTGAAAACCGTTTTAAATATGTCGGTGAGCTGGCGCGCATGGGTGCCAACTTTAAAGTAGAGAGCAATATAGCGATCATCGGTGGTATTGAGAATTATACCGGAGCCCGTGTCAATGCACCGGATCTGCGTGCCGGAGCGGCTCTTGTGATCGCGGGACTTGCGGCGGAAGGCATCACGGTGGTAGATGATATCTACTATATTGAACGTGGATATGAAGAATTTGAAAAGAAACTCGCATCACTGGGGGCTGTGATCGAGAAAGTAAGCACAGAGAAAGAGATACAGAAGTTTACACTGAAAGTGTCATAGCAGTTGAAAACATGGCAGGGAAAACTGTCATGCAGGAGCTGCTATGCAGGGAATATTATGTAGAAGCTGCTAAGCAAGAGCTGTTATGCAGGGACTACGATGTAGAAGCTGCCATGGAGAGGGCGTTTCCGGGTATGGGAGACGTCTTTTACCATGGCATTTTTTGCGCGCAGACATTCATGATGATAGCGTTTTAAGGGAAGAGGGAGAACGATGAGAAGAATATTTCAAAAAGAACTTGATATGATCCTTCACTGGAATCTTACACTGGTTGGAGGATTTCTGGGAACCTATGCGATATTGCTGCATGCAGGAAATTTTGGTTCCGCACAGACCGGAAATGTCATGGAGATGGCGGCGGCGCTCACCGGAAAAAATTTTGCAGAAGTGGGGATACGATTTTTAGCATTTCTTATTTTTGGAAGTGCGATCGTGATTTCTTATCTGTTGACGAATTTTACGAAACTGGATATGCGAAAGCTGGTGCTCTGGGTAGACGCAGCGGGACTCACCGTAACAGCGATGATGCCGGAGGGGATGTCTGCGGTTGTGAGCCTTTACCCGATATTTTTCTGTTCGGCATTTCAGTGGGGCAGTTATTCCGGCGCATCGGGGTATAACAGTGCAAGCATTTTTACTACGAATAATTTTAAACAGTCGCTGCTCGCATGGACACAGTTTGTATTGACAAAAGATCCGGAATTCCGGAGAAAAGGAATCATGTATACGATGACGGTACTCTCATTTTTTGTTGGTGCATGCATTGGCTGCGTATCCGTCTATACATATGGGGCATATGGTGCTTTTATAGGATTTGTACCACTGATTGTGGCACGCCTGTTTATGTACATTGGAAAGATACCGGTAGAGAATGGTACACCGGAAGAAACGGAAGAAGAAGCAAAAGAAGCACTCGAAGAGGCAAATCTGCTGGAGAACGATCAGAAACTGTGATCGTTCTCCGCAGAACCTCTGCGGTGCTGCGTTTTTACTTACAGAATACTCTGAATATGCAGATCAAGACGTGTAGAGAGATCAATACAGGAGTTGTCGTTTAACTGTACGATCGGTCTTGCGAGATGCTGCTGGTTTAACATCACAATATTGGCACTCTGTCCGTTGCTTAAAAGAACACGGTTGTTCTGATAAGTGGATGCGATATGCTGCAAAAAGGTAAGGATAAATTTTGGTTTGTATTTCTGAAGACCTTCCTGCTCAAATCGTTCAATGACCTGGAAAGGACAAAGAGGAGCGCGGTAAGAACGCGCGGCAGTCATGGCATCGTAAACATCGGCGATTGCAACAACCATCGAGAAGTCATCTAAGTCTTTCTGGGTCGCTTTCAGCGGATAACCGGATCCGTCACAGCGCTCATGATGGAGCAGAGCAGCTTTTTTGATATGTGGATCAATATTTAAAGTTTTCAATAATTCGTAGCCGAATTTTGTATGCCTTTTGACAAGATCAAATTCCTCGTCGGTATATTTGTCCGGTTTGTTTAAAATCTCATCCGGAATCTTTAATTTGCCGATATCATGCAAAAGACCGCAGAGTGTCAAAGTGTCTAAAGTGGCGGCGTCTACTTTCAGCCATTTACCGATACGGCGGCAGATCAGAGCCACATTTAAAGAATGTGCGTAAGTGCTGTCGTCGTAGGCGCGCATATTATGCAGCATATCAAAAAGTTCCAGTGATGTCTTGCAGGAATTGAACAGTTTGACTGTCTGTTCGAGAAGATCATCAGTGTCAAGCGGCTGATTGTGAAAAACATATCCCTCCATGGAGGACTTTAAAGAGTTCAGTACGAATGAATGATCAAACTGGAACGTCTGAAACTCTTTCGATGCTTTTACTTTTTGGGAGTAAGCCGGGATAAAATGCGGTGTTTCAGGATCTTTTGGTTCATCCGGATCTTCAATACACACTTCTAAAACACAATAAAAGGAAAGACGCATGATAAGCGGTCTTGTAAGTGTGACGCCCTTATCAACGATCATCTGTCCGTTTTTTGTCAGGATCTGTTCGGCAGTGACCATGCCTGGTTCAAGTTTATTGACTGTTACCTTCTTCATAAAAAACCCCATTTCATTTGTACGTCTGTCACGTTCATAATTAAGTATAGTATAGAATTTTCACATTTGAAAGTCAATCGGGTTTGTGTAAAAGGTTAAGAAAATACACCTTGACATTTGGGGAAAACAGGTGTATTCTAGCCATTGTGAGTTTTTCAACTTAATATTTTTAGAATTTTCTTATTCAGAGTGATGGAGATACAAAGGATCTGTGAAGTCACGGCAACCCCTCTACGGAAGGTGCCAACCTGAGCGAATCGTACCTGACAGTACATATATGTTCGAACAATAAGAGGATTTGATGATTGATTTACAGCTATCACTTCCACTTGTTTTTCGCAAGTGGATTTTTTTTGTGTAATGGAGAATTACGCAAAGAACACGAAAAACACTATCAGAAAAAGGAGCATAAAAATGGAAAAAAGATTATTTACATCCGAATCCGTAACAGAAGGACATCCTGACAAAGTCTGCGATGCAATCTCTGACGCAATCTTAGATGCATGTATGGCAGAAGATCCAATGAGCCGTGTTGCATGTGAAACAGCAAGCTGTACAGGCTTTGTTTTAGTAACCGGTGAGATCACTACAAAAGCACAGTTAGATATTCCTGCAATCGTTCGTAAAACAGTCAACGAGATTGGTTACAACGATGCAAAAACCGGATTTGACGGAAATACCTGTGCAGTTATGGTAGCGCTTGACCAGCAGTCACCGGATATTGCAATGGGTGTTGATAAGGCATTAGAGGCAAAAGAGGGTGCCTTAACAGATGATCTTGATACCGGAGCAGGCGATCAGGGTATGATGTTTGGTTATGCAACCAACGAGACACCGGAGTTAATGCCATATCCGATCTCTTTGGCACACAAACTGGCATTACAGTTAACCAAAGTAAGAAAAGACGGCACACTGACCTACTTAAGACCGGACGGAAAGACACAGGTTTCCGTAGAGTACGATGAGGCTGGAAAACCGGTACGTCTTGAGGCAGTTGTATTATCAACACAGCATGACGATGATGTGACACAGGAGCAGATCCATGCAGACATCAAAAAATACGTTTTCGATCCGATCCTTCCAAAAGAGATGATCGATGCAGAAACCAAGTTCTTCATCAATCCGACCGGACGTTTCGTAATCGGCGGACCGCACGGTGATGCAGGTTTAACAGGACGTAAGATTATCGTAGACACCTACGGCGGATATGCACGTCACGGCGGCGGAGCTTTCTCCGGAAAAGACTGTACAAAGGTTGACCGTTCTGCAGCATATGCAGCACGTTACGTTGCAAAGAACATCGTAGCAGCAGGACTTGCAGAGAAATGTGAGATCCAGTTATCCTATGCGATCGGTGTAGCACAGCCGACATCCGTTATGGTAGATACTTTCGGCACAGGTAAATTATCCGATGAGAAGTTAGTTGAGATCATTCGTGAGAACTTCGACCTTCGTCCGGCAGGAATCATCAAGATGCTTGACTTAAGAAGACCGATCTACCGTGGAACAGCAGCTTACGGCCATTTCGGGCGTACAGACTTAGACCTTCCGTGGGAGGCAGTTGATAAAGCTGAGACATTAAAAAAATATCTGTAAGAGATATCTGAAATACAAAACTCATTTGTCTTCACAAAAAGTTTAGACAATTTTATATAAATTAAATGGGATTTGAAATTTTTCATGCTATAATAGGTCATAAAGGTATGTTTATGAAGGTCATAAAATACCCTTATGACCTTTTTTGTGGGAACAGAAACCGGAAAGGCGAACATGTAATATGAAACTGAAATCAAAAATCATCATTTCTTTTTGTATTATCATATTTGTTCCGATCGTGCTGATGATGGCGGCACTTTTCAGTTTTCAGCGTATACAGGTGAAGGCGATTGAGCAGACTTATGGAATCAAGGAAAATAATTACAGCTATTTTTCCAATTCCATGCAGCTTTTAAGCCGTTTTACGAAAGAATGTTTCAAGGAACTGAAAGATGCGGCGAAGAATGATCCGGCACGGCTGGAGGATCAGGAATATTTAAATGAACTCAACCAGACATTAGAGGAGAAGAGTTCTTATCTGATCGTGAGAAAGGATAAAGAGTTAATTTATATCGGTGAGGATGCAAGCATTTCGCTGCTGACACAGCTGCCGTCGTATGGGGATACGGTGAAAGATGAGGACGCCGGCACTTACATTGATGGTGACGAACAGGTGCTGATCAAGCAGATCGACTTCCAGTTTCAGGATGGGAGTGACGGAAGTGCCTTTATTGTTACGATCTTAGAGGAGACAGTTCCGGAGGTAAAGAAACTTCTCATTGATGTGCTGATCTCGATCCTGCTGATCCTTGTGCTGACTGCGACGATGCTGACCATCTGGATGTATACCAGCATGATCAATCCGATCAAAAAACTGCAGACGGCGGCACAGAATATCAAGGACGGCAATCTTGATTTTTCAGTGGAATCGGACAGCAGGGATGAGATTGGGGAACTCTGCAGATCGTTTGAGGAGATGCGCCTGCGCTTAAAGGATAATGCGGAGGAAAAGATTGAGGGAGAAAAAGAAAACAAGACGCTCATCAGCAATATTGCACATGATTTAAAGACGCCGATCACGGCAGTAAAAGGGTATGCGGAAGGACTGATGGATGGCGTGGCGGATACACCGGAGAAGCGGGATAAATATATCCGCACGATCTACAATAAGGCAAATGAGATGGATACGCTTTTAAATGAGTTGACATTGTATGCTAAAATTGATACGAACCGTATCCCTTACAATTTCGCAAAGATCAATGTATCGGAATATTTTAATGATTGCGTAGAAGAGATCGGACTTGATCTTGAAACAAAAAATATCAGGCTTGCCTACTTTAATTATGTGGACGAAAATGTTTTGATCATAGCAGATCCGGAGCAGCTTCGTCGTGTGATCCACAATATTATCGGCAATTCCATCAAGTATCTGGATAAACAGCAGGGATTTATCAATATCCGCATCAAGGATGTCGGTGACTTTATTCAGGTGGAGATCGAGGACAACGGAAGAGGTATTTCCGCAAGAGATCTGCCATATATTTTCGACCGGTTTTACCGCGCGGATGCGTCGCGCAACTCGGCAACCGGCGGCAGCGGTATTGGTCTGTCCATTGTAAAGAAGATCATAGAAGACCATGGTGGAAAGATCTGGGCGACCAGCAAAGAGTCCATCGGAACGGTCATGTATTTTGTAATTCGTAAATATCAGGAGGTACCAAATGAGTAAAGTTTTGATTATTGAAGATGAGGTTGCAATCGCAGACCTGGAGAAAGATTATTTAGAACTCAGCGGGTTTGAGGTGGAGACTGAGAATGACGGCGTGGTCGGATTAAAACGTGCGCTCTCCGAAGATTTTGATATGTACATTTTAGATCTGATGCTGCCGGGCATTGACGGCTTTGAGATCTGCAAACAGATCAGAGAGGAAAAAAATACACCGATCCTCATGGTATCTGCCAAAAAAGACGATATCGATAAGATCAGGGGACTGGGACTTGGCGCGGACGATTACATCACAAAGCCGTTCTCACCGAGTGAGCTTGTCGCGAGGGTAAAGGCACACCTTGCCCGCTATGAGCGCCTGATCGGAAGCAACACAGTAGAGAACGACGTGATTGAGATCCGCGGCATCCGTATCGACAAGACAGCAAGACGTGTCTGGGTCAACGGGGAAGAAAAACAGTTTACGACCAAGGAATTTGACCTTTTAACATTCTTAGCAGAGCACCCGAACCATGTGTTCACGAAGGAAGAACTCTTCCGTGAGATCTGGGATATGGAATCGATCGGTGATATCGCAACTGTGACCGTGCATATCAAAAAGATCCGTGAGAAGATCGAGATGAATACTAATAAACCTCAGTATATAGAGACTATTTGGGGTGTAGGATACCGCTTTAAACTTTAGTTTTTATCCCAAATATTCTCCGACTATTTGGGGTGTAGGATATACATTTAAACTGTAAAGGTTTTTTATTTTGCATGTATCAGAGAAAAGAAAAATGGCGCGGAAGTCAGAAAATGGCTTCCGCGCCTTATTGCCAGTACATCGTTTTCAAAGAAGTAATATGAATTTGATGAAAGTACAGATCAGAAACGGAAGATTTTGATCATTTGATTGATAAGAAAGAAGCGAATAACCGTCTTCGCTATGAAAAGCCGAATATGCAGATTTGCTTTCGGACAGAAGATGCTTTGAAAAAGCTGCATTTCCGACATGCATTGCATGAGTGATGGATATCTTGCAGAAGAGCTTGAGATAGAGTATAAAAAGGGTATATAATAAAAAAGTTCGGGTTCAGATAACAGGACAGAAAAACAGGGCACATTTTTCATATTCCGATCAATATAGGATAAGCGAGGAAACACAAATGAGTAACTACGAAAAACCAGTTGTTGTAATGGCAGAAGAAAGCACAGAGGGCGTGTATCTTGCAAGCGGAGATCACCTGGAACAGTGCAGATTTGGAAGAACAGAGGCATCTGCAGGGGCAGATGCGTGCCAGGAATGTTCTAAGAGCGGTGGAAAGAGAGCTACTCCTTTGCCGGGAGAAGAATCTGCAAGGAGAGATGATTTTAAAAGCTGCGTGGACAATATGCCGATCAAGCAGTAGAAATGAGGAACAGTATGCAGCCAGCGATCATTTATGAAGATGAAGACATTATCGTCTGTAAAAAACCGGCAGGCGTGGCGACACAGACCAGACGCATCGGGCAGGCGGACATGGAGAGCCTGCTAAAAAATTACCGTGCATCCAAAGGGGAGCTTCCTTATATTGGTGTGGTACATCGGTTAGACCAGCCGGTGGAAGGCATTATGGTGTTTGCAAAAAATAAAGAAGCAGCGGCAGATCTAAGCCGCCAGATCAAAACAAAACTGGCGGACAAATATTATTATGCGATGACGGACGGCGTGCCGGAAAAGAAAAAAGGAACCTTAGAGGATGAACTTTTACAGAATGGAAAGACAAATACCTCCGAGGTGGTGGAAAGAGGAACACCGCAGGCAAAACATGCCAGCCTTTCCTATGAGGTGGTCGAGCAGGATGGAAAACATGCCGTTTTGCGTATCAAACTTGATACCGGACGCCACCATCAGATCCGGGTGCAGCTTGCACATGCAGGGATGCCGATCGTTGGGGATAAAAAGTACAACTTCAAAGAAAACATTGCACCGTCGGGCGGACAGCTTGCACTGTGCTCTTTTAAGATCGCGTTCCGGCATCCGAAAACGCATAGAAAACTGGAGTTTGAAATTGACAAGCCTTTTGGTTTATCATAAAATAAATCCAAAGGTTTAGATAGAAGAGTAAGGAGATTTATCATGGCAAAGGACAAGAAGTTAGTAGAGGCAATCACTTCCATGGAGGAAGATTTTGCCCAGTGGTATACAGATGTGGTCAAGAAAGCGGAACTGATCGATTATTCATCCGTAAAGGGATGTATGATCCTTCGTCCGGCAGGCTATGCGATCTGGGAAAATATTCAGCATGAGTTAGACCGCCGTTTCAAAGAGACCGGTGTTGAGAACGTATATTTACCGCTGTTTATCCCGGAGAGTCTGTTAGAGAAAGAAAAAGATCATGTGGAGGGATTTGCACCGGAGGTTGCATGGGTAACTTATGGTGGTTTGAATCAGCTTCCGGAACGTCTGTGTGTCAGACCGACTTCTGAGACATTGTTCTGTGATTTCTATAAAAACATCATCCAGTCTTACCGTGATCTGCCAAAGGTATATAACCAGTGGTGTTCTGTTGTAAGATGGGAGAAGGAGACACGTCCTTTCTTACGTTCCAGAGAGTTCTTATGGCAGGAGGGACACACCGCACATGCGACCGCAGAGGAAGCAGAGCAGAGAACCGTACAGATGTTAAATGTCTATGCGGATTTCTGTGAGGAAGTATTAGCAATGCCGGTTGTACGCGGACAGAAGACGGAAAAAGAAAAATTTGCAGGTGCGGAGGCAACTTACACGATCGAAGCACTGATGCATGATGGAAAGGCATTACAGTCAGGAACCAGCCACAACTTTGGCAATGGATTTGCGAAAGCATTTGGTATCCAGTATACGGATAAAGATAACAAACTTCAGTATGTATATCAGACATCCTGGGGTATGACGACACGTCTGATCGGCGCGATCATCATGGTACACGGAGATGATTCGGGTCTGGTGCTGCCGCCGCGTATTGCACCGGTACAGGCTATGGTCATCCCGATCCAGCAGCAGAAAGACGGTGTGCTTGACACTGCAAAAGAAGTCTGTGAACGCATCGGAAAAGTCTGCCGTGCAAAACTTGATGATTCCGACAAGAGCCCGGGATGGAAGTTCTCTGAGCAGGAAATGAGAGGTATCCCGGTTCGTATCGAACTTGGACCAAAGGATATCGCAGCAGGCAAATGTGTGGCAGTACGCCGTGATACCAGAGAGAAGATTGAGATCGCATTAGACGAACTTGAAGCAAAACTGCCAGAGTTGTTAGAGCAGATTCAGAAAGATATGTTTGCGCGTGCAAAAGCACACAGAGATGCACATATCTGGGATGCACATAATTACGAAGAATTTACCACGATTGCAAATGAGAAACCGGGCTTTATCCGTGCAATGTGGTGTGGGGATCAGGCTTGCGAGGACAAGATCAAAGAAGACCTTGCAGTGACCTCACGCTGTATGCCGTTTAACGATCAGGAGCACATTTCAGATGTCTGTGTATGCTGTGGAAAGCCGGCACACAAATTAGTATATTGGGGTAAAGCATACTAAGATAATTAATAGTCTGTTTGAAAACAGACGGATTACTTTGAATGAAAACGGAACTGGAAAATGATCCGGGGAACACAGCCAGGTTTCACGGATCACAAGGTTCTGTTTTCATTTTACATAATATGAAAACGATTCCGGTAGCGTTTCTACGATGAATTACAGGACAGAAAAAGTACATGTAACACAAAATATTATTTTTCCAGGGGGCAGGAGAAGATGATAGAAAAATATTATGATGGTGCGATAGAACAGGTAGCAGCCGGTTTGGGAACTGTGGAAAAGAACCATCTTTTAGTCAGATACAGTGGACAATTTTCCGTAGAAAACTTAAATGATACAAAGCAGCTTGAGAAAAATGAAGACATTTTCGTACAGGTACATGAATTTGAAACGGGGGAGATTACCTGTGCGTATGAGCCGTATCTTACCATGATCTGTGATGGGTTCAGGCGGTATATGACGGGAACGTTTGAAGAATTTATGGAAACGTGCGATGTGTATTATCTGCACCGGCCGGTTTTGCTTGGTTATTTTAATCAGGATAATACAGGGCGGGAGGAGATCATTTTGCTTGATGAGGTGGCATATGAGCAGGAACGCATGTTGGCGGCACTTGAGCGCATGCTGTGTGCCATTGCTGACAGGCATCCGGTTCTGTTTGTTTTGAACCGTTTTCAGCTGGCTTCTAAAAGTACCATGCAGCTTACGGCGCGCTTTTTGAAATGTGAAAACTGCAATATCGGTCTTGTGCTTGGCGTGAGTGATATCCAGGCAATGCCGGAATTTCTGGTGCCGGACTGGGAAATGCTGTATGAGACATTAGATGATGGCAGTAAGATTTATCATATCGGAAATTCCGGCAGAAAAAAAGAAGAAACCATAGATGACGAAAAATACGTTGACTATGGAAGTGAAAAAGTGTACCGGAAACTGCAGAATATGGTGGAATTTCTTGATTTTGACCAGGCGGCATATTATTTAGAAACCATTGAGCGAAAGATAAAATTTGATAATCTTTTAGTGGATGATGCCGCGCGTTTTCGCATGTGGCTCTTATTTGTCAAAGTATCGATTTTAAGACAGGATATTCCAAAAGCGCTTGAAATCTGCGAGGATCTGGAAAAAATCCATCTTGCCGGAAAGGAAGAGGAGTGTGCATATGAGCAGGATTATCTGATCGCGACCGCATATATGTACCAGGGAAAATTAAAAGAGGCTTTGGAGATGGCAGGAGAAACATACCGCATCGCCGGGAAAATGTCCGATGATTACCGGATGTTTTTATCCGAACTGTTGGAGGCAAAGATCCAGATGTCCGGCTGGTATAACATCTTTTTCTGTGCACAGGATGTAAAGATAAAGGAAAGCCTGATCCAGAATCTGATCCGTTACAACTATCGCAATCACCTGGCACATGTATATATTTATGCGTACGATAACAAGCCGGAGATCGTGAAAAAAGCAAACCAGTCCGAGGAGCTTCTGATTTATTTCAGCAGGGGAATCCGCATAGCAAAAAAACTTGGAAATGAGTATCTGATCAATATGGCATACCAGAAAAATATTATGCTGTCATCGACAAACGGTATGTATGAGATATCTCTGCTTTATTCGGTGAGGACTTATGAGGCACTGAAAGATAAAAGATCAATCCAGGCAGGGCGTATTTATTCGGGGATTGCATATAACTTATGTGCGATCGGTGAAAATGAGCGCGCGATGGCTTATTACAGGCATGCAATCCGTCTGTTTTATCATCTGAGGGAACCGGAAGATATTGCGGAAGTGCAGTATAACATGTCTTTAAACTGCATTATGTGTGGACAATATGAAAAGGCGGAGTTTTATCTGACACAGTGCATGAAAGCGGTGGAGCGTCTGCATTTAAACAGCTTAAGAGTCTGCAATCTATCCAAATTATATGGACTGCTCGCTCTTGTGTCGATCTTAGAGGGTAACCGGTTTAACTGTGAACGTTATTTAAACAACTGCAGGCAGTTTTTAAATTACGTTATAGAAAAAGAAAAGATGGGGGATGGGTTTGGAACAGTCCACGATTATGCAAAGATCGATGATGACATGTTTTTGTATACATTCTCCCGCGGACTTCTTGCTGTACACGATGGAGATTATGAAAAAGCAGACACAGATTATGAGAAAGCGGAGGATTATCTGAGCCGATCCGAGGGAAATCAGTTTTTCAGCTATGCACTTTTCCGGCAAAAGTGGATGGAATGTTTCAAATGTCTCGAAAATCAGAAAGGTTATGAGAAGCAGAAAAAAACGTTAGAAGAATACGAAAGGCAGCATTTCAGTACCTATGGAAAACTGGCGAAAAAAATGATGGATACACTGCCGCCGGTGGATGAGGCGGACGGGCAGCAGGATGTTTCCGAACAGGAATTAGACGTACTGCTCTGGCAGGAGAGCATGGTATTAGCCTATAAGAGCAAGAAACACCAGCTGGATTTTATTTCGACCTGGCAGAAACTGATTGATGTGACCGGGGTCTGTGCAGAGGAAATGATCGATGCGGTCATGAAAACATTTTTAAATCACTTTAATGTGGACTGTGCGGTGTATGCGCGCTGTATGGAGAGACAGACGCAGGTATTATACAATAATACCGGGATCGATTTAAACGAGGAGCGGACGGGCAGGATCATCGCATCTTTAAAGCGGAATCCGGGAGGCTACGCGATCTCAAAGATCAGCAGCAACTATAACGAACACCAGGATATCACGGCATTGTTTGGTGAGGATGACGTGTGCTCTTTGGTGGCGGTGCCGTATTTTAACAATGCAAAACTCGAAAGTTTTCTGATCACCTATGTGAGGATGAAGGATAACTGGCATTCTTCCGTAAACCGGTATATGCTCGACGAAGATGATTTAAATATGTATCAGCTTTTATTCCGCGAGGTAAAATATTCTTTGAACCGTCTGGACGCATATGATAAAATATACGAGATGAACAATAAACTTTACCTCGCAGCAGTCACTGACCAGCTCACCGGAATTTACAACAGGGAAGGTTTTTACCGTAGGATCAAAGATCTGATAGATGAATTTTCGGGTGGAAAACGGAAACCGGAACTGGGTCTGATGTTTATTGATCTCGATAATTTTAAGCATTATAATGATACTTACGGTCATGATGTCGGCGACCTGGTTTTAAAGGAAATGGCAGATATTTTTTCCGGTCTGTGTGAAAAACAGGGATTTGTCTGCCGCTATGGTGGAGATGAATACATTATTGTATTTTTCACTGCGGATAAAGAAAGGCTGAAGGAAACGGCAAAGCAGATCTATCAGAAGATCGATCAGGCGGACGGTTTTGAAAAAGCGATTTCTGAGAAACTGAAAAAACAGATTTCCATCCGGAAAGAGCAGCGCATTT
This sequence comes from Roseburia sp., assembly GCA_019411365.1. The sequence continues at coordinate 15,916 of DXQT01000011.1, forward strand.
CCTGCTCCATTGGAATCGTGTTGGCAGAAGACATTCATGGCGAGGAAGAAATCAACCAGATGATCAAGAGGGCGGATGATCTGCTCTATTCGATCAAGACAACGAAAAAGGGAACTTACCGTATATGAAAATCGTTTTGCCGGAAAAAGTAAAATTTATCATAGAAACATTGGAAACACACGGGTATGAGTCGTATGCAGTCGGCGGATGTGTGCGCGATACCATGTTACACCGCACACCGGGCGACTGGGACATCACGACGCAGGCGAAACCGGAGCAGGTCAAAGAAATATTTGCCGAAAAGAACATTCATACCATTGACACCGGGATCCAGCACGGAACCGTGACTGTGATGGTGGAACATGAGGGATTTGAGGTGACGACCTACCGGATCGACGGGGAATATGAGGATGCGAGACATCCGAAAAATGTACAGTTTACCGCGAGTCTGTTAGAGGATTTAAAAAGGCGTGATTTCACGATCAACGCCATGGCGTACAATGACAAAAACGGCCTGATCGACGCGTTTGACGGTGTGGGTGATTTAGAGCGCGGCGTGATCCGCTGTGTGGGATGTGCCATGGAACGTTTTTCCGAGGATGCACTGCGGATGCTTCGCGCCGTGCGTTTTGCGGCGCAGCTTGGGTTCGACATCGAGGCAGAGACAAAAGAAGCGATGGTAAAACTTGCGCCTGATATTGCAAAAATCAGTGCGGAGCGGATACAGACTGAACTGGTAAAATTAATTACATCCGCACATCCGGGAGAAATCAGGACTGCATGGGAAACAGGACTTACGGCAGTGTTTCTGCCGGAGTTTGACCGTATGATGGCGACACCGCAGAATACAAAGCATCATTGTTATTCGGTCGGGGAGCACACGATGGCAGCGCTGGAACATATTGTGGGAGATAAGGTACTGCGCCTTACCATGCTGCTGCATGATGTGGCAAAACCTGTGTGCAGAACCACGGATGTTTCCGGCAATGACCATTTTTACGGACATCCCAAAGAAGGCAGTGAGATGGCAAGAAAGATCCTTCGCCGGTTAAAGTTTGACAATGACACGACCGATAAGGTGTGCCGGCTGGTGTGCTGGCATGATGACAATCCGCCGCTTTCCGAGAAAAACGTAAGAAGGGCGGTAAGCAGGATCGGAGTGGAACAGTATCCTGCATTATTTGCAGTGAAACGTGCGGATATTCTGGCACAGAGTGAATACCAGAGAGAAGAAAAACTCTCTTATGTAGATGGCTATGAGGCGTTATACCGGGAAATTTTAGAGAAGAATCAGTGTCTTACAATAAGGGATTTAGCTGTAAATGGAAGCGATCTGATCGCTGCCGGGATGAAACCCGGAAAAGAGATCGGGGAGACATTAAAAAGTCTTTTAGAACTGGTGCTTGATGATCCAGAACTGAATAACAGGGAACTGCTGTTAGAGCGAATCTGTAGTCATGAATAAACAAACCCTCTCATATGATGAAGAGACACGGTGGTAAGACCGTAATCAATCATATGGGAGGCGTTTTTTTGTATAATCGACCGGAACAGGTATTAGAACAATACGAACTGGAAGTAAAGTCCATCTCAAGAGGACGGGACAGCTATCAGTGTGATACAGAGCAGGGACCGAAAATTTTGCGGGAATACAGAGGATCAAAGGAGCGGGCCGGGTTTTTAGCGGATATGCTGGATCATCTGAGTGGACAGGGAAGAACGGTGGAGACGGTAATGCGGACAAAAGAGGGTGAGCCGTTTTCCGTGAACGAGGAGGAAACAAAATACATATTATATCAGGCATTTCCGGGGGCGGAATGTGACACGAAAAACAGGGCGGATATGCTTTCTGCAGTAAGAGAACTTGCATTGCTTCACCAGTCTGCGCAGAATTATGAGGGCAGTGTGCCAGAGTTTTTAAAGTCAGGGCAGAATAATCTGCTTCTTCTCTATGAAAAAAGAAACCGGGAATTGAACAAAGTCAGAAATTATATTCGTGCAAAAAAGAAAAAGAATGATTTTGAGATGATGTTTGCGGTCTGGTATCCGGAGTATGTGAAAAAAGCACAGGAGACGACGGATATTTTAAAAGATCTGGGAATCCAGGAACAGCTGATCGGATTCTGCCATGGGGACTATAACCAGCACAATGTCATTTTTTCACGGGAAGGGATCGCGGTTGTCCATTTTGAAAATTTCCTGTATCAGGAGAGTGTCGGGGATCTTGCCAACTTTATCCGGAAAATGATGGAAAAAAATAACTGGAATGCCGGGCTTGGCATGGATCTGATCCGCGGATATGACCGGGTCAGAAAACTGTCGCCGGAGGAACTGAAATATCTGTATGTGTATCTTGCATACCCGGAAAAATTCTGGAAGATCGCCAACCGTTATTATAATTCACACAAGGCGTGGCTGTCGGGAAGAAATATAGAAAAACTGGAAAAAGTCGTTGCACAGGAGGACGCAAGGGAGCAGTTTTTACAGATGCTCTTTCACTTTACCGTATAGACAGTTTGCGGTATAATCAGGTGAGTAAAAAATTGTTCAAAGCTACAGTAGGAGACAGGAGAATACATGAAGATAAAATATCAGATCATATTACTGCTTACAGCAATGGTCATGCTGTTTGGCGGATGTGGGAAGAAAAATACGGTCGTGACAGGACGCTATTATTATCCGGATCAGGAGAAAGATGCAAAAACGGAAGAAACGTCGGATGATGCAGATGAGTCGGCGGAGACGACCGAGGAAAATGAAGCTGTGATCGGAAGTGACCAGTTTCTGATCAAAACAAATGACATGCAGGAGGAATGCCTGACGTTAGAGCAGATTGCATCCGGGAAAGAGTATGTGTATTATTACACACTTGCGACCAGGTTTCTCGATAAATACGGAAACCGCACTGCAGTGTCTTATTTTGAGCCGGGCAGAGTGATCACGGTGGGAGAAAAAGATGACCAGGGAAAAGTCACACAGGTGCAGATTTCAGATGCCGTCTGGGAATATCCGGATGTATCGCGTTATTCGGTGGATATGGACCGTGGTATTTTTAAGATTGGAGATGAGCGGTATTCCTATGATGCAGATCTTTATATCTGTGAGGATGACCTGAGAAAACAGTTGTCTGATCTGACTGATTTAGATACACTGCGCGTGACCGGTATAGGAAAAAAACTGATTTCCATTGTGGTTACGACCGGACATGGAGAGCTTGCTCTGACCAATACGGATCTTTTTGAGGGAAGCTTTATCCAGATCGGAAGCAAAATTTTTGCGGAAGTGACCAAAGATATGACAATGGAGCTGCCGGCAGGCACCTATACTGTGACGGTGGCAAATAATGGGTACGGCGGCAGTACGGAGCTTACGATCGAGAGTGGAAGAACAGAGACACTTGATCTTAATACCTTAAAGGGCGCGGGACCGAAGTTTGGAAATATTTTATTTGCCGTGGATGTGGAGGATGCGCTCATTCAGATCGATGGAAAGGTTGTTGATACGGAAGAGGCGGTTCCAATCCAGTATGGAGTGCACAGTCTTACGGTCACGGCGCCAGGGTACGATACCTTTAATAAGAAATTATTTGTTAATTCTGAGGAGGCAACGATCGTAGTCGGAATGTCGGGTGACGGCACCGGAACAGACAGCACCACGGAGGAAACGGAAACAGAAAATACTGCGGAAACAGCAAATGAAGCGGACAGTTCGGCAGAGGGAGCGGCAGGAAGCCTTGCAGGAAGTCTTGCAGGAAGTCATACGGCCGGCGAAAGCGGTGGAACAACATCGGGAAGCAGTACCGGAACAGTAGCCGGAACAACTGCAGGAAGCGGTACTGACACATCGACCGGCACGGCAGCAGGAAGCGGAACCGGCACGGGTACATCTTCGGATCTTTATACAGGAAACAGTACCGGAGATGGAACATCAACAGGCAGCAGTGCGGACTATTTATCTACATTGTCAGAGCTTCTGTCAACATTATCCGGTAACAGCAACTAAAAAGGACAGAATTGTACAAATTTAGCATGGAATAGTACTTGAAAAACAGGTTCGTTATCGCTAATATAAAAATAGAATCATAAGTAAGTATGGGAGGAAAGAAAAATGGGATACAAAGAAAATTATGAGAGCTGGCTGAACAATCCTTATTTTGACGAGGATACCAGAAATGAGCTGAAAAGTATTGAGGGAAATGAAAAAGAGATCGAAGACCGTTTTTATATGGATCTGGAATTTGGTACAGCCGGACTTCGTGGTGTGATCGGAGCCGGAACCAACCGCATGAACATTTATACCGTGCGCAAGGCTACACAGGGACTTGCCAATTATATCAGCAGGGTAAACGGACAGAAACGCGGTGTTGCCATTGCCTATGATTCCCGTCATATGTCACCGGAGTTTGCAGATGAAGCGGCACTCTGTCTGGCAGCAAACGGAATCAAAGCGTATGTATTTGAATCTTTAAGACCGACACCGGAACTTTCCTATGCAGTGCGTAAATTAGGATGTATCGCCGGAATCAATGTGACCGCAAGCCACAATCCGCCGGAATACAATGGATATAAAGTATACTGGGAGGATGGTGCACAGATTACACCTCCACATGATACCGGAATCATGGATGAAGTAAAAAAAGTAACTGATTACGCAGCGGTAAAGACCATGCCGCTTGATGAGGCAAAGGCAGCAGGTCTCTATCAGGTGATCGGCGCAGATATCGACGATCCGTATATTGCAGAGTTAAAGAAACTGGTGCTGCATCAGGACTGCATTGATAAAGTGGGCGGAGAGTTAAAGATCGTATACACACCGTTACATGGAACCGGAAATATTCCGGTACGCCGCGTATTAAAAGAACTTGGTTTTAAAAATGTATACGTTGTTCCGGAGCAGGAGCTGCCGGATGGAGACTTCCCGACCGTAAGCTACCCGAACCCGGAAGCAGCAGAGGCATTTGAACTTGGACTTGCCCTCGGCAAAAAAGTCGATGCAGACCTGATCCTTGCAACAGACCCGGATGCAGACCGTCTCGGCGTGTATGTAAAGGACAGCAAAACAGGGGAATATCACAGTTTAACCGGTAATATGTCCGGCTGCCTGATCGGTGATTATGTGATTGGACAGCGTAGGGAGCGCGATGGAAGCCTGCCGGCTGACGGTGCATTTATCCGTTCCATTGTTTCTACGAATATGGCAGATGCGATCGCTGACTATTACGGAATCGAGCTGGTAGAGGTACTGACCGGATTTAAGTTTATCGGACAGAAGATCTTAGAGTTCGAGAAGACTGGAAAAGGAACCTATCTGTTTGGTATGGAAGAGAGCTACGGCTGTCTGACAGGAACCTATGCGAGAGATAAAGATGCGATCGTTGCATCCATGACACTCTGCGAAGCAGCTGCTTACTATAAGACAAAGAATATGACACTGTGGGATGCAATGCTTGCAATGTATGAGAGATACGGCTATTACAAAGATGATGTGACATCTATCACCTTAAAGGGTATCGAGGGACTTGCAAAGATCCAGGAGATCATGAATACGCTGCGTGATCAGGCACCACAGGAGATCGGCGCTTATAAAGTAACTGCAATCCGTGATTACAAGAAAGACACGGTTACAGATCTTGCAACAGGCAGGGTAACACCGACTGGACTGCCGGCTTCGAATGTTCTTTACTATGAGATGACAGATGGTGCATGGGTATGTGTAAGACCATCCGGTACAGAGCCCAAAGTGAAGTTTTATCTGGGTGTAAAAGGAACATCTCTTGCGGATGCAGATCAGAAATCAGCGGATCTTTCAAAAGCAGTACATGCGATGATCGATAAAATGCTTTGATACGAATTCTGGATAGAAAATGTTTGTAAAAATGGTTACTGTTTACAGGCAGGCATTTTCTGAATTGAAAATGCCCATATTTCGGGGATTTTCCTTGACAACAGAAGTAAAAACAAGTATAAATAATGAAGTAGGTATTACAGTGTACGCATATCCGTCAGGGATTGGTGCATCAGAAAACCGCAAAATTAAATTTACTGTGAAAATCCAGAGGAGGAATTTTTAACATGAACAAAGCAGAATTAGTTGCAGCAATGGCTGAGAAAACTGAATTAAGCAAAAAAGACGCAGAAGCAGCATTAAAAGCTTTCACAGACGTTGTAGCTGAAGAATTAAAAAAAGGTGAGAAGATCCAGTTAGTTGGATTCGGAACATTCGAAGTATCTGAGAGAGCAGAAAGAACAGGAAGAAACCCACAGAGCGGTAAAGAGATGGTTATTCCGGCTTCTAAAGCTCCAAAATTCAAAGCTGGTAAAGCTTTAAAAGATATGGTTAATGCATAATCATAACAGAAAAGATTCTAAGCGGGTTCCGGTTGTGGGATCCGCTTTTTTGTTGGAGGATTACTATGAGACTCGATAAATTTTTAAAAGTATCCCGTCTGATCAAACGCCGCACGGTGGCAAACGAGGCGTGTGATGCGGGAAGGGTATCTGTAAATGGAAAACCGGCGAAGGCATCGGTCAATGTCAAAGTCGGGGATATCATTGAGATCGCATTTGGAACGAAAACCGTAAAAGTGCGTGTACTTGATCTGTTGGATACCACGAAAAAAGAACAGGCAAAAGATTTATTTGAATATATAGCATAAAAGCAGGCACCTTCTAATATATTTAGAAACGGTAATAGATATTTCCACCAATAAATATCAGGAGGTCTTAGGATGGATGATAAAAATACAAATGTGACAAAGTCACATAAGGTACTGCTTGCAAACCGCAAAAGCGGAGCTTTTTCCGGCGTGGTGGACGTGTTGTCATTTGATGTGGCAGAGATTCTGTTAGAGACAGAACTTGGCATGCTTTTAATAAAAGGACATGATCTTCATGTGAACCGTCTTACCCTGGAAAAAGGTGAAATTGATATTGAAGGAAGAATCGATTCCCTGACGTATTCCGATATCAAAAATACAGGAAAACAGGCTGAATCTATTTTAGGAAGGCTGTTCAAATGATGGCTGTCAGCGCAGCAATCAGTGAGCAGGCAGCCTCGCTTGGGGTATCCATATTGATTGGCGGTGCATTGTTTCTTTTATATGATATTTTCCGGATATTTCGCAGAGTCGTGCCACACGGGAATTTCTGGATCGGTGTGGAGGATTTTTTTTACTGGCTCTGCTGTACTGCTGTAGTTTTTGTGATGCTGTATCGGGAAAATGACGGCATGGTGCGGGGATTTTCCATAGGCGGCATCATGATTGGCATGCTGCTCTACTATTTTCTGCTCAGCCGGTTTGTCATACGGATCAATGTGATGGTCTTTGGGACGGTTTTTGGTCTGCTCGGCAAAATATTTGGTACTATTTTACTACCATTCAGAAAACATGGGAAAAAAATTATACATTTTTTCAGAAAACGATTGAAAAAAGTGTGCAGAGCAGTTAAAATTGGATTATGTAAACTATAGCCTGACGGGACGTTTGTGAAAAACAGTCAGGACAGCGGTATATCAGATGGAAGGAAACAGATATGGCAGGTAGGGGACGTCGGAAAAAAAATAATAACAGAGCAGGAAAGCTTTGTATTGGAATGATCGTCATTGCGTTTGTTGCGGTAATGTCTGTCCAGATCATCAGAGTTTACCAGAAAGATCAGGAATACATGCAGCAGGAGGCGTCGCTTCAGAAACAGTTAGAGGAAGAAACCGCAAGGGGAGAACAGCTGAGCAGCTATGAGACGTATACAAAGTCCCAGCAGTATGTGGAAGATACTGCAAAGAGTAAATTAGGACTTGCCTATGATAATGAGATCATCTTCAAGGAAGCGAAATGATAAAATAACAAAATGAAAAACCAGTTCCATGATGTGCGTATGACGCAGATGGAACTGGTTTTTTGTTACCTTCTATTTTACGATGGCGTCGATTTTATCCAGCTCTTCTTTGGAGAAAGAAGTATGTCCGATGATACCGATATTGTCTAAAATCTGTTCCGGTTTTGAAGCACCGATCAGTACGCTTGTCACATGGTCGTCCTTTAAGATCCAGCTTAATGCCATTTCAGCGAGTGTCTGACCGCGCTGTCCTGCCAGCTCATTTAATGCTTTGATCTGACTGAGACGTTCCGGTGTTAAGGAAGATTCATGTAAGAACCGTCCGTCTTTTGCGATACGGCTGTCCGCTGGAATACCGTTTAAGTAGCGGTTGGTCAGCATGCCCTGGGCTAAAGGAGAGAATGCAATGATACCTTTTTTCAGGTCATGGGCAGTTTCCTTTAAGCCGTTCTCTTCGATGGTACGGTCAAAGATCGAATAACGGTTCTGATTGATGATGAACGGACATTTTAAGTCATTCAAAATAGCCGATGCCTTCTTTAAGGTCGGTCCGTCATAGTTAGAAAGTCCGACATAAAGTGCCTTGCCGCTTTTTACGATAGAATCAAGTGCACCCATTGTCTCTTCAAGCGGTGTTTCCGGATCCATGCGGTGATGGTAGAAGATATCGACATATTCAAGACCAAGTCTCTTTAAGCTCTGGTCTAAACTTGCAATCAGGTACTTGCGGCTTCCCCAGTTGCCGTAAGGCCCCTCCCACATATCATAACCTGCTTTCGTGCTGATCAGAAGCTCGTCACGGTAAGGCAGAAAATCATCTTTTAAAATCTGACCGAAATTGCGCTCAGCGCTTCCGTAAGCAGGTCCGTAATTGTTAGCGAGATCGAAGTGGGTAATGCCGTGGTCGAATGCGGTGCGGCACATTGCCTTCATGTTATCGTAACATCCGGTATCACCGAAATTATGCCATAATCCCAAAGATACGATCGGAAGTTTTAAACCGCTTGCTCCGCAGCGGTTATACTGCATGGTTTCATAACGTTTACTGTCTGCTGTGTACATTTTTCCATCTCCTTAAATGCTTTATTAATCCAATTCGCCGTTCGTCAATCATGCAGGCATGTTGACTCACTTGCGTTCATTATACCAAAAAACCTGAATGAGGTGTGAGGGCAATGTGAAATTCCTAAAAATAATCAACTGTTTTGAACTCCCTCGAAAGGACATCGAAAAAGGGATTTTGGCGAAAACTTTTTTGAAATCGGGATTTCCTTTGACAAAGATTTTTATTTCGGACTCCTATAATGGGATGCACCCGAAAAAATCCGGCAGACAAAATGCCGTGGTTGGAGGGAGAAATAAGAAAGTGTAAGGAGAAAAGGAATGAAAAAGACGGGAGTCAGACAAATGATATTTGGAATACTCGGGAGCCTGGCATGTGGAGTCAGTGTGATGGGATGTTATCCGCTTGTGCCGGCATATTTTACCGCACTCTATTTAGAACAGGTAAACGGAGTTGTGCTGCTTGCTTTTATGTACATAGGAATGACTCTGTTTATGCCGCTGACCGCAGCGGTAAAATACGGGGTGACACTGATCGTTATGATCGGTGCAGTGAAGCTGATCGAATGGGCAAATGAAGGGTGTCCGGCATTTTTGGCAGGTGTGATGGCGGGACTTACCACACTGATCTTATCGTTTTGCGGAAGTCTCCTGGAATGGAAAAACCAGCCGGACGGGGCAGCGGTATTTTTGGAGGCAGTCTTTATTTTTGGTGCGGTAATCCTTTTAAACCGCGGTATACATTTCCTGATGGAGTGGACGCCGGTGCAACGGAAAACAGAGGAACTGCCGGAGCGGGGAAATGGCGAGCGGCTCAAAAATTATGCGGAGTCTTTTCAGGGGCTGTCCCAGATATTTTTAAATATGAGTGCAGGAAAAGAAAAATATGCTGCGGATGAGCTTGGCAGGGTACAAAACGAACTGACCGGAAAAGTATGTGCCTCCTGTGATTCCTGCGCACTCTGCTGGGAGAGGGACTGCACACCGCTTTATGGAATTTTGTCTTCAATGATCACATCCATCTGGCAGGTGGGAGAGCCGGGGGCGGAAAATGAGGCGGAGTTAAAGAAGTACTGTGCGAAAAGCCGGGATATGGTGGAGGAGGCGGTGCGTGTGTTTGAGCGTGTCAGCTTAAATCATGCGTGGTACAACCGTCTTTTGGAAAACAGGCAGGTGATCGCGGAACAGCTCGATGCCATGGCTTATATCATGCAGGACTGTGCAAGAGAAGAACGTGTGCTCGATACACAGGAGAGAAGAGCGATCTCTGAGATACGTTACCGGGCAAAAGAAAGGGGAATTTCCATTGAGGAAATACATCTGATCGAGACTCTTGACGGCAGATTAAAACTGAGTGCGGCATTAAAGAGCAGAATGGGGGGCTGTATTTCCCTGAAATCATTTGTGACTGCGGTGGGACATGCATTAGGCAGGCAGATGCGGGCGGCAGCCGACACAAAAACCTTTATCTCAAAGGAACCGGTCAACTATGTTTTTTATGAGGACACGGTGTACCGTAATGTACAGGGAATCGCGCGAGTCAAAAAGGACGGGGCAAAAATATCGGGGGATAATTTTTCTTTTCTGGAGTTAGAGCGTGGAGAATTTCTGCTTGGACTTTCAGATGGAATGGGATCAGGGAGCATGGCATGTAAAGAGAGTGAGATGGTCTTAGATCTGGTTGAACGTTTTTTGGAGGCGGGATTTTCTGTTGAGACGGCGATCCGCATGATGAATTCCGCGATGGTCATGAAAGGAGCGGATGATTTGTATTCAACGGTCGATCTCTGCAAGATCAATCTGTATACGGGAATGGCGAAGTTATATAAGATCGGGGCAGCAGCTACCTTTATTAAGAGGGGGGCGGAGGTGGAATGTATCACTTCCCAGAGTCTGCCGGTTGGAGCGCAGGTACAGATGGATATCTCTGTGCAGGAAACAAAACTAACGGGCGGTGATTTTGTTGTCATGGTAACGGATGGTGTGTTAGAATATCTGCATGTGAAAAAACCGGAGGATACCATGCAGGAGATCATAGAGAGCATACAGACCAATAATCCGGGGATACTGGCAAAGAAAATCATGGAGCGCGTCATGCTTTTTACGGGAGGAAAGGCGAAGGATGATATGACCGTGTTAGCGGCATGTATCTGGGAAAAATAAATGACAGAAGATGTATTAAACTGGATCAAAAAAGAAAAACTGATGACAGAAGGGGACACCGTGATCGTGGGACTCTCCGGCGGAGCGGATTCGGTGGCACTTTTACTCGTGCTTTTGGAACTGCGCCAGAGGATCGGCTATACACTTCTGGCAATTCATGTGGAACATGGGATCCGCGGTGAGGAGAGCAGAAAGGATGCAGCGTTTGTGGAGGAACTCTGCAGGCAGAAAAATATCCCATGCAGGATATGTCCGGTCAATGTGCCGGACTATGCAGCCACAGAGGGAATCGGTGTTGAGGAAGCTGCGAGGATACTGCGTTATGAATGTTATCAAAAGGCAGCAGAAGAGCTGAAACAGAGTGGAGCTGGCAGTGTCAGCATTGCCCTTGCGCATCATGCGAACGACAATGCTGAGACCGTCTTATTTCAGATGGCGCGGGGAAGCGGTGTGCATGGAATGTGCGGTATGCACCCGAAACGGGTGCTGGGAGATGACATTTTGATTGTGCGTCCGCTTCTTTGTGTGTCGAGGGGACAGATCGAGGAGTATCTGAAAAAGTGTGGGCAGGAGTACCGGACGGATGGCACCAATCTGGATATCAATTACAGCAGAAACCGCATCCGTCATCATATTCTGCCTGAACTTTCGGTAATTAACGAGCAGGCAGTTTCTCATATCAATCAGAGTGCACTGCTTTTGCAGCAGGCGGTCAGTTATATGGAACAGGAAACAAAAAAAGCCGTGCAGACATGCTGCATTGGCGGGGGCGGTGCATATGTTATTTTAGAAAATGAGTGGAAGCAGTATCCGGAGATCATAAGACAGGAAATCGTTCATGAGGTGCTTGGAAAGACTGCCGGCAGCCGGAAAGATCTTGGCATGGTGCATGTGCAGGATGTCTGTGCACTGATGGAGAAACAGACCGGACGGGAGATCACGCTTCCGTATCAGATGACGGCGAGCCGGATCTATGAGGGGGTAAGATTGTGCCGGAGCGGGACGCACAAAGCTGGCACGGGAACATGGCAGGAGAAAGGTGGATGTGAAACAGAAGGTGCAGCAGGTGCTTCTCAGTCATTTTATGAGGTTACGGCAGATGATTTTGCAAAACTTGAGGCAGGAGAAACGGTAAGTATCACACTGCCGGATGCCAATGTAAGCCTCAGACTGCTTTTATTTTCGGGAAAAGTTGACGAAATTCCAAAAAATCAGTATACGAAATGGCTGAATTATGATAGGATAGAATGTGGCTTGCAGTTTCGGAGAAGGGCATCGGGAGATTATCTGACGGTGGATGATGCGGGACACAAAAAGAAACTGAAAAGCTATTTTATTGACGAAAAGATACCGCAGATAAAAAGAGAGCACATATGGCTTTTAGCGCAGCAGTCGCATGTGTTATGGGTCATTGGCGGGCGGATCAGCGCCGTCTGCAAAATAAAAGAAGATACAAAAAAGATTCTGGAAGTAAGGATCGACGGAGGAAATTATCGTGAAGATTAAAAACATTAACGTTCATTTTACGGAAGCAGAGATTGACAAAAAGATCAGAGAATTAGGTGCAAGGATCAGTGAGGATTATGCAGGGGAATCCGTATGCCTGATCTGTATTTTAAAGGGAGCATCTTTCTTTACCTGTGAGCTGGCAAAGAGGATCACCGTTCCGGTAGAAGTGGAATTTATGTCTGTTTCAAGTTATGGCTCCGGTACGGAATCCAGCGGAATCGTAAAGATCGTGCAGGATTTATCAACCAGCATTGAAGGAAAGAATGTCATTGTTGTTGAGGACATTATCGATACAGGAAGAACTTTAAGCTACCTTCTGGAGAATTTGAAAACAAGAAGTCCAAAGAGTGTCCGTCTGTGTACACTTCTTGACAAACCGGAACGCAGAGTTGTGGATGTGAAGGTTGACTATGTCGGATTTGAGATACCGGACGAGTTCGTAGTAGGTTATGGTCTTGATTATGATCAGCAGTACCGTAATCTGCCTTACATTGGATTTGTGGAGATAGAGGAATAAAGGAGAAAAGGGATTGAATAATAAGAGAAGTGGTTTTAGAGGATTTGGAGTATATCTGATATTAGTTCTCGCTGTCATTGCAATCTGGTACTGGCTCGATGGCAATAACGTGACCAACACGTATACAAGACAGCAGTTTGAGACGGCATTGGCAGAGGGCAAGGTAACACAGGTTAATGTTGTGCCGAATCGCGAAGTGCCGACAGGAAGTGTCAACATTACATTCAGTGATTCGAGTACGCAGGTGATGCTTGTCTCAGATGTGGCAGAGATCGAGCAGTATATGCGGGATGCGGGATTTAAGACTTATACCGTGCAGAATCCGCCGGAGGAGAGCTGGCTTTTGACATTGCTTCCATATCTGATCATTTTTGCTGCAATGTTCATTTTCTTTATGATCATGACCAATCAGGCTGCAGCAAACTCAGGCGGCGGAAGCAAGATGATGAACTTTGGCAAGAGCCGTGCGAGAAGAATGAGTGACGATCCGGCAAAACGTGTGAAGTTTTCTGATGTCGCAGGATTACAGGAAGAAAAAGAAGAGTTAGAGGAGATCGTTGATTTCTTACGCGCTCCAAAGAAATATACGCAGCTCGGTGCAAGAATCCCGAAAGGCGTGCTTTTGGTGGGACCTCCTGGTACCGGTAAGACATTGCTTGCAAAGGCGATTGCAGGGGAAGCAGGAGTACCGTTTTTCTCTATTTCCGGTTCTGACTTTGTCGAGATGTTCGTCGGTGTCGGTGCATCGAGAGTCCGCGACCTTTTCGAGGAAGCAAAGAAAAATGCGCCGTGTATCATTTTCATCGATGAGATCGATGCAGTGGCCAGACGAAGAGGAACCGGTATGGGCGGCGGTCACGATGAGCGTGAGCAGACCTTAAACCAGATGCTTGTTGAGATGGACGGATTTGGTGTCAATGAGGGTATCATTGTCATGGCTGCAACCAACCGTGTGGATATCTTAGACCCGGCGATCATGCGTCCGGGACGTTTTGACCGTAAAGTGGTCGTCGGCCGTCCGGATGTACGCGGAAGGGAGGAAATCCTTGGCGTACATGCGAAGAACAAGCCGCTGGGCGATGATGTTGATTTAAAACAGATCGCACAGACCACAGCGGGATTTACCGGTGCGGATCTTGAGAATCTGTTGAATGAAGCGGCAATTATTGCTGCAAAAGAGAACCGTGCGTATATCAAGCAGGATGATATCAAAAAATCTTTTGTAAAAGTGGGCATCGGCGCAGAGAAGAAGAGCCGTGTGATCTCTGACAAAGAGAAACGGATCACGGCATTCCATGAATCCGGTCATGCGATTTTATTCCACTTATTACCGGATGTGGGACCTGTCTATTCGGTATCGATCATTCCGACCGGAAGCGGTGCAGCAGGATATACGATGCCTCTGCCGGAAAAGGATGAGATGTTCAACACGAAGGGCAAGATGTTACAGGATATCGTCGTATCACTTGGCGGACGTGTGGCGGAAGAACTGGTATTTGATGATATTACAACCGGGGCATCACAGGATATCAAACAGGCGACACAGATGGCAAAAGCCATGGTTACCAAATACGGTATGTCGGATAACATCGGTCTGATCTGCTATGACAACGATGATGATGAGGTATTCATCGGACGCGACCTTGCACACACCAGAGGATACAGTGAGGGCGTGGCAAGTGCAATCGATCAGGAAATCAAGCGCATCATCGATGAGTGTTACGCAAAAGCAAAGCAGATGATCATGGATCACCGTGATGTATTAGATGCCTGTGCAAACCTTCTTTTGGAGAAAGAAAAAATCAGCCAGAAGGAGTTTGAGGCGTTATTTGATAAGTAATTGTGCATATTTTTCTGTTCTCACAAAAATATGATACCAAGGTACTGTACAATATGCATAAAAACAATGATGAAAAATTGTGAACTTTGTGCACACTTATTTGCGGGGGCATGCTATTATAATAACCGTAAAAACCCCCCAATACATTATATATAGTTTTTGCTATACCCCATAGTAAAAATACCTTCTCCTAAAAATGGAACCTGACCCTAGGTTTCATTTTTTTTGTCATTTTTTAATCTGTAATCAGAGCACATCTTTTGAAATACACAACCCCATAAATAATTGAAAAAATTTTCCAATTATATCTTGACACATCAGCGAACTAAAGTTATAATCCTAGTAATCTTATAGGAAATATATGAAAAAGAAAAAATAAAGGAACAGATGATAAGATATTAAGACAGTTTTACAGGACAGCAGACACAGATTTTACCTGTGCGTGACGCAGGTTTTACGGAGTGGAGGGACAATGAGAAAGAGGATGGCAGCAATCCTTGCAGCAGCAATGCTTGCAATGGGAACATTCGCCGGATGCGGCAGTGTGGCAGATGCGGATACAGTAGAGATCGTCAATGTTTCCTACGATCCGACCAGAGAATTATATCAGGCCTACAATACCTTGTTCGAAAAACACTGGGAAGAGCAGACCGGGCAGAAGGTAAGGATCATCCAGTCCCATGGCGGTTCCGGAAAACAGGCATTGGAGGTTGCGAACGGCCTTGACGCCGATGTGGTAACACTTGCATTAGAGGGTGATATCAAGACGATCTCCGATTCCGGGCTGATCGATCCGGGATTTACATCAGAGTTTCCGGACGACAGTGCTCCCTATACCTCAACGATCGTATTCCTTGTGAGAAAGGGAAATCCAAAACAGATCAAAGACTGGGATGACCTTTTAAGATCGGATGTCAGTGTTATCACTCCGAACCCAAAGACTTCCGGTGGAGCAAGGTGGAATTATCTCGCGGCATGGTACTATTTTGAAGGACAGGGCGAGAGTGAGGAAAACATCACAGAGCATATGAAAACACTATATCAGAATGTGCTGGTCTTAGATTCCGGGGCACGCGGTTCAACGACCACATTCATTGAGAATGGCCAGGGTGACGTCCTGATTGCATGGGAGAATGAAGCATTTTTATCCATGCAGGAGGAACCGGGAGAATACGAGATCGTTGTTCCATCGGCATCGGTGCTCTGTCAGCCGACGGTAGCTGTTGTAGATGAAGTGGTTGACAGAAGAGGCAGCCGGGCTGTTGCGGAGGAATATTTGAATTACCTGTATTCCGATGAAGCACAGAAGCTTGCAGGAGAAAATTATTACCGTCCGGCAGATCAGGACATTGCAAAACAGTTTTACACGGAGGAGGGAACACATGAGATCACAGAACTTCCTTCCGATGGAAAATGGATGGTGACGGATGTTGCTATGGCAGATATCAGTCACTTTGGCGGATGGGATGCTGTGATAGAGAAACATTTTTCGGATGGCGGTATCTTTGACACGATCTATGAACGTAACAGGTAGTGAAGAGGGAGGATTGCATGCGTAAAAGTAAAAATAAAAGAGTCATACCGGGTTTTGGCCTGTCTTTTGGAATTACCATAACAATGCTTGGACTGATCGTGATTATTCCGTTATGTTCGCTGGTCGTATTTTCAGCAAAACTTTCATTTCCTGAATTTCTTGATACAATCACAAGACCGCGTGTGTTATCGAGCTATGCAGTCAGTTTTTTTACTGCATTCGTGGCGGCGGCGATCGATGCGGTCATGGGTATGATCATCGCCTGGGTGCTTGTAAGATATGATTGTCCCGGAAAAGCGATCATGGATGGCATCATCGAACTTCCATTTGCACTGCCGACCGCAGTTGCCGGTATCGCACTGACACACCTGACCACGACGGAGGGCTGGGTAGGAGCATTTTTTCAGAAGTTCGGAATTAAGATCGCGTATACAAGACTCGGAATCATCGTGGCGCTGGTGTTTATCGGAATTCCGTTTGTTGTGCGGGCGGTGCAGCCGGTTTTGGAAAAAATAGATATCCAGTATGAGGAGGCGGCAAATATCCTCGGCGCAAACAGCAGGCAGACGATGTTCCGTGTGATCCTGCCGGAGATTTTACCATCCCTGATCGCCGGATTTACGATGTCCTTTGCGAGAGGACTTGGCGAATATGGAAGCGTGGTATTTATTGCAGGAAATACCCCTTATGAGACAGAGATCGCACCGCTGATGATCATGTCAAAGCTTCAGGAATTTGATTATGCGAGTGCAACTTCGATCGCTCTTGTCATGTTAGCGGCAGCGTTTGTGATCCTTTTTATCAATGCATGGCTGCAAAGCCGGGCGTCAAAGATCGTCAGCGGAATTGCATAGCAACCAGGTTACATAGCAGCCAGGTTGCATAGCAGCTAAATTGCAGGATAGATGTATGGAGACAGGCAGAATATCTGTCAGGTTTTGCAGAAATCAGATCACAGGAAGGAGAAAGCTATGGAGATCAGAAAAAATTCAGGGCCACTTAAATGGGTCTTAATCGGTATCAGCACATTATTTCTCATAGTGATGTTGATCCTGCCACTCACCTACGTCCTTGTCACAGCGTTTGGGGAGGGCATTAAAGTATTCGTGGCGGCAGTCACCGATTATTATGCATTAAAGGCAATCGGTCTTACATTGGAAGTAACGCTGATCGCGGTGGTGGTCAACACCATATTTGGAATTGCGGCATCCTGGTGTATCACGAGATTTCAGTTTCATGGAAAAAAGATCTTGTCAACGCTGATTGATCTTCCGCTTACAATCTCACCGGTTATTGCCGGACTGATCTATATCCTGACCTTTGGACGGCAGAGTATCCTTTATGAGTATCTGCGGTCGGCGGGGATCAAGCTGATCTTTGCGGTACCGGGAATCGTGGTTGCAACAGTGTTTGTGACATTTCCGTTTATATCGAGGGAGATCATCCCGGTGCTCTCCACGCTTGGCACCGACGAGGAGGAAGCGGCTGCACTGATGGGAGCAAACGGATTTACGATTTTCCGGAAAATTACCTTCCCACATATCAAATGGGCATTGCTTTACGGAATCGTGCTCTGTACGGCAAGAGCGATGGGAGAGTTTGGTGCGGTATCTGTTTTGTCCGGTCACCTTCAGGGAAAAACAAATACGATGCCGCTTTACATTGAACTTTTGTATCAGGGATATGATTTTACCGGAGCGTTTGCGGTATCGGCGATCTTAGTGTGTATGGCAGTCGTGATCTTAGTGCTTCGGAGTGTGTTGGAGCACAAGGGCAAAGAAGCGTAGGCAGGGCTGCCAGAGAAGAAAAGTAACAGCAGCGCAGTTAAGGCATCATAGCAGCTGGCGCAGCATAGCAGCTGGTGCAGCATGGCAGTAAATGTACTACTGGAAATGGAGCGGATTATGGCGGAACAAAATTATGTAGAACTTAGGCATGTGAATAAAAAGTATAAAGATTTTCAGGCATCCGACGACATCAATTTTGGAATTGGAAAAGGAAAGCTGGTCGGGCTGCTCGGACCGAGTGGCAGCGGAAAGACGACGATACTTCGAATGCTTGCCGGATTAGAACATGCGGATTCGGGGGAGATCATCATTGATGGAAGAGTCGTCAATGATGTACCGGCGAGTGAGCGCGGGATCGGATTTGTGTTTCAGAACTATGCGCTGTTCCGCTACATGACCGTATATGATAACATAGCATTTGGACTGGATGTAAAAAAATGGAAAAAGGCAGATATCAGACGGCGTGTGGATGAACTGGTGGAATTAGTCGGGTTAAAGGGATTTGAGAAGCGCTATCCGAACCAGTTATCCGGCGGACAGAGACAGAGGGTTGCATTTGCGAGAGCCTTAGCGCCGAACCCGGAACTTCTTCTTTTAGATGAACCGTTTGCAGCCATTGACGCAAAAGTACGTCAGGAACTTCGAAGCTGGCTTCGGGAGATGATTACGAGAGTCGGCATCACCAGCATTTTTGTCACGCACGATCAGGATGAGGCAATTGAGGTTGCAGATGAGATCATCATAACCAACCATGGACATATCGAACAGGCGGGAACGCCGATCGAAATCTACAGCCAGCCGAAGACACCGTTTGTCACAGAGTTCATGGGAAGTCCGACCAGAATCAGCAATATCACCAGCTTCCATGGGTATGAGGAATTAGGTGAGGGGCTTCATGCGGTGGTGAGACCGGAACATGTGAGTGTCACAAAAAAGACAGAGCAGAGCCGCTTTTCTTCTTCCGTGGAGGAAGGTGTTGTGGAGCGCGTGATGTTTCGCGGCAGAGAGGTCGAACTTCATGTAAGAGTACATGATGTGCTGCTTGTGGCAAACCGCAGGTTAGAGGAGGCATCGATCACAGAGGGCGAGCGTGTCAATGTGTTCATTTATCAGGTGTTTGCATTCCCGGCAGGTGAAAACGGCACACAAAATGTAAACATTGTAGAAAATGCCAATATTGAAACAGAGAAGCTGTTTTATATTTAAGGGGATCAGTGTGAAAAATAAGATTTTTCACACGCAAGATTTGTGCTCCGGCACAAACTTGATATGCGCAAAAAACTGTGCAGAAATGGAGAATTATATGAAAACAGAAATCATTACATCGGATGTGCTGATCATCGGCGGTGGAACTTCCGGCTGTTATGCGGCACTGACTATCGCAGAGCAAAACCCGGAGCTTAAGGTTGTGATCGCGGAAAAAGCGAATATCATAAGGAGCGGCTGTCTTGCAGCCGGTGTCAATGCCCTGAACGCATATATCACGGAGGGAAGAAAGCCGGAAGATTATGTCGACTATGCCACGAAGGATGCCAATGGCATTGTGAGAAAAGACCTGCTGCTCTCCATGTCGCAGGGACTCAACCGTGTGACAGCGAAGTTAGAGGAGTTAGGGCTTGTTATTTTAAAAGATGAAAACGGAAAATATGTGACAAGAGGTAACCGGAATATCAAGATCAACGGCGAGAACATCAAGCCGATCTTAGCGGAAGCCGTGAAAGCACAGAAAAACGTGAAAGTCATCAATCATGTGAACATCACGGATTACATTACAGAGCAGGATAAAGTGACCGGGGCATACGGATTTGACGTCAATGAGAAGATAGCATACATTTTTTCTGCAAAAGCAGTTTTATGTGCGACCGGCGGAGCGGCAGGACTTTACCGCCCGAACAATCCGGGATTTTCAAGACACAAGATGTGGTATCCGCCGTTTAACACCGGAGCGGGATACGCGATGGGAATTTTAGCCGGAGCAGAAATGACGACTTTTGAGATGCGTTTTATTGCACTCCGCTGTAAAGATACGATCGCACCGACCGGAACGATCGCACAGGGCGTCGGGGCAAAACAGATCAACTCCCTCGGAGAGGTCTATGAGACGAAATATGGCATTACGACTGAGGAGCGTGTCTACGGTACCGTGGCGGAGAATCAGGAGGGAAGAGGCCCGTGTTACCTGCATACGGAAGGCATTAAGGAAGAGCAGGGCAAAGATCTGTTAAAGGCATATTTAAATATGGCACCGAGCCAGACTTTAAAATGGATCGAGAGCGGAAAAGAGCCGAATGAGCAGGATGTCGAGATCGAGGGCACCGAGCCTTACATCGTGGGTGGTCATACCGCAAGCGGCTACTGGATCGACGATGCGAGAAGAACCACATTAAAAGGACTTTATGCAGCCGGGGATGTCGCCGGAGGATGCCCGCAGAAATATGTGACCGGAGCACTCGTGGAGGGCGAGATCGCGGCGGAGACGATTCTAAAGGATCTGAAGCAGGAAGAGGAAGGTCAGCAGTCAGAAGAACAGGCTTCAAAGGAACAGTTAGAAAAGCTGGCACAGGCAGTCGATCAGGAATATGAGTCCTGTTTTGCAGAAAAAAAATCATTCTTTGGCACGGAACAGATTGAGGAAGCCATGCAGAAAGTCATGGATGCCTACGCAGGCGGGATCGGAACGAATTACCGCTACAATGAGAAACAGCTCAATATCGCGGAAGAAAAAATTGGCCAGCTTTTCGCACTGACCAAAGATCTGACCGCAAAAGATACGGATGACCTGTTACATATTTATGAAGTAAAGGAACGCTTAGTCGTATGTAAAAGCGTCATCGCACATCTAAAAGCGCGGAAAGAGACACGCTGGCGCGGTTTCGGACAGAATATGGACTATCCGGGAACAAAAGATGACTGGGATAAAAAAGCAGTCAATTCCGTCTATGAAAACGGTGAAATCAAAATTCTGTTCCGTGATCTGACACAGACACCGGATTTTGGTCAGAAAGGAGGCACCCTGTGAGCATAGCGATCAATAAAAGTAAATGCGTAAAATGCAGACGCTGCATCGAAGTCTGTCCGGGAAATCTGATCAAGGCAGACGCAGACGGCAAGGCATACATCAAAGAGCCGAGAGACTGCTGGGGCTGCACCTCCTGCGTCAAAGAATGCAGGGCCGAAGCCATAGACTTCTTCTTAGGGGCCGACATCGGCGGCAGAGGCAGCACCCTGACCACCAGAGAGGACGGTGACTACCGCCTCTGGACTGTCACCGCACCCGACGGCAACAAGACCGTCGTACGGATCAATAAAAAAGACGCCAACAAATATTAAAACACAGCAAAATAGAGGAGGATATTTTATGAGTGGATTATCACATTTGGACGAACTGGAGGCAGAGGCGATCTACATCATCCGCGAAGTAGCTGCCGAATGCGAAAAACCGGTAATGCTTTACTCAATAGGAAAGGACAGCTCGGTAATGCTGCACCTCGCCATGAAAGCATTTTACCCGGAGAAGCCGCCTTTCCCATTTTTACATATCGATACGACCTGGAAATTCCGTGAGATGATCGAGTTCCGTGACCGCATCGCAAAAGAGAACGGCATTGAGATGTTAGTTTACACCAATCAGGAAGGTGTGGACGCCGGCATCAACCCGTTTGACCACGGTTCCGCTTACACCGACATCATGAAAACACAGGCATTAAAACAGGCGCTTAAAAAATATGAGTTTACTGCAGCATTTGGCGGCGGCCGCCGTGACGAGGAAAAATCCCGTGCGAAAGAGAGAATCTTCTCCTTCCGTAACGAGGCGCAGGCATGGGACCCGAAAAACCAGAGACCGGAGATGTGGAAACTGTATAACACCAAGATCAATAAAGGCGAGAGCATCCGTGTCTTCCCGATCTCAAACTGGACAGAAAAAGATATCTGGCAGTACATCAAACGTGAGAACATTGAGATCGTACCGCTTTATTTTGCAAAAGAGCGTCCGGTCGTATACAGAGACGGCAACATCATTATGGTGGATGATGACCGCTTCAAATTCCGTGAGGGTGAGAAGCCGGAGATGAAAAAAGTCCGTTTCCGTACATTGGGATGTTATCCGCTGACCGGTGGTGTGGAATCCGATGCGGAGACTTTGGATGAGATTATTGACGAGACACTTGCAGCCGTATCTTCAGAACGTACCAGCCGCGTGATCGACAACGAGGCAGCAGGCAGCATGGAACGTAGAAAAAGGGAGGGGTATTTCTAGATGAAAGGTTTACTTAAATTTATCACCTGCGGTAGTGTGGATGACGGAAAATCCACACTGATCGGACATATTTTATACGATGCAAAACTGCTTTATGCAGATCAGGAAAAAGCACTCGAATTAGACAGTAAAGTCGGAAGCAGAGAGGGGGCCATCGATTATTCCCTGCTGCTTGACGGTCTGATGGCAGAGCGTGAACAGGGTATCACGATCGACGTTGCATACCGTTATTTTACAACAGACCGCAGAAGCTTTATCGTGGCAGATACACCTGGTCATGAAGAGTACACCAGAAACATGGCAGTGGGAGCTTCCTTTGCGGACCTTGCGATCATTCTTCTGGATGCGACACAGGGTGTGCTGGTGCAGACAAGACGTCATGCAAGGATCTGTGCGCTGATGGGAATCCGCTACTTTGTATTTGCGGTAAACAAGATGGATCTGATCGGCTATGACCAGAAAAAATTTAATGCGATCCAGGCAGAGATTTTACAGCTTGCCGGCGAACTTGGACTGGAGAGCGTCAAGATCATTCCGGTATCTGCGACAGAGGGCGATAACGTCACAAAGAAATCCGATAACATTCCATGGTACACCGGCGAACCGATTTTAACTTACCTTGAGGAAGTCGATGTGACTGAAAAGGCAAAAGAGCAGGGATTTTATATGCCGGTACAGCGCGTGTGCCGTCCGAACCATACTTTCCGTGGTTTCCAGGGACAGATCGAGGCCGGAGAGGTGCATGTGGGTGATACCTTAACGGTACTGCCGGGCAATGAGACCGCCAGTGTAAAGAGCATTTTAGTAGCCGGAAAAGAGGCGGATACCGCACAGACCGGACAGCCGGTTACGATCCAGTTAGACAAAGAGATCGACGTCTCAAGAGGATGTGTGTTGGAAAATGGCAGCGGCATCACGGCGGCGCAGAAATTTACGACAACGCTTCTCTGGATGGATGACAATAACCTGTCAGCCGGAGGCGATTACTTTATCAAACTCGGAACCAAACTGATCACAGGAACTGTGACAGAGATCTCCTATAAGATCGATGTCAATACCGGGGAGCATCATCCGACCGATATATTGGGAAAAAATGAGATCGCAGTCTGCAGCATTGTGTTAGACGAAAAGATACCGCTTGATGTATTCAAAAAACATAAGACCATGGGTGAACTGATTTTAATCGACCGTGTGACCAACATGACTTCCGCCTGCGGTGTCGTGGAGCAGTTTGCAAGCGGCAATGAGACAGAGGAACCGGTATTTGTTTACGGAGACTTAAAAGCGCGCGGAGATATTTTCGAGGAGTTTTACTATAACATGGAGAAATCTTTGATTGCGAAACATAAACCGGAGCAGAAGACCTACACCGTGGGAGATGAGATCCCGACGAAGAGCGAGACTTATGAATATCCGGAGTACTTTGATATTTTGATCTTAAGAGATCAGGCTGCCGTACAGGTGCGTGACAATAAGATCGAGGCGATCCTTCCATTAGCAGATTACCGCTACTCAGGAGTTCCGGTTGTCAACGGAAGAGGATTTGCCGTGAATGTGAAATCGCAGAAAGATCTGCAGGCATTCTTAGACGGATATGGACAGGGAGAGACGGATACAGAATTCTGGAACCACTGGCTGACCTTCGGAACTTACCGCAAAGTGATCTTCCATGAAAACTATTGGGAAATCTGATGCGCAATCGTTTGTGCATAATTTTAGTACCAGTTTTTAAACCGGTACTAAGGTACTGTTTATTTTGTATAGTTTGGGCGGTAAAAAAACTTCAAATTTGTGCACACTTATCCTGCCGCTCATGCTATTATAATTACTGTAAAAACCCCCCAATACATTATATATATTTTTTGCTATACCCCATAGTAAAAATACCTTCTCCTAAAAAGATAGCTAGCCGATAGCTATCTTTTTTTCTGAAAAAATAACCATGCGGTTAAAATCGCATGGTTATTTTTGTTTGTTCGCAAAAGTGCGGTATACATCATAATAGATATTTTCGCGGTTTGGTCCGATTAAAGAGGCAAGCTCTTTCTGAAGATCCGGATGATCCAGGATCAGGTCAATGATATTCGGATTATACTGTGTGCCACGGCCATCCGCCAGTTCCGAAAGCACGGTATCAAAATCTTTTGCATTGTGATAGTTGCGGCTTAAGTAATCCGTAGCGGCATCCAGACAGTCACAGATGTGCACGAGATCAATGACCGGGCGGCACGGTGAATGGAGGATGTCAAAGTCATCCGGATAACCGCCTGTGCCGTCATAAGTGCGGTGATGTCCATGTGCGATATCTGCATAACACGCAAAATCAGGAACAGAGGCGAGATCCTTTGCTCCCGTTTCCGGATGCATGCGGATCAGGTCAAACTCGTAATCCGTCAGCCTGCGGTGCTGCGTGTTGATGATCGGGACGATTCCGTTTTTACCGATATCGTGAAGCATCGAACCCTGCACGGCGAAATCAATGATATGCGTGCGGTTTTTCTGAATTTCAGAAACCGTCGAACCAAGTGCCGGGCAGATCAGAAGCTCTGGCTTATCATCGAAAATATATTTTAAAAGCGCCTCCGCCAGATAGGAAACCATAACGGAGTGTGTCAGTGTTGCCAGATGACTAGAAACGATCAGATCAAGGATAAAGTTTGTCTTTTCAACCGGGTGGTGGAACGTATCAAGCACGATTGGATGAAAACATGCCATACGCATACCATCATACTGCGAGTATGTGTGCAGACGGTAATGTCTTGTCGACAGAAAATGAATGACCATACTGCGGTAAGTGAGGTTTCTGCGATCTTTTTCTGCCTCGGAAAGGGTGGTATGGGACAGAAAGTGCATCAGAAGAATTGGAAGATCCACATAAAAGGACAGATAATCCAGTTCTGTTTCATCCGGAATCATTTCTTTTTTTCGGGTATAATAATCATCTACGACCGAATAAGCTTCGTCCCAGCTTAATGCCTCTTCTTCTGCCATGAGACGATAATATTGAAATACGAGGGCGGGCGGACAGTCGTAAATGGAACCCTTGTGCTTAAGGACTTGGGTATAATGCTGCAGTGTCAGTTCAGATAAATGCAGCCGCAGTGAATCCGGAAATTCAATATCAAAAAGCAGCAGGTCATTTTCGCAGGAGAGAAAATTGTTGATCGTTTTATTTACAATTTTGGGAATGCGCGGATTGACCGTATCGTAACGGCAGAACTTTTCCTGCTTGCGCAGTTCGATCAGTTCTAAAAAGAACTGATATGCCTCCTCAATCGGCAGATTGTGAAGAAACGGCTCAACACGGATCAGGTTATCATAGGCGACAAAAATATAATCGCGGCTTTCCGGTACCTGAAATGTGTCGATCTTATCGCGCAGTGCTACAACTTTTTTGTAATAGTCACTTGAGCGCAGTCCCATCTTATGATCGCCTGTGCGGGAAAGCTGAAGTGCGGAATAGGCGGCGCAGGTGTAGAGAAAAATAAGACTCTCCACATCTTTATTTGCTTCATAATGAGAAATCAGCTCTTTTGCAAAACGAAGCTGCAGGGATGGCTCATTATACTGGCTGTAATAAAGTTTACGGCAATAGCTTAAGACCAGATCATACTGGCTGTTGCTTAAAGTAGATTTATCTTCTTTTAAGTGCGTGAAAAATGAATGGAATAAAAGATCATCCTCGATACAAAGCTGATATCTTGAACGCCCACAGTTTTTCAGGCATCTGATCCATTCTTCTTTTGCAGCCGGAGCATGAATCTGTTCATCCCAGGAAATGCTGGTGATAAAATTATTAAAATAGACATCGAAAAAAAGCTTGATATCACTGTCAGTCAACCTGAGATCCTCCTTTAAATTAAAAATTCCATACGAAAATTATATAACGCGAAATTATCTGTGTAAATAGATTTTAGGTCCTGGTATTATGTATATCTAACAGGATATAAGGTTTGCAGTGTCTTTCAGATTTTTATGGTCAGTAGACTTTTTTGTGTGTTATTATCTGTATAAATGCAGTTTTAGACGTTGCGAAAGTACCATTCTGTGTTATAATAAATGAAGAGTTTTCGTAAATTTTCGCAAAGAAAGGAAAATAGGGATTACATGAACCAGGAAGAATCAGTTTATGAGTTAAACCGTATACAGAGATATATTATGCAGATGCGTCCGCTGTTAAAAAAGAATGCACTTTTTTCGGATGGAACGGCAGATTACAGACAGCCGGTGGAACCGGATGCAGGGGATGAAGTGACTGTCCGTTTCCGTACAGCGCGCGATAATGTCGATATCGTATGGCTGTGTACCGGAGATAAAAAATATAAAATGAAAAAGACAGAGACCGGGGGAGCCTTTGATTATTATGAGGTAAAATTCACACTCGGAGAGGAGCCGTTTTACTATTATTTTAAAGTGGCAAGCGGTCTGTTAAATGTATATTATGACCGCTATGGTGTCAGCAAGGAAAAACGTGACGAATACCGTTTCTGCATTATTCCGGGATTTTCAACACCGGAATGGTCAAAGGGTGCAGTTATGTACCAGATCTTAGTCGACCGTTTTTACAACGGCGATACGTCGAATGATGTGCTGACCGATGAGTACTATTATATCCGTTCTACCAGCAGAAAGATGGACAGCTGGGATCAGTGCCCGTCTGATTTTTCCGTGGCAGAGTTTTATGGCGGTGACTTAGAGGGTGTCAGACAGAAACTGGATTATCTGCAGAATCTGGGTGTGGAAGTAATTTATTTTAACCCGTTATTTGTGTCCCCATCCAATCATAAATACGATATCCAGGATTATGATTATATTGACCCGCATTATGGAAAAATCGTTGAGGACGGCGGCGGGCTGTTAAAAGACGGTGTGAGTGATAACAGAAAGGCTGAACGCTATATCAACCGTGTGACCAATAAGAAAAATCTTGAGGCGAGCAACCGTTTTTTTGCAGAGCTGGTAGAAGAGATCCATGCGTGTGGCATGAAAGTGATCTTAGACGGTGTGTTCAATCACTGTGGATCATTTAATAAATGGCTTGACCGCGAGGAAATCTATCAGGTAAGCGGCGATTATGAGGATGGAGCCTTTGTTTCCAAAGACAGTCCGTACCGCAATTTCTTTGGATTCCAGGATCAGTTTGCATGGCCGTACAATACGACCTACGAGGGCTGGTGGGGACATGATACGCTGCCAAAACTCAACTATGAAGGCTCTGAAAAACTGTATGATGATATTATGCGTGTTGCAGCAAAATGGGTATCTCCGCCATACAATGCGGACGGCTGGAGACTTGATGTTGCTGCAGATTTAGGACATTCCCCGGAGATGAACCATAAGTTCTGGAGAGATTTCCGTAAATCAGTGAAAACGGCAAACCCGGATGCAATTATTTTAGCAGAGCATTACGGTGACCCGAAGGAATGGCTCCAGAAAGGTGACCAGTGGGATACCGTTATGAACTATGATGCATTCATGGAGCCGCTGACCTGGTTTTTGACCGGTATGGAAAAACACAGCGATGAGGCAAAACCACAGTTAAAGGGAAGCGTGAAAGATTTTGAAGACTCCATGCGTCATTATATGGCAAGTTTCCAGACATCGCAGCTTTTGTGTGCCATGAATGAGCTTTCAAATCATGATCATTCCAGATTCATGACAAGAACTAACGAAAAAGTGGGACGTGCAGCAACACTTGGCACGGCAGCTGCTGAGGAAGGAATTAAACCGGCGGTGTTTCGTGAGGCAGTGGTTGTCCAGATGACATGGCCGGGTGCACCTACCATTTATTATGGTGATGAGGCAGGGCTCTGCGGATTTACAGACCCGGATAACAGACGTACCTATCCATGGGGGAAAGAGGACATTGTCCTGATCGATTTTCATCGTGATATTATCCGCATTCATAAAGAACATGAAGCACTCCGCACCGGTTCCCTTATGTTTTTAAAAGGAGACGATAATCTCCGAGGAGACGATAATCTCCGAGGAGACGATAATCTCCGAGGAGACGATAATCTCCGAGGAGACAATAATCTCCGAGGAGATGATAATCTCCTTTGTTACGCGAGATTTAACCGCAGGGAGCAGTTTGTTGTCCTTGTGAATAATAAGGAACAGGAACGTGATGTGGAACTTGAAGTATGGCAGTGCGGAATACCGAAAAAAGCAGTGTTAGAGCGTGTGATCATTTCAAATGAGACGGGCTATTCACTGATGCCAAAACAGTATGAAGTTGCGGATGGAGTACTCAAAATAAGCCTGCAGAAATATTCCGCAGTTATTTTGATGTATGACAGATCAGAAAATTAGTTTTCAGGTTTTAAGGTATGGCTTTCGGACAAAAAATACTTGCATAATAGAAGCTGCTATGCTATAATCTTTTCTTGTCAGAGCGCATTTTGCGTATCTGATAAATGGGCAGATTCCCGAGTGGCCAAAGGGGACAGACTGTAAATCTGCTGCAATTTGCTTCGGTGGTTCGAATCCACCTCTGCCCATTGTGTATTGTCCGGTAGGAAGGCATTTTTAAGTAGCTCGTGAGTGAAAGCCTTTGAATATAGGAGGCAGTACATATGGAAAATGCCGGCGTGGCGGAACTGGCAGACGCGCAGGACTTAAAATCCTGTTGTAGAAATACAGTACCGGTTCGATTCCGGTCGCCGGCATTATAGAGATTCTTCTAAAGAGAGATCCTGTTAACAGGGTCTTATTTTAATTCATTAAAAATTATAATAAGTAATTTTGAAATTTTAATGAAAACAAAATGCATTTCAAATAAAATTGTGCTATAATTCTGAAAAACACTAAGAAGGGGAAACCGTGTTCAAATTTGATACGGAAGAAAGGTACGATGAAACAGGAAAAAGTAACATTCATTCATTCAATTTCAGCGAAAATTACTTTGCTGGCGGTTTTTATTGTTGTTGTGTCTCTTGTAGGGAGTGTGATCAATGCCAGTTCAAAATCGAGGAAAGTTGTTGAAAACGTAAATTCAAATTATATTCTGAGTCTTGCAGAGATGGGAGCACAGACGATCGGGAATATTCCGGCAGATATTGCAACAGATGAAGAATATTCGAAAATCATAAGTGAGATCAACATGACAGGAGTAGAGAGTGCATATGCATATCTGGTATCAGAAGATGGTACGATGATCTATCATCCGACCGCAGATAAGATTGGGCAGCCAGTTGAAAACACTGTGGTTAAAGAGGTGGTATCACAGCTTGCGTCCGGAACTGTTCCGGAGGATGCTGTTGTTGAATATGAATTTAATGGCGGAATCAAGTATGCCGGATATGCGCTGACACCAGACCATATGATCGTGGTTGTAACTGCTGACAAAGATGAGATTGTAAAACCGGTTAATCAGATGATCTGGTTTATGAGTATAACAGCAGGAATTACACTTGTTGTCTGTGTGATTATTGGATATCTGTTAAGCCGCTTCATCTGTACACCACTGGAACATCTGACAGAGATTATCAAAAATACTGCAGATCTGAATTTCAGTCATAATGCAAAGAGTGACGATTTATGTAAAAGAACAGACGAAACCGGTTTTATGGCGCGGGAACTCCGTGTTATGAGAAGAAATCTGCGTGAGATGGTTGCAAATATTGACACAGCAAGCCAGCAGATTACCGGAAATGTAGATGGATTAAAACAGGTAACTGAGACGGTGGATCACATGTGCTCAGATAACTCCGC
Source organism: Roseburia sp. (assembly GCA_019411365.1). Next base: position 46,134 of record DXQT01000011.1, read on the forward strand.
AACCAGCCAGCAGCTTGCAGCGGGTATGCAGGAGACTGCAGCAACGACTGTAAATATCAATGAAAATGTCGGCACCATGAAAGAGGAAGCTGACAGACTTACAGAAATGGCTGAAAAAGGTGCAGATGTTTCCAATGAGGTTATGGACAGAGCAAAGAATCTGTGTAATAAGACAGTAACTGCAAGTAACCGTACCATGGAAATGTATACGAATGTGAAAGAAAAATCCGAAAAGGCGATCGAGGGATCAAAGGCAGTTGAAAAGATCAATGAGCTGACTAACACCATTATGGAAATTTCTTCCCAGACCGGACTTTTAGCATTGAATGCAAGTATTGAGGCTGCGAGAGCCGGAGAAGCAGGACGTGGATTTGCAGTTGTTGCAACAGAGATCGGAAGTCTTGCAGACCAGACCTCAAAAGCAATCGCAGATATCGGTAATATTGTAAAGGCTGTCAATGAAGCAGTTGGTAATATGACAGAGTGCTTAAGTGAGACAACCGGATTTTTGGAGACGACCGTACTTGAAGATTATAAAGAATTTGAACAGGTAGGTGCCCAGTATCAGGATGATGCAGATGTATTCAAGTCCAACATGAATCAGGTAAAAGATTCTATGCTGCAGCTCTCGGATTTGATCGAGTCGATCGCACAGGCATTAAGCGGTATCAACGATACTGTGGGAGAAGCAGCAGTCGGTGTATCCGATATTGCGTCAAAGACAAGCGGTATGGTGGAGAAAACAGGTGCTACACATGATATGGTATCTGAGTGTTACTCCTGTGCAGACGAGCTCCGTGAGATCGTTGGCAAATTTGTTTTAAGATAGGCGAATCCGTTGTCATGAATTATGGCCTGTCCTCATAAGATGTGGTAATCACAGATTATGAGGGCAGGCTTTTTTGAATTCATAGGAAATTATGTCCTATGAATTCAAAAACCCTCCGTCGGGATATCTGTGTGAAAGTATGCGGTAGGGAGGCTATGATGCAGGAGAAGTCAAAGGAACAGGGAAATGGGCAGAAGCGGGGATACAACCTGTTGGATAAGGAAGAACAGAAATCGATGCTGTCGTGTTTTGTGGAACAGCTTTGCGATCCGCTTATTTTTATTTTGTTTGCGGCTGCGGCAATATCCCTGCTGCTGAGGGAATATGGAGATATGTGCATTATACTTGCAGTAGTACTGTTAAATGCCGTGGTCGGAGTGATCCAGGAGGGAAAGGCGAAACGGGCGTTAGAGGCGTTGGAAAAAATGACAAGCCCGCATGCCCTGATCCATGATGAGGATGGAATCCGGGAGATTCCTGCTGCTGATCTGATTCCCGGGGATATTGTCTGTCTTGAGGCAGGGCGGCAGGTGCCGGCAGATATCCGGATCATATCAGCGGTTAATTTAAAAATCGAGGAGTCGGCGCTGACGGGAGAATCTGTCCCGGTCTCAAAAAATACGACCGATCAGAACGAGGCATATATGACCACAAATGTCACATACGGCCGTGGGGAGGGGATCGTCACTGCAATCGGGATGGATACGAAAATAGGCGGTATCGCAAAATTGCTTTCCGGGACAAAAACGGAACTGACACCGCTGCAGAAAAGACTTGCGGATCTTGGGAAAATTCTTGGTACAGTTTCCGTTTTTTTGTGTATCCTGCTGTTTGTGATGGCGGTTTTGCAGAGACGCAATGTCGCAGAAATGCTGATCACCGCGATATCACTGGCGGTCGCAGCAGTCCCGGAAGGACTGCCGGCGATCGTTACGATGGTACTGGCACTTTCGGTATCACGCATGGTAAAGGTCAATACGATTGTGAAAAGACTGCCGAGTGTGGAAACCTTAGGCTGTGTGAGTGTGGTATGTTCGGATAAGACGGGAACGCTGACGCAGAACCGTATGACGGTGACGAAATGTTATACGGATGGGAAAATCTGTGAGCCAAAGCGGTTAAACCGCAGAAAAGACCGGTATTTTCTGGAGGGATATGCACTTTGTAACGATGCGTCCATCCGTGGAGAGCGGATCGGCGATCCGACAGAACTTGCGTTGCTCGATATGGCGGCAGGGTTTGAGATACAAAGAGAGCGTTTAGAAGAAAGTTTTCCGAGAACGCAGGAGATCGCATTTGACTCTGAACGGAAAATGATGACAACTCTGCATCGTGGGGAAAAAGAAAATGTTTCTTATACCAAAGGCTCACCGGATGAAATTTTAGAGCGCTCTGCATTTCTGCTGGAAGGTGGCGGGCGGATTCCAATGACGCCGGAGAAACGCAGAGAGATCGATCAGGTGATCCATGCGTTTACCGGGGAGGCACTCCGGGTACTGGCACTTGGAATGAGAAATCCGGCCTCCGGTTTAAAGGAAAACGGGTTAACGTTTATCGGGTTTGTCGGAATGGCAGATCCCATACGCCCGGAGGCAGAGGATGCTGTGCAGGAATTTTACCGTGCGGGTGTAAAGACGGTCATGATCACGGGGGATCGGATCGACACGGCGTTTGCGATTGCGAAAGAACTGCACATTGCGTCGGAAGAAAACGAATGCATTTCCGGGGAGGAATTAATGGAAATGACGGATGAAATGCTCGCGGAGAAGATAAAAAAGGTGCGTGTATTTGCACATGTCTCACCGGAGCACAAAGTGCGTATCGTGGCGGCATGCAAGAAAAACGGAGAGATTACTGCGATGACGGGAGATGGCGTCAATGATGCGCCGTCCCTAAAAGCAGCGGATGTCGGGATCGCCATGGGAAAGGCGGGAACGGATGTGGCAAAAAATGCGGCGGATATCGTGCTGACGGATGATAATTTTGCAACGATCGCAAAGGCCATCGCGCAGGGAAGATGCATTTATGAAAATATCCGTAAATCCGTGATATTTCTGCTCTCCTCTAATTTTGGGGAGATCATAACAATGCTTGTGTCTGTGGCGTGCGGTTTTGCGGCACCGTTAAAATCAAGCCACATTCTCTGGATCAACCTGATCACAGATTCCCTTCCGGCGCTTGCACTTGGTGTGGATGAGGAAGAAAATAAAAGCTATATGGACAGACCACCGCGTGGAAAAGATGAGAGCCTGTTTGCGGGCGGTGGATTAAACTGTACCTGCTTTTATGGAGCGCTGATCGCATTGATCAGTATGGTGGCATTTTTGCAGCTCCCGGTGGGGATTCTGCTCCGGGCGGGAAATCAGATCACACCGGCTGCGATAAGGACACTGCTTGTGGACACGGAGCTTTTAAACCGCTGTCAGACCTATGCATTTACAGTGCTTGGAATGTCACAGCTGTTTCATGCGATCGGCATGCGTGATGTTGAAACGTCATTGTTCCGGATGAATCACCTGGAAAACCGGTTGATGATCGCTGCGTTTGTGATCGGGATGGGACTGCAGCTGCTTGTGACGGAGGTACCTTATTTTGTCGTTCTGTTTGGAACCTGCAGACTGACACTGCTTGAATGGGTAAAACTGTTAGTGCTTGCATCCATGCCTTTGTTTGCACATGAACTGTTAGTATTCGGAAGCTGTCTGGGTGAAAAGGAAAATAGGGAAAATAGAAAAGAAGCAACAGGGCAGGCTGTCTCATCCGGCGGGCGCTGGAGCTAAAAAAAACATTCATTTTTTGCGGGGGGTGTGATATAATGAGATGTCCGTAAGTTTTGGGCAGGTTTTTGCAGGAAAGGATATTGGAAAATTATGGAAGAGAAAATGACAATGGAAATCACGAACGACAGACTTGAGGAGGCTATTAAGGAATACGCCGCAGACCGGACCAAAGAACGTCTTACCACGGTTCTTAATCTGCTCCGTCCGACAAAGCTGTTTGTACCGGCGATGTTGCAGGCACCGGATCGCCCGATTCCATGTTTTTTAAAGAATAGTAATGAAGAGCAGTTTTTGGTTGTATATACGTCAAAAGAGCAGATTCCGGAGGAGCCAAAGAGCCAGGCGATGCTTAATATGCCATTCCCGGCATGTAATAATATCGTTGTAAAACCGGAGTTAAAACTTGCAGGAATGGTGATCAATCCGTTTTCTGATAACCTCGTATTAAAGACAGAGCTTGTACAGAAGTTACATGAGGCTGATGAGCAGGCAGCAAAACGTGCAGCGCAGATGAAACAGGTGAAGATGACACCGGCACAGTTCCAGGTATTTGTAAAACGCCAGGTTGAGTTTGGCGTATTACCGAAGCGTCTGTTTACCGAGAAACAGGAGTTCATGAACAAACTGTGCGATGAAAAAGAGGCTTTTATCAATGAGATTTTTGCAGGCGTGTTCAAGGAGCCGAAGTTAAATCCATACACTGAGAATGATTATTCCGTTATGGCACTTGACATTGCAGAGGATCTGACATTAGTCCGTGTGGATCTCCCGGAAAAAGGGTTAGTTCCGCCACTCTGCTACCGTATTTATCTGACGATCAATCCAAAAACCGGAAAAGCAGGTTACTATACGATTGAAATGTCCAAAGAAAAGGATGTCCGTATGCTGGGCGAATTTTTAGAGGATGGAAAACATATCGATCACGGTGTTGCACCGGTAGAAGGCGCTGAACTTCAGAAGATCATGGATCTTGCCAGAGGCGAAGGTGCAGAGATGACAAGTTAGGAACAAAAATAGCACAATTATAAGGAAATAATAAAGTTCGGGTGTCAAAAGGTGGTTCACAACTTTTGACACCCGAATTGTCTTTAGTTATGCTGGATAATATCTGCGTACTGTCCGCGAGTCACTTTTAAGAGTGCATCCGGGTTGACCGTAATGGAAGTGCCGACACGTCCGCCACTGATATAAATCTTATCAAAGGATGCAGCACTTTCATGTACTACCGTCGGGAACTGCTTTTTCATGCCAAGCGGAGAGCAGCCGCCGCGCACATATCCGGTAAGTGGTGTCAGATCTTTTACATGAAGCATTTCGAGTGATTTCTCACCGACACATTTTGCTGCTGCTTTCAGATCAACTTCTTCCGCAATCGGTACGACAAAAACATAATACTGTCTGTTCCCGCCGGCGGCAGCCTTGCCGGACATAACGAGCGTTTTAAACGACTGTTCTACTGGAGCACCGGTCTTTTCTGCGGTATGTAGACCGTCTATAAATTCATCACACTCATAATTGATAATTTCATAAGGTATTTTATTGCGGTCTAAAATGCGCATGGCATTTGTTTTTACTTCTTTTCCCATAGAGAAAACTCCTTTCATGAATGAACTGCGCTCATTGTAACACCACAGCAAAAAATAGACAACTGAAACAGAATGTATGTTTACGAAAAAATAAAAAAATGTTATTCTAATAGGGGAAATTAAGGCAATATATGAGGTGAATTAAAATGCGCCACATATAAGAACATGTGTGGCGGGAAATGAGGCAGAGTATGAAAGATTTTTTTAAGAGAGTAAAGGCAGATGCAATAATGTCAGCAGTTTTATGCATCGCATTGGGCGTGGTTCTGATCGTATGGCCGGGAGAGACGATCAATATCGTATGTAAAGTGCTTGCCGCAGGACTTATCATTCTTGGAGGGGTAGAACTGTTTTCCTATATTACCAATAGAAACGGTTATATGTTCACCGGAATCCTTGGGCTGATCGTGCTGATCGTCGGTGTATGGATCTTCTTAAAACCGAGCAGTATCGTGAGCCTGGTACCGATCGTGATCGGTGTGATACTTGCTGTTCACGGTGTGCAGGATGTGAAAATGGCGTTAGAATCAAAGAATGGCGGATATGACAGATGGTGGATTATGCTGATCATTGCCATTATCAGTATTGCATTTGGCGTGCTCTGCATTGTCAATGCGTTTGGCATGGTCAAACTTGCCATGCAGTTTGTAGGAGCAGCCCTGATCTATGATGGAATCAGTGATCTGTGGGTTGTGACAAAGACGGTGCGGACGGTGAAAGATATGGAGCAGGAAGCGAAAGCAGTCGACGTAGATTATAAAGAAATCGATTAAGTGATTAAGCGGAAAGAAAGAGAAACAGATATAAAAAGTGTCCCTGAAAATCTGGATAAAAGATTTTCAGGGACACTTTTTTGGTTCGTGATAATAGAATATTTGAGCAAGCTGCATCTGATTGCCCAGACTGCGCTATACTGTAATTTTACCTTCATTGATAAGCCGGATAAATACGTTGACTAATTCCGGATCAAACTGTGTTCCACTGTTTTTTTTCAGTTCACTGACAGCATAGGAGACAGAGAGCGGCTTTTTGTATGGACGTCTGGCAGTCATGGCATCAAAACAATCGGCGATGGTAAGTATTCTTGCCATATAAGGAATATCCTCACCGGCAAGACCACGCGGATATCCCGTGCCATCATACCGTTCGTGATGACCAAGTACTGCAGGAATTACATAATCCATATGCGGCAGATAACGGATCATTTTTGTGGAGTTTTCAACATGTGTCTTCATGATCTCATATTCTTCCGGTGTCAGCTGCGAGGTTTTCTGTAAAATGCGTTCCGGAATACTGATTTTTCCGATGTCATGCAGCATACCGGCATCACGCACAAGTTCGATGTCATTTTCACTCATGCCAAGATCTCTGGCTAAGATCACAGCATATTTCGACACATTCATGGAATGGATAAATGTGTAGCTGTCCTTGGCATCGATCGCAGCGGTCAGTGCATAGATGGTAGGCGCAACACGTTCGTATGCAGTTCTTAAGTTCGAATCGGTGGAACGTGTCTCAAGACCGGTCCGGTAAACGGTAAGGTGACCTTTGCCCCCTAGTTTACCATAATAGATCGCCTGTTCTGCATTATGGAGCAGTGTTTTCGCATCTGGAGAAATAGATGGAAAAGTGGATATACCACAGGTAATGCTTGTGTCCCACACGGTATCGTTTTTGCTCCGCAGACTGATGATATTATGGATGATCTCATTAGCAAGTGCACCTGCACTGGTGGGATCATCCCCTTGTGTCAGTATCATAAAAACATCTGTACCATAACGGAATGCGAGGTCAGACGGGCTGATCTTTGAAAGGATTGCCTGTGCACAGAGCGTGATCAGATTATCTCCTTCCGTGGCACCGTAAAGCTCATTGTAGAGCTTGAAATCATCAATGTCGAGCAGGATCAGACTGATCGGGGTATCCGTCGAACAGGCATCTTTGATACATTCAAAGGCATGTTTTCTGTTATATAAGGAAGTGAGACTGTCCGTGATCGAAGAATGATACGCATTGTGATACAGGTTTGCATTGCGCAGAAGATACGCTGCATAGTAACAGATGCGGTCAAGACAGGTCAGTTCATCTTCCGTGTAAATGCGGTCCGAGGAATCAGCGATATATAAAAGACCGATTACAGCCTGCTGATACCGGATCGCCTTGATCGCATGAATTTTCTGCTGCGCAAGCCAGCGGCTCTGGCGGGGAGTCAGCAGAGAATCGTCTATAGAAAGATCCGGCCCTGCCAAAAGCAAACCTTTCTGATGCAGTATTTCCTCGAGAAATGCATCGGAAGGAACAGAGTAATCTTTTTCGAAGAAGACCTCGCCCCATCTGCGCACTGTGCAGAAGGAACGGCCGGTGTTTAAGTTCTGGGTCAGTAAAAGTCCCTGTGGATGCAGCAGTAAAATGAGTGAATCCATCAGGATGTTGTAAATTTCATCGGTATCTAAAGTGCGGATTGCAGACGAAAGAAAATTTTCTAAGATCATATCTTTTTGTTCTGACATAAGGTAAGGATCCTCCGGAAGTGATTTTTCTTGAGAATGTAGCAATATTATACTATAATGCTTTTGGTGTGACAATGGTGCTTTTGATATATTCATTGCAGAAGAAAGACGAGGAAAGAAAATGAGACGCGAAGAGTTTAAAATGGAGCGTACGGGATTACTTGAAGTTGGAGATGTTTTGCCGATCACAGAGGGAAAACTTCCGGGTTCCTATTATTATACACTTGGGAAAGCATATGCAATGTCTGCTAACTATGCGGTAAGTGAACGGATCAAATCAGGGGAAGGAAAGGTTGTGGATGTCAAAGAAACTCCAAAAGGGTACTTTGTGACAGTTGAATTTGACGAATAAATGTTATAAAATAAAGGTACTGTAATTTGAAAGGAAACGTACATGCGCTATATACCGACAAGCAGGTTAAAGCCGGGAATGGCTCTTGGACAGGATATTTATGATGGAGCGGGAAGACTGCTTCTTGCAAAGCATCTGCTTCTGACGTCAGAATATATATCCAACCTGGAGTTTCTCGGATATCCTGGAATATACATAGATGATGAATTTACATGCGGGATTGAGATACAGCAGGTGCTCACGCCGCAGGTGCGCTGTCATGCATTGAAGCTGATACATGATCTGTTTGATTTTGATACGGATGAAAGTGAATTGCCGGTAGATGAAGTAAAATTGCGTATGACTGTGAAAAATGTTGTGGAAGACATCTTGAAAAATGGCGATGTAATGTTTAATATGATGGACATCCGCAACTATGACGAATATATTTATTACCATTCCGTAAATGTCGGTGTGCTTTCGATCATGGTGGGTGCAAGATATGGATTGGAGCGAAGCAAATTATACGATCTTGGAATTGCAGCCATGCTGCATGATATAGGAAAGAAGTTTTTACCGGAAGAAATTGCCAACGGAAAATGGCCGCTTGAAGGGGCTGAACGGGAAGCGTGGAAGAGTCATCCGAAACTTGGTGCTGAATATTTAAGGACATCCTACCATTTTCCGGCCGTTGTTTCTGCCGGAGTCATGATGCATCATGAATGGTATAACGGTGAGGGTTATCCGATCGGAAAATCCGGAGATGATATCCCGTTATATGCGAGGATCATTAAAGTCACGGACAGCTATGATGCGATGATCTCAAAACGTCCCGGCAGAGAACAGCTCTCGCCGGCGGATGCAATCGAATATATGATGGCGATGGCGGGAGCAGAATTTGACCCGAAGTTAGTCAATATATTTTTACGCAGAATGGCGGTATATCCGATTGGATGCGAAGTATTGCTGTCGAACGGGCAGCATGGTATTGTGGCGAAGAATTTCAGGGACTTTTCGTTAAGACCGCTGGTACGGATCGTGGAGACGGGCGGGATGCTCAATCTGCGGGATGATCCGGAAGGACTTAGCATTACCATTGGAAGAATGATTATGTAAGAAAACTTTGAGGGAGATATGACTGGACAGGGAAAGAGCGCGATAGATACGCTTTTGGCAGAAAGTTTTAAAGAGCTTGCATTAAAACATCCGATCGAGAAGATTACGATCAAAGAGATTACAGATAAGGCAGGCGTGATACGGCCGACATTTTATAACCATTTTCAGGACAAATACGAACTTTTGGAGTGGATCATAGATACACAGCTGATCGCTCCGGCAGAGCCGCTGATACAAAACGGAATGGTAAATGAGGCACTGGTGCTTTTGTTTTCCAACATTGAAAAAGAAAAGGAGTTTTATCAGAAGGCGAGCCGTCTGGAGGGACAAAATTCGTTTGAGAGCATTGCACAGTCCTGTATCATGAAGGTGTTTCTGCGGGTGTTTGAACGTTCGGCAGCCACGAAGAAACCAAAGTATGTCTGGCTGACACCGGAACGTATTGCTGCGTATTATGCACAGTCCATGTGCTATATTGTCATGAACTGGATTCAGTCCGGGATGACGATCTCAGCGAGGGAGTTAGCAGAGATCTATGATTACATCATAAAGAGATCCATGGAAGATATTTTAGCGGAACTTTAACCTTTGTTCCATATATACAATCAGAATCAAATGTTAACTTTAATATACATTTTGGGCAATTTGTATAATAAGATACTACAGAGAAATTAGATTGAATCTTTTCAGATTCAGTCTTTTTTTTTACACTAAAAGAAATTGTGGCAGGGGGAAATGTATGCCACAGGAAAATAAAAAGAAAGAAAGAGTGAAAAAGATGATTAAGTTTGGAAAATGGGTAGTGAAATTCCGTATTCCGATTCTGATCCTGAGTTTTCTGTTATTGATACCGACCGGGATCATCTACATGAATACGCGAATCAATTACGATATCCTCTCATATCTCCCGGGAGATATTGAGACGATGAAAGGACAGGATATCCTGTTAGATGAGTTTGGAACAGGTGCTTTTTCCGTGGCGGTCATAGACGGCATGCAGGAAAAAGAGATTTCACAGTTAGAAGATAAGCTAAAAGAGATCGATCATGTGAAAGATGTTTTATGGTATGGCGCACTCGCTGATATCTCAATCCCGATGGATATGCTGCCGGATGATTTAAAAGATTCCCTGCAGAATGCAGACACAGGCAGCCAGCTTATGATCATTACATTTGACACGTCCATGTCAGCAGATGAAACACTTGATGCCATCGAGGAGATACGGGGACTGACCAATGAACAGTGTCTTTTGAGCGGTATGTCCGCAGTCGTTACCGATATCAAAAAGATCTGTAACAGTGAGGTCATCATGTATGTTGTGATCGCAGCAGGATTATCCGCACTGGTGCTTGCACTTACAATGGATTCTTTCCTGTTACCGTTTATTTTCCTTTTGAGTATCGGTATGGCAATCGTATATAACCTTGGAACGAACTTTATTGCCGGAGAGATTTCCTTCGTTACACAGGCACTTGCAGCGGTATTGCAGCTTGCAGTTACGATGGACTATTCCATTTTCTTATGGCACAGCTACCTGGAAAATCAGGAGCGTTATCCGGATGACAAGAAACGTGCGATGTCCCATGCAATCTCACAGACGTTAACTTCCGTAGTCGGAAGTTCCATTACAACGATCGCCGGATTCCTTGCAATGTGTTTCATGACATTTACACTTGGTATGGATCTTGGTATTGTTATGGCAAAAGGTGTTGTATTTGGTGTTGTCGGTTGTGTTACAATTCTTCCTGCCATGATCCTTGCAATGGATAAATGGATTGAAAAGACAAGGCACAAAGCCATCATACCGGATCTTGGACGTATCGGTGGATTTGTGACAAAACATTACTGGATTTTCATTATTTTATTTTTAGTGATCATTGGTCCTGCTTTCTACGGACAGAACCACAATCAGGTATATTACGATCTGGTAGGAACTCTTCCGGACAACTTAGAGAGTGTAAAAGCAGGAAATGCACTGGAAAATGATTTTGATATGGGTGCAACTCATGTGATCCTTGCAAGCAGTGAGCTGAATTCCAAAGATGCAAGAAATATGGAAAATGAGATCTCTGATGTAGACGGTGTCAAACTGGCATTGGGACTTGATTCCGTTATGGGACCGACTGTACCGAAGGATATGATCCCGGATGATATCAAAGAAATGTTGGATAACGGAAAATATCAGATGATCTATGTAATGTCCGAGTACAAGACAGGATCGGATGAAGTGAATGCACAGTGTGATGCAATCCGTGATATCATTAAAAAATACGATGACACTGCAATGTTAATCGGTGAGGCTCCATGTACAGAGGATCTGATCACCATCACGAATACAGACTTTAATACCGTAAATGCGGTTTCCATTATTCTGATCTTCATTATCATCGCATTTGTACTGAAGTCAGTTTCATTACCGGTCATCCTTGTTATGGTCATTGAGTTTGCGATTTTCATCAACATGGGTATCCCGCATTATACCGGAACGGTTCTTCCGTTTATCGCTTCTATCGTAATCGGAACGATCCAGCTCGGTGCAACGGTTGACTACGCAATTCTTATGACAAACAAATATAAGAGAGCAAGAAACCACGGAGCAGAAAAACGTGATGCGGTAAGAACCGCATTAGACAGTTCCTTACAGTCTGTCATCGTCAGTGCATTAAGTTTCTTCGCAGCAACATTTGGTGTAGGAATGTATTCCAGTATCGATATGATCAGTTCCTTATGTATGCTTCTTGCAAGAGGTGCATTGATCAGTTTGGTTGTCGTAGCATTTATCCTGCCGGCAATGTTTATGGTATTTGATAAATTAATCTGTGTGACAAGTGCAGGTTTCCGTTATAAAAAAGATTCGTCAGTTCAGTAAAATAGAGGAGGAAAAAAAGATGAAATTACCAGAATTAAAGAAAAGATTTACAAGAAAATATGTGATCCGTATTATTGCAGGTGTGTTAGTCGTTGGAATGGTCGGAACAGGAGTTTCCACGGCAAATGTATTTGCAGCAAAGACAGCACAGGAGAGTACTGAAAGTACAGAGAGCACCGAAAAAGACAGCGAAAAAGATGATTCTGATGCTGAGAGCAAATTAAAAGATGCATTAGATGACAGTATCAAATTCAGCGAGAAAGAGATTGGCAAAGAAGAAACGGTATATGTTCTTGCAGACAGCACCGGAAAAGAGCGCAAAGTGATCGTTTCCGATCATCTGATCAATGATGAAAATAAGGATACGATCGAGGATGCTTCTACCTTAAAAGATATCGAAAATGTAAAAGGTGATGAGACATTCAAACAGGATGGCAGCAAACTGACCTGGCAGGCAGACGGCAACGATATTTATTATCAGGGAACCTCCACAAAAGAGACACCGGTATCCCAGACAATTACCTATTCTTTGGATGGTAAGGAAGTAAAGCCGGAAGAACTTGCAGGAAAATCAGGAAAAGTGACGATCCGTTTTGATTACACCAACAATGAGACGGTAAAAACAAAGATCGACGGAAAAGAGGAAGAAATCTATGTCCCATTTGCTGCGATCAGCGGAATGGTATTAGATGACAGCTTTTCTAATGTAAAAGTTACCAATGGTAAAGTAATCTCCGATGGCAAAAATAATATTGTAGTCGGATATGCACTTCCGGGATTAAAAGAGAGCTTAGATGTGGATGATTCTGATTTTGACGGAGATGTATCGATCCCGGATTACGTGGAAGTAACTGCAGATGTGGAGAATTTCTCATTAAGCACCACAATGACAGTTGTGATGAATGCAACAAACTTTATCAGCAAAGACGGAGATGCAGATCTTTCTGAAGTTGATGATATGTTAGATACTTTAACAGATGCAACAGATCAGTTAAAAGATGGTTCCGGTGAGCTCGCAGACGGTGTAGATACTTTAAAATCCAAGATGGGTGAGTTTAAAGACGGTGTCGGAACATTAAAGAACGGTATCAAAGATTATACGGATGGAGCTTCTACTTTATCCACAGGAATCGGAACATTAAAGAGTGGTGTGGATACCTTAGCAGGAAGTGTACCAACACTGATCAGTGGTGTGGGAACCTTAAAAGATGGTTCAGCAAGTGCAGCAAAAGGAGCATCTTCCTTAAAAGACGGAGCAGGAACCTTAAAGAAAGGTGCCAAGGATGTATCTACCGGAGCGAATACACTTTCCAATGGTGTGAAAGATCTTTCTACCGGAGCAAATACCTTATCAGGCGGAGCAAGTGATCTCTCCACCGGAGCAGATACGTTATCTGCCGGAGCAACATCTCTTTCCGATGGTGCTAATACGTTATCGAGTGGAGCAAGCAGTCTGAATGATGGAGTGCAGTCGATTGCAACAAATATGAAAACGTTAGTCAGTGGAGCAAAACAAGTGTCTGACGGAGCTGCTAGTCTTAATGCAGGCGTAAGTACATTGATTGGTAAACTGAATGATATGGGAACAACACTTGCAACAAATAAAGCAGGGCTTGAAGCACAGCTTCAGGAAAAAGGAACCTCACTTGAGAATGCACAGGCTACCATTAATGCATTAAAGGAAGTTCAGCAGAGTCTGATTCAGGGAATAGCTGTAGAGGGTACAAAACCGGATACTGCCATTGCTATTTTTTCACAGGTATCACAGAAACTTAATGTTCCAATCAGCAATTCAATTGATGCAGCATCAGTAATCGCAAGTTTATCCGATAAGATTGCAACGATTGGTCAGGCACAGGGAGCAGCAAATGTCATTGATACCGTAGCCGGACAGCTTGCAGGGCAGGACACGCAGGAGCAGCTTACTGCTTTAGCAACAGGAGCAAGCCAGCTTGCGGCAGGTGCACAGAATGTATATGATGGAGCAAGCCAGCTTTCCACTGGAGCAGATGCAGCAGCAGCCGGTTCTGCCCAGGTAGCACAGGGAGCAGCAGACCTTGCAACGGGAGCCGGAACCTTAAAGACCGGAGCCGCAAGTCTTGCAACGGGAGCTGGAACCCTGAAAAAAGGAGCATCTGACCTTGCAACCGGAGCAACCAAGTTAAAGAAAGGAGCCGGAGATCTTGCAACGGGAGCTGGAAAAGTGGCAGACGGAGCATCTACACTGCACAAAGGAGCATCTGATCTTTCCGATGGTTTAAATACCTTAGACGGTGGTATCGGACAGTTAAAAGAGAAAGCCGGATCCCTTTCTACCGGAGCTGACCAGTTAAAGAGCGGTACAGACCAGCTTGCAACCGGAGCATCCACACTTGTTTCAAATAACCAGAAGTTAAACGATGGTGCAGGTACTTTAAGTGATGGTACCGATGCGATCATTGATGGTGTTGGAGAACTTTCTGACGGAGCGCATCAGCTTGCAGACGGAATCACGGAATTCAGCGAGGATGGAATCGATGAGATCATCAATTCCTACAATGGCGATATCGAGCCGCTTGTTGACCGTATCCAGGCTGTATTAGATGCCGGTGCTGATTACCAGACTTATACTGACATTGCAGATGGCGTGAACGGAAGTGTTAAATTTATTATCAAAACGGATGCGGTAAAAGCAGAAGACTAAAGAACCGCTTTTAGGAGGAGTAAGATGAATGCGTTGGAGAATCTGCTGATCATAGCAGGCATATCGCTGGATATATTTGCAGCCATGGAGTGTCAGGGATCACTGGTAGCAAAGATCGACAAAAAACAGCTTGTCAAACTGTGTGCACTGATTGCTGCATGGCAGATGGCAGCGCTGTTCGTCGGAAGCTACCTGTCAGGACTTTTGTACCGTAACACCATAACGCACAATGAAAAAGTGACCGGGTTTGTCATTGCAGCAGCCATCTTTTTCTGCCTGGGAGTGCGGCTGGTTGCAAAAGCCATAAAAAATGATCGCATTGTAGAGCACTGTGAACAGAAGCTTGGATGGAAACAGTTACTGGCGATTGCGGCAGTTACCAGCATTTATACCCTGCTGACCGGTATTGCATTTGGCTTTCTGGGAACAAATCTTCTTGTCATGCTCCTGATGATCGCAGGACTTACGATCGCGGTTGTTGTGACCGGTATCTATACCGGATATCACCTTGGATTTGAGCATAAGACAAAAGCATATATTGCGGGAGCAATTCTTCTGTGGATTGCAGGGATAGACGTTATCGTAAGACATATTTTGCGGTAGATAATAGATTGTACGCTTTTGTGCAATTTGACAGACCTAAAATTGAAAACCACCTTTTGACACACGAATCTATGAAGAAAAGAAAATCCGGTTTCACACTGTCAGGTAAAAATCTGGCAGCGGGGAACCGGATTTTTTTGTACGTTGCAACAAGGTTTTTTCTTCGCTATAATGAAAAAAATGGAGGCAAAAAACAGATGAAGATTTTACTTACGGCGATCAATGCCAAATATATACATTCCAACCTTGCCGTGTATAATCTGCGTGCATATGCCGCACATTACGCAAAAGGCATGGCTGATTCCGATACAGTAGAGATCGGGGAATATACGATCAACAACCAGATGGAGGATATTTTAGAGGGAATCTACAAGGCGAAGCCGGATGTTCTTATGTTTTCCTGTTATATCTGGAATATTGCATTTGTGGAGGAACTGGCGGAAGAATTTCACAAGCTTCGTCCGGAAGTGCCGGTCTGGGTAGGAGGTCCGGAGGTTTCGTATGAGACGGAGAGTTTTTTGAGAGAACACCCGCAGATCACCGGTGTGATGATCGGGGAAGGGGAAAAGACATTCTGTGAGCTGGCGGAGTATTATGCCGGGAAAAGCCGGAGAGACAAAGAAAAGCAGAAAATACAGGAAACACAGAGAACAGGAGAGGGTAAAAGCACGGAGGAAAGATCGAAACCTGGAGAAATCCCAGGGATCGCATACCGGAACGGGGATGAGATCATCTTTACCGCACCGCGGGAAATGCTCGATTTAAGTGACATTCCATTCTGCTATGACAAGGCGGGCGATTTTAAAAACCGTATCATTTATTATGAGTCGAGCCGTGGCTGTCCGTTTTCCTGCAGTTACTGTCTTTCCTCTGTGGAAAAGCAGCTTCGCTTCCGGGATGCGGAGCTTGTGAAAAAGGAACTGCAGTTTTTTATTGACCGGGAAGTGCCGCAGGTAAAATTTGTGGACAGGACATTCAACTGTAATCATGCGCATGCAATGGAGATCTGGTCTTACATTAAGGAACATGATAACGGAATCACCAATTTCCATTTTGAGATCTCTGCAGATCTTTTGAGGGAAGAAGAACTTGCATTGATCGGAACGATGCGGCCGGGGCTGATCCAGTTAGAGATCGGTGTGCAGTCGACGAACGGGGCGACGATCAAAGAGATCCACCGCACCATGCAGTTAGAACGGTTAAAGGAAGTTGTGAAAGAAGTTCAGAAACATGAGAATATCCATGAGCATCTGGATCTGATCGCAGGACTCCCATTTGAAGATTATGACACGTTTGCAAAATCCTTTGATGAGATCTATGAACTCCGCCCAAACCAGCTCCAGCTTGGATTCTTAAAGGTGTTAAAGGGATCTTATATGTATGAGCATGCGAAAGAATATGAGATCGAATACCACAGCAGACCGCCCTATGAAGTGCTGAAGACAAAGTGGCTTCCCTATGAGGATGTCTTAAAGATACGTCAGGTGGAAGAGATGCTGGAAGTGTATTATAACAGCGGGCAGTTTGAAATTACGATGAAGGTGCTCGGAGTTTTATTTAAAAACGCATTTTTCATGTTTCAGAAGCTTGGAAAATATTATGAGAGAAACGGCTATTTTGGCATGAGCCACGCGAGGATCCGGCGCTCGGAAATTCTGTTGGAATTTATCAAAGAAACATTTGCCGGAGATATCACTGCCGGAGAACAGCGGAATATTACGGAAACAGGGAAAAAAGCTGATCATCTGGAAATCCTGGATATCATAAAAGAAAGCCTGATCTTTGATCTTTATTACCGTGAAAACTGCAAGAGCAGGCCTGCCTGGGCAAAAGATTTAAGTGTATGGAAACAGGTGACGCGGGCATACTGCAAAAATGGAAAGCAGTCGCATGTGGAGTGTTTTTCCTATCGTTTTCCGGATAAAGGGGAACGGGTATTAAAAGAACTGCCCAAACGGGCAGGAAAACCATTGTATGCGCTGTTCGATTATACGGACAGGGATCCATTAGACCATCAGGCGAAGGTGACGTGGATCATGGAGGATGAGGATGCAGGATTATGTAGTCATTGATCTTGAAATGACAGGTCTGAATGCAAAGACCGATCATATTTTAGAAGTAGGGGCAGTCAGAGTCCGGAACCATCAGGCGGTCGATAAATTTGGTGCAATTTTATGCCAGAACGTAAAGATACCGGAAAAAGTGACTGAACTTACCGGGATCACAGAGGCGATGGTGCAGGGCGGCATGGAAAAAGAAGAGGCAATGCGGCAGTTCTTTGAATTTATCGGAGAGGATATCATCGTTGGGCAGAATGTGATTTTTGATTATGGATTTTTAAAGCAGTGGGCGGTAAATCATAATATGCCATTGGAACGGAATGCGGTTGATACCTTAAAACTTGCAAGGAAATTTTTGCCGAAAGAGCAGAAAAAGGATCTGGAAAGCCTGTGTGCCTGCTTTGGGGTAAAAAGAGAAAATGCCCATCGTGCATTTGACGATGCATATGAAACATGGCAGGTTTACGAGGCACTCAGGGAACGATACGAGGAGGAATCTGCCGGAGATTTCATGCCAAAGCCGCTTCTTTATAAAGCGAAAAAACAGACGCCGGCAACGGCACGGCAGATAAAATACTTAAGAGAATATGCGGCGCATTATCAGATCAAACTGCCGGAAAATTTCCCGGAGATGACAAGGAGCGAGGCATCAAGACTGACGGATCGGCTGATCGCCACCTATGGGAAAATGCCATAAAATATTATGTGTGGAACGAGCCGGATGTCTATGAAGCATGATACGGATCATTGTACCGGCGTATTTGCGGTATCTTCCGGGAGCATGGCGGTCAGTTTTTCTACGATCGAACGTTTCATCAGAGAATCAAGCTGTTCTGCGGATGCAAGGAGTTCCCGGATCCGTCCGTTTTCGCCGGAAGACTGATAGATCTTAGCTAAAAGCAGATAATTCTGGCTTAAGTCGGAGCCGATACTGATACCATATTCTAAAATTGTACGGGCATCATCGGTATGACCGAGTTCGAAAAGCTGTCCGGCATAGGCGGTAAGCGTCTGACAGAGTGTGGTAAAATTTTGTTCGTATTCCGTCAGGGCAGGGAGACTGGCAGTACCGTAAGTGATCTTCAGATCAGTATTGGTCTGTGTGCCGAAATTGACGATCTTTTGCCCGGAAAGCGTCTGCAGGGTATTTTCATAATTTTTTAATAAATCATTTTCGTACATACCTATTGGAAATTTGTCAAAAGGTATGGTAATATAGGGGAGTCCGCTTAAATCCTGTAAGCGGGTGTTGTTTGCGATGGATTCCCTTTTCCAGAAGCGGTCAGTTACGTTCTCCTGGGAGCGGTTTGAACGTTTACGGAAAAATGTGAACAGGCAGACAACTGCAATGAATAAACCTAAAAATGGCATGTGAAATCCTTTCCGTGCCGTGTTTTTTGAAATGGAGGTACATTTATATGTATGATTTCAGTAAAAAGAAAAATAAAAAAGTACTTGCAGCAGTTGTGATCATTCTGGTTGGAACGATGCTGCTTACGACTGTACTTGCGGCACTGTTGTAATAAATCTGTTCATGTAAAATATACTAAAAACAGGGCAAACAGTCAAATATATTCGTGGTAATGCACCTTGAAAAAGAGGGCAGTTGTGATAAAATGAACAGCAAAGATTCAGCAAAAGCAATAGTTTCAGAGGGAAAAGATGAAAAAAACAGGTAAAATATTAGCAGTTCTGGGGTTAGCCGTGGCATTTGGCGCTATTTTAAATCCGACGCAGGCAAAAGCGGAAGACACAGACCGTATTGCGCAGGGAGTTTATATTGGCAATATTGATGTCGGCGGTATGACAGAGCAGGAAGCTT
Organism: Roseburia sp.; assembly: GCA_019411365.1. The sequence goes on from DXQT01000011.1 coordinate 65,323, forward strand.
TGAATGCAGTGACTGATTATGTAAATAATGCAGGGGAAGCTGTATTTACACTGACTGCAGGAGAGCATAGTACGCAGGTAAAGGCATCGGATCTGGCACTCGAGTTTACCGATATGAATGTTGTTTCAGAGGCGATGGATGTCGGAAAAAGCGGCAATCTGATTAAAAAATACAAAGATAAGAAAGACCTTGAAAATGGCAGTGTTGTCATTGATATGGTGTTGAACGTAGATCATGATACAGTATCAGAACTGCTTGCCGAGAAAGCGGATGAGCTCGATCAGAAGGCAGTGGACAATGGTCTGGTGCGTGAAAATGGAACATTTAAGATCATTAAAGGGTCGCAGGGTGTTGAAGTCAACGTAGAAAAGTCGATTGCAGCGATCGAAAATTACGTCAGTAACGACTGGGACGGACAGGGTGGAAATATTGAACTTACAGCAGAGATCGTGGAGCCGAAGGGAAGCGAGGAAGAGCTTTCTAAGGTAAAAGATCTGCTCGGTGGATTCAATACGAATTACAGTTCTTCTACCCAGAACCGCTGTGACAATATTGCAACGGCAGCAGGCAAGATCAATGGAACTGTTTTATATCCGGGAGAAGAGTTTTCTGTTTATGAGACGATCGGACCGTTAGATGCAGCCAATGGGTATGAACTGGCCGGAGCCTATGAAAATGGACAGACCGTACAGTCCTATGGCGGTGGCGTCTGCCAGGTTTCCACAACATTATATAATGCAGTTATTTTAGCGGAACTTGAAGTTACCGAGCGTTCGAACCATTCTATGATCGTTACCTATGTCAAACCATCCATGGATGCTGCGATCGCAGGCGATTACAAGGATTTAAAATTTGTCAATAATCAGGACGTACCGATCTATATTGAAGGATATACTTCAGGAAAAAATGTTTACTTCAATATTTACGGGGAAGAGACAAGACCTGCAAACCGTAAGGTGACATATGAGAGTGAAGTTGTATCAGAACAGGATCCGGGCACACAGTTTGTTGCAACCGGAGATCCGGTGGGAACTATGAGTGTATCCCAGGGAAAACATGTCGGATATGTGGCACAGCTCTGGAAAGTCGTTACGGTAGATGGTGTCGAAGAGAGCCGCGAAGTATTTAATAAGAGTACTTATAAGGCATCACCAAAGATCGTAAACGTTGGAACGGCATCGGAAGATCCGAATGCATCAGCGACAATCGGTGCGGCGTTGGCGACCGGTGATGAAGGAACGATCTATGCCGCAGTTGCCCAGTTTACTGCAGCGGCAGCAGCCACACCGGAACAGCCGGCAGAGAACCAGTCTGCAGAGGAACAGGCAATTGTCGGAGACGGACAGGTGGACGTCAGCGGAGATAACGGTGGAAATGGTCAGTAATTTATTATAAGAAACAAAAAGAGGCTGCCTCGTAAGAGACAGCCTATAACTATAAACAGGAATGGAGTTTGCGATGAAGATTGGAAAAGTACCGGAGAATGTGCTCAAACGCTCCGTATTTAAACAGATACATACCAAAAGACCGGAGGTTGTCTTAGGCGCCGGTGTGGGAGAGGACTGCGCGGCGGTCAAGCTGGCAGAGGATGAGACACTTGTGATGTCAACAGATCCGATCACAGGAACGGCACAGGATATCGGTACACTTGCAATCCAGATTACGGCAAATGATCTTGCCAGTGCCGGGGCAGAGCCGGTCGGCGTTCTGCTTACTGTCTTGCTTCCACCGGAGATTGAAGAGCCTGATCTAAGAGAGATGATGCAGCAGGTAGAAGCTGCATGTGCAAAGGCAGGCGTGCAGGTCATGGGCGGTCATACGGAGATCACGGCAGTTGTCAACCAGCCGGTTATTTCCGTTTGTGGTGTCGGCAAAGTAAAAGACGGATGCCTGATCTCTACCGGAGGGGCAAAGCCGGGCATGGATATTCTTGTGACAAAGTGGATCGGGATCGAGGGAACCTCCATCATTGCAAAGGAAAAAGAAAAAGATCTTTTAACAAGATTTTCTGCACCATTTATCGAAAATGCGAAAAAACTGGATGTATATTTATCCGTGCTTTCAGAGGCCGCAGTCGCCGTTCGGTCTGGCGTTAGTGCTATGCATGACGTCACAGAGGGCGGTATCTTTGGTGCACTCTGGGAAATGGCAGAAGCATCTGGCGTCGGACTTGAAATCGATTTAAAAAAGATTCCCGTTCGTCAGGAAACAATCGAAATCTGTGAATTTTTCGGAATCAATCCATATGAACTGATCTCAAGCGGTTCTATGCTGATGGCGGCAGCCGATGGCAATCTGCTGGTAAATGAGCTGAAAAAAGCGGGAATACCGGCGGCGATCATCGGAAAAGCGACAGCCGGAAATGACAGAGTTTTATTAAATGAGGATGAGAGACGGTTTTTAGAGCCGCCGAAGACGGACGAATTATATAAAGTTGTATAATGTGTGAAAACCAGATTTTTCACACAAAAACAGATTGCAAGTATCGTTTAGCGGGCAGATCTGTTGTTATGGATTAAAGCAGTGCTCAAAAGAGTACAAATTATGGAGGATGGGATTATCATGCGTGAAAAGATTTTAACTTTTATAGAGAAGAACAGCAGAATTGATTTAAAGGAACTGGCTATCATTTTAGGTGTAGATGAGGCAGCCGTGGTAAATGAACTTCAGAAAATGGAAGAGGAGCATATTATCTGCGGATACCATACCCTGATCGACTGGGATAAGGCGGGAATTGAAAAGGTGACAGCTTTAATCGAAGTGCGTGTCACACCACAGCGCGGAATGGGATTTGACAAGGTGGCAGAGCGCATTTACAACTATCCGGAAGTAAATTCCGTTTATCTGATCTCCGGCGGATTTGATTTTATGGTAACGATCGAGGGAAAGACACTGCGTGAGGTTTCCCAGTTTGTTTCCAATAAACTTTCACCGCTTGATTCTGTTTTAAGTACAAAGACGAATTTTATTCTGAAAAAATACAAAGATCACGGAACCGTTATGGCAGAACCGGCAAAAGATGAAAGGATAGAGATGTAATATGAGAGATCCATTAAATAAAACAATTACAACGATCCAGCCGTCCGGGATCCGTAAGTTCTTCGATGTGGTACATGAGATGAAGGACGCAATCTCCCTTGGTGTCGGCGAGCCGGATTTTGATACGCCGTGGCATATCCGCGACGAGGGTATTTATTCCCTGGAAAAAGGAAAAACACATTATACCTCAAATGCAGGTTTAAAAGAGTTAAAGACAGAGATCGACCGTTATCTGAACCGTCATTACGGGATATCTTATGACGTGGATCATGAGATCATGGTGACGATCGGAGGCAGTGAGGCAATCGATGCGGCAATGCGTGCTATGTTAGATCCGGGGGATGAGGTTTTGATCCCACAGCCGAGTTATGTGTCCTATGTGCCGTGTGCCGTTTTAGCAGGCGGAGTACCGGTCGTGATCGAGTTAAAGGCAGAAAACGAATTTCGTCTGACTGCAGAAGAGTTAGAGGCTGCGATCACGCCAAAGACAAAGCTTTTGGTACTTCCGTTCCCGAACAATCCAACCGGGGCAATTATGGAAAAATCAGATCTTGAAAAAATCGCGGAAGTGATCAAAAAACATGATATTTTTGTATTGAGTGACGAGATCTATTCAGAGCTTACCTACCTTGAGAAACATGTGACGATTGCGTCTCTGCCGGGAATGTGGGAGAGAACGATCGTGATCAACGGTTTTTCCAAATCACATGCCATGACAGGATGGCGTCTCGGCTATGCATGTGGACCGCGTGTGATCATTGAGCAGATGTTAAAGATCCACCAGTTTGCGATCATGTGTGCACCGTCCACCAGCCAATACGCAGGCGTGGAGGCATTAAAAAACGGTGATGAGGATGTGGCACAGATGCGTGAGGAATACAACGGAAGACGCCGCTATCTGCTGCACCGTTTTAAGGAGATGGGATTATCCTGTTTCGAGCCGTTTGGAGCATTTTATGTGTTCCCGTGCATCAGCGAATTCGGTATGACATCCGAGCAGTTCGCCACGGAGCTTTTAAATACAGAGAAGCTTGCAGTCGTTCCGGGAACGGCATTCGGAGACTGCGGGGAAGGATTTATCCGTATTTCCTATGCGTATTCGCTGGAGAATTTAAAAGAGGCGATGAACCGCATGGAGGCATTTATTACAGGGCTGAGAAAACAGGGTGAAAAACAGGCATGACAGCTTATTTTTCATATTGTGGTCTGTTTGGCAGACTGCCTGGAAATGAGGATTATTATGGCAAAGTTAAATATTGTTTTATATGAGCCGGAGATCCCGGCAAATACCGGAAATATCGGAAGAACCTGTGTCGCAACAGGGACAAGGCTCCATCTGATCGAACCGCTTGGATTTCATCTTGATGAAAAATCGATCAAGCGTGCCGGGATGGATTACTGGAGTGAGCTTGACGTGACAACTTATGTAAACTGGGATGATTTCTGTGAGAAAAATCCGGGTGCAAAGATCTATATGGCAACGACAAAGGGACGCCATGTATACACAGAGGTTTCCTACGAGCCGGACTGCTATATTATGTTTGGAAAAGAGAGTGCAGGAATCCCGGAGGAGATCTTAAAAGCCAATCCGGATACCTGTGTGCGGATCCCGATGATCGGGGAGACACGTTCACTGAACCTGTCAAATTCCGTTGCGATCGTGCTCTATGAGGCACTCAGACAGAATCAGTTTGACCATATGAAGCTGCAGGGAGAACTGCACAGACTGCGCTGGGATGACTGATACGGGAAGGAATAAAAACAGATGGGAATTATTAAGGCAAAACAGCTTGTGCATGAATATATCAGACGTGATGAAGAGGGAAACGTAGAGTCGATCCAGACTGCCTTAGATCATGTGGATCTCGATGTGAAGCAGGGAGATTTTATCGCAATTTTAGGACATAACGGTTCCGGTAAATCTACGCTTGCAAAGCATATCAATGCACTGTTAGCCCCGTCCGAGGGTAGTCTTTTTGTGGACGGCATGGATGTTTCAAAAGAGGAGAATGTCATTCCGGTGCGAAAGACCGCCGGAATGGTTTTCCAGAATCCGGACAATCAGATCATTGCCAGTGTAGTGGAGGAGGATGTCGGATTCGGACCGGAAAATATCGGTGTGCCGACCGATGAGATCTGGCAGCGTGTGGAGGAGAGTTTAAAGGCAGTCGGTATGTTAAAATACCGTCATCATTCGCCAAACAAACTTTCCGGAGGTCAGAAACAGCGCGTTGCGATCGCGGGTGTCGTAGCGATGGAGCCAAAGTGCATCGTGTTAGACGAGCCGACCGCAATGCTTGACCCAAACGGAAGAGCGGATGTCATCCGCACTGCGCATGAACTCAATCAGAAAAAGGGTGTCACGATCATTCTGATCACACATTATATGGAAGAAGTCGTCGGTGCAGATAAGGTGATTGTGATGGACAAGGGGAAAGTTGTCATGCAGGGGACACCGCGCGAAATTTTTTCCCAGGTCGGAAAGTTAAAGGAATACCGGCTGGATGTACCGCAGGTTACGATCCTTGCTGACCTGCTCAGACAGTCAGGACTTGATATTCCGCTTGGCGTGCTGACGCGGGAAGAACTTGTGGGGCATATTCTGCGAATCGCACAGATCGATTCATGATCATGGAATGTGTATGATGTGGAGCACGATGATAGCATGATTGTGGAATGTGTATGATGTGGAGCGCAGAGATGGAATATCAGTAGAGCAGGCATTTTATGGTTATATGTTTTTAAAAGATCATCTGATTTTGAGTAAAATGGAAGGCTTTTGGGGTGCTGCTCTGCAGTGGGTGCCCCAGAAATGAGGATGAACATGTCAATTATTTTAGATAAAGTGAATTATGTATACAGCGAAGGGACTGCGTACCAGATCCAGGCGTTAAAGGATGTAAACTTAACGATCGAGGATGGACAGTTTATCGGCGTGATCGGGCATACCGGTTCCGGAAAGTCCACCTTGATCCAGCACTTGAACGGTCTGATGAAGGCGACATCCGGGACGATCTATTTTCATGGTCAGGATATTTATGAAGATGATTTTGACCTGCGTGAATTGAGAAACCGCGTCGGGCTGGTATTTCAGTATCCGGAGCATCAGTTGTTTGAAACAACGATCTTTGACGACGTGTGTTTCGGACCGAAAAATCAGGGATTGTCGAAAGAGGAGGCAGGTCTTCGGGCATTTGAGGCGCTGCGGAGTGTCGGACTGCCGGAGGAGCTTTATTACCAGTCTCCGTTTGATCTTTCCGGTGGACAGAAACGCCGTGTTGCGATTGCGGGCGTGCTTGCCATGAAGCCGGAGGTATTGATCTTAGATGAGCCGACGGCGGGACTTGATCCGGCAGGACGTGATGAGATCTTAGATCTTGTGGAGCGGATGCACAGGGAACGCGGTATTACGGTTATTTTAGTATCGCACAGCATGGAGGACGTCGCAAAATATGTGGAGCGTATTATCGTGATGAATCACGGCAGTGTGATGTTAGACGGTGCGCCAAAAGAAGTATTCCGCCACTACAAAGAACTTGAGGCGGTTGGACTTGCAGCACCGCAGGTGACTTACCTGATGCATGAACTGAAGGAAAAAGGTCTGAATGTGGATACAGATGCAACCACGGTGGCGGAGGCAAGAGCTTGTCTGCTCGAGGCGCTGACCGGAATTGATTCTGGAAAAACAGACTTTCATATGTAACGGTTCGGAGGAAGAAGATGTTAAGAGATATTACACTGGGCCAGTATTATCCAGCGGATTCCGTCATTCATAAACTGGACCCGCGCGTAAAACTGTTTGCTACATTTATTTATATTATATCATTGTTTTGTTTTAAAGGGATTGCGGCACTTCTGGTTGCAACTGTATTTTTGATCTTCTGCATCAGAACGTCCAAAGTTCCATTTAAGTTTATGGTAAAGGGTTTGAAGGCGATCGTGGTGCTGATGCTGATCACGGCGGCATTCAACCTTTTTCTGACACCTGGTACGCCGATCGTGAAATTCTGGATCTTTAAGATCACGGCAGAGGGGGCACAGAATGCGATTCTGATGGCGATCCGTCTGACCTACCTGATCCTTGGAACCTCGATCATGACACTTACGACGACACCAAACCAGCTCACGGACGGTCTGGAAAAATCACTGATGCCGTTATCAAAGATCGGTGTTCCGGTTCATGCGATTGCGATGATGATGTCGATCGCACTCCGTTTTATCCCGATCCTCATCGAGGAGACAGACAAGATCATGAAGGCACAGATGGCGAGAGGTGCTGACTTTGAGAGCGGAAATCTGTTACTGAGAGTGAAAAACATGATTCCTCTTTTGGTACCGTTATTCGTCTCTGCGTTCCGTCGAGCAGACGACCTTGCGATGGCGATGGAGGCGCGCTGCTACAATGGCGGCGAGGGCAGAACCAAGATGAAACCTCTGCGTTACGCAGGCGTGGATCATAAAGCATATGTGCTTGTGATCGGGTATTTTGTGGTTATTTTGCTGTGCAGGTTCTTTTTACCGTTTCCGCAGTAAGGTAAGTTATGACGCGGGAAATTTTTGCAGTGCCGGCAGGCTGAGGTTCATGATGGAATGCCGGCAGGGTAGTTTGTCATTTTGGAAGAGTATTGCACAAAGCTGGAAAATAGGAGCGGCTTTGTGCAATTTGACAACCACTAAGTTGTGTGCCACCCTTTGCCACCCGAATCTTATGAATGAAAAAATCTCACAGGAGGAATATTCACCTGGCTAAGAAGAGGTTCCATTCATACAAAAGTTTGAACATGGGCGAAACAGATGAAAAATAGAAGTAATTCACCCATTTGTTGATAGAAAATCAGTCAAAATACAGGAAAATGGGCGAAAATGACATGAACCAGCGTAAATAGCCCGCAAAAATGAAAAATCCAGGGTGAAACGAGAAAATAGAAGAAGATTTCGCCCAAAACAGTGAAAAAGATGTTGAAAAGAAAGAAGGAATGGGCGAGATGATGCTGAGAGATTAGGTTTTCACCCATTGGATATTGAAGTGCACGGACTATTCTGTTCTACGGATTTTTTAAACAGAACAGAAAGTCAGCGTGAAAAATAAGCTTGATTCCAGGGATATTTGTCTGTTGGAAAAACAAGCGGCTTTTACGGCAATATATAAAAATATGTCTGCGGGAAGGTCAGATTGTTGCCGCTTTATCGCAGCATGCGGCTCAGAACAGGAGATTACTATGCGTGTAAAAATGATCGTGGCGTATGACGGCACGAATTACAAAGGATGGCAGGTGCAGCCGAACGGTATCACGATAGAAGAAGTGCTAAATAAGAATCTTTCGAATCTTCTGGGCGAGCAGATCGTGGTGAGCGGTGCGAGCCGGACGGATTCGGGTGTACATTCCCTTGGAAATATTGCAGTATTTGATACGAACACGAGGATGCCGGCAGATAAAATTGCATTTGCACTCAATCAGAGACTGCCGGAAGATATTGTGGTGCAGGGATCCTGTGAGGTGGAGGATGGCTGGCATCCGCGCTATCAGAACAGCAGAAAAACTTATGAATACCGTATTTTAAACCGGACATTCCGTATGCCGACAAGACGGCTGGATACCTATTTTTATCATTATCCACTGGATGTGGAGAAAATGAAAAAAGCGGCATCTTATCTTGAGGGAGAGCATGATTTTAAGAGTTTTTGTGCGATCGGTGCACAGGTAAAGACGACGGTGCGCACGATCTATGCCTGTGATGTGGAAAAAGAAGGAGATATCATCACGATCCGCGTGACGGGAAACGGTTTCCTTTACAATATGGTACGGATCATTGCAGGGACATTAGTGCAGGTTGGCGGTGGTGCGATCGAACCGGAGGCGGTAAAAGAAATTCTTGCAAAGAAAGACCGCAGCGCGGCAGGGCCTACGGCGCCGGCACACGGGCTTACGATGATGGGGATCGAGTTTGAAAACGTAGAATGAGAAAGAAGTGCACTTTGAAAAGATGTTACAACAGGGCAGGATGTTTTTGAATGATGCAGAAGTCAGTTTAAAACAGGCTCATTCATTTCTTCTAAAAGCACGTTTGTGTCAATCACGGACAGCTTTTTCCCAAAAGCAAAAATGAGGATGGAATCCCGTTTGTTTTTGGAATAGAGCTGTCCGTTTTTTGTGAGCGTGAGAGCACGCTGTGTTTCCGGGAGCTCAAGCTTTAGTGCAAGGCAGAGAGAAATGACTTTATCACGGGAGGGACTTCGCCTGCCGTCTAAGATCTGATAGCCGTAATTGCGCTGAATCTGGGCTGCAGAGATCAGTTTTGAGGCGGTCACGCCGCGGGCATGCATCAGTTCATTTAAATATTCCGGAAAGGTCACGGAAGATGTCATGTCTGCAAGTGCGTCAGTGTATTGTTTTAAATCGGAAATATTTTTGGCGGAAGAGAGAAGCTGCATCAGTTCGCCGGTCGTTTTCTGATCCATAAAGTCTCCTTGAATTGTACTGTAAAAAATAATAAAATATTTTTATACTACAAATTGTAAATGCTGGTTTGGGCGCATGAACTGCCCTGACATTTATAATATCGTGTTGTACAGATGAATGCAAGAAAATGGTGGGAAATTATATGCGGTTAGATGAGGAGTACTGTTTGTCAGAATATGTGGATCTTGGCAGACTGGGTGACAATGAAAAAGTACATATCGTAAGAAACCAAGTGAATGGTGTGATTGGTGTGCGAAAGTATGTTGCATTGGACCTGGAGGAGATTTATCTTTTTTTAAAGGAAAATCCGAATGCGTATATACCAAAGATCTATGAGTGTATTCAGACCGATACGAATCTGATCGTGATCGAGGAGTACTTGAGCGGAAAAAATCTGGAAGAAATGTTAAAAGAAAAGAATTTTTCGGAGAAAGACGCTGCTGATATCATAATCTGTCTATGCGATGCGCTTTACCCTTTGCACCATGCAAAAATGCCAGTCATATGCAGAGACTTGAAAGCAGAGAATGTGATTCTGACCAATGAGGGGGAAGTGAAGCTGGTCGATTTTGACATTGCGAGAATCTACCAGCCTGGCAAGTCAAAGGATACTGTTATGATGGGAACGCAAGGCTATGCGGCACCGGAACAGTTTGGGTTCGGACAGACGGATGCGAGAACCGATATTTATGCGATGGGTGTGCTGCTTAATTATATGCTTGTGAGAGAGTTCCCGATGGAAAAGCTGACCGAAGGAAAATTCAGGACGATTGTGTTAAAATGCATTAAGATAAACCCTGAGGACCGGTATCAGAATGTGGATGAACTTAAGGCGGATATCTGCAATGCAGCGGAAATCCCCTGCAGTAGTATGGATAGTGATAAAAATAAGTTTTATTGTGCGCAGAGCTGTAAAAAAGATCAAGCCGGTGAAATCCCTTTTTATAAAATACCGGGATTTCGGACAGGAAAAGTATGGAAAATGATCGTCGCAGTCATAGGATATGCACTGACCACAGTTACTGCGTGGTCGTTAGAAGCGCATGATGCGAATGGAAAACTGCTCCCGCAGTCAAAATTGACACTGGAACGGCTGGTGGTCTGGCTGTCGCAGATCGTATTTATATTTTTTGTCTGTGATTATATGGGAATGCGGAGAAACATACCGGTTGTAAACAGTAAGAACCGGTTCGTAAGACTGATCGGTTATGCTGCAGCGGAATTTATATTTCTTTTTGCTGCAGCTGCCATCTGCGCGATCTTAGAAGCAATATTATTTTAAATGTAATTTGACAGTCAAAAATTGAACTTACTATTTGAACTCAACATTATATAATGTGAAAATGTATGCACGGTGCATACCAAAAATAAATGAAATACGGCTAAGATGAGAGAAGCATAAGACAGAGATGTTTTACGCTTCTTTCTTTTTGTCCGCCTGGGTCAGATATTCTTTCAATATCATATTGATATATTGGGAAAAAGAACGGTCGTCCTGCTCGGCGAGGAGCTTTAACTGTTCAATGATGTCTGAATCAAGTGTGATGCTTACTTTATTTTTTAATGGTTTCATAGACAGCCTCATTTCGTTTTCGATTAAATAACTCTATTTTTATATATACGATAAATGGTTGACATATACCACTAAGTAGGATAAAGTAGCATAAAGTAGGATAAAACAAAAAGTAGTAAAACAAAGGAGTAAAATCCGTGCCCAGAGTGCTGGGCATTGCTCACCAAAGGGCTCGCATTTTGCTCCGCAAAACAAGGAGTAAAATCCTCTGCTCACCAAAGGGCTCGCATTTTGCTCCGCAAAACAAGGAGGATTATGAAATGGAAAATGAAACAAAGTTGTGCAAACACTGTAAGAGTGAGATACCGAAAGGCGCGAAGGTCTGCCCAAACTGCAGAAAGAAACAGGGCGGTATCGGGAAATGGATCGTGATCGTTGTGGTGGTGGTTATTATTATTGCAGCAATGTCGGGCGGTGGAGCGGATAAACCGAAAAAGGTAGAGAATGCTTCGACGCAGAATAATACAGATAACAAGGCTGATGTGGTGAATGATACTACAGAAGATACCTCTGTCAAACAAGAAGATAGTGAGAAGGATATATTTGGTATTGGTGAAACTGCAGAAATGAATGATGTGCAGGTTACAATGGTCAATTATACGCAGAGCAGCGGGTCAGAGTATAATAAACCGGCAGATGGAAATGAGTTTGTTCTGGTAGAGTTTGAAATCGCAAATAATTCTGATTCTGAGATAAATATAAGCAGTATGGCGAGTTTTGAAGCATATGCGGACGATTATGAACTGAATTATTCAGTGAGTGCTCTTTTGGAGAAAAATGATCAAAATCAGTTAGATGGAACCATTGCAGCAGGGAAAAAAATGAATGGTGTGATTGGGTATGAGGTCCCGGCGGACTGGAAAACAATCGAAATTCATTTTAAGGACAATGTATGGAGCAGTAATAAATTTAAGTTTGAGATAACGAAATAGGCAGATTAGAGGCGGACATCTGATAAAGGATATCCGCCTCTTTCAGAGTTAATTTGGAAGATAGTTTTATTTGTAAAAAGTTTGATCTAAAGTAAAAAAATCCTTGACACACAAGGCGTCGTGTACTATACTATTTAAGTCTGTGATAGTGAAGTAATGTCAATCCAAAGCCCCGGAGCGACATTTAAACTATAAACAATTTATTGAATACCAAGCGGTGTGTCCTGGACATTCACATTGCAGAGGTGTTCCGTAACATTATTTCTAGGAGGAAGATCAATGAAAACTTTTATGGCTAGCCCAGCTACCATTGATAGAAAATGGTATGTAGTTGACGCTGAAGGTATGACATTAGGACGTTTAGCATCTGAAGTTGCTAAAGTATTAAGAGGAAAGAATAAAGCAATCTTTACACCGCACATCGACACAGGTGATTATGTAATCGTTGTTAACGCTGAGAAGATCAAAGTAACCGGTAAGAAATTAGAGCAGAAGATCTACTACAATCACTCTGATTATGTAGGTGGTATGAAAGAGACTACCTTAAAAGAAATGTTAGCAAAACATCCGGAAAGAGTTATCGAGCACGCAGTAAAAGGCATGCTTCCAAAGGGACCTTTAGGAAGAGAGATGTATACAAAATTATTCGTATACGTTGGACCGGATCACAAGCATGCAGCTCAGAAACCTGAAGCTTTAACATTTTAATTAGGAGGGAAAAACAGTGGCTAATACAAAGTATTACGGAACAGGAAGAAGAAAATCATCTGTTGCCAGAGTATATTTAGTACCAGGTACAGGTAAAATTACCATCAATAAAAGAGATATGGATGAGTATTTCGGATTAGAGACATTAAAGGTTGTTGTTCGTCAGCCTTTAACTGCTACCGAGACAGCTGATAAATTCGACGTCTTAGTAAACGTTCGCGGTGGTGGATACACAGGACAGGCAGGAGCTATCCGTCATGGTATCGCTCGTGCATTATTAAATGTAGACGCTGACTACAGACCAGTATTAAAGAAAGCAGGATTCTTAACACGTGATCCTCGTATGAAAGAGCGTAAGAAGTACGGTCTCAAAGCAGCTCGTCGCGCTCCGCAGTTTTCAAAGAGATAATTATCTCGAAAGAGACAATCGAATTATGTTTACAAACCCCGGAAAATCAAGGTTTTCCGGGGTTTTCTTATACCCAAACGGGTTGATATGTTTCAAAGTGAAGTTCCTTAAATCTTTGAAGCCGCAAAATGATGCAAGCTCTTTCTTTGATTTGGATTCTATGCAGAAAGCCAAAATTTGCGTAGACCACTTCCGCGGCGTTCCATGTATTTCATGCGGTGAAAATTCCTTTGCGATTTTTTTTAATAAAAACACAATAAAAATCTGATTATCCGCTAAAATACAGTATCTATCAGCATTT
>DXQT01000012.1 GCA_019411365.1 Roseburia sp.
AAATATGCAGATTACGGAATGTAAATGGGAATCAGATGCAGACTGGCGTGATTGATGACATGATTTCTAAAGATAAATCTCATATGAGAATCATTATCAGTTAAATTGAATAATAAATATAAGCCAAAAATAATCCCCGAAAAATTTTAGAATTTTTGGGGATTATTTAACATTATAAATAAAGAGTGTCCTCTGCATCCACCCATATTTGCATCGTTCCATCAAGATATAATTTTGCATATTCAAGTGGTTCATCAATGGCAAGTGCGTTTAATGAACAGACTGATCCGGGTGTGGTTTATAAATCCTTCTCAGCTTCCCAACAGTCAATACGGAGCATATAGCCAGCACTGGTATACACATCAATGCTGTTGCGTTGTGGATTGTATTCTGCAAATATTGTTCTCATCGTAACTTATCTCTTCTTATCGTTGAATCAATTATTCGTTACAAAAATCAGAAGCATTTCAATCAGTTCACCATGTCACATTTATTTTGTGTTATAATGTGTTATATAATTTTCTTGCCCTTATCAGAGTTCGTAAATTCATATGGGAAGATATAACATAAGGGAAAGCTCACATACGATAAACTTAGTGTTTTCAAGGGTTTGAGAGATATTTGATAACAAAATATAATAGTTATTAAATCCCTTGGAATAGATAAAATCTCAATTCAAGTTTGCCAGATTCATATCTAACAGGTAGAACAGATTTTTTTATAGATAAGATGATGCTGGGGCGAATAAAGTTTTTTATCGTTCTATCATTGATAGTACCTTGAAAAATTGCACAAAGATCGGACTTTTTTTGTGACTTTGGGAGAAAATCAGAAAATCTTAGTATGCCTGTTAATTTAAAAAATTCTGAATAATAACTTCCTCTGTAAGTCCAAGTGTACGAAGTTTCAGATGCTGTTCATCTATAATGGCTTACCGCCAATGTTTGTTAGTGATTTCCCGCACAGCCATGCTTGTCCTCGCCACAATGATGCTCTCCGCATGAATGACCATCCTCATGATCGTGGTGTGTACAGTGAACATCCGGATTGTATGCCAGCTTGCCTTCAAGATATGCTTTTACAGCTTCGTCTGCATCACCTGATACTCCACCGAACAGTTTTATTCCCGCAGCAGCAAGTGCAGCCTGTGCTCCTCCACCGATGCCACCACAGATCAGAACATCTATATCTGTTGAATTAAGAAATCCTGCAAGTGCACCATGTCCCTGTCCGTTTGTGTCCACAACCTGTGTGTTAACAATTTTGTTGTCCTCAAGATCGTACACTTTAAACTGCTCTGTGTGTCCGAAATGCTGAAAAATCTGTCCGTTTTCGTATGTCACTGCTATTCTCATTTTATCCTGTCTCCTTTATGATTTCTGTTTTACTGCTTGTTATTATAGTTACATATCACAATCCTATCTGTGATAGTCACATTTCTGGCACTGTTTCATCTCATTTTCCACATCTTCCTTATAGAAAATATCTGACCACCGGCAGATACTCTGCAATATCGGAACAACCGAATTTCCTTTTCCTGTAAGTGAATACTCAACTCTCGGCGGTATCTCATCATATGATTTCCGGTCAACAATACCATCGGCTATGAGATCTTTTAACGTTGCTGCTAAAACTGCGTCTGTGATGTTATACATTTCTTTCCGTATCTCGCTGTAACGCAGTTTTTTGCTGGCGGAAAGCACACATATAATACGCGATTTCCATTTGCCACCAAAGACCGTATTCAAGCGGGCAACGGATATCAGCCTCTAATTTTTTTCTGTATTCTGCCATAAAAAACACCATTTTTCACACTAATCACCTTCAGGTTTTTGGTAACTGCTCAAAATCTCTGAGCCAATTACATATATTATAACCTGAAAGTAATCTTTTTTGAAGTAACTATGAAATTTATTAGCAGGTTTTAAATTTCTTTTTTATTATCTGCTCCCGTTGTTGTTAAATGAAAACCAACCCATTGCGCATTTCCCCTGCCTGTGATACCATAATGAGCAAATTTGCCATCATTTTTTTATCCAGCACAAAAGACTTTTGCAGGAAGGAATCCCCTATGAAAAAGCACAAAAGCATTACCATCCTTCTGATGTGTATGTTACTTCTCGTGTCTGTCTGCGCAGGCATTTTATTTGGAAGCGTGAATATTGCATTCAAAGATATCTTAAATTGTCTGACCGGGGCAGACCGCAGTTCTACTTCTTATATTTTAATCACTACCGTGCGCATTCCACGCGTGCTCGGCGGACTTTTTGCCGGGATCGGGCTGTCCTGTTCGGGTGTGATCTTACAGGGCGTAATGAACAATTCGCTGGCAAGCCCAAGCACGATCGGTGTCAATTCCGGCTCCGGTTTTGCGGTCATGCTCGCCATGATCTTTTTCCCGGCAAACTCATTTACACTTCCGGTCTTTGCGTTTTGCGGCGCCCTGATCACCACACTGCTGATCTTTTTTCTGGCTGCGCTCTCAGACAGTTCAAGGACTACGATCATTCTTGCCGGAATTACAGTCTCAAGTTTTTTAAGTGCAGGCATCAATACGATCAAACTTTTAAATACGGATATCACGGTGAATCTGACGTCTTTTCTGATCGGTTCCCTCTCCGGGCTTACCCTAAGCAGGCTGATCCTGCCGTGCCTCTGTATTGCTATTGCATTCTTTGTTTCCTTGTTTCTCGCACAGCCGTTAAATATGCTCGGACTTGGGGATGACATCGCGCGCTCCCTCGGACTGCGCGTTTCACTCACCCGCTTTTTGCTTCTGTCCCTCGCAAGCATCCTTGCCGGATGTGTCGTCAGTTTCGCCGGTCTGCTCGGCTTTATCGGACTGATCATCCCGCATATCTGCAGGCGGCTTTTTGGCAATGATGCACGTTTTCTTTTGCCGTGCTCCGCACTTTTGGGCGGCAGTTTTGTACTGTTATGTGACCTGCTCGGACGAATACTCTTCTCTCCGTTTGAGCTGCCCGCCGGGATTATCATGTCGTTCGTCGGCGGACCGTTTTTCCTGTATCTGTTACTGAAAAAGAAAGGAGGGCGCAGAGTCCATGCTTGAATTTCGCAATGTTTCCGTTTCCTGTCAGCACATGCCGATCTTAAACGACATCTCATTAACTTTCCGTGACGGGGAGATCACCACGATCCTTGGCCCGAACGGCTGCGGCAAGACTACCCTGGTCCAGTGCTTAAACGGTGCTTCCACGGTGACCGCCGGACAGATATTCTTAAACGGGCAGGATTTTCTTAAAATTTCCCCGAAAGAACGTGCCCGGGAAATTTCCCTGCTCCCACAGGTCCGCACGATCATTCCTGCTATTCCGGTTAAAATGCTTGTGGAACACGGGCGCTTTCCTTATCTTGGATTTTCCCGCCGGAAATCAAAGGAGGACACTGAAATTGTAAACCGTGCCATGGAATTTACCCACATCAGCCAGTATGCCGACCAGTATGTCGACACGCTCTCCGGCGGTATCAGACAGCGCGTGTTTTTTGCCATGGTGTTAGCGCAGGATTGTGATTACATCGTGTTGGACGAGCCGACCACCTATCTCGACCTGACCGGGCAGCGCGAATTTTACGCCATGATAAAGGAATTAAAAAAACAGGGAAAAACGATTATTCTGATCTTACATGATCTGAGTCAGGCGGTGCGCATCTCAGATACGCTGGTTGTCATGAACCGCGCCGGTTCCAGATCTCTTGATGAAGCAGCGCATGCCGGTACAGACTCTGATGTTAAAGCAACTGATTTTCCCGGCAGCATCGCCATGGTTGGCACGCCCCAGGAGTGTCTGCAGTCGCATGTGATCGAGGATGTGTTTCAGACAAGCTGGAAAAGGTTTACGGATGAAGATGGGGAGTATTACTTTTTTGAGTAATACTCTTTTTTGTATGAATTTTTCTTGACATATGGATTAAAATGATGTATTTTTATTTTGCATTTAATTGTGTGCAATTTAATTGTTCTAAATCTTTTATTTTGAAAGGAAACTTTTACTATGAATTTTTATGATTATGAAGCAGAGGATGCAGGATTTGAGATTCTTGATTTCCCATGTAATCAGTTTGGAAACCAGGCACCGGGAACAACCGAGGAGATCGCATCTTTCTGCGACGCAAAATTTGGAATTACCTTTAAACTTTTTTCCAAAATTGAGGTAAATGGAGAAAATACGCATCCGCTGTACAAATATCTGAAAGAACAAAAAGGTTTCGGAGGATTTGATCCAAACCACCCTCTCACCCCGCTGCTCGAAAGCGGATTATACCGCACCCAGCCGGATTTCCGTAACACCCCTGATATCAAGTGGAACTTTACGAAGTTTCTGATCGACCGGGATGGAAATGTGGTAGAACGGTTTGAGCCTACCACCTTTTAGCATTTCCATCCATGTATCATCTGAAATCAATTCTGCTTTATAGGATGTTTTGAGCACTTCACGCGGCGAACCCGCAATAAACCCGTCATTGCATAATATTCTACCAGTATATCCTTCATAACTTTCCATGCCAGATCAAATGTGATGCTAAATTTTGCACTGGTTCCACTCAATACAAAAGAATCCGAAAGATCCCTCTGTTTTGCTTCTGCAAGTGCATCAAAATCCTTCACACCGGACACGGCAACATCAATGTCACTTCTCTCCAGTGCTGTTCCTTTCGCTCTAGAGCCAAATAAGATCACCTCCACCGCCGAAAAATGTCTGCAAAGTTCTGCAACCGCCTGTATCACTTCTTCTGCCCTCACAAATACTACCTGCCTTTTTCACATATTGAAATCATTTTAGCAGACGTTGTCGGCAATAGCAACGATTGCCTTTGACGTGTATTTATGTTTTAATATGAACACTTAAAGATTTTTCGCCAGCAGAACGGAGCGTACAGGTCTTTATTGACAGTTATTTTCTGAATGAAACAGGTCTGATCAGTGTGCATCCAAATGAAAATACGGCTACCGTATTGTTAAAAACAAAAGATTTGTTACAGATCATAAAAGAACACGGAAACGCCGTTGATGTTATTTCCATCTAATCAGATAATATACAAAGAGGAAGCACACTCTGCTTTAAACGTGATCCATTCACTGCAGCATGCTTCCTCTTTTTTTTAATTACAACTCCATCTCTGCCGTCTCCCCGATCACAATGACCGCCGGGGACTGCATTCCGGATTCTTTTACTTTTTCTGCAATATCCAAAAGTGTTCCACGCACACTTACCGTTTTTCCATCAAAATTTCCCTGCACCACTGCTGCCGGTGTTTCCGGAGATTTTCCATACTCCATCAGCCGTCCGGCCAGTTTTGAAAGCTGGTGCATTCCCATCAGAAATACAAGCGTGCCCTCCACTGCCACAAGTTCTTTTAGTCCTTCCGGCAGACTGTCCGCAGTGCCTTTCGTATGTGCCGTCACCACATGAAAACTGCGGCTTTTTCCACGGTGTGTTACCGGGATTCCTGCTGCCGCCGGAACCGCAATGGCAGATGTGATTCCCGGCACTTCTGTCACCGGGATTCCTTTCGCCTTTAACGCTTCCATTTCCTCACTGCCTCTGCCGAAAACAAACGGATCTCCGCCTTTTAAGCGCACCACGCGTTTGCCTTTCTTCGCATGTTCGATCAGGATCGCATTGATTTCTTCCTGTTCCCTGCTATGTACACCGATCCGTTTCCCGACATAAATTTTTTCACAGCTCTCCGAAGCGTGATCTAACAGACGCGCATCGATCAGATCGTCATAGACAAGCACCTCGGCTCTCCGTATTGCATTTAAACCGCGCAGTGTGATCAGGTCATATGCACCGCAGCCCGCACCGACGAGCGTTACCACGCCTGTACTGACGATTTTCCCTAATCCAGTCTGTTCCGCACTCTGGCAATAATCTCTGATCCGCTGCCTCGTCTCTTCCTCATCCGGCACGCGGTTTTCATCCATGCAAAGCTGTGCTGTCTCTTTCAAAAATCTGGCTCTGATCCTGTCATCTGCAATCATTTTTTTTGCAGGTTCCCGGATTGATTCTAAATAATCAAGAATCTCTTCCATCTGATTTGGAAGTTCCCTCGCCATGCGGCTTCTTAATTCTGCCGCGATCTGCGGACTGGCTCCTGCGGTGGAGATTCCCGCGGTCAGTTTTCCTTCTTTCACAAGAGACGGAAATAGAAAACCGCAGTAATCTTTGTCATCCACCACATTGACTAAAATTCCTTTTTCCTGACACAGTGCGCTGATCCTGTGGTTTAATTCCCTATCATCGGTTGCCGCAATGACAAATGCACAGCCCTCGATATCCTCCGGCACAAAGGGACGCTCCTCGCACATAAATGCCGGATCCTGTTTTAATTTGTCCATAATATCCGGTGCTATTATGGTAATCTTTGCACCGAACGGCTTCACCTTTTCTGCCTTGTGTGCTGCAATCCTGCCGCCACCCACGATCAGGCCTTTTTTATTTTCTATATCAATAAAAAACGGAAAATATGCCATTTTCAAACCAAACCTTTCTCACTCCGCCTCCGGGTACAGAATATCTGCCAGCTGCTTATAAGCCTCTCCCCATTTTGCATTCGGTTTTAAGTTGAATAAGCGCTTATCAAGGATATAATAATGATCATTTTTCACAGCGGTCAGGGATGCCCATGCCGGGTTTGATGTCAGAAGATCTTCCACATTTTTCATGGCGGCATCGCTGTCATTTCCCTGAATCGTCACAAAAATATACTGTGGATCAGCCGCAATGATCGCCTCCATGCTGAGGTCATCTAACAGGCTCTCGTCGCTGTCTGCGATATTCACACATCCAAGGTCTGCCAACATTTCCCCGCAGACATTTCCGTCACTGCCCTTGGCCTTTACATTGCTTGATGCTGCCCGAAGGAATAATACAGTCGGATTACTGCCGTCCGCTCTCTGCTTCATTGCCTCTACTTCTTTCTGCACATCAAGACCATTTTTCTGATAGAGATCATCTCTGCCGGTAATCTGTGTACAGATGGAAAGCATATTTAAATAATCATCAAAATTTGTAACGTCAAAATAGGCAACGGTAATTCCTGCCTGTGTCAGTGTTTCCTCCATTGCAACGTCTGCATCCGTATTTGCACTCGCGATCACAAAATCAGGCTCCGCTGCAATGAGCTGCTCGACATCCGGCTCCAAAATGCTGCCAAGATTTACCACACTCTCATCAAGGTCTAAACCAAGGCTCTCCCAGGAATCATTTGCTGCTGCAACAACATTTCCGCCTGCTAACATCCATACATCCGTAAAACTTCCGATCAGCGTTGCCACACGATCAGCAGATTTCACTGTCACCTCACGTCCGAGATCATCGGTAAAAGTATAACCCTGTGTCTGTGTTTCGGTATTTGTTTCCAATGTCTCAGTCCCGGCTTCTGATGATCCAGCGTCTACTTCCAGTGTCTCAGACAGTTCCATATCTGCTTTACTGTCTGTTTTCTGCTCAGCCACAGCCGGCACATTCCCTGCTGTTTCATCTGCGGAAGTCTCCTTTGCTCCCCCGCAGCCGACAGAAAGAAGCAGCGCTGCAAGCACGCCTGTCAGTGCCAGTTTCTGATAAATTTTTTTCATGTTTTTCATCCTCCGTAAGTTGTTTCTACATTTTTGACATTATATTTTTTGTTGCTTTTTTTGTCAACTATACAGGTCTCGCAGAGGGATTAAAATTTCAAGGCATAAATTTGACTTTTTCGTCATTAATTGCTATAGTGGGAAACGTTCCATACAAATGCTAGGGGTGCTGTTTATACCATATGGTATTGACAACGTGCTGAGAGATGATTTCATCGACCCTTATTACTTGACCCGGATAATACCGGCGTAAGGAAGCGTTTTCTTTTACTTTATTCTGGTAAGAAACAATCCCCCGTGTTTGTAGACAATAAAATGTACGCTCGGCGAACATTCTATTATCATGAATTAGGATTCTGGTGTCAAAAGGTGGCTCACAACTTAGCGATTGTCAAATTGCACAAAGTTGGGACTCGTTTTGTGACTTTGGGAGAAAATTAGAAAATCTTAGTATGCCTGTTAATGCATAGTGTTTTGCTGCCATGGATGGCAGCAAAAGTCTTAACGTCCCATGGACGGGACGTTTAAGACGTACACGTCACTCCTGGAAAATCTAAATCAGGCATACTTAGTTTTTCTTATTTTCGGACAGCGGAACAAAATAGATCCGACTTTGTGCAACTTGACAGTCAAAAATTGAAAACCACCTTTTGATACCAGAATCAAATCAGGAAAACAAGAAGGAAAATCCGTGCCCAATGTGGGCATTGCTCCTGCAATGGCAGTCGCATTTTCCTTCGGAAAACAAGGAGGATTTATGAATAACTTTTTTGCTACACCGGAAGGAGCCTGGGGAGACGGCTCCGTACATCTTACAGTCACGGGAATCGTGATCGTCGTCGTTATCATCGCATTACTGCTCATCATCGCAGCGTTTGTGCGTCAGAAGAATGCAAGCCGCAAGGCAGCACTGACCACCAAACAGCTCGTCTACTCTGCAGTTGCCATCGCACTTGCCGTGGTATGTTCCATGATCAAACTGTTTGAAATGCCAATGGGTGGCTCCGTCACATTACTTTCCATGCTTTTTATCGTTCTGATCGCATACTGGTATGGCCCTTATGTCGGCATCATGACAGCTGTTGCATATGGTCTGGTTCAGTTTGTAACAGAACCGATTTTCTACACGATCCCACAGATGCTGCTTGACTATCCGCTCGCATTCGGTGCGCTTGGTCTTGCCGGATTTTTCAATAAGAAAAAATGGGGACTTCAGATTGGATATGTAGTCGGCGTTTTCGGACGTTTCATCTTTTCCACGATCTCTGGCATTGTATTTTTCGCATCCTATGCACCGGAAGGCATGAACCCGATCCTTTATTCTTTAGGATATCAGGCCTCCTATCTGGTACCGGAAGCAATCATTACACTGATCATTATCAGCATACCGCCGGTTGCCAAAGCACTGGCACACGTAAAACAGAATGCAGTAGAAGCATAAAATCAAAAAAACAGCCATACCGTTTTTATTTCAAAGCGGTACGACTGTTTTTTTAGTTTTTTTAGTTTTTTTAGTTCTTTTATGTATTAATCCAACAGCATCTGCACGCATCCATACATTCCTGCATCATTTCCAAGTCCTGCAGGCACAAACTTTGTGTTGCGGCAGGCATGGAAGGATGTCTCCACAAAATGCTTCTGGATGCTCTCGATCAGGATACTTCCTGCTTTGGAAACGCCGCCACCGATGACAACAACTTCCGGGTCAACCACACATGCAATATTAGATAAGGTAGCTCCTAAGATTCCGCAGACTTCATCCACTAAACCAAGTGCCACTGCATCTCCGCTCTTTGCCTCATCAAACACATCTTTTGCAGTCAGTTCCGGGAAGTTTCTAAGACTTGTCTCATCGTTGGTCTTAGCAAGTTTTCTCTTTGCCACACGAACGATACCGGTTGCGGAAGTGTACTGCTCTAAGCATCCGTACTGTCCACAGTTACATGCCTCGATCTCATCATGATTTACGGTAATATGTCCGATCTCACCGCCTGCTCCGTTAAATCCTGCAACGACCTTTCCATCTACGATGATACCGCCGCCGACACCGGTTCCAAGTGTTACCATGATAACGTCTTTACAGCCTTTTGCTGCACCCTGCCACATCTCTCCGAGAGCTGCAACGTTGGCATCATTTCCTGCTTTGACCTTAAGACCTGTCAGATTTCCGAGTTCTTCCTCTACATTCACGATTCCCCAGCCTAAGTTTACACAGCGGTTTACAACACCGTTGCTCTTAACCGGACCTGGAACACCGATTCCAACACCCTGTACATCATCTTTGCTGATGCCTTCCTGTGCCAGTTTATTATCAACTGCCTGTGCGATATCAGACAGGATTGCTGCTCCGTTATTTTCCGTGTTGGTCTTGATCTCCCATTTATCGATCAACTTGCCGTTTGTTTCAAAAAAACCGATCTTACAGGTAGTTCCCCCGACATCAATTCCAAATGCATACTTTTTCATTTTCGATCCTCCAGTATTCTTCGCAGCAACATACCTGCCACGCGTTTTTTTGCTCATATTAAGGTAATGATAACGTTTCCAAATTTGTATGTCAAGCCTTCATCAGTGCTTTCTGCATTCCAAATCTGCTCTGTTGTTTCTGTGTTCTGCTGCTCACTGCTGTCGTTCGCCTTGTTGTTATTGCTGCGGTTAGTCCTACTGCTGTTGGTCTTGTTGCTGTTGGTCCTGCTGCTGATCTTGTTGCTGTTGTTGTTCCTGCTGTTGTTGCTGTTGCTGCTCCTGCTGCTGATCTTGTTGCTGTTGGTCCTGCTGCTGATCTTGTTGCTGTTGTTGTTCCTGCTGTTGTTGCTGTTGCTGCTCCTGCTGCTGTTGCTGCTGTTCCTGCGGTTGCTGCTGATCCTGTTGCTGCTGGTTCTGTGGTTGCTGCTGATCCTGTTGCTGCTGGTTCTGTGGTTGCTGCTGATCCTGTTGCTGCTGATTCTGATCCTGCTGCCCGGCATTTTCATCCGCATTCTGATCCGGATTCTCCTCCGTATCTTCCGGATGGAATGTATGAACCTCATCCGATACCTGCGCATACGGTAAAAATTCCATCGGAGAACGTCCTTCATGTGCCTTTAACATAAACTTCTGCCAGATCGTGCCCGGATAGGTAGATCCCATCAGTTTATCCATTTTTTTCGGCATATCATAACCAACCCAGACACTCGTCGTGTAATATCTCGTATATCCCACAAACCATCCGTCCTTCTGGTCGTTGGATGTACCTGTCTTTCCGGCTGCAGGCATACTGCCAAGACCAAGTCCGTGTGCTGTTCCGCTCGTGATAACACCTTTTAAAACATCTGTCATCATACGCGCCGCATTCTGCTTATACACAGCCTCTTCCGTCTGTGCAGATGCATAGATTTCATTGCCATCCGCATCTAATATCTTAACAATACAGGTCGGTGCCCGGTAATTTCCATCGTTTTCGATCGCTGCATACCCGGACGCCATCTCAAGCGCAGACACACCGTTTGTAAAACCTCCAAGTGCCGTTGCCGGTCTGTAGTCATTGGCATCCAGTTTTGCAAAATTCATTTTTTCAAGATAAGAAAGACCTACTTCCGGAGTCAGCTCCTCATATAATTTCCATGCGATCGTATTGACAGACTTCTCCACAGCCGTCCGGACTGTGATCTGACCGGAATAGGAACCATTTGCATTCCTTGGTCCATCCTCGATCGGCTCGTCTGTCACCACAGAGTCCGGCGTATAATTGCGCTCAAAAGACGGTGTATATACGATCAGCGGCTTAATGGCACTGCCCGGCTGACGGTAACTCTGAAATGCACGGTTTAACGTATAACCGGAGAAATCCTGGCTTCTTCCACCCACGATCGCCCTGACATAGCCATTGTCATTGTCAATACAGACTGCTGCCGACTGCAGGGCATACACGCCCTCATCATTGACCTCCGTGTAACCGGCGAGTGCCTCGTTTACCGTATCCTGCAGTTCCTGCTGTAAGTTCAGGTCAAATGACGTATAGATCCGGTAACCCGCAGTATACAGCTTTTTCTGACACTCACTGTACAGCGTCTCATAAGCTTCGTCATATTTGTTTTTTTCATCTTCCGAGGAAAACTGATATTTAAACTGGAAATCCTCCGTTTCCATCAATGCCCTGGCTGCACAATAATAGGTATAGGTCTCCACATAATCATTTTTTGCCAGTGCTTCCGGCCGGTCTAACGCCATCACCTCACCCAGTGCATTTTCGTATGCTGTTTTGGAAATTTTCCCATCATCGAGCATATTTTTCAAAATACGGTTTCTTCTCTTGTATGTGTTCGTGATATTCGTAAGTGGATCATAGAGTGTCGGATTATTTGGTATCGCACACAAAAATGCCTGCTCCGACAGATCAAGATCCTGCACATCCCGGTTAAAATACCCACGGCTTGCCGACTGGATCCCATAGTATCCGTTTCCAAAATAAATATTATTAAGATAGAATTCAAGAATCTCATCTTTGGTGTACTTCTTTTCGAGTTCCCGCGCGATATACATTTCCTCAACCTTTCTCTGCCATGTCTTTTCCTGGCTCAAAAAAATATTTCGCGCAAGCTGCATTGTGATCGTACTGCCGCCCTGTGTTGCCTCTCCATTTTCAATCATTGCCTTTACCGCACGCAAAAGCGCCCGGTAGTCAATTCCGTTATGCCGGAAAAACTTTTTATCCTCTATACTGACGATAGCACACTCTACATTACTCGGCATATCTGTAATCGAAAGATAATAAGAATCTTTTCCGCCTTTTAATGTGGAGATTACACTTTCATCCGAAGCATAGACGATACTGGTCTGATTTGCCTTAAATGTTTCCTTGCTGGAATGGCGCACCAGCTCTATTGCCTGCGTCTTTAAGTCTTTTACTTCTTCCGCGTAACCGCCAAAATAATACCAGCATGCCCCTGCAATGACTGCAAGCAGCAGCACCAGCTGCATCTTTGCGAAAAACCAGAACATACGGTATTTCTTTTTTTTCTTTTTTCTTGCTGCCATGATTGCATCTCCTCTATTCCAAAACAATTTTATGATATGTAATCCCTGACTGTTCAAGTAATTCCATCTCACGCTTCTGGCAGGTAAAGATCAGTATCTGTCTTCCCTGCTCTTTTCTGATCTGACAATCAAGTGCACGAAGTGTCTGCATCAGACGTTTTTCATCATACATACCGAATGCCTCATCAAAAATAACCGGCATGGGTTCTTCTTTTGTCACAATCTCTCCGACCGCAAGACGGAATGCCAGATAGATCTGTTCTAACGTTCCATGACTCAGTGCCTCCGGAAGAATCTCTTTTCCATCTGCCAAAATCAAAAGCTTTCCGTCTTCCTTTACAATCGCATGATCATATTTCCCTGCAGTAAGCTGTGACATCCACTTTGAAACGGCACTCCCAAGTCCATCTAAACTGTCCTCATAATACTCTTTTGCAAGACGGTCGATCTCTGCCGCTGCAAGTTCTAATGCACGGATATCTTCTAACAGTTCTTTTTCCTGTCCTCCCGGCTGTTTTGCAGCCTCAAGATCCTGCATGATATTGTAACGTCTGGTCTCTTTTTCAGACAGCGACTCTTTTAAACTGAGAAGCATCCGTTCCGCCTGCCGCAGTCCTGCATCCGCATAAGTTTCCTGTGTCACTGCCTTCATCTCATTCTTTTGTGCTGATAAATAAGCTTCCTTTTTTGCCTTCTCTATCACATGGCTGATCCCCACATAAAGTCCGCATAGAATCATCCCTGCAAAAAAGACTGCCTGCAAAATAAAAAACAGGCGTGACGGATACGAAGTGACGTGGTGTACCGCTGTATTGACAAGCAGCGCAGAAGCACAAAGTCCGATCCCCGCCATGCGGTCAGGCTGTTCTTTTTCCCATTCTGATTTTCCGGCTTTCTCTACCCCTGTTCTCTCCGGCGCAGCATCCTGCCTCTCCATACGGACTGTCTGATGTCTTTCCTGTTCGGATAATCTCTTTCGTTTTTCACCGATCTCTTCCACACGCACACGCTTTAACTGGTCGATCTCTCTCTCGGCATCCGCAATATTGGCATGTAATCCACGACTGTCACGTTCTAAGAGATCCTTTTCCACAATCAGCTGGCTAATATCCTCATTTTTCCGTTCATGAATCGTCTTTACTTCCTGCGTCAGTTCCCGCTTTCTTGCTGCGAGTGCTGCTTTTGCCCTCTGAACCTGGATATTTGCGCCACCGCCCTCCGCAGCATTTGAGAGATATTCAGCCAGGATATCTGCAAGCTCTTTTCCTGTCACTGCCCCGGTCTGCGGTATATCATAAGTGTTTCCAAACGTTTCTTTATCTATTCCACCGAGCAGCATGGCCAGATCGCCGTAAGCAACCGACAGTTCTTCCCCGTCCGCCTCGTTCTTTAAAATATCTTTTTTGTCTTTATAGTAAAAATTACGCTCTAAATAAAATGGTTTTCCATCCACCAAAAATCGCAGGGCACCACTGTAATAGGAAGGTGCATGCCAAGGCTCATGCTTTTGGTACATGCTGTTTAGCGTGCCTCTTCCACGCCCCTTTTCCATTCCGAAAAACATTCCCAGCAAAAAGTCATGCAGCGTTGTTTTTCCCGCCTCATTCTCCCCATAAATCACGTTGATCCCCGGTTCAAATGAGATGTTCCTGTTCTGCAATTTTCCAAACTGACCAATGATTGCTTCTTTTATCTGCATATTTTATATCCTAATAACGCATTGACTCCATATTCCAATGCCTTTTTTGTGACCACATCCTGCGGCCGCCTTTCCATTTCCTCTATGTAATTCCCAAGAAGGGTATCTTTATAGTTTTCTTTTAATTTTTCGTAGTCATAATCCGGCGAAAGCTGTTCTGTCACATCGACAACCCTGTCAAATTCCTCTAACTTTGCCGTATCAAATCCGGTATCCGGCGAAACTTTCCCCCGCAGAAACAGACGGAAATACTGATACCCCGGTCTTTCTGCCAGCAGTGTTTTTGCCCACTCACATAGTTCGAAATTTGTCGTTTTCCCTGTAACCGGATAAACTTCATGACAGTATTCGCATTTTTTGACCGGATGAAAATGAATATCGGTATGCTCTTTATCGATCGTTCCCAGCCAGTATCCATGTGATCCGACATCATTTTTATCCGTCGGCTCTAAACTTCCCGCCATCACTGCACGCCCCGGTATCTGCTGTCCGCCTTTGTGAATATGTCCGGCAGCAATATAATCAAACCCATTTTCCAGAATATGCTTCGGATGGTATGGAATATGCTGCGGATCTCCGCCATGTACCAAAAGAATGTTGATCTTCGACAAATCCTCCGGAATGATTGAATCGTAAACCGGTTCTCCAATCTCCCTGTGCCAGTAACTTAACCCGTAAATACTGACATTTTCCTCCTCAAAATCAAAATGTCCCGGCTCCTCCTGACGGAAAAAATAAACATTCTCCTCCCACTCCATCGTCAGATAATACGATTTTGTACGAAGATAATCGTGATTGCCCGCCATCAGGATAATTTTCGTCTGGGGTATTCTGCTGAAAAGATAATTGACTTCCCGAAGTTCTTTTTTTAACGGCTGCGCATGAAACAAATCCCCCGATATCAGCAAAAAATCCGGTTTTAACTCCACTGCCGCCCCGATCACTTCTGCAAAAGAATCCCAGATATCCTGCGCTCTTTTTTCACTCCAGGGTTTTCCCTCATCCGGTTTTATTCCAAGATGTACATCCGAAACATGTATGAATTTCATAAGCTGCTCCATTTCTGTCTCATTTACAGTGTCTATTGTATATGATTTTTTTTGTTTTTCCAATAGTATATTAAAAGCGGGAAAATCTTTGCTTTTTTGATTTTCCCGCCTCTTCTCATCTCTGAGTTTATTTTACTGTTCCATCTGCCGTCCCAAAAATGATGCTGCCGCCGCAGCAAGTTTTCCTTCGGTATCATTCATTTTCTTTTTCTCATCCTTATTGCAGATGATCACTGCACCGATCGCATCTCCCTCACAGATGATCGTGCTGAATGCCTGTTCTGTATATTCCCCGGCATCATCTAACGTCACTTTCATAAATTCCGCATCTCCCGCGGATGCCTGATAGTTCTTTCTTTCACTGATTGCTTCCTCTAACTGTCTGCTGACCGGTTTTTCCTCAAATTCTTTTTTCCCGCTTCCGGATGCTGCGATCACATGGTCACAGTCTGTCACAAGAACAAGATATCCCGTAGTTTGTGCCAGGCTTTCCGCATACTCCCCCGCAAACTGTCCGAGTTCACCGATCGGTGAATATTTTTTCAGGATGATCTCCCCCTCGCGGTCTGTAAATATCTCAAGCGGGTCACCCTCGCGGATCCTTAAAGTTCTTCTGATCTCTTTTGGTACCACGATGCGTCCTAAGTCATCTATCCGGCGAACAATTCCTGTTGCTTTCACGTTGTTATCCTCCAATGCTATATTTTGATAAAGCAGCTCTTTCTTATATATCAGCTTTGGAGTTAGTATGTGGAAAATATTGAGATTTATTCTTGTATCCTCTCATTTGCTTATGATTCCGGCAGCAGACAATATGCTATATCATAAATTTCCCGTGAAAAGTCCTGATGATTAATCAGTTATCACCTGATAGAATTTATACTTTTTTATCATTTTCTGCGCATCCAGTCTGCATACCAGAACACGATCTCTGCAATATGATGCAGATCGCCTTCTTTGCTGGTGGCTCTCCAGTTTTCTTTATAAGCCATAAACCAGCATTCTAACTTTTCTGCCAGTTCCAGACCTTTCTGCATATCAAAACTTCCCGTTTTTTCCATGCTTTCTGTCAGGAGTCCTACGGCATTCCAGATACCGATCCCCTGCAATGTCACGGATAAAAGCTGCATCTGTTTTTTCGTTTCCGGCATCGCCTGCGTGCTCTCCAAAAGTTTTTTGTATATATCACGCAGGGCATCTGCTGCAGCATCTACACCCGCCTGATCCACACCGCGGAACAAATCTTCGCCCTCTTCGAGTTCATGCTTTAAGCACCGGTTCTCATAATACATGACAGCTTCTCTCCACTGAAATACCGACTGTCCGCAGATTTCTGCCAGATGGGAAACATAATTTCCGGTAGTATCCCCATACTCGATCCGTGAGATCATACGGTTTAACTCTGCAAATGGTATCTTCTCCCCATTCCAGGAAAATACAGCACCGTAGATCATCCCCGGAACAGAAAATGCCGGATCATTAACGTGTCCAAAATCTCCCCAGTCTGTGTTCAACACACCGATGCCATGATATTTTGCCGCATAACCGCACATTCTTGTAATATTTTTATAAGAATTTTCTATTAAGTTTGCCCACTGGTTCCAGCCGCATACACCCGGACACAGATACTGCACTGCACCCGTCTGTGCAATCGCCCTCGTCTCATCTTCCCGCTGTTCCGGTGCATATCCCCAGTTCAGGCAGATCATGCTCTCAGGCAGTTCCTTCATCAGTTCCGGCGAATTCCAGATAATATCACCCCAGAACATCGGGATTTTTCCATTTTCCACCAGAAATTGTGCAAGCTCTTTGACATAGTCAATATAAAGCCGATGGACGCCACGCTCTTCGGCAAGTTTTTTCGATTTATATTTGCCAAGGCAGAATGTCTCATCCGCACAGATATTAAATTTGTTGGAAGAAAACAACTGTATATATTCTGCGATCATCTTTTTGATCAGAGGAAGGGAACGCTCATCGGAGACATTGATCGTATGATACCGCATCCGGTTCCAGAAGGAAAACGGCTCCTTCCAGGAATCCTCCATCTCGCAGAGATCCCCATATGTTTTTGTGGAGAGCAGTGTGCACAGATGTCCAAAACTTGCCAGCGACGGAACCAGTTCAATATGACGTTCCCGGCAATAACTGTCAAGTTCTAAGATTTCCTCTGCCGTAAGCGGAGTCTGATCCCTCCACATTTCCGAAAAGTCACGGAACAGATAGGTATGTTCCACATAAAGCTGAAGCTGGTTTAATTTATAGCGGCACATCCTGTCTGCAATTTTTTTGAGTTCTTCCAGTTTTAACACACGTCCCCTTGTCTGGTCAAAATAATAACCACGGTTTGGCATATCCGGGGCATCCTGAATCTGTACACAGGGCAGTATCCCGCCACACTGCTGTACGATCTGGCAGAAGGTCTCCACACCATAAAGCACGCCAGCCCCGTCGCCGCCTGAAATCTGTCCGCCTTTTTCGTCGATCGTGATCTCATATGTCTGCTCTGGTAATGTTTTTGCGATCCCAAGAGAGAGATCCCCCTCCCTTACTTCCCCTACGGAAAACGGCAGGATAAGCCCCGTTTCCTGCCTGATCGCCTCCTGCAGTCTTTTTGCTGCATGCATCTCTGTCTCTGCCACCTCTTTTGTCATCACAATATGTGTGCTGTAGCAAAGCAGCATCTGTCCGTCCTGTTCTTTGATTGTTTTTGGCTTTGGTAATAAATACATAATTTTCTCCTCCTGCTGTCAGAATTTCTTCCTATTCTTCAAAAATTATTTTTCCACTATCCATTAAAAGTATTTTACTCTTATAAATCTTTGCACCACTCTCATTAAAATACCGGAATTTATCCGCATCCATAACGATTTCAAATGCCTTCTGACCTCCTTTTTCCACTTTTATTCTGGAAAATGCAACCAGTTCCCGCTCTCTTGGCACAAGTTCACCGGACAACACTTTCCGGTAGCATTGCAGCACTGCCGTATCATCTATATTTCCTTTATTCTTTACAATTCCTGAAATAATCCACACATCCTGCTGCTTTTTAAGACAGATATCCACATACTCCATGTGGGAATATCCCATTCCTTCCCCAAATGTATACAAAACTCCATGTTCCATATCACAATAGTGCATTGCCGGATAGGACACCGTATGGTTATAGTACACCGGAAGCTGTCCGCAGTTTCGCGGAAGGGACACCGGCAGTCTGCCGGACGGTGCATATTTTCCAGACAACAGCTCCGCGATTGCTTTTCCTCCCATCGGTCCCGGATAAAAAGCATATAACAGTGCATCTGAATCCTGCGCAATTTCAGGGATTGCATAAGGCCGCCCGGCAATGACTACGGAGATCACCGGTTTTTTCAGCGCACAGACAGCCGTAAACAGTTCGTTCTGGTTCCCGGGGAGCTGTAATCTGGCGGTATCCATGCCCTCCCCACAGTCCATCTCAAGTACTCCCTGTACTTTTGCCGCACCGTTTTCATCGAACAGCGCCCCTTTAAAACGACTCGATGATCCGCCTAATGCCAGCACGATAATATCCGCATTTTCCGCAAGAGAAACAGCCGTCCCGACCTCATGTCCATTATAACAGCGAACCCGGTCTGCACCAAATTCTTGTTCCATGCCGCTCTTTAACGTCTCATATCCTGCCCTGTCCATTGGAGGTGAATAATCACCGATCTGCCGGTAAATATCATCCGCATTTGGACCGATCAGGGCTATTTTTTCTGCTCTCCCAATCGGCAGTACATTTTCATTCTTCAACAACACTACCGACTCGCGCGCCAGTTTTTCCGACTCCTGATATGCCTCTATCGGAAATGAAACAGCACCATTTTCGCTGTAAGAGGCGGTACGGTTCCCGTTTTCATCAATATAAGGTTTATCCATCAGTCCCTGCTCAAATTTCAAAGTGAGCACTCGAAGGACCGCCTGATCGAGTTCCTTTTCCGTGATAAATCCCTGTTTTAACGCCTCCTCTAACTTTGTATAACCTTCATCCCACAGACTGATATCCACACCTGCTTTCAGTGCAAGTGCTGCCGACCTGATATTATCCCCCGTCATAATGTCTAACTGGTCGATGGCGATGCCATCCGCCATCACGACCCCGTCAAACCCCAATTGTTCCCGCAGAATATCCTGCAGCAGATGTCTGTTGGCATGGCAGAATTTTCCATCGATCTCGTTGTATGCAGCCATAATGCCTTTTACGCCCGCCTCACAACATGCCTTCGCCGCCTGTAAATGGATCTCCCACAGTTCCCTCTCTCCGATCCGCGCTGCGCTGGCATTGACCCCTCCGGTCGTCTCCCCCTGTGCACAAAAGTGTTTTGCAACCACTGCAACGCCCTCTTTCTGGATTCCTGTTACGATCGCCCGCGCGAGCTCTGCCGATAAATATGGATCCTCCCCATAACACTCCTCACTGCGCCCCCATCTTGGGTCTCTTAAAATATCCAGTGTCGAAACCAGTGCAAAATCCACGCCCATCTGCTTTAACTGCCTGCCGCACACCTGCCCTGCCCGCTCATACAATGCCGGGTCAAACGATGCACCTACTGCCAGATTGACCGGGAGCAGATATCCGTCTAACGCCTGATGTCCATGTGGACATTCACTGCTCAGTAAAAATGGAATTCCAAGGCGGCTGTGTTCGATCACATATTTCTGTAACTGATTATATGCCTGCATGGAAAGTCCCCCGGCAAGCCCTGTCTCATAATTTTTTTCCGACCATGGATCTGCACGGTAAAGACCATAGATCGTGCCGATCCCGCCCCACTTTTTTACTTCATCCTTTAATTCCTGCGTAAAAATAATTTTTCCATCTTCTACATGGTAGATCCGAAAACCATATAAATGCTGGTTTAACTGTCCCACTTTTTCTGTTGCGGTCATCTGCGCAAGCAGCGCCTCTGCCCGCTTTCTGCTATCTCTCTCCATATCTGTCCTGTCATTTCTCCTTTATTTTTCGGCTGTATAATGCACTTGCAATAATTCCGAATGCAGACAAAATAAACACCATCTGTATGTTATCTACCGGAATGTTTAAAATCCTGATATCCTTTGCTAATGCCACAAATGTCGAGCCGAGCATGGATGAAAAAAATCCTACAAACCCAACCATTGTTGAGCAGAAGCTGACATAGCTGACACGGTGTTCTAACGGTGCAAAGGCAAACTGCATCCGAAAAGTCGCAATATTGATGCCGCCCCAGGCAACCCCGCTCACAGCCTGTACGACCGGAAGCCAGTAGATACAGTTTTCTTTCGTCAGCAGTCCCCAGCCGATATATGCAACTCCCAGCATAAAAATGGACCCCAGCGTAACAAGCCTCCACGAATAACTGTCTGCTGCCTTCCCCCACAGATTTGCAGCCGCGATCCGCGCCACCGATGCAACCATATTCATGACGGTGATATAAAAATAGGACAGCCCCAGATTCTCTAACATATAAATAGAAAAAAACGGACTGGCAAAATTAGACGCCACACTCCACAGCAGGAAGAAAATCAATATATTGCGGTAATTCTGGTCTGTGAGCGGCATCTGTATTGCTTTCCTTATGTTCAGTGGCTCCACATATTTCACATTTTCCGGTTCCCGGATCAGCGTGAGACAGGTAATGTCGACCACGCAGATACCGATACATAAAATGCCGATGATCCGGAATCCCAGAACCTCCTGATCCGCGAAACGGTAGGCATCTAAAATTTTACTTAAGATCAGGGAACCGCCTGTGGACGCAACTAAAGTCATTGAATCCTTCAGTCCGAGATATCTTCCCAACCGTTCTTTTTTCACCAGGCTGATCAGCCAGTTATTTGCCCCGGTGTTGATAAATGCCCCACAGAAATGTGCACAGGAATACAGCACCGCGATCACTGCCACCGAGATTCTCGCTCCTAACATCAATGTCGGAACAAACAGCATCATGAGCAGGCATAAGCGCTGGATGAGTGCAAACTCTACCGTGATCCGTTTGCTGCCTGCGCGGTTCTCATAGACGACAGAGGAAAAAATCTGGATGGTATTCATCAGCGTCGGCAGTGCAGCTATGATCCCGGTCAGTGCCGTCCCCGCACCCACAAGATAGGCAAGTCCCGATAAAAATGCGCCGGAAGTAACCGTAAAAATCTGTGTGGAAGCGCATCCATCGAGGATAAAAAGTGCCCTGCTGGTCCGATACTGTTTTTCCGTAATATGATCGGAACACTCAAAAATATGGCTTAATTTATTGGTCATAACGTAAATCTCCCTATAAAAAGAGAGGCATCCCACCGAACTCTCTTCGGAATCTGAATGCCTCTATATGATTTTAAACGAGTTTTACAGTAACAACTTCATACGGTTTCAGTTGTACACAAACCACTCCGTCTTTCAACTCTAATTCTGCTTCTTCCTCCTCGAGCAGATTGCAGACAAACGCTTTGTTGTAGTTCCCCTCAACTACAAGATTTGTCTTTGTGAGTGCATTTTCGCTCTCATACATACGGATAATGATGCCATGACCGGACTCTGCACACTTGATCGTCTCTAATACAACGTTGGACCTGTCCACAGATGCTTTTGACAACAGGCTTCCCGGCTTTCCTCCTGCCACTGCAATAGCCGGCTGGTTCAGGTCATATGCCTGCTCCACGGTCTTTGCTTCCTGCCATTTTTCCGCATGCGGATAGATTGCATAGGTAAAATAGTGCTCTTCCTGATCTGCCACCGGATTCGGTTCGATGCCGGATTTAATCAGTGTCAGTGCCATATCAGAATCCTTCACGGAATGTCCGTATTTGCAGTCATTTAACATGCTGACTCCGTAATGACCTTCCGAGAGATCGATCCATTTCTGTCCGCAGCTCTCAAAACGTGCTTTATCCCAGCTCGTATTGGTATGTACTTTGCGTGTCAGGTTACCAAACTGTACATCAAATGTCGCTTCATCGGTATGTACGTTGACCGGGAAATGTACCTTTAACAATGTCTGATGCTCTTTCCAGTCCACATAAGTCTCAAATTCGATCCTTCTGCTGTCTGCATAGAAATGGATCTTCTGGCGGATCACAGAATTGCTTTCTTTCCGCTCCATCTCTAACGTTGCACGCACCGGACCGCACTCTGTCCATTCCATAGAAATCACATCATTGACATCCCAGTACTTTTCGGTATAGTAAATATCCACATCCCAGTTATCAAAGCACATCGGCTTATCCTCGTACATGCGGAACTGATTGCCTTTTTTGCCATCCTGCAGTACTTCCCTGTCGTTTTCCTTATCGTAGATGCGGTCAAAACATCCCTCCGCATCCAGATGGATCGTATAAAACGGTGTCTCAAGCGTATGGTCATCCACAAGGACAAACGGTGTTTTCTGCTCAATTTCACTGGATACAGCCGCAAATGTCTTATATCCTTTTGACGGCAGATGCTCTACATAGACCACTGCACCTTCTGCAGTCTTCTGTACCGGATAGATCACGCCCTCTGCATCCTTTAACGCTTCCGCATGGATCTCCCCAAGTTCTACGATATCACTGCGGTCGTGTCCGGTTGTATTGAAAATAGTGATGCCTTCGCCATCTCCCACGAGTGCATGGAGACGTTCCTCTTCCAGTGCTTTGATCTCTTTCTGAAGTGCAGCGTATTCTTCCTTTGTCACCTCATATACTTCATGGATCGCAGATCCAGGCAGAATATCATGGAACTGGTTGATCAGGACTTTTTTCCACATGCGGTCGAGTTCTTCTGCCGGATACGCTGCCTGTGCCTGTGCTAAAACGGACAACAGTTCCAGATCCATCAGACCAAGTTCTGCCTTACGGTTGCTACGTTTATTTCTCGCCATGGAGGTATAAGTTCCGCGATGGTACTCAAAGTAAAATTCACCTTCCCATACCGGCAGGCGTCTGTCACCTTTCACGCGCTCCTCAAGTTCTTCAAAATAGGTGCGTGAAAATTCCTGGCGTACTTTCGGAATCCCTTTGATTCCCTTTTCCATGCGGATCGAAGTCTCAAGCATTTCCCTGGTCGGACCGCCGCCGCCATCGCCGTAACCGTAGGAGACTAAGATATCGTTATTGATGTCCTTATTCTGGTAACGCATCCATCCTCCCATGATCGCATCCGGGTGCAGCATGCCATTATAGGTCGTAAAGTAATCTTTGATCGGCTGGCTCACGCCAAGGGTCGTGATCAGGTGTGTCAGCACCTCTGTTCCATCGATTCCGCGCCACATCATCGTATCGTAAGGTACTTTATTGAACTGGTTCCATGCCAGTTTGGTTGTCATAAAATAATCGATTCCGCATTTTTTCATGATCTGCGGCAGTGCCCCGGAATAACCGAACACATCCGGCAGCCAGAGGATACGGTTGTCCACGCCAAATTCCTCTTTAAAAAAGCGTTTGCCATGCATAAACTGAC
This sequence comes from Roseburia sp., assembly GCA_019411365.1. The sequence continues at coordinate 23,799 of DXQT01000012.1, forward strand.
GGACGAGGGATTCTCCCGATGTCAGGTTGCAATCTGCCTCGACCCACATACCGCCTTCCGGCTCCCAGCGTTTCTCTTTGATGCGCTGTTTTGCTTTCTCGTACAATTCCGGATAGCGCTCCTTTAAAAATGCATATAACTGCGGCTGGCTGGACATGAACTTATAATTCGGGTACTCGTCCATCAGCTTTAACACAGTTGCAAAGCTGCGTCCGACTTTTTCCCTGGTCTGTGCCACAGTCCACCACCACGCAACATCGATATGCGTATGTCCGATACAGGTTGCGATCACATCCTCATACCCTGCCATATCCTCATAAAGTGCTTTCTGGATATAAGCAGATGCTTCCCGCACACTCCGGTAAAAGCCTTCGGAATACGGGGTCCTTAGATCCAGCAGATTGATCGTCTCATTGAGCACATACTCAATATCCTTGCGGTTTTTATCATCTGCTTCCATACGGGAAAATGCTGCAAGCGGAACCCACAGGTCATAATAGAGTTTTTCGATCTCTGCATCGATCTCCTCGATCTGTGTGCGGAGCGCAAATTCCTCATGCATGATCCCGGTATATGCCTGCAGATCGATGGTCAGTGTCTCTCCTGCCTTTCCGCTTCTTGTGATCAGGCACTCCCTGTGGTTCATATCGATTCCCTGATAAACCTCCCCGTTCACAAACACGATAAACTGCGGATTTCTTCCGTCATCCCACTCGTCGATCTGTGAGGAAACGCGGATCCATACACTTTTTCCATCCAGCTCCTCTGGAATGGTATAGGTCGTGCGGAACCAGTAGTGGCGGTCCTTGCCATACCAGTGCATGGTCTTGCAGTCAAAGTTTTCCCAGGCTGCCTCGTCTTTTAATGCATCCTCCGGGTGAATAAAGTTTCCTTCCTTGTACTCCCACTGTGTCAGTGGAAATACCTGTTTTACTTTTAATTTCTTAAGTTCGTTGCAAATTACACCGACTCTTTTGTCTAAGAAATCCATATTTTCCTCCTTGTCTTGTTTTCTTTCTATATTAAGATCGTTTCCAATCTTTATATAAGTTCCATGATGCAGCCCATTAAATTATCTGGCAGCTGCATTAGCATCATGATTCATACTTTAATTTCCCTGTAATATGTACTTTTTCGTTGTTGCTTCTGTAGGATAACAAAACCGTTCTGCTTTTCTCATCCCATACAGACTGCAGTTCCATGTTTTTCCCGCTTTCTGTATGTGCACATAAATCTTCCGGTTTCCCTGGCAGGCGGATCCTCATATTCACCTGAATGTGATCAATTGCCTTCGCCTCAATACTAAGCTGTCCGTTTTCACATGCCATATTTTCAATACGCGCTGCCGTTGCGATAATCCTTACATCTTCTTTTATCTTTTCAAGATCAAACAGCAGCTTTTCCTGCCCGGGTTCTACCAAAACCCGCTCCACGACCGGATATTTATCTTCATACAGATCCACAAACAGACCCTCTTTTGTATAAACCGATCCCGTATCCGATTCCTGCATGGACGCTATCACAATATACGGATCCCTTCTTACCGACAGATAATTGCACATATTCCAGTGATATCCGCCCATCTTAAGTCCTTCCCGGATCCAGTTGCGGTATTTATCTGCGATCGCTTCATTCACGCTTAACAGCGCAGGAACTTCATTCCATACGAGAACATTTCCCTCTCCGATCCGGTAACATCCATTGGCTGGTTCCTTATCCATTCCAAACTCTGCAAAAAGATGTTGTGCAGGCGTGTCGCAGGAAAATTTCTGCCACCATTCCTGTAAATAATTATATGGATCAAAGTCTTTTCCAATATAAAAAAGTGTGCCTCCCTGTTTTACCCATTCCACCAGTTTGTGATGAAATTCTTCACTTTCCGGTTTCATAAATTCATAACTTAAGATCAGATACCGATATTTTTTCAGATACTCATCATAGCGGACCATGTGATCAAAATATACCGGCTGTATCGGTAACCCATATTTTAATAATGGCAATGTCAGACCAAACCAGTCCGGGAATGCGCAGCATTCTTTATACGCATATTCCATTTTTTCCATGGACATAAGGAGCTGACGGTCTTCTTCCTTTTGAAAAATAAGATGGTTCATCCAATCTTCCATCCCCGACAGATTGATCTTTCGTCCATGCTGTTCCACATGATCCGGGTATGTCCGTTGGTACATACAGCTATCCGCTAAAAATACACCGACCGCATCTTTTTCTGTTTCGTCTTCCCCTTTGGTCATATCTCCCAGTGTCTGTATCATACTTGCCAGAAATGTCGCGTAGGTATCCGGGATATTTTTTGCACCTTCCATATCCTCCGTCGGGATCATCCCCTCCGCAAGACCGACTTTTCTTGGATATCTTCCCTTAAACACCCTGTTTGGCCACGGACACACCTCGTAGTGATCCACATCCGACCAGAATAAAGCTGCTGTCAGAGTCTTTTTATATTTATCTGCATACTCTTCCCAGCCATGCTCCGGGTTATCTTCCACCGGATCCTGTAAAAACCATACTTCCTTATCTGTCCCTTTTACCAGCTCCTGCATGATGCCATACTCTAAATACGCCGTCTCAAATGTTCTGCTCCTATAATGTCCCCCATATACGTTTCCCGTGCCGCTCGTCCCCGTCCATACCTGTGCGATAAAACCATCCACCTCATCGACATCCAAAAGACGGCTTTCCGGACTCATGATCTTCCACTGTGCATAATTTACCAGACTATGCGTCGCCACATAAAAATGGATCTCTTTCCCCGTTTTTCTTCCATACTCTTTGATATTTCTGCTGAGATGTCTGATAAGCCTTCCATATAAATATGCTTTTAATCTGGAACTGCGGTATTTCGCATTGATATTGGTATGGGGCGGCTCCCAATCCACGCCATAATATGCCAGATATTCTTTTTTAAATGCCTCCGAATATCCTCCCGCTTCCCAAAATTCGGGTTCTTCCATATAAATTTCTGTGATCCCTTTATCTATGAGAGTGCATAAATGTTCCGTTAAATATTGGATAAAAGACAGTGTCGGCACCATATATGGCGTATCGACCCCGTGCAGGATCGGGTTTCCTTTCCGGTCCGTCTGACATTCATCCCAGTGCTCCTTTCCGTCCCACTTGCCGCACAGATACTCTTTATAATTTCCCCATGCACACCCAAGCATTAAGTGTACCTTATAGCCCCGCTCCCTATATTGCTGCATCCGGGATTCTAAAGATTCATTCAGACCATAGACCATTACAAAATCTGTCTGAAGGTCAATCTCTGATGACCACGGTTCTATTTCCTGAAACCCCGTTTTGATTTCTTCTTTTTCTCTTATAAAAGCCATACTTTCACCTGCTCTTTATTCACGCTCGACCCATACCGCGGAATGTGGCAATAACACGGTATCATTCACTGGATTTGTAAATTTCCGGTTTCCTTTTAAATTTCCAATATCATACGGTGTTGACCGATGGTTTACCAAAACCATTCCCGTCTCAAACACACCTGTTTCAATGCCTCTTTCACAGATTCCTGAAACAGGTTTTCCACATACCCCTAACAGATCTTCCAACAATGTACTTCTTGCCTGAATGATCGGATACATTTCTTTATTTCTCTGTTCATATGGTACATGTGGTATATTTTTTGCCACATAAGAAGCACCTAACTGCACTCCGCAGGAAATAACCTTTCCTTTTTCAATTTCCTGCATAACAATACATTTGCCCGCATCGTCTGCATACGCACTGATACATCTGCCTGTCTCATATCTCTGGAATTCACAGCCCTGTGGAATGATAGGCTTTTGATATATGTACGGTGTTTTTTCACATGGGATGCCCTGGATGCCAAAACAGTTTTTACTTAACCCACAGTCTGGTCCATGTATCACGACTCCCCCATTTGTTACCCATTCCCGGATCATTTTTTCCATGTCTGTGTGTTCTTCTGCAAAATAACAGTCATTGGATGGAACGATCAGCATTTTATAGTCGTTTAATTTATTCTCTAAAATATCATAATAGCTGATGACATCCGTCTGATACCCAAGATCACAGCATATTTCATACCACCCCAGCATATCCAGCCGGCGGATCTCATTATTTTCCACATCAAACGGTTCATAATCTGACATCTCAGATGGAAAAAGTATTGCGATCTCTTTGTATTTACTTTTTCCCCTTTTTGGAATCACTTCTGCACACCAGGTATTTCCCCTTCTCAGTGAATCTAAAAAGTCATCTTCCATGCGGTTTAGCACACCGCCATCATCAAGTCCGTTCATCCCATAGGAAGTGTAGCCATCTACCCCGCACGCGGTCATGGTGCCCACAATTTCTTCCGGCGTTAAAAATGCATACAGATCCCGGTAAATATAACGTCCCCAATAGATACCGCCGATACATTCTTTTCCTTCATTCATCACGCGCATCATACTGTGCTGGCAGGAAGTGACATAGGCATCCGGACTCGCATCCGGTCTTGCCGGAACTGTTATGAAATGGCAGGAATCCACATAAGGACTGATCGCATACATATCGATCCCCCGCATTGCAGTATCCCACAATTCACTGTAATCCGGATTGTCACTGTCACATTGTTTCTGGCTGTACACATTTAAAAAATATCCCCACTGCGACAGATCCGGACAAAGGAATAATTCCGGGTGGTCTTTTTTGAGGCGTGTCTGCATATCTTTAAAGTACAGCCGCAGTTCTTCTATTTTCCAGGACATGTTATCTTTCCATATCCAGAACTTCTTTGTTCTTTTTTTGATATCCTCTCCGGTATAACAGCTTCCCTCTCCATAAATCACAGAATACCAGTAATCCTCTGGTTTTAACTGCTTAAAATCATCGATATCCAGATCGTACCTCTCATTGAATAACGATATATTGTTTTTATATTTCTCTTTTAAAAATTTCTGATAGCGTTCTATTCCATCCTGGTCAAAACTTGGCGCTGCAATCGGATCCCACATCGTACATGTTGGAAGGACCTGTTTTTGTCCCAACTGGCAGGTGGTACAGCCCTCCCCGTACATTTGAAGGATCTGGTCTACATGCTCTGCCATCGTTTCTCTCGCAGTATCTGACCAATACTTGTACCATTTTCCACCTTTTTGATCTATTGTCACGACCTCTTCCCCAAATACAGGTGGACTGAAACGGATATGCGGGTACAAATTATCGCCATTTAAATATAACACCAGGAAATTATACGTTAATCCATGTCTTAATGCAGACTGCCCCATATATTCCTGCATTTTTACATATTGGCTCCGCTCTCCGGTTTTATAACGTTCCCTGAAATCTTCCCAGTCTTTTGTGTCAAACATAACGCTGTTATAACCAAGCTTTTTGATCAGCTCCATCGTCTCATCCACAAAATCCGGATCGTCATATCCCGGACTGTAAAAATTTCCAAATATTACATTAATATATGGTTTTCCCGAATTTGTCTCTATCATTCTTTTCTCCCACTGCTGTTTCCGAAATTTTTTGCAAAAACAGAGCTGTCACAAATAATAATATTATTATTTTGTAACAACTCCGTTTTTTATTACATACTTTCCATGCTTTCCATTAATTCATTTACTGTCGTAAACGCAAGTCCTGTAACTGTATCTGCACAGCCATAGTAAATTGCAATTCTTCCTGTTTCTGCGTCCGTAAGCGCAGCACACGGAAATACGACATTCGGAACATCTCCCATACACTCATAAATTTCATGTGGTGCCAGAATATAATTTTTTGTCCGCTTTAAGACTTTCCATGGTTGTTCCAGATCTAACAGTGCACAGCCCATACGGTATACAAAACCGTTACAGGTGTTGATAACACCGTGGTAGATCACAAGCCATCCTTCTTCTGTCTCGATCGGGATACAGCCTGCACCAATTTTGGTTGACTGCCATGCCGACTCATCCCCTTTGATGGTTCCCATAACATATCTATGGACACCCCAGTGTTTCATATCAGGACTTTCACTGACGAAGATATCTCCAAACGGCGTATGTCCATTATCACTTGGACGGCTTAACATATAGTAGTTTCCATTGATCTTTCTCGGAAAAAGAACTCCATTTCTGTTAAATGGCAAAAATGCATTTTCCAACTGATAAAACGTTTTAAAATCAAATGTATAACCTACCCCGATCGTTGGATATCCATGATATCCATTACACCAGGTGATATAATAGCGGTCCTCTATAAAACATACTCTCGGATCATATCTGTAATCTCTTTTTCCAATCTCTTCATCATCACAGTGGAATACGATCGGATCATCCGAAATATCCCAATGGATCCCGTCTTTACTAAACCCTGCAAAGATATCCATACTGATCGATCTGCTGTCGCAGCGGAATACTCCTGCATATCCATCTTCAAACGGAACGACCGCACTGTTAAAAATGCTGTTTGAATTTCTGGTTGCAAAGCGATCAATGATTGGATTTGCTTTATATCTCCATACAGGAAGTTTATCGTTTTCGTCCTTGTCTTGCCATGGCATATCCGGCAATGTTTTTCCTACTATTTTGCTCATACTTACTGTTCTTCCTACTGTTTATTTGCTAAAAATTCATCAATTTGTGACTGTGCCTCATCTAAGACATCCTGGAATCCTGCATTCATTAATTCCTCTTTGATTTCCGGAACTGCTTCCTTCGGATCTCTTACACCTGTGAGAACTTCACTCTTGTAACGTAACCATACTTCTGTACAGTTTGATAACTGATCCTCAATGTTTGATGTATCAAATGTAAATCCTAACAGAACAGATGGAACTGCATTTTCATTTAACTCTTTCACTTCATCCCACTGATTTACAGTGTCTGTATCCTGCTGTGTAACGGTAAAGAATGTTCCCTGTGTATAACCTGCCATTGTCCAGTCTTCATTGAGTTTGTGAACTTTATTGTCATCTGTGTACTCAAAGTTTACTCCCTCTTCTCCATAGTAGAACATATCTCTAAGAGTCGTATCTGTATTTACAAGATCTAAGAACTGTAAACATTTCTCAGGATATTTTGTATTTGCAGAGATCATGTTAATAGAACCGCGAACTGTATCATTGGATAAAATTGTATCGCCAACCTTGGCAACCTCAACTTCTTTTCCCATCTGTGGTCCCCAGGATGTCTGTGCTGCGGTAGACCATCCCTGTGCTACTCTCCATACATTATATACACGGCCTTCAGCAAGTGTTGATGCATCCGGATTGATAATACCATCCTGATACCACTCATGAATGGTCTCTAACTCTGAATAAATATCATCCTGTTCCAGTGTATAACATACTTTCGCATCTTTATCATTGTACTTTACACCAAGTGCCTGGCATCCGGCACCTAACTGATCATAAGTATCAAAGATATAATACAGACCATCATTCTTTACATAAACCGGATAATCATTGGTATCACTTTTGATCTGCTTAAAGGTATCTGTCAGGGAAGATATGTCTGTCATAGATTCAATATCAAGATTATACTTGTCTACGATCTCCTTATCCCAGATCGCATAATTGGATAATGAGCTGTCTTTGTATGTCGGAACTGCATAAATCTTTCCATCGATCGCTACTGCATCCCAATAGTCACTTGGCATAAGTTCCTTCAAGCCCGGCATATTATCATCAATCAGATCTGTAATGTCATAGTAAGCTCCGAGTTTTGTATCAGATGTATAAACATTTCCGTTACCGAAAATAATGTCATAATCTTCATTTGTACTGATAATGATATTTCTACGGTTATCCCAGTCTCCCCAGGCAACTACTTCCATATCAATATTTACACCAATTTTTTCGCCGACATAATCATTTACTTTCTTTACCCAGGAATCATAGTTATCCGGCATTCCACTTCCAATTGTGACCCACTTTAAAGTAACGATATCATTACTTTTGGCATCTGAAGTGCTGGCATTTCCCTGGCTTCCCGAATTACTTCCACAACCTGCGAATAATCCTGCGGTCATCATTGCTGCAAGCCCCAATGACACAATTCTCTTTTTCATCATAAAATTTTCCTCCTAAATCTGATATCTCTTATTTTATTTACACGGTATCATCCTTTTACAGAGCCGATGGTCAGACCTGAAATAAAATACTTCTGGAAAAATGGATATACACATGCAATAGGAACCACGATAATAATAGCGATCGCCATTCTCACACTCTCTGTCGGCATACTTGCTTTATACTGCTGCAATGAAAGTCCACCATATGGATTGTTCGCTATATACTCAATATTGTTCTGGATATTATTCAGCATAGACTGTAATGTCTGCAAATTTTTGTCTGAAATATATAAGGATGCCTGAAACCAGTCATTCCAATATCCAAATGCTGCGAACAGTGCGATCGTTGCAATGATCGGCTTTGAAATCGGTAAAATGATCTGTGCAAAAATTCGAAGCTGTCCTGCGCCATCAATTTTTGCCGATTCCACGATGGAATCAGGAATCGTCGTTTTAAAAAAGGTTTTACAGATCACAATATTAAATGGCGATACCGCAAGCGGCAGGATCAATGCCCAGATAGAATTTCTCAAATGCAGGATATTTGTATTAACAACGTATCCAGCGAGCATACCACCGTTGAAAATCATCGGGATAAAAATCACCCAGGTATAAAAACTTTTCAGTTTATAAGTATTTCTTGAAACAACATATCCCATCGTCGTTGTCAGCAGTACTGACAAAATAATACCAAGCGCAGTAACTAGAATGGAAATGAATGTTGCATGTAAAATAGTTCCTCTTTCATTCCACAGGAACTGATATGCCGCTGCCGAAAGTTCCTGTGGTATTAACTGATACCCATTTTTCTGTATTGATGTCTCACTCGAAATAGAGATAGAAAACACAAATACGATCGGAAAAATACACAGCGCTGATAATATAATAAAAATGATATTAAAAAGAACATTCGTGCTTTTTTTAATCTGATTAAGTTCTTTTTCTTTTCTTAACTTCTGTGCCATATTGCTATCCCCCTATATAATCGCGCTGTCTTCATCAACTTTTTTCACCAGCCAGTTTGTAAGTAAAATGGTTGCACAACAGCATACAGATTGGAAAAATGAAGCCGCTGCTGTTTTTCCAATTGGAGCACTCGACTGGATCGCTTTGTAAATATATGTATCAAATGTAGATGCAACATTATACAAGGACGCTGGTATTCCACCTGTTGCCTGATAAAACAGACCAAAATCAGAATAGAAGATTTTTCCTGCATCCAGGATCAGCATCATGATCAGAACGGGTTTGATGCATGGCATTGTGATATGTTTTGTCTGCTGCCATTTGGTTGCACCGTCCATAACTGCCGCTTCATACAGAGACGGATCAATTCCGGTGATCGTTGCCAGGTAGATGACCATTCCATATCCCATGCCTTTCCAGATCCTTAAAAAGGTAAGGATAAACGGCCAGTATTTCGGTTCCTGATACCACATGATCTTTGTTCCACCAAGTGCAACAATGATATTGTTTAAATAACCTTTTTCCGGTGTTAATACTGCATAAACAATATAACTGATCACAACCCATGACATAAAGTATGGGAAAAACATCATCGTCTGATATGCTTTTGATGCCAATTTATTCCGCAAGTTGCTTAACATCAACGCAAATCCTACTGCAACAGCCGCTCCTAGTGCAATAAACACCAGATTGTAAACAATTGTATTTCTCAATAACATCCAAAAGGCATTTGATTTAAAGAAATATGTGAAATTAGACCAGCCTACCCAGTCACTGTGAAGCAGATTATATATAAATCCATGCCCCGGACTCAATTTGTAATCTTTAAATGCAATGATAATTCCAAACATTGGAAGGTAAGAAAACAATACAAACCATATAAAAGTTGGAAGAGAAATCAGTGTTAAATCCGTATCATCTCTTGTCCAACGTCTTTTTCCCTTCTTTTTCTTTATCTCTTTCATCAGTCTCCTCCTTTACTTTTGTTTCCCTGTTTATAAACAAATATTAACTTTTATTTTATATTTTGTCAATAATTTTATTAACTTTTTTATCCATTTGTCGTCACTTTTGTTGTTCTTAATATATTTTTGTGTAGTATTTTGTGCATTTCGACCATTTTCCAGTTGTTTTTCATTAATCAAACCGCCTCTTGTTAACATTTGTTAATTTTTTTATTGCAAACATGTTCCCTTTAATGCTATACTGTGTTTATAATTTTAAACTACACACTTATCTTTTATTGAGGCAACGACATATTCAGCTATTTGTACTATAAATCTAAAAAGGAGTGTTTTTACTATGAGTAAAGTAACTATGCAGGACATTGCAGATGAATTGGGAATATCACGCGTTACGGTATGGAAAGTATTTAACAATCATTCAGGTGTTTCAGAAGCAATACGGGAAAGCGTACTCCAAAAAGCTAAAGAATTAGGATATTCCAAATTCATGCAGGAGCCTGCCTCCATCCCTAACGATCCGCAAGAGGATAAAACAGTCTCTTTAATCGTATCCCGCCCAGACTCCTCTACATTCTGGACAAACATTATCCATAGATTAGCGCAAGAACTGGCAACCCATAATATTAACCTTCTTTATACTTATGTGCCATCCTCCTATACACCTTCTTATTCCTTTCCCTCTGCTCTGACAAACGGAACTGTTTCTGGGGCAATTATTCTGAATGTATATGACACGAAAATGGTTACATTAATTAATGACACGTTAAAAATTCCTAAAGTGTTCCTTGATACGGTACCCGAAGTCGGCAACCGTGCTTTACATGGCGACCTGCTGTTGATCGAAGGATATAATACCATGTATGAAATCACACAATCCATATTGGAAAGAGGAATCACGAACGTGGGGTTTATTGGTGATATCCATTACGCGATCACGAACAAAGACCGGTATATTGGTTTCTGCCATTGCCTGAAAGATCATAATATTCCCTTAAATCCAGCCATTTGCCACACGAATCCCATTGGTATTTTTTCATATCATAACGATCTGTATGCCTTTTTGGATTCTATCCCGGAGCTTCCACAGGCTTTCATTTGCGCAAGTGACTATATTGCCCATTTTCTTCACCTGTACCTGACAGAACATCCGGAACGTATTCCAAATGGTATTATCCTCACCGGATTTGACGGAAGCAATGAATATACCAACATCGACGGACTGCTCACAACCGCTTACGTTCATACCAGTCTCCTTGGAAAAAGACTTTCTTTACAGATCATCTATCGGATGGATCATCCTGATGCTCCTTTCGAGCTGACATATATCAGCCCTGAAATTGTGTATCGGAATTCTATTGTAGACTAACCTTTCAGATCCTGTTATAAAAAATTCCATCTTCATTGGAATCCAGCTACTTTAGAAAACGAAAAATATAATTGTTGTAATGCTGGATTCCAATCTGTTCGTCTACATGTTTTCCTGCTCTCACCAGAAGTTTCTGATCAACATCTTTTATAGCATTGTTATCAAAAGATAACGTGAGTATTAATTTTATTTACATTTATTAATCAAATCAGCCAAAAATCCAAAATTTTATTTGTGAAATATAGAGAAAAAGTACAAAACATAACACAATGAGTTGACTTTGATAACAAAAGAAGTTAACTTTATGATAACATATTATTAACAAATGATAACATAAGTTAAAAAATATGTTTAAGAAGTAACACTATGAAAAGACGGTGGGAGAAAAAAAAGAAAGGAAATGTTTTATGAAAAACAAAGTTTTAGGAAGAAGATGCATTGCCATTTCTCTGGCAGCAGCATTATCTGCAGGCTTAACAGCCTGTGGCAGCACAGGGGGTGACACACAAACTGCCACGACGGAAACAACTCAAATAACAGAAACAGCTCAAACGGTGAAGAGAATTTATTCTCTTACGGAAGAGAATGAAAATCAGGAGCTTACGATGGCGCGTCAGCCGGAATCCTCTTACTGGTTTCCATCTGAACTTTTAAGCTGGGATGCAAAAACAGATGAAGATTTGCGTTTCAATGTAAGTACCGTTCCCCTTTCAGAGCGCGCCGCAAGAGAACATTTGCAGACAGTAAACGCAACTCAGAACAAAGAAACGAATATCATGGCAATTTCCATTATGAACAGCAGTACAAGCGGAAACTCGCCTCATGGTCTGAATAAAGTGAATGCAAATACTTTTACCTACTGGCAGTACGTGGATACGCTGGTTTACTGGGGTGGTTCTTCCGGAGAAGGTCTCATTGTATCGCCAAGCCCTGACGTTGTAGATGCAGCACATAAAAATGGCGTAAGAGTTCTTGGAACTGTTTTCATGCCTCAGACCGCACATGGCGGTAAAATGGAATGGTTAGAAGACCTGCTTGTAAAAAATGAAGATGGCTCTTATCCAGTAGCAGACAAACTCATTGAAGTTGCGCAGACTTATGGTTTTGAGGGCTGGTTCATGAACCAGGAAACCGAAGGAACCGATGAAGAACCGTTGACTGCAGACCATGCGGCGCGCATGCAGCAATTTATCCAATATTTCAAAGAGCAGGCACCGGATCTGGATCTGGTCTACTATGATTCCATGACCGTGGACGGCAAGATGGATTGGCAGAATGCATTGACAGAAGAAAACCTTGCTTATCTTGTGTCTGAAGACGGAAATGCCATCGCCGACGCAATGTTTCTGAATTTCTGGTGGACTACAGACACTCTTGCCGATCAGGAACTTCTGAAGAAGTCTGCAGCGTTTGCCACAGAGAACGGTATAAACCCTTATAATCTCTATGCAGGTGTAGATATCCAGAGCGAGGGCTATAATACGGAAATTAAATGGGATTTATTCGAAAATGAAGAAGGCGGAACTTACACTTCACTGGGGCTTTACTGTCCAAGCTGGGCTTATGCTTCTGCTGATACGATCCAGAATTTCTGGAAACAGGAAAATAAACTCTGGGTTAACTCCATGGGTGATCCATCCGCAGATGTAAAAAAACTTAGTAACACACAGTGGAAGGGTATTTCCTCTTATATAGTAGAGCGTACACCTTTGACGTCTCTTCCGTTTGTAACAAATTTCTCTACAGGTAATGGTTACAGTTTCTTTAAGAATGGCAGCCAGATAAGCTTACTTGACTGGAACAACCGAAGCATTGCAGATATTATGCCAACCTACCGTTATATCATTGAAAACGGTGACGGCAATAAATTAAGTGCTGATCTGGATGTAGCAGATGCTTACTATGGTGGAACAAGCCTCATTTTAAGAGGCAATATGGCAAAGGATACCTCTTCCACAATTAAGTTATATGCTGCAGAACTTACCGCTGCAGACAATATGATATATACTACTGCTGCAAAGGCAAAGGGAGCAGAAATTACTTTAAATGCGGTACTTGAATTAGAAGATGGTTCTGTTGTGACATTAGAGGGTGACCAGAACGTAGGTGAGGAATGGACCGTTGTCTCTTATGATACTTCTTCTATCATAGGAAAGATGATCAAATCCATCTCTTATGAAATAACTTCTGCTGAAGATGTAAGCGGACTGCAGTTACGTTTCGGTAACATCACAATGATGGAGGCAGATTCCGAAGAAAAGTCAACCGTAAGCAATCTGGAAGTATTAGATTCCGAGTTTGATGAAGATGGAATGTATGCAGGTGTACGTCTTGCGTGGAGTTCAGATATAGCTGCTGATTATTATGAAGTTTACCGTGTGAATCAGGATAATTCCAAATCCCTGCTTGGCGTATCCAACACAACCAGTTTCTATATCAACACACTTCCTCGTACAGATGATACCAACAAGTCTACTTTTGAGGTCGTTCCAGTCAATGCAGCTTTAGAAGAGGGAAACAGTGCGCAGGTCGTTATGGATTGGCCGGACAACAGTCTGCCGAAAGCAGATTTTGCAGCAGATGTAACACTGGCTGCACCAGATGCGAAGATCACTTTTGAAAGTTTATGCTCTGCAAATACAGAAACCGTAAACTGGACATTTACAGGAGCAGATATCGAAACAGCAGAAGGAGAGAGCGTATCGGTATCTTATCCAGAAGAGGGCATCTACAATGTTAAGGTAACAGCAGTGAATAAGGCTGGAAGCATTGAGAAAGAAAAAGAAGGCTATATTGTCATCACCTCAGATGCAGCAGATGGTCTTGTACTTCTTTCCCAGGGAGCAGACACTGAAGCAGACGCATATGTAAATGAAAACGAAGCACCCGAGTTTGCAGTAGATGGCGATGTTACGACGAAATGGTGTGCAACAGGAGCTGCACCTCATGAAATCACCCTCGATTTAGGCGAAGTGACTACCGTAAGTGCCGTTGATATTTCCCATGCAGAAGCAGGTGGCGAGAGTGCAGACATGAACACGAAATCTTATACCATTCTTGTCAGCCAGGATGGAAATAGTTTTGAAGAAGTATACAGCGTGACAAAAAATACAAATGGCATGACACACAATGCATTTACACCAAAAGAGGCACAGTATGTGAAACTCATAGTAAATAAACCTACACAAGGAAGCGACAGTGCTGCGCGTATTTACGAGATTGAGGTTTATGGAATAAAATAAAGAATTTCCTGCTATTTATAAAGTGATATATTACAAACTCAAAGGCCGCTCTCGTTACCTTAAAAACAATTCATAACGAGAGCGGCCGCATATTTTAGTATATTTGTAAACCCTTTTATAAAAAAATGATATGACTATATTTTACGTCTCTTGCACAGTTGTTTATTTTCGTACATATAAACATCCGCCTTATCCAATAACATCTGCATGGTATACGCACCATCTTCGCCCGGAAATGCCCAGCCGCATGCATAGTCAATCTGTTCTAGTATACAGGTAAATCCACGTTGCTGCACTGTACGGGAATATCATCCCCCCGAAGCTGCTGTCTGGAGGACACCCGGAGAAGGCAGTTAACTCTTTTCATCGGCTGCCTCCCTCTGCTGTAAATACTTTTTCTGTAACATGTCCTGCACGGTTTCCACCACGCCCGAAGACTCTCTGGCAAACTTCACCCGGACCAGATAGCACTTATCCTCTACGGTAATGTACATTTCCATAGCACAACACCGCCCCATCTCCTTTTCTTATTTCTATGAAAAGAGGTGGGGCAGTATGTCTTTGTTCTATATAAACTTTTTAACGGTTCCTCAACTTCTGGCAGGCTGTAGACTCTTTCACTGTCTCTGGGGTATTAAGAAGCAGCTCACAGGCATCTTTATTAGGTAATCCGGTATGGGCATCCGTATATGCCTTCTGTTCTAAACAGTTTATTATTCATTGCCATTTTCATTGCTGTCAGCGTCTGCATAATGATCAAAATCACCAGGCACAACATATCAAGTGCGGACAGAAACTCTATTGTGCGAATCTTTATAGCAATCTTTTCTGAATAATTTTCTGCAGCAAATACCGTTTCATCTGCCATCTCAAAATAAATTTCACTCATATTTACAATATCCGTATTTTGGTAGCCCTTACTTCTCACTGCCCCGATTTCTGTTTTTCATTTTTCCCAATATTCACTCTGAATCCGCAGCTTATCCTGATATTCTTTGTCATGGATCTTTACCAGATCATATTGTCCTTCCTGATATCTTAAGCCACTCAGGATATCATCCAGATATTTTATCAATTCATCCTTCTGATTTCCTGCGATTTCTAATTTACCTCACGCTGTGTCGCTCCACGTACCAGACCCGCATAATTTATTACGCGTGCAGTCCCTTGTAACCTGTTAATCTGTATTATCATAAAAACAATGAGAAATATTAATATCAATATCAGACAGCTTTGTATGATGCCTATTATATTTTTTATTCTCTTATCCGACCGTATTTCTTTGTTCATCATACCTCTCGTATTTACCCATGATAACATTCTTTCAAAAGAAAGTCTATCTGATATATTCCGAACTTCTGAATCATAAGTATTTACAATATTCCATACCCACTCTGATCCGTTTATGCTCTCCATCCGATCGTACGTATCTCATGTTTTCCTAACACGATTTCATTCTCTTCTTTCTGTAACCGGTCTTTTTCTAACAGATCATAGGTAAAAATCTCAGGCTGTGAGACAGTCACCGTCGTCTCTTCATCTGAAAGGTTGCAGAAACGCAGAATGACATCCCCGGTAAGCATACTGTGTTTCAGTGCGGTCGGAACTGCCTGTAAATGTTTCTTTTCTACAAACCGGTATGTTTGTGGCAGGGTTCCCGTCTGTCTTTCCATTCCCGCGGTCTGCCAGTCTGTCTGGAACTGGTATGCCTCCTCGTAGGAATGATAAAGTTCCTCTCCCATGCCATGTGGGATGATCTCATATTCCGTGGTCTTTTCGCCCAGGCACTGTGCTTCCGGTGTTAAAAATACACCCCAGTCTCCCAGTTCACGTACACCACGGTGAAGTGTTACCGCAATCGTATTTTTTCCGTCACGCAAAATCTCATACTCTGCAAGACCTTTATTGGCGATAGTAAGTCCATATGCATCCTCATGCACATTGACAAAACACTGCTGATGCTGGGCATTGCACGGATTTTCCCATGTGTCTGCCGGTACGTTCGGGCGCTTTGCCACCTCAAACACAGAATCTGCGTAATGGAAATCTGTCTTTAATCCCGTCTCAAAAAGGACGCGCAGACGATGATCTTTGATCTGGTTATTGAAAGTGGTCTTTACTTTCAGTCCTTTTCCGTTCTTCTCTAAGGTATACTCTGCCACGATCTCAAATGGAACCAAATGACTGCCACGGGATGCCTTGCGATATTTAAACTCTACAAGATCCTCAATCTCTCCTGCCAGCGTTTTATCGGCTGCATCCGGGAGCATCATCGTATGTTTTACACGGATCACGGCCTGGCATGCATTATCTTCTGCCACCGTAATCTCTGCTTTCGTCCCTTTTGTAGTCACCGGTATGTCATTTACCGGGGCAAAGAAAATATATTCGTTTCCGATATCCCCGCAGTCCTCAAAGATACCAAGATCCTTGTATACATGACCTGTCTTTTTATCGGTCAGTTCCACAGAACCGTCCGGTTCAAAGTGTGCCTTTAAAAACTCATTTTCCATTGTATTCTCTGTAGTGATCAGTGAATTAGCCGTATTGATATCTTCTGCCTCTGCCAGCACATAAGTGTCCCATCCAAATGCCGGCACACCGGCTGCCTCCATGGTAATCTTTACGCGCTTTGCAATATATGGCTGGCGGAATTTATCTTTTGGCAGATCATAGTTAAAATGATTTGCAATTTCAGTGACAACCGCCGGGATCTCTCTCCCGTCTTTGTCAAGTACGCGGTATTCCGGGAGTTTCTTTTCATGCATGCGTGCTATCACTTCGGCTAACGGTGCCTCACTGAAATACATGCGATCGGTTTCTAACTCCATCTCCACAACACCTGTGCGGTCCCAGCCGGTCGTATTGACCACGACAAATGGAATGTTTCCTTCCTTCACTGCACTGGTATTGATCTTTCCTTTCAGATAGTCCATACACATGGAAATAATGTGCAGTGCCACCTGTTCTGTCTTTTCAAAACGGGTTATCATCTCACGATGTACATCATCCACGCTGCATCCGCAGATACTGTCGTGCGGATGATTCTGCATCAGAAGTTTCCATCCATAAGTAAACAGATCCTGCGGATATTCCATCCCCTCTTTTGCCGCAATCGCAGCGAGCGGTTCTGCCACTTTCTCAAACAGCATCTCACAGCGGACATTCCACTGTTTGATATAAATGCGGGAGGATGCTGTGTTCGCTAACGTATACCATCCATCCGTCTTCTGGCTGCGCAGTTCGCCCGTGATCATGTTCAGATCGTCCGGCAGTTCCTTTTTTATCTGCTCCACATAACCGGTGAAATCAGAATGTACGAAATCCACATCCGGGTACAGCGCATTTGCCGTGCGGATGGCAGCTGACAGATCCGTCTGTACCGGCTGATGATCACAGCCATTCATGAATAAAAGCTGGTTCGTACCGGCATAACGCACAGCATCTGCAAGTTTTTTATCCCAGTACACTTTTGACTTTTCTTCTTCCACCGGCACTTCTGCGCCGTTGTTGTACCAGTTTGCAAATAAAATGCCAAGCACCGCAGAACCGTCTGCTGACTGCCAGTTCATCTCAGAATAGGCAGACTCATAGGCGTCGGCCGTCTGATTATTAAATCCGGTCGGTTTTACACCTCTTCCGAATACTGCCGTGTCAATGCCCGCCTTCTTTAAAAGCTGCGGTGCCTGCCCCACATTTCCAAAGGAATCCGGAAAGTATCCTGTTTTTGTCCACTTTCCGCCAAATTCCTGTGCAAGTTTATAACCCATCTGTAAGTTTCTGACATTCGACTCACTGCTTGTCAGAAATTCATCCTGCAATACATACCATGGACCAATTGCAATCCTGCCATCCCCGATCAATTTCTGCAGACGTGCACGGTTTTCGGGGCGTACCTGAAGATAATCTTCCAGCATGATGGTCTGTCCATCCAGATGAAAATATTTATATTCTTGATCTTTCTCCATAGTATCGATCAGTGTATCCATCATTTCAATATAAAGCATATGATGTTTTTCATATGGAAGATACCATTCTCTGTCCCAGTGTGTATGAGAAATAATATGCGCCTTTTTCATAGTGCTCTCCATTCCTGCCCATTTAGGACATTATAAAAATCTCTGCTTCTGCCTGTTTCCATTGATATCCCATATTTATGCACAGGCACAGATATCTTTTTAAATCAAAGGGTTACTTTCTGTCCGCAATAGTCCAGTACCAGTTCACAAAATACGGAATTTGCCCATGAAAACCACGGACGTGTAAATTCTTCCGGGTGATCCACATGAAATGACTCATGTACCAGATTGGTCTCCGCATCACAGTCTGCGATCATCTCAAGCATTTTTAATTTTTCCTCCTTGGAATCAGAGGTAAGTCCCTGCATTGCCAGTGCCATTGGCCAGATGAAACGCGTGTATGTGTGTGGGCTTCCGATTCCCTCCGCGCACTCTCCGCTGAAATAATATGGGTTCTGGTCACTTAAGATCACTTTTCTGGTGTTCTGGTATCTCTCATTTTTATTGTCGCAATAGCCATAGTATGGCATCGCAAGAAGGCTTGGCAGATTTGCATCATCCATTACAAGATACTGGCCGAAACCATCTACCTCATATGCGTAGTATTCCGTTTTCTGTGCCGGAAGGATAGCAAGTGTCTCGATCGCACTTCTCACTTCCTTTGAAAAAGCATCTGCCTCTTCTGCCAGTTTCTCATCATGGTAGATTTCACGGGCAATCTCTGCTATATTTCCAAGGATGACGGAAGCTAACATATTTGACGGGATCAGATATCCATATACACAGGCATCATCACTCGGACGGAACCCCGACCAGATCAGTCCGACGTTGCTTTTTACCAGAGCACCTTTTCCGTCCCTTGAGAGAGTATCGGTAAAACTGCAGTTTTCTCTTTCAAATGTATATGGGGAAGCATTTTCATGATCCTGTTCCGTTCGGAATACGCGGATCACGGCTTTTGCGGCTTCTAACCATTCTCCGGTAAACTGCTCCGTACATCCTGTATTCTTCCAGAGCAGATAGGAAAGCTGTACCGGATAGCATAAGGAATCGATCTCATATTTCCGTTCCCACAGCTCCGGTTTCATATCCGTCTTGTCATGATCCCAGCACTGTCCGTCGCCATTTTCATTAAATGCATTGGCATATGGATCTAAAAGAATGCACTGCATTTGTTTTTTGATCAGCCCGCATACCAGTTCCACAAGTTCCGGTTCTTCCTTTGCAAACAATAAAAACGGGCGGAGCTGACATGCCGAATCACGCAGCCACATAGCAGGAATATCCCCCGTGATCACAAATACTGTATCATTTTCTTTTATTTTAATCGTTGTCTGAAGCGTATTCGAAATGCACTTTTCAAACATGACCGCGATCTTGCTGTCTGCACCAAATTTTTCTTTTACAAGAGCAACCGTACGCTCGATCGCTGCATAATTCTCTTTTATTTTCATCTTAATCTCCCTTCTTGTACTGTCTTTTTCACACGAATCTCCTGCTTTATAGAATCCCCGATATCTGATAGGGAATTATAATATCCTCGTTCTGTTTCTTTCCGGTTGTAATTTCCTCCAAAAGTGTGACTGCCTGCTGTCCCATCGCAAATTCATTCTGCCGCACATGGATAAAATCATCCTGCTCATAGATCTCATCAATGCCATCAAATACAGCAATCTTTTTTGAAATCCCATGCTCTTTTAAATATTTCGAAAAAAGCACCCCGATCCGGTATTCAGCGGCAATATATGCCGTACATTCCCTGTTTTTTTCCAGGATCTCTGCAATCTGCGCATAATCAAATTCCCGACATTCTTTTTCAATATCCTCTGGAATGTGGTTATATTTTTCAAGTTTTGCAAATGTCCCATTGGCATCTTCATATTTGAGCATACAATGAGCAAATCCTTCGTAGCGCTCATGGATCGTTGTCGTCGTAACGGACGCATGCGTCAGAAAACAGATTTTTTTATGCCCCATTGCGATAAGTATTTTGGTAACTTCGTTCGCCGCTTCATAATTATCTGTTCTGACACACGGGATTGAAATGCCCTGCATCCTCCGGTCCATAAGCACCAGCGGATACCCGTTCAGTGCCAGTTCTAACACCTTACTGTTATAATTATCCCCCTGTGCGCAAAGAAGCAGAATACCTTTTACTCCCGCACGGATTGCTGCGTCGATCGCCTGTTTTTCCTTTTCGATACTTCCATAAGTACACTTAAACAAAAGATCTGACTGTCTCCTGTCACATTCGCTCTCAATCCCCTGCAAAAGCCGTGTGCCAAAATCGCTTCCAAACCCATCGAATATTACACCGATCCGCTGATTGGCAGTCCCCCGGCTCTCCTTTTTCATCTCCACAGCAGCAGCCGGACTGCACACAAAAGAACCTCTTCCCGGCTCTCTGCTGATCTTTTTTTCCTTTGCCAGCATATCCATCGCCTTTTTCGCTGTAATACGGCTTACCCCATAAAGCTCTGCTGACTCTTTCTCCGATGGCAGCCGGTCTCCCGGCTGGTAATCTCCATTCTGTATTTTTGCAAGCAGATCCGCATAGATCCGCTCATACATAATTGTTTTTCCCATTGCCGCCTCCGTTAATCTTTCTGTGACACTGCGCATTGCAATTTTACACTACCAGATTTGCTGCTCCAATGATCCCGGCATCATTTCCAAGTGCAGAGGTCACGATGTCGGCAATATATCCATGACTGCCACCGAAACACATATCTTTCACCAGATCCTTAAGCGGTGCGGTCAGATTTTCTTTCTGCGCAGCAACTCCTCCGCCAAGGATCACCTTTTCCGGCCGGAACGTATTTATCACATTTGCAATTCCGCATGCGAGGTAACCCTCATATTCTTTTATAACTTCCATGCCAGCTTCATCTCCGGCTTTTGCGGCGTCAAACGGAATCTTACCATTCATCTGTTCCAGGTCATTTTTACACATCTCATTCATGACAGATTCCGGGTGCTCTGCTGCCTTTTCCCGTGCGATCCGAAGAAGTGCAGACGCAGAGGCATATGCTTCCAGGCAGCCTTTTCTTCCACAGGTACAGCGAACGCCATCATGGCGTATAGACAAATGTCCTAACTCACAGCCTCCCGGCATCCCACCGCGAAAAATCTTTTTATCCAGGATCACTCCACTGCCCACACCCGTTCCAAGTGTCAGAAGAACTGCATTTTCTGCACCTTCTGCCGCACCGGCATATACTTCTCCCAGTGCCGCAGCGTCCGCATCATTGGCAATTTCAATTCCCACATCCAGATGTTTTTTCAGTTCTTCTACGATTGGTACATTTTCCCAGCCAAAATTATTAGAATACAGGATTACTCCCCGCTTTGCGTCGATCGTTCCCGGACTTCCAATTCCGATCCCCTCACACTGTTCCAATGTCATGCCTGCATTTTCAAGCATCTGTTGTACGGCATCTGCCATGCGTTCCACCAGCATCTGATACGGCACCGTCAGATCGGTTGGAATTGTGATTCTCCCAATAATCTCATTTTCCTCATTTACCAGCCCCATTTTGATGGACATACCGCCCATATCGATCCCCAGTTTCATTTTTTCCTCCTTTTTATATGTCATTTATATATCATTTACATATTATTTATATTTATTAATATATCATATCCAAATCGAATATATCATTTTGTTGTGTATTTGTAAAGACAAGACTTACACGCAACGGAAAATTACTGCTCACCATGTTCCCAACGAAAAAAAACATCTGCTTTCTCCGTTTGATGCGGAAAAATCAGATGCACTTCTGTCAGAAGCAGGTACTATTTCCCTGCCTCTTCCAATATCTGTTTCTGTACTTTTTTGCTGAAACCGTGCAGTACGGTATCATACGCAAAATCTATCATATTATAAAGTTCCTTCTCCGGGAAATCATCCAGATAGATCGTGTTCCAGTAAGGTTTCTGAACCTTCGAACAATGATATCCTTCCATGATCTTATCCGGGTAGACCATCCGGTAAAACTGTGCGGCATCCGCTGTGCATTTTAATGTAATTTTATAGTTTCCCTCATCCGGATATAACTGCGCAAATATTTTATCATTCAGTTTGTAGCAGACCGGCACTTTCCCAAACGGGTATGCTTCACATGCCTTATGCTTACTGAGACAATATGCTTTGATATCTTCTGCCGTCATGATTTTCGCCTCTTACTTCTGTTTTTCTCTTATCTTTCATTACTTGAGATATTCGATCAATTCCTCACAGCGTGTCATGGTAAGTTCTGCTGACTTATCATAATAAGCTGCTGTTCCAGCACTTCCATCCCCATACTCATCCGAAGCAGCCTTTGCTTTTGCTTCTTTATCTGCGATCCAGGTCCGCTGTTCTTCAAGTATTTTCTGATACGCGTTCTCATCCGTATCATTCTTTATGAGATTCCAGATATAATTCAGACACTCATCCATGACCTCATATCTTTTTTGGGAATCATCGTTTATCTCACTCTGTGACTCCGCTTTATCGATCTCATCCGTCCAGTATTCATAACTTGACGTATAACTCTCAAAAGTTGTCTGTGCATCCTCTAATGGGGACAGTTTCTTATAAGAATAGATTCCCTCTTCCTGTCCCTCATTTACAAGTGCCACCATCGTAAGCTCTGTATCACTTTTGTTTGCCATGGAAAGCCAGGAATATACCTCTTCCGAAATTTCGCTGACCGGTGTTCCCTCCATATAGACCAGAAAAGTATCTGTACCAGTCAGTCCATATGCATCTGAATAAACATACTTTGTTCCATCTTTGATCTCTTCCCTGCCAAATTCATTTTCCTGATAGGAAATATCAGCAAGTGTCATCCGGTAACAATGGTCATTCACCGGTGTCAGATCTTTAAAATGTCCATCGAACACGCTTATATACACGGTTCCGTTTTCATAGCCGTCCCCGGTAACTCCCATATCGGAATCATGATATTCACCACTGAAATGCCCGTCGGAATCAATGGTAAAATCCGTAGACCATCCACCTGCACCACTGCAAAACTCGAACTGATATTTTGCAAGATCCGCAAATGTAAATCCTTCTGTATTTTCTGTTCCAGTGCTGTTTTCGGCACCTTCCTCTGTGTCCGCATTACTGTCTGCATTATTCTCTGTGGATGTATCTTCCGTATCTGCATTTTTCTCTGTGTCTGATGTTTTCCGGGTACTGTTTTCCGAATCGTCAGACTGCTGTAATGTACTGTTTTCATTCGATGCTGCTGCACCTGAACTGGTCGTATTTCCATTTCCGCATGCTCCCACACCGATCAGAAATGCTGCAGTTATGATAAATAATGTCACTTTTCTCTTCAACTGAACTGCCTCTTTATGTGCTTTTCTTTTTCTAATTTCCATTATAATTCTTACTTACATATTCTTTGATCGGCTCGCTGTCCTCCGGCATTCTGCATCCAACGATGAATTCCCCCTCATTGTTGGAGCTTCGGATCACGCAGCCGGTCAGCGGCTTATTTCCGATCACTGCAAAATCTTTCACATCCAGCTGGACATTTCTGCCTTTCTGGCTTGCAAAAACGTTGTCCCGCACAGAAAATGCAAAACCGTTTGCACTGATATTTACCATTTTTCCGGAATATGTTTTATCTGTTCCCTCTAAGCGGATGGTACATGCATTAGAGATCGGCATACGAGGATATTTTCTTCGGTTATATACCTTCGGATTGGATTCAATATGCAGTTTATACTGACCTTTTTCACCCTGTCTGACCGGATGGATCTCAATGTCATCCCAGTAATACAAGACATTGTCAACTACAATATGCAGTTTACATAACTCATGTTTATTCTTCTTGTCAACAAAGTCTTTCACTCCACTTTCTGCGGTTACAAAGAGATCTTTGCCACTGCAGTCCGCAACTTCGCCTGCATACTCTTTTTTACTGCTGTCATCATTTAATGCAATCGTGATCTTCATGCCAGGTTTTACATCCTGTACCCCCATGAATCCGCCGATGCCCAGCTCCTCCATAAGTTTGCCGACAACACTCTCAATATCCAGTGCACTCTTGGCACTTGCCTCGTATTTGCTCAGCATCGTCCTGGTTGTCAGTTCCGCACCATTGATGCTCTGCGTCATGACTTCCATGACTTCGCCGACCTGATGCATATTGTCCGTCAGTGTCTGGTTGGATGTCTCCACTTCTTTGACTGCGCTGTCTACAACCTTGATATTCTCTCCAAGGCTTGTCGCATCGTTCGTAATATTGGTCACACTCTGGTTAACATTCGATACTTTTTCAATATTGACCTGAATCAGTTCCACGGTCTCTGAGATGGACTTCATCATCTTCTCGGAAATTGCTTCGAGTCTCGACAGTGCTTCCATAATACTGTTGGAGGAAGTCTGTGTTCCACTGCTCAGCTCGCGGATCTCATTGGCAACTACGGCAAATCCCTTACCGGCTTCTCCGGCTCTTGCTGCCTCGATGGAAGCATTCAATGCAAGTAAATTCGTCTTTGAAGTGATTCCTTCAATCGTGCTGGTCTCTTCTTTTACATTCTTAAACTCAGCCTTAAAGTCTTCAAGCACCTGCTCTACCTCTTTGGAAAGTGCCGCCATCTTATTGGTGATCTCCACTACCTCAACCAGCTCTCCCGCGC
Organism: Roseburia sp.; assembly: GCA_019411365.1. The sequence continues at coordinate 49,030 of DXQT01000012.1, forward strand.
TGATGTTGGCATGATCCACAGATGCGCCGATAAGCTGCACCACCTGCTCCATGAGTCCTGCAACATTTTTTACCTGCGTATCGATCACATTGGTCATCTCGACGGAGGAAAGTGTCTTATCATTAAGCACTTCGTTATTGTCTGCAAGATTTTTCATATCTTTCATTACATCATTGGCACCGGTACGGTTCTCGTCTGCAAGCTCTCTCACAACCGTCACACCATCCACGATCTCATTGCTCGCGCCCTTAACCTGCTCTACGGTCTTTACGACGCGCGCAAGATTGGATTTAATGGATGCCGTCAGTGCACCATCCGATTGTACCAGATGGGCGATTGCCATATTGGTACAGGCATAACAGCAGATAACAATGGCAAACTGCAGGACACATTCCTCGCTTGCGACGAAATCCATCATTCCTTTTGCCAGACCTTTATACAGATTACTCGAAATCAGTACAAATAACGTGATACCCATCATTGTCCGGATAAACTTCGGATCTTTATAAAGGATCAGAATGCATACTAACGGTAAAATAAATACATAAGAAACTTCATCTAAAGATGTCCACGCAATTACCGCATAAAATATCAGGTAGCCAAGTCCTACCACCCATTTATACCGCAGACTGTCAGCATGCTTAAATCTCAGTAAGATCCTGCCGCCAAGATACGACAGCCAGCCTGCAACAAAAAAGCCTGCAAAATACGCTTCCTTTAACTGTCCCCTGCCGACTTTTATTCCGTAAAACACGGACGCTATCAGCAAAAGTACAAACCACGTGATACTCGCCCTCTTGTTTGCTTTCGCAATAAAAAAACTCTCATCATAATCCTGCATAGCTTTTTATCCTCTCTGTAAAAATTCACGATACACTCTTGTTCCAGTGTATCACAAATAAAGGGGAATAGCTAGAAATTATGCCAGAAATCTGTCCGGACCTGATTTTAACGTGTTACTGTTCACTCGTACCTCGTTCCAGTAACGGATTTTGCTGATGCTTCGCATTCCAAATCGGCAAAATCTGCTGCCACCACTGTATCATATTAAGCGCTCCTAAATAAAAAGCACGCCTGCCACAGAATATTCATCCTGAAACAAACATGCTTTTTATTCATAATCATCAGTCCGAAATCCTGTTCAGCGTGAAATCATCCACTGTTCCCCAGCTGCCCACGTTACACTGGAACCGTACCCCGATCTTAACCGTTCCATCCGTAACCTTAATCTCCTTAATCGTCGGATTCTGCCAGTCATTGTAGGTGGTCAGCATAAACGGAGCCGTCTGCCCGCCATCTGCTGTCACTGCATACAGTTCCATGGACGCATCCGATGACATATCACCGCCCTGTGAAAATACAGACAACTGATACGTCCCATTCTCCAGACCGGTCACTTCCTGCTCAATGGAAAATTCCATATCCGAATCCCCGGACCAGAAGTGAAATGCGGTCTCACCGGAATGTGCATCATCCGCTTTTACCTGATAATCAGTCGGATCGGCTTCCCCTTCATAAGAGACTTTCCACATTGAACGGTTTTTATCTTCAAAACCTGGATTGACCGCATAATTTACCATTTCCACTTCCACATGCGCGGTAACAGTGGTTCCATCTTCCAATGCCCCTTCGATCTCATAACTGCCGGCTTTCGTGGTATCGATTGCCTTCATCTGTGTCTCATTCCAGCTTACAGATTGTTTTTTATTCTGTGAACGGTCATTGTATACAACATCAATACTCTCCGGCAGAACCAGATCTTCGCCTACATTGCAGGAGACGTAAACATCCGGGATATAGTCAACTGCAAGTGGCGCTGTTGCGCCATATTTTAAATACTTAAATACATTCAAAGAAGCCAGTGGGTGTCCGGTAAAATCAAACATTGCCTGATTGTCCCAGGAACAGCCTCCATAGTATAACCCTGCATCATCCGGGTCATACTCAGCCGAATAACTGCTTGCCCAACCGCTTCCGTATTTCTCCCACAGAGCGGAATTATCCGCATCGGCTGATCCGACAGGGATCCATGTGCCTTCCCAGTAAAAGACACCTTCCACTCCGGCCTCATTTGCGGCTGCACAGATATCACGGATCACTGTTGCCTGACTCTGTACCGTTGCACCGTAACCGTCTGTCAGGTCATCGGTTCCTTTCAGGCTGTTGCCAAAACCGTCTCCATCCTCAGATGTATAACAGTAAGAAGTCTCTGCAATATATACTTCTTTTCCGTACTTATCCTCGATCAGTTTTGCTACGTTCTGCATATTTTCATTGGTTCCGTCCCAGAACGGATAAAAGGAAAGACCAAACATATCATAGTCCACACCGGCATCTTTTAAATTTGCTGCCATCGTATCGATCTGGTCATTATCCTCAATGTTCGTATAATGTACGGCAACTTTAATGTCTTTTCCATAAGACTCTGCCACTTCTCTCACTGCCTTACTTCCGGAATTTAAAAGCTGCATCACGGCATCCACATCTGTTTCCCCGGACATACCGTTATTGATCTCATTTCCGATCTGCACCATCCCGACATCCACACCGGCATCTAACAGCTTTCCAAGGCTCTCTGTCGTATAATCATAGAGTGCATCACTCTTTTCATCGACTGTCATACCTTCCCATGCCTTCGGTGCATGCTGTCTTTTCGGATCTGCCCAGAAATCTGAATAGTGAAAATCAATGCAGACCTTCATTCCGTATCTGGCTGCACGCACACCAAGTTTCATGGCAGTCGTCAGATCATTGTTTCCGCCGCCATAGCCATTGCCGTTCTTGTCATACGGATCATTCCATACACGCAGGCGGATATAATTGACTCCGGACTGCGCAAGTGTCTCAAACACATCCTGCTCTTTTCCATCGTAGCCATAATACACAGCCCCACTGTTTTCCACAGAAAGAACCGCGGATGCATCCATTCCCCGGATAAAGTCATCCGAAATATCCGCAACCGGTTGCACAAAAATATCAGACTCCTCCGGTCCGTCCGGCAGCGTGAATGTTGTAACTTCTCCCACCGGCTCAACCACATCTTCCGATGTATTGTTCTCCTGTACTTCTGTCTTTGTCCCTGTCGTTCCGGCAGAATCCCCACATCCTGCCAGAAGAACAGTTCCAAGACTTACGCTGACACATGCCGCCAGTAGTTTTCTGTAAACCTGTTTTTTCATAATGTTCACCTTTTCTGTGTGTGAAAAAATTTTTTCACACTCCCCTCCATTAATTTGCTCTTTTTTCCACGATTTCTCTATATTCTTAAGGTACCTGCGGCTGACTGCTTCAGCAACATTCTTTCTCTCCAATATAGCGCAATCGGTTGCGCTTTTTATTTTATAACTTTGCTGTCTTAACGTCAACCTGAGCATGCATTTTTGTGATATTTTTTCGACATTCATACTGTCATTTTGGTCAACATTAACATGTGCGATCCCGTGACATTTTTCCCATATTATGGTATAATTTTTGTTCGGCTAAATTACTTTTAATCTGATTACAGGGGAATGAAATTATGAATCTGCAACCCAAAATATTATCCAACGCTTTTTTGATCAACGGGTACACTCCCGCTGTAGATATGATTCTCGTGATCTTATGTATATTACTTTTACTGCTTCTCCGGGAGACATTTATCCGCCGCAGCAGACTTTTTCTGCTTTTTCGCACCTGCATCGCGCTTTTGCTGATTGCAGCCTTCAGCAATTCCTGCTTTTACTATACTGTACTGTATTTCGACAGTGATACCACTTTATGTATTCTGCGTGCAATATATCATTCAAGCCTGCTGCTCATTTTTTGTCTGTATGCGGCTTATTTAAAGATTTTGATTGGTATTCCGGGAAAAACAGGACATATCATGAATATTTTCCTATATTCCTTATATATCATTTTTGCCGTTGTGGATGCACTGTCACCTGTATTGGGTTACAGTTTCTACCGCGACAGCTCAGGTGCATGGCATGATAACCTTTATTTAAAACCGTTTACGATTGCTTACGGGATTTATATGGCGTTTATTTTTTTCCTGTTACTTTACTATCATAAACGCATTCCAACAAGTTTATTCCATATGCTCGTGATCGTACAGTTCATCTGTGTTTTTCTCGTCTGTGCAGAAAACCATTTTGGCAGCAATACCTTCCTTGCCATCACCTTTCTCCTGCCGATCATGGTAATCCTTTATATGGTACATGGAAGTTCTTACAGTATCAAGACAGGGGCCCTGAATGCTGATTCCCTAAACGAATATTTAAACCAGCAGGCGTCAATTCAAATTTCTACTTATTATATGTGTCTCCGTTTCGACACTGATTCCGAATATGTGATGCCGGATGAGCTTGGCAAACTTTTTTTCAACTTCTGGAACGGCTACTTTAAAAACGGACTCCTCTTCCACCCATCTACAGATTTTTTTGTTCTTGCAATTGATGTCAGTGACATCCGGAATGCAGATAAAATCGCGCAGGATATGATCCAGAATGACTTTAAACGCCATTTTGAAACTTATAAACTGCCTTATAAGATCGTTATGTTCAATCATCTGGATTTCTGTGAAAACTTAGAGCAGTTTTACGAACTTTTTAACTTCTTTGCAGAACCGATGGAACTAAATAATTTCCGCTCCTGCGACACCGCCGATTATAAAAGTTTTCATGATATGAAATATCTCTCGGCGCAGTTAAAAGATATTGCAGAAAACGGTTCCCTTGATGACAAAAGAGTTCTTGTATACTGCCAGCCGGTCCGCAACGTAAATGCCGGCAATTATGACACCGCAGAAGCACTGATGCGTCTGAACCTGAAGGACACCGGCATGGTATATCCAAACCGGTTTATTCCGCTCGCTGAAAAGAATGGCTATATCCATAAATTAAGCATGATCATTTTAAATAAGACCTGCCGTGCGATCCGGGAATTTCAGGATGAAGGTTACCAGCTCTCCCGTGTTTCCGTAAATTTTTCCATTTCAGAGCTCTCCAGCAAAAATTTTATGGAAGAGTTCCGGCAGATCGTAGAAAGAAACGGTGTTGATTTTCATACCATCGCAGTGGAACTGACCGAGAGCCGCAACGATACCGAATACGAACTCGTTCTTGACCGTGTAATGCAGTTTAAATCCCTCGGTGTATGTACTTACCTCGACGATTTTGGAACCGGATATTCTAATTTTGACCGGATTCTTAGCTTAAAACTGGATGTTGTAAAATTTGACCGCAGCCTTCTTCTGATGGCAAATAAGGATGAAAATTCCCAGTTTATCCTGAACTACTTTTCCACTGCTTTTAAAAAACTCGGGTACAAAGTACTCTATGAGGGTGTAGAAACCGATGAGCAGGAGACCATCTGTGTGAACAGTCACGCGGACTATCTGCAGGGATTCAAATTTTCAAAACCAATCCCGATTGAAGAACTGAAAAACTTTCTTTCTCCGATACAGGAATAACTTCATTTCTCCTGTATAGCAAGGTTGTTACCGTATTTTTTTACAAACCAAAATGTTTTCTTTGCAAATCACTTGACATCATTATCTGATAAAAGTATAATCTTTTCTAAATCATATCAGAATAGTATGAATTAAGAAAACAAGATGGAGATTATGAAAAAAGGAAAGGGACAAGTTTTATGAAGAAAAAAGTGATTTCAATTTTACTGACAGCCGTTTTAGCAACAGGAATGGCAGCATGCGGTTCTAACAGCAATACAGCAGGTAATTCTGCAAATAATACAGCTGACAATGCACAGAACACAGCTGAAACTTCAACAGAATCCACAGGTTCTGCTGATTCTGCTGAAAAACCTGTATTAACTGTCGGCATGGAGGGAACTTATGCTCCATACACCTACCACGATGAAAATGGTACTTTAACCGGTTTTGAGGTTGATATGGCAAATGCAATCGGTGAAAAGATGGGCTATGATGTCCAGTTTGTTGAGACAGAGTGGGATTCCATCACTGCTGCACTTGATGCCGGCAACTTTGACGTTGTCATGAACCAAGTTACGATCACAGATGAGAGAAAAGAAAAATTCGATTTTTCCACCCCTTACATTTATTCCAAACCAGTGCTGATCGTAGCTGCTGACAATACTGATATCAATTCCTTCGAAGACATCAATGGTAAAAAAGCTGCAGAAGGTCTTACCTCAAACTTCAGCGATATTGCAAGAAGCTACGGCGCAGAGATCGTCGGACAGGATAAATTTGCACTTGCCATGGAATGTGTATTAAGTGGGGAAGCCGATTGTGCGATCAACGACGAATTAACTTACACATACTGGAAACAGCAGAAAGGCGGCGAGGACTCCACCAAGATCGTTGCTGAATCTGATAATGTCAATTCCAGTGCCATTATGGTGAAAAAAGGCAATGACGAGCTGATTGAAAAACTCAATTCTGCCATTGATGAATTATTAGCGGACGGAACCGTCAAAGAAATTTCCGAAAAATATTTTGGCATGGACGTATCACAGCCATAATTTTGTTACAGGAGAAAAATCATGGGATCATATGCATACCTGACAGCGGGTATTATTACAGCAAGACAAGCAGAACTGATGAAAAATGCATTCTGGCCAATGCTAAGACAGGGCCTGCTTTACACGATTCCCCTGACGCTCGTATCCTTTGCGATCGGCGTCATCATTGCCGTGCTGTGTGCGCTTTTCATTATCAACAAAATACCGGTATTAAAACAGATCGCCGGAATCTATATCTGGGTATTCCGCGGAACCCCTCTGCTGGTACAGTTATTTATCATGTACTGGGGTATCTGTAATCCCCTTGGCATCAACAAGTGGGTTGCCTGTATCTCGGCACTCTCCTTAAATGTAGGTGCCTACTCCGCAGAGACGATCCGTGCGGCAATCCTTTCCATCAATAAAGGTCAGTGGGAGGCAGGCTATTCTCTCGGAATGAGTTATCAGCAGACATTCCGCCGTATCATCATTCCGCAGGCTGCTACCGTATCCATACCACCGCTTTTTAACACCTTTATCGGTCTTGTCAAGGATACTTCCCTTGCATCTACGATCATGATCGGTGAGATGTTCCGTAAAGCACAGGAAGCCGCAGCAAGCTCACTCGAATACCTTTGGATCTATATCGAAGTTGCACTCATTTACCTTCTTTTCTGTACGCTGTTGACCGGACTGCAGAAATGGATTGAGAAAAAACTGCGTGTCGGAAAGTAGAGGTATCATATGTATTCTTTAGATAACATTTATAAATCATTTGACAATAATCAGGTCTTAAAAGGTGTCTCCTTAGAGATTCCGAAAAATAAAACCACCGTCCTGATCGGGCCATCCGGTTCCGGCAAGACAACATTGCTGCGCTGTATTAATCTGCTTGAGATCCCGGATAGCGGAACCGTTACTTTAAACGGTTCTTCCATGTCCTTTCAAGAGGGACAGAAAGTAAAGTACAGCGGCAGCGAGATCCGGAATATCCGCATGAAAACCGGTATGGTATTCCAGAACTTTCAGCTTTTTCCTCACAAAACGGTGCTGGAAAATATTATGGAAGGTCCTATCACCGTCTTAAAGAAAGACCGAAGTGAATGCGAAAAAGAAGCGTTATCTCTTTTAGAGAAAGTCGGTTTATCCGATAAGCGCGACGCTTATCCGGGACAGCTCTCCGGCGGCCAGCAGCAGAGAATCGCCATCGCAAGGGCACTCGCCATGAAACCGGAACTACTTCTTTTTGATGAGCCTACCAGCGCCTTAGACCCGGAACTTGAAGTGGAAGTTTTAAATATCATCCGCAGACTGGTTGACGAGAAACAGACCATCGTGATCATTACACACAAGATGTCTTTCGCAAGAGAAGTGGCAGATAAAGTTGTTTTCTTCGATGAGGGAAAAATCTTAAAAGAGGGAACTTACACCGAACTTGAACAGAGTAACATTCCAAGGATCACACAGTTCTTAAATATGTTGAACTAAACAATAGACCGCCTCACAGGAAACCTATTGTCATGAATAAGTAAAAAATCCGTGCAGGATCAGTTTTGATCCGCACGGATTTTTTGCTGTCAGCCTTATCTACGCTCCAGATAATCATTATTATGATAAATCTTTTTATTTTCCACAGCGCACTGCATTTGAAGCAGTTCCTTTCACCGATGTTTTTCCGGCATTTTTTACGGCTCTTACTTTATAGTAATATGTTTTTCCTTTCTTCGCTTTGCCGTCTGTGTAAGAAACAATAGTGCCCTTTTTCAGCGTCTTTATCTTTTGATATTTTCCTTTTTTGGATGTTGCACGGTAGATCTCGTATCCATCTGCACCTTTTACCTTCTTCCAGGTTAATTTTACCTTGGACTTCACACGTTTTGCCTTAACCGCAGTCACCTTCTGCGGGCTGGTCGCAGCCTTGATCACATTGGAGTACTTTCCGGTTACCGTCTTTTTACCGCTTTTCCTGTATGCACGCACTTTATACTGATAAACCGTTGCTGTTTTGAGCTTTTTATCCGTATAGGTATTAGTTTTTACCGTTGCAACCTTCTGATATTTTTTCGTTGATTTGTTATAACGGTATACCTGATAACCATCTGCTTTCTTTACTTTTTTCCATGTTAAGCGGATGGAAGTCTCCGTTGCCCTGGACTGTTTGAAGCCGGAAACCTTTGCAACTGTCGTTTTATCTGTATTACCCGGTTTCTCTGTATTTCCCGGTTTTTCTGTATCTCCCGGTTTCTCTGTATCTCCCGGTTTCTCTGTATCTCCCGGTTTCTCCGTATCTCCCGGTTTCTGTCCTCCGGACACGAGTGACTGATCTGTCAGTACATATCCACCTTCTGTCATATTTAACTTTGATTCATCCACATTTACAAAGCGGATATCATCAAAAACAATTTTCGACTGGATATCAACCCCATTTCCGTCTTCTGAAATGCTGTTACACCAGATTGCAAACTTCGTAACATTCTTTGGATCAAAAGTTCCATTCTGTTTACCCTTTAATTTGTTAAATGGGATCGTAACATATTTTGCCTCTGTCGTCTTTACAAAGTCAGTCAGAAATACTTCGAAATCCTCTCCGCCGGAAACAAGCTGAACTACCAGTTTCTGTCCTTTTCCATCCGGTTTTACCCACATGCTGACCGCATTGTATTCGCTGTAATCGTTTGTGCTTAAACCTTTCATACGTCCGGTCCATACTTCCGGTCCACTCGTCTTAAGCTGATAAGTAAATGCACCTCCGTAAACACCTTCTGCTTTATGATCCTTATCTAATACAAAGGAAGAACTGCAGTTTGCTGCTGAATTTTCTGTAAAAGTTCCATTCAGGTAGTCATTGTCATCATAGTATAATTCAAAATTTTCAATGACATTCTTTGCAAGTGTTTCCTTTTCTTTTCCAAAACTGATATAGGAAACAGTCACAAGTGTTTTGCCATCTGCCACAAGGCTGATCTTACCGGTATCCGTTGTTCCAAGTGCACTCAGAATATCCGCAGACAGCACACCTTCGTAAGCACCGGATTCTTCCGTTTTCTCTGCCGTGATCGTTTTTTCTGTATTTGTATCCGGGTTTGTCAGCACAAAACTTACACTCTGTGCATTTCTCACATTTGCTTTTAAAGTAAATGCACTTGTGATTGCCATCTTAGAGAAAACATTGGCAAAATAACCTGCTGCATTTCCCTGATTTACATTTCTTACTTCTTTCTGGTCTGCATTTCCGTAAAAGTTTGTTCCATTCGCAAAAACAGAAGATTTTTCATTGTAGAATTCAATAAACTCGTTGATCAGTTCCTGTCCGTGGGTATCATCATATTTATATGGGACATAAAAGTTGGTGTCTCCAAAATTTGCCCACAGTAAGAAGTACGGCATTCCGGTGTCAACTGCCACCTGATTAACCTGTTTGTACCAGTTGTGTCCTGCGATCGGATTTCCTTTTACTAAAATTCCTTCATTATCCGATCCATCGGCCTTCATCACCCTTACACCGGTTTCGGAAATTGCAGCTACTTTTCCTTTTGCGTCTGCAATATTCTTTACCACCTGACAGGTTTTCTTTAAATTGTCCACAAACTCGCCGGAATATTCTGCCGGATAAGTATTGTAATCATCATAGTAATCAAATGCAACGATATCCACACAGTCATCGCCCGGATAGCGGTCCATATACTCTTCCTCTGAAGTTAACGGACCATTTGGGGAATATACATAAATAAAGTTGTGTACTCCCTTTGATGCCAGATAATCCTGTGTGTACTGGAACAGCGCACGGTATGTCTCTTTATCGGTTGTCGCAGCACCCCACCAGAACCATCCGCCTGTATTTTCATGGAATGGACGGAATAAAACAGGAATATCGCCAAGTCCGTTTGCGTAATCTGCAATGATATCAAGATAGGTTGTAAACTGCGCATTGTATTTTCCACCCGGAAGTACTTCTGCGGAGCAGTTATTGCTCAGGTCTTTTGCCTCCGAAAAATCACACTGTGAAAAATCATATTTTCTCGCCGCATCCGGTGTTGCAATGATTTTTTCATTGCTCATATTCGGCATATGGGTGGATAATGTAATGATCGCACCCTCTGCAGCTGCTGCCTTGCTGATCTCGATAGATTTCTGAACTGCATCATCTACGTTATCAATTCCAAGTTCCACGCCTGTCAGTGCCAGCGAATCGATTCCGACCAGACCACTAATACTTCCGGTCACGTCCTTTGTATCCGAATAGACACCGTCTCTGGTTGAAACATGCTTGCTTGTGTCATTCTGATGTCCGAATAATACCTGGTCAGCAGCATCCAGTCCTTTTAAATATGCATATAACGCTTTTGCTGAACCTGATGCATTCACATCCGAAAGTGTTACTTCTTCCGGCATACTGGACGTATCTGCAAGCACAGCCTCTCCTGCCGTCTCTGTGATCTCCGTATAATCGCCCGCTGCATTATACTGGGATAAAGTCAGGTTATCCAGATATACGCTTCCCAAAAAGGCAGTGCTCACACCAACTGTTCCAATCATCAGATCCGTGATCTTTGCAGTGTTTGGTGAGAATTTGACAGTGACCACTGCTTTCTTATATCCGTCACCGAGATCTGACGTTTCGATCTTTGCTTCTTTGTTGATGATCTCCACATCATCTGCTCCGTTTTTTGCAAAAATCTTTGCCTTAAAAGAACCGTCAAAAGCTTCCGGATAGATCATTTCATAGCTTAAAACATTATAAGCCGATACATCGAGTCCTTCTGCAAACGACTTTTTAATCTTTGCCTCACTCCATGTAAAACCTTCACAACCGGTATAATCGAGATCTGCCTTTAACATTTTGCTTCCCTGAAATTCAGCTACACTGATTCCTACCGCATTGTCGTACTGCCAGCCGCCTTCCTGCTCCCAGCCTGCACTGCTTCCTGTCTCTGCAGATTCAAAATCATCGATCACACTCGGATCTTTTGCAGGCAGTTCCGGCTGCGCTTCTGCCACACCGCTTAATGTAACATTGGAAAATGTACATGTTCCTGAAAAGCCCTGACCAATCAGTCGGAAATATACACCTTTTAAATCATCTGCATCCTTATCCTCAAACTTGATCGTAATCGTTGTTTTATGTGTATCTTCTGAAAAACTGCTCTGCTGTAAATACGGGATATCCTGACTGTCTGTCCATGTCCACTCACTTCCCAGCTTCACGATACCCTGAACCTTTAAGTAACTTTCCCCGGTACCCAATGATGCGTACGCCTCATCATCCAGTGTAATATCTGCCTTCATTGTGAAATCTTTCGTTGTCACACAATCTGCAATACTTTCATCATAAGTGATCATTGGCGGATTATCCCAATCCTCTGTTGCAAGATCCAGTTTGTCTTTTGTTACTGTGTTTGTCCCGGTATAAAACACACTCGCTTCTGCCGCATAGACATACTCGTATCCCCCTGCAAAATTGCCGCTTGAAAACGCAACTGCAGCCGCTAAAAGAGCGGCTGCAAGTCGTTTTCCCATAAAACGTTTTCTCATAAACTTACCTCCAATACATTTATTAGCTTTATGCACTTTGTCTTTTAATTATATGTTACTTTAAAAAACATTGTCAATTAAGCTTATATTAGTTTGTAAATTTTCAGAGTTTTTACTTAATTTTTGCTTTTTTAAGTTGTTTTATGAGATTAAAATTGTATACTTTTACTTTATAAATTCAGATAATAAATTTTACTCTAACTCAATCCAGTCCAACTTCAGTTCCGGTGTCACATACTCTGCTTTCAGTTCATAATACCCCGGCATAAATTTCACACGGCACATCCGCTGTGTCAGGAAACGCTCTCCGGTTCCACCTGTCTGGACGGTTGCCATCAGTTCTCCATTCAGATACAGATTGGCAGCTCCCTGTGCTAATCCTTCCACCGGGAAACAGAAATGTGCATTAACGTTTAAAATGCTTTCTTTTTCCACATAAAGGACTGTGTTTTCAAACTTTCCTGCCTCGATCCGGTTTCCGCTCTGCAGTGCACAGACCTGCTTTTCGTCTGTATTTACTGCTTCTTTTGCAGTAACTGTAAGCAGTGGATCAAAATCTTTTAACGGGCGTTTCATCACAGGTGTTCCAAGCAGGAAACGGCAGATGTTTTTCGCACAGCGCTGTAACTCTCCAACAGTGAGTTTTCCCGCCTCCAGCGCTTCTACGGTATCATCGCCCGCTGCGTTGATGGCAGCACCATTATTGTTGACTACCATGTATAAGTCATTCTGTGCACGAACCATGAATGAGGTGTATCTGCGGTCTGCCTCCCCGCCGTTTACAACGTCATTCATCTTTGCCCACCAGTCTGTCATAACAATTCCCTGATATCCCCACTCACCACGCAGGATCGTCGTATTTAAGTCATAATTGGATGCCGTCCAGTGTCCGTTGACCGGGTTGTAAGAGGTCATGATCGAATTTGCATTTCCCTCTTTCACGGCAATCTCAAAGCCTTTCAGATAGATTTCACGGAGTGCCCGCTCAGATACAACGGAGTTTACATTATGTCTTTCCGTCTCCTGATTATTCGCTGCAAAATGTTTCACGGTCGCAGAAGAACCGGCACTTCGGATTCCCCTTGTCATTGCCGCCGCAAACTGTCCTGTCACAAGCGGATCTTCACTGAAATACTCAAAGTTACGTCCATTTAATGGATAGCGGTGGATATTGATCCCCGGTCCAAGCAGGGTGTCGATCTCGTTTCCAACTAATTCCCTGCCTTCCATCTGATATAATTCTTCCATCATTGGAATATTAAAGGAACATGCAAGGAGTGTTCCGATCGGGAGCTGTGTTGCCTTTAATCCGCTCTCCATACGGATGCCGGACGGGCCATCGGATGCGCAGGCAATCGGGATACCATAACCATGCAGGCTGTCGCTGACACCGCCAAATGCAGATGCTGTACCCGGTGTTACCTTCGGGCTGCTCATTCCCTCGCCGCGGACGATCACGGCTAACTCCTCGTTGGTAAACTGTGCTACAAATGCGTCCAATTCTTCTTCCACACTGCTGCCATTTTTGATATTCTCTGCAACCGCCTGTAAGGTAATTCCTTTATTTCCGGTCTGTGGCAGTTCTTTTGGCAGACGGCTTTTGATCCGCTCTGCCAGATCAACCATCTGCTGTGGTGCTTTTTCATATGCACGGGCAAACACCCCGTCCTCCTTTTGTCTGCCTGTCTTAAGACGCAAAAATTCTTTTGTCGGCGCAAGCGCCTCCTCCAACTCCTCTGTGACGATACAGGAAGAAACCTCATAACCGCCTTTTCCGTCCACATTGGCTTTTTCTGTGCATCTGACGCTGTTTCCAACATAGATCTTATACAGACCTTCCTCTAAGACATAGCAGGACTTATGACCAGTCACACCGCTGTCGTCATAGGAAGCAAACCGGCTTACCGGAATGGTAAGTTCAAGTACTTCCTCCTCGCCCGGAGCAAGCAGTTTTGTCTTTGCAAATCCGCACAATACCTTTGCCGGTTTTCCAAGCTGTCCCTGTGGGGCGGACACATAAACCTGTGCAGCCTCTTTTCCGGCTGCTGCCCCGGTATTTTTCACACGGATACTGAGTGCGATCTTTGCATCTTTTCCATTTCCTGTACTCTCCGCTTTTACCGTCTCCATGGAAAATTCCGTATAAGATAAACCGAAACCAAACTCATACATTACTTTTTCCGGTGCGAATGTCTCAAAATAACGGTAGCCGACATAGATATCTTCCGCATAAATATTTTCTGTCTTACTTCCAAAATGGTCTGCTGCCGGGTAATCAGAAAGTTTCTCCGCAATCGTATCCGTCAGTTTTCCGGATGGTGTCACTCTGCCCGATAACAGATCTGCAACGGCGTTCGCGCCTTCCATACCACCCTGCCAGATGTAAAAAATCGCTTTGATGTGATCCTGATATGCCGCATCTTTCGTCCAGCTCATATCAATGATGTTAGACACATTTAAAAGCACTGCCACTTCGTCAAAATATTTTGTTACGATGCGAAGATTTTCTTTCTCCCGTTTTGTCAGAAGATAACTGCCTTCCGTGTCCTCGTAATCTTTATCCTCACCGGCAGTTCTTCCGATCAGAAAAATAGCTTTTTCAGACTTTTCTGCTGCGCGGCGTGCGATCTCTTCCGTGATTTCCATCTCTTCCTGATGCCACGGCTCTGCCGCCCATCCACCGCCTCCATTGTCAAACGGATGCTCCTTTAACCATTCTTTATAGGTTTCTACCAGTTCCTCATTTACAGGAAAAGCATTATTTTCTTTGATTCCGTCTAAAATATTTTTGACATACGGCACATTGACCGCTCCACCTGAACCGGTTCCACTCCGGTAATACTCAATCTGGCTTCTTCCGAAAATAGAAACTGTCTCATCCTTTTTGACCGGAAGCATATGCCCCTCATTCTTTAAAAGCACGGCTCCCTCTGCTGCTGCCTCTCTACAGTATGCTGCCAGTTCCGGCAGCGGAACACCGATTCCACTGTTACCCATGATAATCCTCCATTTTAATCTCCATTCTTGCGCTGTCTTTCAATGAAAACAACGTTTTCATTTGCATCTCAAGTTTGTGCGTAAGCACAAATCTTGCGTGTGAAAATCTTATTTTTCACACTATATATCTGTTGTTATCTTTTCAGCCTGTCATTGTTTTTGTCCATGATTGTTTTTCGCCTGATTTCAGTCAATTTTCAGTATTAATCCTAAAATACGCTTTGCGCAGATCTCCATCTCTTCTCTTGTCAGTACTCCTGCCTCTTTCGCGCGGAGCAGGCTCTCCGGGAATCCACATGCCATCTTGATGTCATTTCCTGCTTTTACTTCTTTATAATGCTCGCCGCTTGTCCACCAGTCGGTCGTGACCATGCCCTGATAGTTCCACTCGCCTCTTAAGATGTCCTCTAAAAGTTCACGGTTCTCAGAGGTTCTGTGTCCGTTTACGATATTGTAAGATGACATGATGCACCACGGATCTGCCTCTTTTACAATGATCTCAAATGCCTTTAGATAAATCTCCCTTGCTGCCCGCTCGGACACTCTGGAATCGCTTTCCTTACGGTTCGTCTCCTTATTGTTGCAGGCGAAATGTTTGACCGTTGCAGCGATATGTTTTGACTGGATTCCCTTTACCATTGCAGAAGCCATTTTTCCGGTCAGATATGGGTCTTCCGAATAATACTCGAAGTTTCTTCCGCAAAGCGGACTTCTGTGGATATTGACCGCAGGCGTCAGCCAGACGGCAATGTTATTTTCCTTCACCTCAGCGGCACCTGCTGCACCAACCTGATATAACACATCCGGGTTCCAGGTACATGCTAAAAGTGTCGCACACGGCCACGCCGTCGTAACTACGCCACATTTTTTCTCAATGCGGAGTCCGGCAGGTCCGTCCGCCGTCATAATATTCGGGATTCCATACTCCGGCATATTTCCAAATCCAAATGTATTTGCCACACCGGTATTCGGCTGTCCGCCTAAAATATGCGCAAGTTCCTCATCCGTCATCTGTGTCACAAATTCATCCAGCGTGATCTTTCCTTCTGCAACTTCCATAAAAATATGTGCGTCTTTCTTATACGGCTGTGACCAGATCTGATGTCCCGGCAGTGCGCGGACAGCCGGTGAAAATCCATCGCTTTCCTCCCTCGGAACACGTTTGATTGCGGAGTAATCCGGATCATTCGGTTCGGACTGCGGCAGTTTTTCAAAACTTCCATCGGAGAGCATGCGCTCCGCAAGTGAAGTCGGAACCAGTTTTGCGGTAAGCTGCTCTGTTACGGTATCCTCTGGCATTGTAAAACAAAATACCTGCTCTGTTTCCCGCACGGACGTGCCAAGATAAAACTGATACTTACCTTTTTCCAGCACATAGGCAGATTTCTGAATTTTTCCCAGATCATCATAGGATGCAAGCTGTGCCACCGGTGCCTCTAACGTCAGAAGCTGCGTTTCTCCCTGTGCTAACAGTCGTGTTTTTTCAAATGCTGCAAGGACTCTCTTTGCCTTTCCAAGTACGCCCTGCGGTGCCTGCGCATATAACTGCATGACTTCTTTTCCCGGATATTTTCCGGTGTTGGTCACATTGACACGCACGCGGATCACACCCTGTTTTTCTTCCGCAGATACTAACGCACGCTCGAAAGTCGTGTAGGAAAGACCGTAGCCAAACGGATAATTGACGGCTTTATCAGCCCCCGGTATTGTCTCAAAATAGCGGTAGCCGACGTAGATATCTTCTTTATAATCGACATATTTTACCGATTCATGGAATGTCTCCGATGACGGATAGTCTTCCAGTTTCTTTGCAAATGTGTCGGAAAGTTTTCCGGATGGACTGCCGACGCCGCACAGAAGCTCTGCTGCTGCGTTTCCGCCTTCCATACCCCCCTGCCATGCCATCAGCACCGCCTGAATTTTTTCATTTTCTGCAAACCAGTCCGTATCGACCATGCCGCCGACATTCATAACGACTGCCACCTTCGGGAACAACTGCTGCACCTGTTCCACCATCGCGCGCTCTTCCTTCGTCAGGTAAAAGTCTCCGTCCGGAAAAATGCGCTCTGCCTTTTCCAGCAGCGGATCTGTCTGTACCGACTCATCCATCTCCTTATCATAAGAACTCTTTCTGTCCCAGCCTTCCCCGGAAAAACGGCTGATGCAGATCACTGCCGTGTCCGTGTACGTTCTCGCTTTTTTTGCAGTTTCTTCCGGAAACGCAGGCTCTACTGTCATTCCCGGTTCTGCTCCTGCCTCGTACTGTTTTTCTACCTCTTTACGGTAATAATCAGAGAGTGCCTCATACACTTCTACTTTTTCCGGCAGCTTCTTGAATCCCTCATACAAATTTGTCGTATAAGCAACGGTTACATCTCCGCTTCCGCCACCACCCTTGACATAGTCAAAACTGCCTTTTCCAAACAGGGCGAGTTTGGTGCCTGCCTGAAATGGGAGAAGGCTTTCATTGTTCTTTAGAAGAACCATGCCTTCTTTGGCGGCTTCTTTTGACAGGGTGATGTGTGCTTTTGAGGCGGTGACTTTGGTGCCGTCAGCTCCGAGAGGGAGGTTGGGTTGATAAAGTGATCTTTGCCATTTTTCCATGATTGTGGGCTCCTTTTTGAAATATTTGGTGGGTGGGCGTTGGAGGCAAAACTTTTTCGTAGGATGTGTCACGTTGCTGGCAAAACGCTTTGTAGGATGTGTATGCTGCGAGGGATACGCAGTTTTAACGAAGGCACGCTCCCGCTGCGTGTCGCTCGTAGCGGTACTAAGCGACCAAAATACGGTCGCTAAGTACCGACGGCTCCCCAGCACCTTCTTATAAATCTGCGTATCCCTCGCAACAGGCGCAGGTTGTTGGTGCGTTTTGCATGCAGCGCTTTCAGCGTATTGATGCGTTTTGTCGGCAACGGCTTCTTGGTTTCGATGCATTTTTGCCTGCAACGGCTTCTTGGTTTTGATACGTTTTGTCGGCAGCGGCTTCTTGGTTTTGATGCGTTTTGTCGGCAACGGCTTCTTGGTTTCGATGCGTTTTTGCCTGCAACGGCTTCTTGGTATTGACGCGTTTTGTCGGCAACTCTCTTACGTTTCTTATATTCTTTATATTCCTATCATACTTACCTTACACTTTTATTTCAAGGCAGATAATGACTTGTATTTCGGTCGATATTGACTTATTATGAGCTTAACAACAAAGTTGGCAGAATCAGTCCTATCGTATTTTACAAGGACTGCCGCACATATTTTCCGGAAGGCTTTCCAACATGCCCTGCGGTCTGTACGGCGCCGGGGTGTCCGGGTAAGGTGGAGCCGTCTTACCGCTTTTTGTGTGTTCCTTAGCGGGCACATGAACAAAAAGTCATGCTGCGGACAGTTGTCCGAGCTCAATGCACTTTTGGCTTTCCATAAACGAAAAAGCGAGTTCTGGGAGCAGCATGAAATCGCCACTTTGTTCAGGTGCCCGCTTAGGAACACGAAAAAGCGGTAACCGGCTCAGCCTTACCCGGACACCCCGGCGCCATACAGACCGCAGGAAGGCTCGCCAAAACCCACGCATGCCATAAACACTTTACCTCAAAAGAAAGGAATCCCCACCTCCATGACCACCCACGAGATCATCACCTCCAAACCCAAACTCCCCGTCTACTTCGACATCTACCAGTCCGACAACCAGCTCGTGCCCAGCCACTGGCACGCACACGTTGAGATTTTATACATTTCCTCGGGTTCCATGCATGTCATCTGCCGCGAGGAATCCTTCCTGCTGCACACAGGCGATATCTTTCTGGTGAATTCCGGTGACATCCATTACACCCGCACGATCGGCAGAACTGAAACCTACCTGCTGCAGATCCCGTTTGACTTCTTTAACCAGATGCTTCCCGGTTTTGCCTCCATCCGTTTTCAGGAATACTTTTCTGCGGAAAAATATAAAAATGACCCCGTATTCTGCGAAATGCGGGATCACTTACTGACCATGGGTTCCTTATATAAAAATGAAAAAAATGGCTACCAGTTTTTATTTGGCAGCCACCTTCATCATTTTCTTTATATACTTTATACTTCTTACGTCCTGCCACAGTCACAGAGTACCGTCTCGCAGGATACCAAAACGCTCACAAGGCTGAAAGATATCATAACTTATGTGGAAAGGCATTATATGGAACCGCTCTCCCTCTCGGATATCTCAGACCGTTTTGCACTCAATCCCGAATACTTCTGCCGTTTCTTTAAGAAAAACATGGGATTCACCTTCTTAGAATACGTCAACATGGTACGGCTTTCCCATATTTATTCTGACCTCATGCAGACCGGCGACAGCATTACACAGATCATGGAACGCCACGGTTTTATCAACTATAAGGTATTCAACCGTATGTTCAAAGAAGTATACGGCTGTCTGCCCTCGAAAGTCCGCCATCAGTAACCAACCGGCTGTCTGCCTTCAGATGCCCTTCATTAATAACCGATCGGCTGATCCTTGCTTCCCACCTTAAGACGTGCCATAGCACGCGCTAATGAGGCTTTGGAGCGATGATACTCTTCAATGCTCTGTTTCTGGCGGAGCTGTTCTTCCGCACGCTCTTTTGCTTCCTGCGCACGTCTTACATCGATCTCCTCCGGTGATTCACAGGTGTCTACAATGACTGTTGCACGGTTGTTGATGATCTGCGCAAACCCGGTTCCCGTAACACCGTAGATCGTGTTTCCGTTTTCCTCTAAGATACGGATCTCTCCGACCTCCACGGCAAACACCATATTTTCATGGTGCGCCTGGATCGCCTTTAAACCATCATGGAGCGGCAGGACTACCTGTGCACATCTTCCATCGTAAAATACCTTATCACAGGCAATTACTTTTAAGCTAAATGTATTCATGTTCCTCCCTCCTAGCTGGCGGAACCGGTATTACCCATTGTCTTTGCCCGCTCAATGACATCCTCGATCGTTCCTACGTTAAAGAAAGCAGCTTCCGGATATTCATCCATCTCACCGTCAACGATCGCCTTAAATCCGCGTACGGTGTCTTTTAACGGCACATATTTGCCCGGTACACCGGTAAAGTTCTCTGCAACGTGGAACGGCTGGGATAAGAACTTCTGGATCTTTCTTGCACGGTAAACAACAAGTTTATCCTCCTCGGAAAGCTCTTCCATACCAAGAATTGCAATGATATCCTGTAACTCTGTGTATTTCTGAAGGATCTCCTGAACACGTCTTGCTGTCTCATAATGCTCTTTTCCGACAACATCCTCCTCGAGGATACGGGAGTTTGACTCCAACGGATCAACTGCCGGATAAATACCCTGCTCTACGATCTTTCTGGAAAGAACGGTCGTTGCATCCAGATGTGCGAATGTCGTTGCAGGCGCCGGGTCAGTTAAGTCGTCTGCAGGCACATAGACTGCCTGTACGGAAGTAACGGAACCGTTTTTGGTTGATGCGATACGTTCCTGTAATTCACCCATCTCAGTTGCTAAAGTCGGCTGATAACCAACGGCTGACGGCATACGTCCTAACAGAGCGGATACCTCAGAACCTGCCTGTGTGAAACGGAAAATGTTATCAATGAATAAAAGCACGTTCTGATGCTCCTCATCACGGAAATATTCTGCCATGGTAAGTCCTGTCTCAGCAACACGCATACGTGCTCCTGGCGGCTCGTTCATCTGACCAAACACTAAGGCTGTCTTTTCGAGTACGCCGGATTCTTTCATCTCGGACCAGAGGTCATTACCCTCTCTCGAACGCTCTCCAACACCGGTAAAAATGGAATATCCGCCGTGCTCGGTTGCAATGTTACGGATCAGCTCCTGGATCAATACCGTTTTACCAACTCCGGCACCACCGAACAGACCGATCTTACCACCTTTTGCATACGGTGCTAAAAGGTCGATGACCTTGATTCCTGTTTCAAGTACCTCAACGACCGGACTCTGATCCTCGAAAGATGGCGGATCTCTGTGGATACACCAGTGTTTCTCACCCTCTAAAGTCTTGCCGCCGTCTAAGGTATCTCCTAATACATTGAACAGACGCCCCAATGTGCCCTGTCCGACCGGAACCGTAATACCGCTTCCCGTAGCAACAACTTCCATGTCCTTGTGAAGTCCCTCACTGGCAGCTAACATAATACAACGTACTGTGTTATTGCCGATGTGCTGTGCAACTTCCATGACACAGCGTTTTCCGCCGTTGTCTACTTCAAGCGCATCTTTGATAAACGGAAGGTCATTATCTTCAAATTCAACGTCTACTACAGGTCCCATAACCTGCACGATTTTTCCTGTTTTCATTCCGCTTTCACATCCCCTTCCTATTTTTTCTTCTTTTTCTTCTGTGCCTTCGCACCGCCGATTACCTCTGTGATCTGCTGGGTAATCGCAGCCTGACGCACACGATTGTATTCAATGGACAAAGTCTGCAGCATCTCTTTTGCACTGTCTGTTGCCGCCTGCATCGCCATCATTCGTGAATTGTGCTCACTGGCAAATGACTCCACGAGTGCACCGTAAATAAATCCGTTGACATAGTTCGGCACAACATGCTCTAAAATATCCTGCATGGTCGTATCTGCCTTGATCTCCTCCTGATAAATATCAACAGGAGCTTTCCCCATGAAATCCTCTTTTACCAGTGGAAGCAGTTTCATCATTTCCGCTTCCATGGAAAATGAATTCTCCATTTTCGTATAAATGATGTATACCTCATCCAATTCGTTGTTATTGTATAACTCCAGAATACGTTCTGTGATAACTCTGGCTCTGTGCAGGGAAGGATTTTGCACCGTATATTTAAACTCGGTATCTACCTCTAACCCTTCCTTGGTAAAATACTGTCTTCCAAGCTCTCCGACGACGAACAGTTTGTTGTTTTCACCCTGCTCAAACAGTTCATGCGCCATTTTAATGACGTTATGGTTGTACGCACCTGCCAGTCCCTTATCTGCAGTGATCACAATGTATCCCCTGCGTTTTTTGTCGTCCGGAATCTCCTCGTGCTGGTCAAAATACCGGCTCTTAGCATCCGGAATATGACGGAGCAGTCGTGAGATTGCAGACTGTAACGCATAGAAATACGGCTCTGTATTTTCGAGCTTCTGCTTTGCACTTCTTAACTTTGCAGAGGAAATCATATACATGGCACTCGTAATCTTCATCGTATCCTGAATACTTTTCATTCGTTTCTGAATTTCCTTGGTATTTGCCATGCTCTATCACCTGCTCTTAAATTCTTTGACTGCCTCTACGATCTTTTCTGTAATCCCATCATCCAGCACTTTTTTCTCGTTGATGGCATCAACGACATCTTTATGCTCGATTTTAAAGAAATCCAGTAATCTTCCCTGGAACTCTTTCATCTGTTTGATATCCACATCCAAAAGCAGACGTTTGTTTGCTGCAACCAGTGTAATTACCTGATCTGCGAGGCTCATCGGATGGCAGAGCGGCTGTTTTAAGAGCTCCATCAGTCCTTTACCATACTGTAACTGCTCTTTCGTCATATCATCCAGATCGGAGCTGAACTGTGTAAACACTTCCATCTCACGGTACTGCGCCAGATCGATACGGATCGTACCGGATGCTTTTTTCATTGCCTTTGTCTGTGCCGCACCACCTACACGGGATACGGAAAGACCTACGTTGACCGCCGGTCTCATACCGGAGTTGAACAGATCACTCTCTAAGAAAATCTGACCATCTGTAATGGAAATAACGTTCGTAGGAATATAAGCGGAAACATCGCCTGCCTGTGTCTCGATGATCGGCAGTGCGGTAATGGAACCTCCGCCTAACTCGTCGTTTAACTTACTGGAACGCTCTAATAATCTTGAATGTAAATAGAATACGTCTCCCGGATATGCCTCTCGTCCCGGTGAACGCTCTAAAAGTAATGACAGTGCACGGTATGCCACTGCATGTTTGGAGAGATCATCATATACGATCAGGACATCTTTTCCTTTGTACATGAAGTACTCTGCAAGTGCTGTTCCTGCATACGGAGCGATGTACTGTAAGGATGCAGATTCACTCGCTGTCGAGGAAAGCACGATGGAATAATCCATGGCACCGTTCTTTGTCAGTGTATTCACCAATTTTGCAACCGTAGATGCCTTCTGACCGATTGCAACGTAAATGCAGACAACATCTTTGCCTTTCTGGTTTAAGATGGTATCTACTGCGATCGATGTTTTACCGGTCTGACGGTCACCGATGATCAGCTCACGCTGTCCACGTCCGATTGGGAACATGGAGTCGATCGCAAGGATACCTGTTTCCATTGGCTGTTTTACGGACTGTCTGTCTACGATACCCGGTGCTTCCTGCTCGATGGCACGGTAATCATCTGCTTTGATCTCACCTTTTCCATCGATCGGGGCTCCAAGGGCATTGATAATTCTTCCAAGGTAAGCATCACCTACCGGAATACCTGCTTTTTTCTTAGTTCTGGTTACTTTCGTTCCCTCTTTGATCTCTGTGTCTTTACCAAAAATAATACAGCCTACCTGATCACGTTTGATATCCTGTACCATTCCGCGGACACCGTTCTCAAAGATAACGATCTCACCATACATCGCATGCTCAATACCATAAATCGTTGCGATACCATCACCGACCCAGATGACAGTTCCGACTTCCTGGTCTTTGCTTACCATGTCATAGTTCTCTATTTCTGTTTTCAGGATAGATATAATCTCTTCTGAACTGATAGAACCCACGTTATCACCTCCACGCTAATCTTCTCTCTAACCGATTTAAGCGCCCTTTCATGCTGTAATCTTCTTCTATATCTCCTACCCGCAGTACAAATCCACCGATCAGTTCCGGCTTCTTTTCCAATGCAAGCGCAACTTTATCTTTCTGATATTTCTTTGCAAGATATGCCTTCATCTGTGCCACTTCATCCTCTGTCGGCTCTAAGACATACTCCAGTTTTGCCTGAAGGATACCATTTTTCTCCGCTTCCACTACATCATATGCGGCAAAAATTTCCTCAAGGAGATCTGCCTCACCGTAATCGCAAACCACCTTCAGAAAATTTTTCATTGATTCCGGAAAGATCCGGTCGATCAGCTTATGTTTCTCCTGTTTTGACACAACCGGGCTTTTTAAACTCTTCGGCAGATCCTGGGTCAGAGAAAGAATCTCTTTTGTCTCATCAACCGCTTCTCTTGTCACACCAAGCTCTAAGAGAACCGTTGCATAATTATTTGCTGTCTGCGTCATTCACACCACCTGCTTTTGTCAAAAACTGTTGATACAGTAACCGGTTATTCTCGTTCGTACTTGCCTCACCAAGTACTTTTCCTGCTGCTGCCACTGCAAGAACTGCAATCTGTGACTGAAGATCCTGCACAGTTTTGTCACGTTCGAGTTCCACGGTCTTATGGGCCTTCTCGATGATCTTTTCTGCTTCCGCATCCGCCGCATTGATTCTGTTCTCATACTCTGCCTGTGCACTCTTACGAGTTTTCTCAAGCAGTTCTGCAGATTCCTCATGCGCCTGTGCAAGCATTCCCTCATACTGTTTCTTTAAGTCTCCCGCTTCTGCCTTTAATTTGTTGGCATCTGCGATCTGACCTTCGATCATCTGCTTACGCTGCTCCATAACATTCGTGACAGGACCAATTAAAAACTTACGAAGTCCCAGATACAGAACGATCAGGTTAATGATGGTAAAGACGACGTTCCAATCTATTCTTAATAATTGCATTCTCTACCAGACCCTTTCCTTAACCTAAGAATAAGATAATTAAAATTGCAACAACCATACCGAAAATTGCAGTACCTTCGGCAAGTGCACAACCAAGTAATAATGCTTTTGTGATCTTTCCGTCTGCTTCCGGCTGTCTTGCGATAGCGTCTGTTGCCTTAGATGTTGCAAGACCGATACCGATACCTGCTCCAATACCTGTTAATGCTGCGATTCCTGCTCCAATTGCGATTAATGATGTCATGATAAATTTCTCCTTTTTTGTTTTTACTTTTTTTACTCGATGCTTTCCTTAATAAATAAGGATGTTAAAAATACAAATACATACGCCTGAATGAATCCGTCAAACAAGTCAAAATAAAGACTGAGTGGAACCGGTACTAAAAGCGGTGCCACGATCTTGATCAGCTCCATAATGACGAATGCCCCTAAAATGTTACCAAAAAGTCGCATACACAATGATAATGGACGGATAAATATCTCCAATATATTCATTGGTAACATAATTGGAATCGGTTCGGCGAAACTCTTCAGAAAACCTTTCATTCCTTTTGCACGTACTCCCGAATACTCGATCAGTACAATGCTCATCAATGCAAGCGCACCGGTAACACCGACATCCTTTGTCGGGGATTTCAGTCCAAACAGTCCGATCATATTAGCGATTGCAATGTAAACTCCTACTGTCATTAAATAAGGAATATAACATTTTCCTTCCTCTCCAAGCAGATCGTAAAAGAAGTTATGCAATCCGCCAACGACGGTTTCCACTGCCAGCTGACGTTTTCCTACGTTCTCGACACGCAGATTTCTTCCTAAGAAAAATGCCGCTACCAAAAGAACTGCCATAATTACCCACGTTACTACTACCGATTCGGCAACCGGAATACCTCCAAACACCGGAATCGTGAAAGCAGTTTCACAGTTCAGCTCTTCCATCAGCACTTTCGATAATTCCTCCGTATTCTCACTTCCCTTCTTTCCTACACTTTGCTGTATTTTATTTAAAAATTTTCCACTTGTCAATTTTTTGTCAAAGCCAAATTTTCCATTCCCATTTTGGTAATTTTATATAAATTCTATTAATGGTTTTTGTAAGTTTTTTTATGTTTTGGGAATTGAATATTTCATTTGTTTATAATTATTTTATTTTTACATTGAATTGCTTCCAAAATATAGGATAAAATACCTAAAAAAGTTTACATCTCTTATGCAATATCTTTTACGGTTCTTTAATAAATTACATATTGCGCTGCATTCCGCTATATCCCTCCCCCCAAATCACTCAAAAATTTTTCTGATCATTTATCTCAACAACTTCTCTATTGATTCTCAACCGACTATTGTCACTCGTAATTTATACTCGCACATTGATTCATCACATCATATACTAAAATAAATAGCTTATTGTACTGGAGACTTTCAATGAACACAGAGACCAGAGGAACACTTTCCCGGCGGGGTAATATTTCACAGATCACAAATGCTTTCGTGGAGGAGGTCAATGCTTTTTCCAACACTTCCACCGGATATATCATCGTATCTTATGCAGCCTCGCCCGGACAGCAATCCGACAACATCCAGATGCTCCGTTTAAATATCAACCGGAACACTGTCATCCTCGATTCATCCGGTCAGGTCATATCCCTGTCGGAAATCCGCCCGCAAACATGGATCAATGCAGTTTTCTCTTCTGCAATGACACGGAGTATCCCTCCACAGGCAAATGCATTTCTGATCATGGTACAGAGACGGCGCCCTCAAATTGAAATTGCAACCTCGATCGGCAGGATTGCAAGTATCGACGCCGCAAATGGCTTTTTGTACACCGGCAATCCAAACGACATCAACAGCCAGGTCCGCTACGTCGTCTCAAATTCCACCTTCTCCGATCCATCCGGCCGCCCGATCACACTTTCATCCCTCCGCCCCAGCCAGCGCGTCCGCATTACACATGCAACCACACAGACCGCAAGCATCCCACCTCAGACAATAGCGTTTCATGTGCAGTTATTGTAACCGAATCTTTACCAGGACTTCACACTTTTTTCAAAAATTTACCACAATTCCATCATGAACTTCGTTTACTATAAATAATGTCAAAAGGAAATAAACCTTTTTCACATAAAACAGTTTCTTTTTTTTCATAACAAAGCCAGTAAAACATCCCCCGTTTTACTGGCTCCTCCTTTTTTATTCACTGAACAAGAAGCAATCCATAAAGGGTATGGTAAATGTTCAAAATGTTTTTAAACCACTTCAAAAATTACAAAAAAATAGCGGAAAGCCTTAGTTCTACTGGCTTTTCGCTGTATTTTAGTTAATGAGACATCAGGGATTCGAACCTAAGTCTCGATGTTCAAATACTGATAGAAAGGGCATTTGCAACACATCATCTACTTAGTGTAATCATTCTGTCAAATGCTTGCTTTCCACAAAGAAAGTTTGCTTGCTAACACTTGACGGAATCACATATTCTATATAATGAATTCAGAGGTTGTTAGACACATTTGTTCTAACAACCTCTTGTTTAATCTCATCCTATTTCTTTATGAATACTTGCTTTACATATGAATTCTGTCCAAATACATATGTACCATCATTGTAAACTGTATATGGACACACCTTAACATAATATCTTTTTCCCTTTGCTAATTTTTTTATTGTATAAGTTGTCGTTGGTGAATATACAGTTTTTACTCCCTTTTTAAATTTGTAATTTGTAGAATATTGGATTCTATAACCAATCGCATTTACTGCTGATTTACACTTAACTGTCATTTGACCCTTTTTGTTATTTTTTAAAGAGCTAATAGTTCCTTTAGATAATTTAATCTGTTTTTCTGCTTGGATTTTGAAAGAATATACTGTACTTATTTCTGTACCACCTTTTGTAATATCTAAATAGTATATTCCTTTCGGCAAAGTCCTGCTCTGACTAGTTTTGAATTTTCCTGTCGCTACATTACTTTCATATTGCAAATCATTACCATTCAGTACAATTTTTCCATCTGAATTATATATACACATCCCATAATTTGTAGTGGAATCTACTGTTGCACTTAAAGTAACATGTGACTTTTTAGAAATACTAAATTTGTAATATCTGTGTGTAGTATACCATGGTGAAGGACTTGTTATTGTTCCATTATAAACTTCCTCCAACTCATAATCTTCTGCCTCATCCGTCATTGCTGCATTTACTTTTATGCTTTTAAACATAAACATACAGCAAACGCATAAAAGTATCATTAACAAACTTTTTGTCCATTTTTTATTCATGGCAAACTCCTCCTTTTTTATTTCTATTTTACCATATTTTTTTAATCATTCAACTTTATGGAATAATATTTTTATCCCCATCTATAATATAACATATCAATTACGATATCCCGATAGCAACTATCTGTTTCCTAATAGGGAAAATACTTCACCTATCACAAATAGAGCTGTCTATCTTGTTTATCAAGGTATTTGTCAAAAATTAGGTATAAAAAGCGAAAAAGGTATCATTAAAGATCCTCATTCCTTTAGAAGAAATGTTTCCACCTCCCTTGTTAATTCAAAAGGTGGTAATCTTCTAATTGCATCTGCATTATTAGGACATAGTCCAACCGTCGCAGAAAAGAATTACTTAACGGGAATCGACTTGAATCAAGCTCAAGCTGTAGCCAACCAAAGATACTTGCTAAATTAAACAAAGTGTAATCAATTTTTTTAATGTACAAAAATAAGAAGTGTTGATTTTTCAACACTTCCAATCTTTTAGCTAATGAGACATCGGGGATTCGAACCCCGGACAACTTGATTAAAAGTCAAGTGCTCTACCAACTGAGCTAATATCCCATATTTTTCTTTTGAATGCCCAGTTCCGGAATCGAACCAGAGACACGAGGATTTTCAGTCCTCTGCTCTACCAACTGAGCTAACTGGGCAAATACGATATTAAAATTTGAGTTGCGGGAATAGGATTTGAACCTATGACCTTCGGGTTATGAGCCCGACGA
>DXQT01000013.1:0-1277 GCA_019411365.1 Roseburia sp.
CTGTAGATACAATCATATCTTTTACCGCTGTTCTGACATTGAGAAGTCTTTTCTTAATTCCTACAAATTCTGTCACCCTGTAAAGTGCCGCCCTGCCCTTTGCCTTTGTTTCATCAACAATATTCTTGGCAGTAGATTTTACCTGTACTTTTATCTCAGATACCTGTGACTTTATCTGCTCACATCTGGCATTGAGTCGCTCCTGTGCTTCTGTTAATGCTTTTTTTGCATTATTGATAAGGGTATCTTCCTGCATTTTCTTGATCTGGTCCTGCATACTGGTAAGTTCTTCTGTCATAGACACAATCTTTTTTTCCAGACCATCCACATAGGTGCATATCTCAAATACATCATTTGCCTGTTCTTTCATAGTATTCTTTTTTAATAAATCGAGAAGTTCTCTTATGATCTCCTCATTAGTAAGTGTCTTTTCTGCTTCCATCTGCTTTTCCTCCTTATAAACAGGGCAGCATATGCCGCCCCTTAGCCTTAATTATCGAAAGGGTGTATCCTTTTTATCCCTGTCGGGATTTCCGTGGTTCTGTTCGGCATTCTCCCTTGCTTTTTCGTTGCTCTTATCCTTTGCTTTCTCATATTCTGCAATAATCTCATTATAGAGCTTCTCCCTGAAATCCTTTGTGACCGGATAGCAGACATCCTGATAAATCGGTTTGCCGTGCTCGTCCACCTGCTTTGTTTTATAAGAAGGCATTGATACAAAGATTTTCTCTTTGCCCTGAAGGATGTTTACATTATTTACAATGAAGCTGTTTTCAAAGTAAATACGGGCAAGTCCCTTGATATTACTGCCTTCCCTTTCATAAGGTGTTACCGTCACGGAAAACTCCGGCATTTCCTGAGTTTTTCCCTGTGTCTGTGTTTCTGCTTTCTCCGGCTCCCTGATTTTTGCATAAGCCTCAAGGATATTAGTATAGAGTTCCTCACGAAACTCTGCCGTGATAGGATTGCATACATCCTTATAAATCACGCTGTTTTTCTCATCACGCTCATTTGAACGGTATCTTGGCATTGATACAAAAAGCTCTCCCTTTTCCTTATTTTCAAGGATTGCGATATTGGTAATCTTGAATGAATCACCAAATACCACGGTCGCAAAACCCTTGATATTGCTGCCATCTTTTGCTCTTACCTCGTTTACCTTAATTGAATACTTCATACGCTGTTCCTCTCTTTCTTATACTTCTGAATTATCATTGTTTTCTGGTATGATAAGCTCACACCAAAGCTGTTCTATCTGTTCACAAGACAATCTGCCA
>DXQT01000013.1:1287-8184 GCA_019411365.1 Roseburia sp.
CTGCTCATAGTAGAGCCATTCCTGTGTTTCGATGTTTCCCTCATACACGATAGTCACATCAAAATCAGGCATAAATAATCCTGCCTCCGTATCCCAGATACAGGCAACTCCCTGTCTGAGTGTCAGATTCAGCCTTTCGACATACACAGACCAGCCGCTTACGACAATCTGAAAGTCATCATCAATCTCTGCAATATCATCCTGAGTGTCGATCAGCTCCTCCATTTCCGATACTGCTTCTTCTATCTCCCCCAGTCGGTATCTCTTATTCATCTGCCGCCTCCTTATATCTGCACCTGACAATAAAACGCATTGTTCCCTGTCCCGGCATTCAGCATTTCACTTCCGGTTTCTTCCATTACCGGGTATCTGATATCTATTCCCGGTATCTCAATAATGCCGATGATACTGCCTTCTTTAAGAATGGCTTTCTCCTCTTTACTAACGGTGGTTTGCTCTTTCTCAACCTCTGACCTTTCATCCTGCTTCTCCTCCAATGTCTGCTCAAATTCATTTATGAGCTGGTTCGTGTTTCTCTCTCCGGTTGTACACCAGAAAAAAGAGACTGCCATAATGGCAATCCCTGCTGTAATCAGTAGTCCTGCGACCACTTTCCTTATGCTCATAGAGTTTCACTCCTATCTTTTCCTGTTTCTGTCTGGCATATAGATTCCCTTATCCTCTGCAACAATACCCGCATTTTCTATTCTGTCCTCAGACTTTTCTTCGTCCGGTCCGCCAAGATCTGCATCCATAGCCTTTGCGTTCTCAAGGTCAAGCTGGGCATTTAATTCATACTGCCTTGCAAGTTTTTCTTCCAGTTCTGCACTATATGCAAACGGCTTGTCATACTCCGCCTTTGAAGCCTCAAGATCATTTTGGTACTGTTCAATCTTCTTTTCCAGAAAATCAACATTTTCGTGAAGTCCGTTGAACAGGTTCTCCAGCTTTACCATACTTCCCACCGGACTTGTGGAAAGTTCCGCCTTGTATTCCGTCTTTCCACGAAGCACCATATAGTTGATACTGAGGAAATTCTTTTCCACCAGAAGCTCAAAGCCGTGGAACTTACCGACTGGAGTGGTTTCGCCTGTCTTACATTTGCTGATTGCTTCAAGCATTACGGTTCCACCATCCACTCGCTCTGTATAAGTTGCATTGCCTATGGTAATGGCAAAATCCGGGTTATCAATCAATTCCTTATCCCTTGCCTTTATATCCTCCCTGACATTGGCAAGTTTCTCTGTCGCAGTTTTGATGAGTTTTGGATATTTGATCATAAAATTATCCTGCAATCCGTATCTCTGATTATCATACGACGCTTTTAAGAGCTTTAATCTCTGGACATCATTGTCAACCTCCATCTTTTCCCTGATTAAAGGGTTGCCTGTCGCAACCGCCTTAATCTCCGCATAAGAAAGTGTTGCCTCATCAATGTCCTCACAGCTTCGGCTCACTGCCTTGCTTGTCATAACCTGACTGATGAAACGCTGCTTGTTTTCCACAAGTGACCAGTTGTATGCATCAAAGGTTTGTTTTGTAACATATCGGTAGATTGCCACCTCATCGTTTTTATTTCCCTGTCGGATACCTCTGCCTTCCCTCTGTTCAATGGAAGAAGGCTTCCACGGGCAATCGACATGGTGCATTGCAACAAGGTGTGTCTGTACATTAACTCCGGTTCCGCACTTATCTGTCGAACCGATAAGGACTTTTTTCTTACCTGTCCTCATTTCCTTAAAGAGTGCATCCCTCTGTGCGTCTGTTTTTGCATCGTGAATAAATGCTATCTCCTCCGCAGGGATACCATACTTGATAAGTGACTCCTTCAGATAATCATAAATCGTAAAGTCCTTGTCCGGTCCCGGTGTTCCAATATCCGAAAAAATAAGCTGACAGCCTATATGACCATCAGCATTTCCTTTTACATATTCTTTCCAGACATTTTCCGCTACCTTATTGAGCTTTCCGTCCGGGTTGTTCGGTGCGTCCTTATCAATCAGTCTTGCGTCTGTTCCAAGAAGTCTTGCTTCGTGCGTAATCTTTAAGAAGTTGTCAACACTTGGATCAACACCCCCACCCCTTATCCTTTCTGCCCTTACAACAAATTCTTCCATTACCTGCTTCACATACCAGTCCGGCTCCGACTCCACGATAATAGGCTTGCCGCCACGGAGTGCAGGCACATCAAGGTCAAGCATATCCGCTGTCTGCACATCGGCGACCTCACGGAAGATGTTCATAAGCTCCGGCAGATTGGTAAACTTATTGAACCTGCTCTTGAAACGGAAACCACTGCCCTCAACCGTAAGCTCCAATGCCGTTGTTACTTCTCCGAAGTTAGCCGCCCACGAGTCGAAATGATGAATTCCCATCTCCTCAAGTGCCGATTTCTGCAAATAAAGCTGCATAACATACATCTCACACATCGTATTGCTTATCGGTGTTCCGGTAGCAAATACAATGCCCCTGCCATCATTTATCTCTGATAAATACTGGCATTTAAGCTGCATATCCGTTGACTTTTTAGCCCCACTACTGCTGATTCCCGCCACATTATTCATCTTTGAAAATGTGGCGAGGTTCTTAAAATTGTGTGCTTCGTCTACCATAATAGAGTCAACACCCAGCTCCTCAAAGGTAATGAGGTCATCTTTCCTGCTCTCATCGGTCAGGGATTTAAGCTGTTCCTCCAGCTTTTTCTTCTGGCTTTCCATCTGCTTTACGGTCCAGCGTTCCCCATTCCGCTCCTTCATATCATCAATCGCATAGGTGATCTCATTTATCTGTTCATTAAGCATTCGCTCCTTTCTCTCTGCCGAAATTGGAATTTTCTCAAATTGCGAGTGCGACATAATGATGCAGTCATAATCGCCTGTCGCAATCCTTGATACAAACTGCTTTCTTCGGCTCTTTTCAAAATCACGCTCCGTTGCAACCAAGATGTTTGCTGACGGGTAAAGCCTTAAAAATTCACTTGCTGTCTGCCCGATAAGCGGCTTTGGCACTACCATAATTGTCTTATTGGCAAGTCCGAGCCTTTTCTGTTCCATACACGCAGCCATCATCTCAAACGACTTTCCGGCACCGACACAGTGGGCAAGCAGGGTATTTCCTCCCATAAGGATTCGTGCCACCGCATTTTTCTGGTGCGGTTTTAATTCAATTTCAGGGTTCATTCCCGGAAACTGCAAGTGGCTTCCGTCATACTCACGCAGGCGGATATTATTGAAGGTTTCATTATAATACTCCACATACTTCTGTCTGCGTTCCGGTTCTGCAAACAGCCATTCCTTGAACTTCTCCTTGATCATATTCTGCTTTTCCCTTGCAAGCATTGTCTCATTCTTATTGACTTCATAATGGTACTTGCCATCACCGTCATCAATCCTGTCCCTGACAGTGACCGTTTTTAAATTCAATGTTTCCTCAAAAATAGAATAAGCATCCATCCGGCTTGTACCATAGGTTTTCGTTGCCGCCACGGAATGTTTATCCATACTTTTGTTCTCAATGAACCATTCCATATTCATTTTATTCAAGTGTACCTGAATACCGGAATTATAATACTCCGTTCTGATTGCCCTTGCCCTTTTTGGTGTATTAAGCAGCTCATAGATAAACTGTTCATAATCAAGCGGTTCAATCCAAGTTGTACCAATCTTTACATCTATATCCGAGGCTTCAATCCATTCCGGCTGAACTTTCTCTAAGGCTGCGGCATTGGCGGCAAATCTTTCTGCCTGTGGATCGTCGGTATCAGCCGCCATTGCCTTTGCAACACGCAGCTTATCCCTTACATTGCCTGACAGATATTCATCTGCTGTCTCCCAGCCTGCGTCCGGGTTATTTTCATTGTAACGGTCAGGATTAAGAAAAATAATTCCATCGAGTTCCTTTATGAGAGTATCCCTGTCTGTTTCATAAATGGAGAGCATATAAGGAATATTTACATATCCAAACTCATTGACCGATACATTAAGAGCCTCAACTGCAGTTTCTACCCTGTCCACCACGGACTTTGCTTTAATCGTCTGCTTATAAAACATATCAGCCTTCTTCACCTCCCCGTCCTCATTTACTTCTTCCAGACTGCAAAGAAGCGGATAATCGCTGTCATCCCTGAACGCTGTACGGTTTGCTTTGGAAGTGATTGCTCCATACTTTCCAACGAATTTATCATATTTTACATTCAAAAGCTGCTGTTTGTCTGCAAGCTCCTCATCACTACAGCCCTCCATCTGGATATCAATCAGCTCTCTTGTTATCTGTCTGATTTCATCAAGGCTCTTAATACGCCCCTCCGCTGTCGGTGATACTTTCTGCCTTACCATCTCTGAATTTTCCCTGTAGTAAAGTTTTCCTTCAAAGAATGTGTAAGTATAATTTCTGACATCCGGATCAGCGGGAATGACTTCCTCTGTCTGTTCCTCATTATCTGCCAGTCTCTCAAAATCTGTCATCTGTGCTTTGATGTTACTGATTGCCTTATTGAGTGCTTCATACAGATTGAAGTTCTCATCATTATTCACACAGACGGTATATTTGCTGTCCTGTCCGAACATCCTTGTATCATACTGCATTGTACCAAGCATCATCTCCGGGTGCTCTGCAAAATAGGAATTGACTGCTATGCCATCACCTGTGACACCAAGATGTACCCAGTCAGGCTCTATATCAATTTTTCGCTCTCTTTTCTGTAAAAAAAGAATGTCCGCAGTCACCTCAGTTCCTGCATTATCCTTAAATGCAGTATTCGGAAGTCGGATTGCTCCCACAAGTTCTGCCCTCTCAGCCAGATACTTTCGTATAGTCGGATTGCTCTTATCCAGTGTTCCCTTTGTGGTAATCACTGCAACCATACCTCCCGGTCTTGCCTGATCGAGTGCTTTTGCCAGAAAATAATCGTGAATACGGAAGTTATACTTGTTGTACTTTGGATCGAATATCTTATAATCTCCAAATGGCACATTTCCCATAACAACATCAAAAAAGTTATCCGGATATGTGGTGTTTTCAAATCCCGTAATACTGATATTGGCATTCTGGTAAAGCTGTTTTGCAATCCTTCCTGATATGCTGTCCAGCTCCACTCCATACAGCTTACTTTGCTGCATTGGTGCTGGCATACTTCCGAAGAAATTGCCGATACCCATAGAAGGCTCCAAGACATTGCCGCCTTTAAAGCCAAACTGCACAAGTGCTGAGTTAATACACATTGCAATCTCAGGTGAAGTATAAAAGGCATTATTTACGGTTGCTCTTGCGGCACTGTATTCCTCATCGGAAAGAAGTTCTTTCAGTTCTGCATATTCTCTGGTCCACCCTGCATTATTCTCATCAAATGCCTGTGACAACCCGCCCCAGCCGACAAACTTTGATAAAACCGTCTGCTCCTCCTGTGTTGCAAGTCTGTTTTCTGCTTCAATCTGCTTTAGTGTACAGATTGCATCAATGTTCCACTGGTATCTGGTCTTTACACCGCCCTTTTCTGTTTCCCACAGGTTATAATGGAAATTGAGTTTTGTCTGGTCTTGTGTTTTTTCTTTTCCACGCAGACCTTCCGCTGGCGGTAATACTTCCTGTGCAGGTGTTTCAGGGGCAGCCTCCTGTGGTTCGGTATCATTCTGCGAAATATCTGCCGATACATTCTTATCCTCATCAGAAATTATACGACCATCCGTGTCAATCTTGGTATTCAAGCCATATGCAATCGCCCGTTCTCTGGTTTTAAGACGGCTTTCTCTCACACTGTCCTCAATATCAAAGAACTTGCGGTAAACAGGATTCATCTTTTCCCTGTCAATCTTATTTTTTATGGTCTGATAGATTGCCTTCTGGTCCTCTCCACAGTAAAATGGCTGTTTTACCATATAGGATAAGATTTCATATACCTCACGCCACGATACGGTATCCCCTGCCCTCTCTCCATTTCTGTTTTTGTAGCTTACTTTCACATCTGCACTGCTTAAAGTGTATTCTGTGAGTCCATACTGATTATTGCAATATGCCTTTCTCTCACCCTGAACATTTCCCATCGCTATCTCACAGATCAGTTCCAGCTTATTCGGCATAAATGCAAAATCCGATTGCACCACATCCATAAGGAAAGCACGGAATGGTGTGTAACAGCTACATTCTGACACAAGTATCTCAATGGCATCTCTTAAATCTTCATCCATTGCAGCTACACGGTCAGCATAATCAATCGGCTTGATATACCGTAACTCAGCCGCCTTTCTGTTTACAGCATAACTGTCAGGCTCATCAGGAATAGCATAATCATCAATTTCTGATTTTTCCTCCTGCGTATCAACTTCACGGTACTCTGCGTCAATGACTTCATCATCTTCACGAAGTCCGTCCATTGCAAGCTCATCAATACGAGGTGTCTCCGACTGGTATTCTCCGGTAAGGATAAGTACACCGATTTCCTTTTCGACATTCTTCCACGAAACATATCCTTCTACTTCTCCATCTTGATCTTTCCATTGGATACGAAGTCCCGAACCGTGAAATGTGTCATACCCGTGCAAGCCCAGACCGTCAAGCGGCCAGCTTGCACCACCCTGACCATATTCTGCCTTGATACGCTTTGCTCTGGTTCCAGCATCTATCTCTGTGCGGTAAATTTCACACACTCTGCCTTTTCCACCGACAAAGCCAGTCCCTCTCATAAGTATTTGTTTTACATACTCACTTGGTACACTTTCTGCCTTTTTCGGATTGAGATAGTTATATTTTCCTGCAAGGGCAGTCTTTCTGTCCTCCTCATACTGACGCATAAATTCATTGTGTCTGGTTTTCTCTGACTGCTTCACACCAAAACTAGCCTGCCCGTTTTGGTCGAAAAAAAAGGAAGCCTGTGTATATTCGGCTTCCTTACTGACACCCAAT
>DXQT01000013.1:8194-66911 GCA_019411365.1 Roseburia sp.
CTCTGCCTGCATCTTCGCCTGCTCTCTTATCTTCCACATCTCCATTGTCGATGATGGATTCTGTGGCTTGTGCTTCATTAGATACTGTTCCTCCAACTGGTCGTAAAGCTGGTTTGCTTCCTCCTCTACTGCCGACATCTTCTCGTACATCTTCCCGAATCTCATCAGTGTCTTGTACCTTGCCGGTTCGTTCTCCAGAAGATACTTCATTGCCATTCTCCCGTATCTGCCCAGCTTCGTTAAATCCTCTGTCTCGTCCGGCATTGTCAGCTCCGGATACAGCAGTCCGTCCACTTCCTTGTAAGTCATTGCTTCTAACATATGATATTCTCCTTTCGCTCTCAATCGTTTGTAAATTCCTACTAAATTCTCTAAGAACACTACAGGAGACATCGCATACAAGGGAACCAAGACGGTAAACTATCTCCTCATCTTTGATGTTTACAATCTGACTGAAATCCTGTTCTTGCACAGATAAGTCAAATCCACATCTCGTCCCTACAGCATACATAACACTGGAATATACTAACTGCTCCATATCGCTATCCTGCTGTAAGCCCTTGCGTTTTTCGTTGAATTCCTTTATCACACTACCTGATAGCTGCATAAGTTCGGACATTCTATCTCCGAACTCCTCTTTTATTATATCCCAAACATTTGTTCCTGTAAACTGTTTTAGCGTATTTTTTAGTGATTCCCTGTCATCGCTTTTATACCGCTCCATCTGTCCTTCCGATACCAGAAAGTCTGCATAACTTTTCAGGTTTTCCCCCTCCAGATCCCATGTCAGCTTCACATTCTTTCCGCCTGTATCACTGATATCGAAAATATATCTCATACGGGGATTAAGTGCCCTTGAGGGGAAGATAGCACAGCCCTTTGCTCCACGCTTTACATATCTTCCCACTTTCTTCCAAGTGTCATAATCTGCCATAAGGGTACTTTTCTCCGGTGATCTCTGAGCTGTTACCATAACGATATTATCAAATTCATAGCGATATAACTGACCTGCAACCTTTAATACATCTTTCCAGTTCTTTTCAGAACGGGTGATGTTGCTGATTTCTGAATCATATATCGCTTTGACCTTCATATCAACACTCATGTGTCACCCTCCTTTTACTTCAGTAATTCTGCAAACATTTCCTTAAAGAGCTTTGACTCCTCCCCGTCAAGCTCAATCACAAATTCTGCATCAACCACCTGTCTATCACATTTGCCCTTTCCTTTTACAATCTTTCGCATAATCCTGAGAAGCACATAACACTGCTTTGACTTGGCTATGCTCTGCTTAAAGGCAAGTCCGTCGCTGTCAGCCGACTGCTGTGTCTCATAGACAATCACATTCAGCTTTCTGCTGATTTCCTCAACTTTCTCATATGGAATACTGACAGACGATTTTACCTCTCCCGGTCTTTCCCATTCCTTATGAAGTTCGTTTAATAAAAATTCCATATCCTTAATAACTGCTGTCTGCTCATTTTTCATCGTGTCTTTCCTCCATTTTCCTTTAATGAAGAAGGGAGCTGTTCTTCGCTGTATGGCGAAAAATCAACTCCCTTCATATCCTCCGCATCAAGGACTATCTGCTCTGAATAATACATATCCATTGCCTTGTTTATGGCATCGTCAAGTGACTCTGCCTTTACTGTCTCTACCCTTGAGAGAACTTCTTTTATCTCAATATCAAATTCTCTTTCCATTCGATATCAGCCTCCAATTCCATTTTTCCTCATCGGCTCTTTTTTTCTTTTACCTGTCTTTCCTTAAAACCTTCATCATACTTTCCATCTTCAAGCCTGTCATAAAAATATTCCTCCTCTATCGTTCCAAATTCCTTATACATCTGGTGCAGGAAATCATTCTGCATATTTTTGGGAATATCATCATCCTTTGACAAATCCTGATAAAAATAAAACTTCTGCTTGAGTTTCGCCCTGTAATCATAAACATCTTTTATCTTTTCAGGTGTTCCGTATTCTCTTTTATATGCCTTAAAGTTGGTCTGCGAAAGTGTGGACCCAAGATAAATCCCGTGCTCCCACGATACCCCAATCGTTGTGTTATCCTTTGTTGGCTCCTCGTCTTTCGGATATCGCTTATACTCTGTTGCTCCGAGAGCAATCGTGAGAGAGCCGCTTTTCATATCCATTACCACAAGATTGCGTGGAGATAATGCTTCAAGTACCATATAATCGTGGTCATTAAAATTATGAAATGTCTGCCCTCTTTCAAATGTCCTGTCGCATTTTTCATAATGCAGGATAAAGTCATCTATCCAGCCTCTATCCGTCATTCCAATCTCATCCATCTTTGTAATACACTCTGGGGAACTTGTTGCCTTATCAAAGTAAAATTTCTTTGAATCATTATAATATCCTTGCAAAAAGCGTCCCAGTTCCACATCATCTCTACAGAATTTTGCAAAAACTGTAACATTTGCTGCCCTGTAATACTCTGTAAAACCTTCCGCAAGCGTTCTTCCAAGAAGCAGCATCTGATCTGCAAGCTCTGACATATCATCAATGGCAACGAACTTCTTATAATCTTCCAAAGTCATAAGCATATTTCTTTCTGTTCCCTTATAATTCTCCATTACAAGAATCATATCTTTTAAATCCATTCTTACCTCCTGTTCCAGAGAGGACTTTCGCCCTCTCTGCCAATTTTCTATGGTCTGCCAATTACTACAATTTTTCCGACACTTGCCACATCACGGTAAACTACGCCAACTCTTTCATTCAGGGCTTCTACCACCTTGCCATTGCCGACATATACTGCCACATGGCTGATATTCTTATATCTTCCGTTGTTTGTGAAACTGTAAAAGATAAGATCACCAGGCTGCATTTCATCATAAGATACGGTCTTTCCTGCTTCATCAAGTCCCTGTGCTTCTGCCGCTGCTGTAGTTGCTCCTCCATGACTGATATTCACACCTGCATCCTTCCATGAATAATACGCAAGTGAACTGCAATCATAATAATTGCCACTATCTCTTAATTCCTGACTGTAAGGATAACCCACTCTGTGAAGGGCATAAGAGCAGACTGCTTTCTGCCTGCTATCTGTAATACCACTGAGGATTGCATTTATTTCATCCTCTGTCATGGAACTTACTCCGGGGCTTCCACCGCCTCCACCGCTTCCACTTCCGGCATATCCAAGCTGTCCCATAAACTCAGGACTCATGATCTGCTCAAGCATTTCTATCTGATCAGAATTAAATCCATAAACGGAAATCATATCTCTGTATGATTTGAGCGTAACATTTACATACAGTACCGACTTCGTAACAGTTGTTACATTGCCATCTGCGTCTGTTTCCTCCACATCTTTTGTTCCACTACTTGTAGTATAAGAACACATATCATTTACTACAGTCTGCAACCACCCCTTTGATATATCATTCATAATTGTTGCAGTATCGCCTACACCATACTTGACCATGTAGACCGCCATAATGTCGTAGTAGTTACTTGGATTTTCATCCATTCCCTCATAATCTACATACACCAGTTCGCCAAAGTCATATCCGGTATGTTCATTCACTTTGGTATTCACATCACGGTTAAATTCAGACACATAAGCACTTGTAACTGTCTGCACTGTATCTCCTGACTCCAGCGGCGGTAAAAATAAGGCAAATGGTGAATTATAAAGAATCGCTATCACAGCAATAACCGGAACTGCAACGATTACCACTAAAAGAACCAACAGCAAAAGTACAAGTCCGATAATCGGAGCTGCCGCCTTTATCCAGAGAACTGCCTTTTTTACAATCAGATCTTTTACCAGTTTTACAACACTGTCCGTCTGATTTTCCTGTTCTTTCATCTTATCCAGAAAAAATTTAATCTTTCTGCTACGGTTCGCTGCTTTCACATCCTTCGCCTCAATAGATACACCCGTGGCATAGCCTGCCGCCATGCCGACTGCTGTACCTGCTCCCGGTGCAACCGCTGTACCTGCCGCTGTGGTTGCCGCTTTTGCCGTAGTTTTGGCAGTTTCTTTTGCAGTGTTCTTGGCAGTTTCTTTCGCAGTTTCTTTCGCAGTTTCTTTCGCTGCTGTCTTTGTCGTGTCACCGGCAACCTTTTTTGCCGTATCACTGGCAGCTTTCTTTCCCATCTTTTTTGCCAGCTTCTTTCCTGTTTCTACCTTCTTGATACGCCTCTTTGCTTCGGCTGCCGCTTTCTTTCTGAAAAGTGACGCTCCCCTTGAAGCAGTTCCCGTAACCGGACGGCTTGCTTCATATGCAAGATAAGCTGCCTGTGACACTTCCTGCCCGCCTTCCACCTGCTCTGTAACTGCTCCAGTCGCAAGTGCTCCCGTTCTTCCTGCTATATGAAGATTGGTATTCTTCGTCTTGATAGAAGTATTGGACTCCCGTATATTTCTCTTAAATTTTGAAGGTTCCTTTTCTTTCTTCTCTGCCTGATGAATGGTACTCTTACGATAAGACTTCTTTTTACCTGTATCATTTATCTTTGCACTGGCAATTTTCGGACCACGCTGTACAGTGTAAATGTTACTGCCCTTAATTTTAGCTTTCTTCGGTTCATGCATATGAATCTTAGCTTTTTTCTTAGTGTGAATGACCATAGGCTTGTCATCCACTTTTTTTATCTTCAATGTTCCCACCTTCTTTCTGTATCCTTAAAAAAGGTAAAAAGTAGCCATCCGGAACTTAGTCCAAATGGCTGATACATTGCAATTCTAATCAGCAAATTTTGCCTCCCTTTTCTTCTGCTCCGCAATCTTTTCGTGGATATTGGTGTTATACAGTCTGTAAAGGTCAGTGTCCTTGCTGATCTGGTTATCAAACGGAATTACCACGGAACCACACTTGATAAGTCCCATTCCCGATGCAGTATTGGTTACGAAACGAAGCTGTGCCTCTGATACACCGATAACCTCTGCCATCTTGGAACTGTCTGTATTCGCCTGCTTTAAGAGTGCAACAAACTCCGAGTTTGCAAGCATTGTAGTGGCGGTGTAGTTCTGTAAAAGATCCACGACGTTCTGAGTGATACCCGTGCACAGTCCACCTTGTTTCCTCACCTTCTTCCAGAGCTGCTGTAAATATTTTGCAGAATACTCCGAATTAAGCAGGACGTGGAACTCATCAATATAGAGCCAGGTTGCCTTGCCCTTCTGCCCGTTTTCTACAATTCTGTTCTGAATGGACTCCATCATAACAAGCATTGTGATAGGACTAAGTTCCGTGCCTAAGTCCCT
Organism: Roseburia sp.; assembly: GCA_019411365.1. The sequence continues at coordinate 13,433 of DXQT01000013.1, forward strand.
GATACCATATACCGTGAATCGGTTATCTACATCAACATTTGTCTGATGGTTAAAGATATTGAGGGAACCATTTACAAAAAGTTCCAAAGACAATGCGATATCCTTTGCTTCGTCCTCCGGCTGTTCCATAAGGATATCGTAGAAGTCACTCATTACCGGAATATACTTTTCCCTGCCCCTTGCGATGTCGATATACATCTTTCTCACGCAGCGGTCAATGATTGATTTCTGTCTGGAATTTAAGCTGTCCCCGATACACTGCTCACAAAGACCAAGCATAAATTCCCCTTTTTCCCTTATCATTCCCTTTGAATCATTCGGATCAAGACTCCACACATCCATCTCAAGCGGATTTACATAGTTGTCCGTGTATGTGGACATATTTACCACGGTTCCGCCATAAGTCTGTGCAATATCAAAATATTCGTTCATCGGATCAATGACGATAATCTCATCATCCCCCGATAAAAATACGCTGCCCATTTCCATCTTACAGAAGAATGATTTGCCGGAACCCGGCACTCCGAATACAAAGCCATTTCCGTTGATGAGCTTCTTTCTGTTGCCAATATTCACATTCTTACTGATCTGGTTTATACCGTAATAATTACCTGTACTGTCATTCAGTTCCTGCACATTGAACGGCATAAGCACCGCAAGCGACTGGGTAAGAAGGGTACGCATTGTTTCCACCTGTCTTACACCAATCGGAAGTGCCGTGTTGAGTGCTTCCCTCTGCTTTAAGTAGTGTGTATCAATCGTACAACTGTTACGTTTTCCGATTGTTTCTACTGTTTCGCAGACACTCTCAAGCTCCTTCTTACTTTCTGCCATAAGGATAATGGTAACTCCTACAAAGAAAAGACACTGGTCATTCTCACGAACATCATCCATAATTGCCTCAATCTCTTTTTTCTCCGTTCTCTTTGCATAAGAGATTTCTGTGGAGAAGTCATTGTTCTTATTACGGACTCTCTGCTGCTTGATAATATCCGATTCAATACCAAGATATTTCTTCTGAAGCACCTTTGTGGTCAAATCCTTTGGCACAGGCACTACATCAATACTGGTAATGGAGTGTACCGGAAGGGAAGTAATCTCATTGATAAATCTGTCAGATAAACTGCTGGGATACTTCTTAATGAAAAGTGCCTTGCAGTATTTACTCTCGTCCTCAAAATGGTCTGGGAAATATTTCACCATACCATTACATAAATCATTCTTAAAATCTGCTCCGACCTTCTTTGCCTTTTTGATATCAAAATCAAAACTGCCCTCATCGCCAAGATGGTAATAGTCATAGAGCACTTTCAGCCTTTCATTGCCGTTAAGCGGCACAATCTCCGCCCCCAGTTCAATGAAAGCCTTGTGTATTGTTGCCTCAAGTGTGGCAAACTGTGCCTTTGCCTCCTCAAAGTTCTTTCTCTCAATCGTGATCGTCAGGTATCTTTCCTGTTCAATCCCCTGTCTGCCCTCAATAATCTTCTCCTCAATAATGTCATTGTAGATTCTTCGGTAATTATTGAAGCCATCGTTTTTTTCTGTAATAAGAACCTTATCACGGAGATCCTCCATATTTTTGTTCTTATTGTTAATCGTAATCTTATAATTACAGTCCAGCGAATTTAAGAATTTGCAGTATCTTTCAAAAATGCCGATCTGCTCATCCTCCGTTGCCGTTGTGTAATTGATGTCCTGAAAGCGGTAACACTTGGAATACTTATTCCTGCTTACTTCAAAAATACCGTTTTCAGCCACCGCCATAATTTCTATGGTTTCCTGAATGGATTTCGGTGTCTTATACAAAGGCTCACTTGCCTTTTTCAAGAGCTTAAATCCGTCCGTAAATAAACCCATTGTCTCTAACCTCGCTTTCTTATCTGTGAAAGCCCGCCGGGAACGTCACCCAACGGGCTTGTTCCCGACCTCACGGTCAGATACATATGAATAGTTGTGTTTATCCTGCTAACACTAATGGTATATCCATTGACTTCATAACAAAATTTGTGTATAATTTTGTTATCAAATAAGGAGGTGTTTTTATGCCAGCAATCAAATCAAGTGCTGATTTAAGGAATAATTACAATGAAATTTCTACATTTTGTCATAATTATCCTGAACCAGTTTTCATCACGAAGAATGGAAAAGGCGACCTTGCCGTTATGAGCATTGAAGCCTACGAAGGACTGACCAGCCGCTTTGAACTTTACAGCCAGATCAAGGAAGGAATGGACGATATTGCCACAGGCAACACTAGACCATTTTCCGAAGCTATGGCTGATATCAGGAGCCGCCGCAGTCGATGAGCTATCAGGTTCATATCACTTCCACCGCAGAACACGATATTATGCGTGCTGCGGATTACATCGAATTTACCCTCAAAAATCCGGATGCCGCAGATAATCTGTTAGATGCTGCGACTGAGCAGATAGGCTCACTAGCCGACCTGCCACAGAAGTTTCATCTGGTAGATGATCCGGTACTGGCAAGCTGGGGCATTCGTTTTGTAATAATCAATAATTACCTTGCCTTTTATACGATTGATGAAGAAAAGCAGACTGTAATCATAGTCCGATTTCTCTATCAGAAAAGTAACTGGACTTCCATTCTTCGACAGGGATTTTCCCTCATTTAAGGAATCTGTTTTTATGCAGGTTCCTTTTTAGTGCATTGCTTTATAAGCAGCCACACCCGCTACCGCCAGCACAAACACGGCTGCCAGTCCAAACATCATGTTTCTTGTCTTTTTCTTCATTTCTTCAAATTCCTCCTGTTTCTTTACTGCCGACTCAGATGTTGTAATCTCTGATTGAGTTTTTTTGCCTTTCTTCTTTACCTGTCCGTTCTGCTCCATTTCAAAAGCCTTGATAATCGGCTCTCCCTCAGTAGATACATAGGTAAGAGCCTTATTTCCAAACATAAAATGCAGTTTCTTTCCCATATACTCATAAAAATTCATTCCATTAAAAGAATAAAATCCTCCAAGTGCTATCGGAGCTACACACGGAATCGCCACATAAGCAGAACCTGTAAGACCAATATATCTATAAAGAAGTAATACGATACCGCCACCGACTATCACACTGGCAATAGAAAATACAAGCTGTTTTGCTGTAAGTCCCATTGCCACCGATTCCTGATAACGGTCAATGTCTTTGTTTATTTCAATAACCATTGTCCTCTGCCCCCTATCTTGCTAACTCCTTTGTCTCCGGCTTTCTTGCCATACCGATATTTGCCTCATACATATCCATTCCGTCCGGACACAGTTCTCTCAGCTTATCAACATTGAACAGATAAAGAGGATATTCACAATAACCACTCCTCTGTGTAAATCCTGTAAACTCCCCAAGCTCATTTTCTGTGATGAATTTCTCAATATCCGGCATATCATTCACATTCAGATATCCGCAGTAATTCGGTGCAGCAACAGACAAATTTACGGTCACATCACCAAACGGCTCATCGTATCCATCTTCATTACACATAAGCCCGATATACATTGCCTTGTTATTCATATACTGCTGAATATCGAGTGTTACCTGTGTCTCCCCGGAAAAACTGGAATTATAAGTCACCTGTTTCTTTTCATTATCCATAAATGCCTCCTTCTATAATCCGAATGCCTTACTTGTAAGTGTCTGTGCTCCCTTCACACTTCCAACCGTCATTGCTATGGTAAATGTCATTTCACACAGATAAATAAGTGTCTGTGCCCAGTCTGCATAACTTCCCGTAAAGGAAGGCAGCCCTGCATTGATAAATGCATTGCATACCACAATCGCAAGTGCCATTGTTACCGCCTCAAACACACAGGATAAGAAATACTTACAGTAAGTTGACATCGTATGACTTACCATTCTGTTTCCTGCCATTGTAGAGCAGGCGATTGCTCCAAGCGGCACAATGATCAATATTTTTAAGAATCTGAAATACACGGTGTAAATGATAAAGAAACCACAGATAATAATGATGATTGCAAGCAGTGCCGTAAGGATCAGCATTACCAGACTTTCACCAAATCCAAGTCCCTTAATAACATCTGCCTGTGCACTGTCAATGGCAAGCTGTGTTGTTGTTCCTGCCGAAATAAGCCCTACCAGATTTCCGATGGAAGTAAAAAATGCTTTCATAATCGTGACATTATTGGCAACAAACCATTCTGCAAGTCCTAATCGGATAAGCATACGCAGGATTGATTCAAACCTCATTTCATCTTTCACATCTATACTTTCCGAACAGAAACCGATAACAAAGAACAGTACCACAAGGGAAGAACCAACCGCTACAAAGATTGGCTCTATTCCCTCGATGACTGCCCACGGACCACCGCCCTTAAAACTGACGGGCGATTGTCCAAGCATTGCAAAAACCAAAGATATCTGATTGTTCCAAAATCCAAACATAGCTTCAAGGAGAGCAAGTATTTTGTCTCCCAGCTTAAAAATATCCATACCTGTTATTCACCTCTTTTCTTCTATTGCAACAGGGATTATTTTTTCCCTATCTTAGAAGCCTAAGAAAGTGAGTACAGTAGAAATACCTGCCATGATAATACCTGCCACAACCCCCTTTAAAGCTGAGTTCATAGTAGATGAATCCTGCTGCTGGTATGCCTGTGCAAATTCCATTACATTCTTTGCAAGGATAATTACTCCAACTGCACCGATAACTGCGATCACAAGCGTTTTTAAGTTCTCAAGTGGCTGTGTTACTGCCGAAGTACCTCCTGCCGCAAAGCAGGTAGTGCTCATAAACATTACTCCCATAACGGCTCCGGATAATGCCGGAACAAATTTTTTCTTAAACTGAATAAATCTCTGCTTCATACCTTTTTCCTCCATCTGATTGTTGTTGGTTGTCATAATAATCTGTTCTTTTCTCATATTGGTTGTCTCCTTTTCGATAAAAAAATAGCCAGCAGGGTTTATCCCTAACTGGCTGTTAAAAGTTACTTTATATGATCAGGCATAGCCTGTTGTAATGATAAAATCGGGCTTTCCCCGATATGTTTTGCTGTGACCACCTCCTTTCAAGGTACAAAAAAAGCACCTTAACCATAATTGGCTAAAGTGCTGTGTGAATTAAATATTAAGTCATTTACAAGAATGACAAAGCTATAATTATCATATATTGCTTTTTCTTAATAATGATTCAAGTTGACTATTAATGGCATTTTTTAATAATTTCGAGAACTCTTGTCCACTTGCAAAATATTTTTCTCTTATGATTGGAAAATCCTTTGTATGTGTACCATCTGGTGCCTCAGCTTCAACTAAATTATTTAGTAAATTTTCACATTCTATTTTTTTGTTTTCCAATTCTTCAGTATAGCCCGCATCGAGTAACGGTTTTGCAATTTCATAACGCCCCAAATCGTCCATAAATTGATTAAGCAATCTATAAAATGCTATTTCACTGTCTGTTTCTCCTTTGATTTCAGAATCATATTTATGCCAATTTATTAGTATTTCATGCAACCTGCTATATCGATATTTATCAATTTCATTTAACTTTTTTTGTTCTTCAATATGTTTTAATCTATAACTATTTATCAAAGAAATTATTATATTCGCTATCGATGTTATAAGAGCTGCAAATACTGTTGTTGTTAGAATCACTGTATACAAAAAATCTTTCTTTTCCATTAAAGTACCACCATACAATTCCCAATTTACGAAACTCTTTCATTCCGCATAGGCACATTATACCACAGTTCCTGTGCCTATGCGACGCCTTTACTGATTCTTCCGATATGAACTCATCTTCTCCACCGTCACTTCCGGATAGAAATAAGTAAGAATCGTTGCTTTCGGAACACCTGCCGCAAGTGCTTTCTTCACTTCCTCTTTCTGCTCCGCTGTATATGACCAGTGCATCATTCGGTTTGTGATCGTATCCTCCCACTTCGGCTTCTCCCTCTCAGGATTTCTTACCGGCTGTCCTCCTCCACTGTTGTCTGAGTCCTTCTCTTTCTGCGATTCATCGGCATATTCAAGCTCATTTGCCTGCTCCCTGTCAATTTTTGCTTTTTGCTCTGCCTCGTCCTGCATAGAAAATCTTCTGTTCAGTTCCGCATCTCCAAGCATCATAAACTGCTCATAGGTCAGTGTATCAATATACACATTCTCTCCCTTATCCTTCATTTTTTCATAATGCTTAACGGCTTTTTCCGATAAAATCTCAAATGGTGGTCCGATGATACGGTCTGCTCCCTGTGTATTATGAACATACGCTTTTCCTTTTCCGTCCGCTGTCTGATTAAACATCGGGTGTCGGAATGGAATATACTTATTGTCCATTATCGGATCAAAACCACGGATAAAAATAATACATTTCTTATTATCCAGCTTTCTGACCTCATCGGGTGTAAACAGTTCCCTGCCTAAAACATCATAATTTCTTGATGAGCTTCCCTGTCTGCCCTTTGTCTCACCGCTTGATTTTTTATCAATTGTCCCCTTGCCCAAAAGCTCCGAGACATACTTGTGTGTACTCTGCTCATTGCCTCCAAGATAGATGAAAGTATCGCAGTTGCCGGGGATTGTTTCCCAAGTATCTTTAAAAAGTGCCTTTAACTGGGCAAAGTTCTGAATGATGATAATACTTGAAATCTCCCTGCTTCGCATTGTCGATAACAACGAACAGAAGTCATCTGGCAATGCGACATTCGCAAATTCGTCTAACATAAAGGTTACATGGATCGGCAGTCTGCCACCACAGTTAAAGTCTGCCTGATAGTACAATTCCTGAAATATCTGTGTGTATAACATACCGATAATGAAGTTATAGGATTTATCACTATCCGGGATTACACAAAACAGTGCTGTCTTTGTCTCCCCATCTCCATTTACTCCAATACCGATATCAGACAAATTTAACTCATCTTTGGAGAGCAGTCGTAAAACCTGCTTATTTTCAAGAAATGCAAGTCTTGAGTTTGCACTGATAATAATAGAACGAACTGTATCGCCCGCACCTCTCATACATTTGTTGTACTGTTTGACCGCAGGGTGATTTGCTCCAAGCGGCGAACTCTCCTCCAGAAACTTCATACGGACATCCAGCTTTGAAGCCTTTCCCGGTTCCTTAACCTCTGCTTCTCCAAGCAGCTTCAAAACTGTCTCAAAGTTTCGCTTTGCAGGCTGCACCTCCAGCCACACATAATAGAAAATTGCCTGTAAAAACAAGCCTTCTGCTTTCTCCCAGAACGGATCACTCGGCGTTGAGCCTTTTGGTGTGGTATTACTGATAAGATTGGTAATCAGCTTCACCACATCAGTTTCCTCTCTGATATAGGAAAATGGATTGTAACAGTCTGATTTATCCATCTCCAAAAGATTGATGACTTTTACATTGTACCCGTTATCCTTTAACATCTGCCCGCAGCTTCTTAATATCTCTCCTTTCGGATCAGTACAGATAAACGAACAGCTATGTGGCATCTGCATAAGATTCGGTTTTACTTCATAAAATGTCTTTCCTGCACCGGAACCTCCACAGATAAGAATATTTCCATTGAGCTTCAGCCTTCGGAAATCCAGCGACATTTTCACATTCTGGCTGAGTATCCGGTTGAAATTCTCATCTTTATCCGCCAGTATCTTATTGACCTGCTTCGGATTTTCAAATCTTGCTGTACCATATTCTTTGCCGGGCATATAGTTTCTCTGGCTGGTGTAATACATAATAATAGCCATTGCATAGATACATAATGCAATGGCTACTGCGTTTACTGTATTTGAATTGTAATAATTGGCAAAAGGAACTGCACACACTTCATTGAACCTGTTCATAAAGTCATTAAAGGCAATCCCTTCTGTCCATGCACCATTTATCAGATAACCAAGATACCCGGATAACACTGCACCCACTAAAATAAATATCAGTGACGGTTTTTTCTTCGTTGTCTGCATAGGCTCCTACCTCTCTTTTCTGGTAGTAACCGTTTTCTTCTTTGTGGTCTTTTTCTGCTCTTTCTGAACCTTTTCATATCGCTCCCTGACAGATGATTCTACCTTATCATAATGCGTATAAAGTTCGTCTCCCTTTTTCGTAGTTACCACACGGTTCTGCTCATCATAGAGTTTGTAATCTTTTCTGGTATCAAGGAATGTGAGCATTGTCTTTCCATTATGGATATCCATAACGTTATCCTTATGCAGCCACACATATCTGACATCTTTTCCCCATGTTCCCGGAACTCTGGTCTTTACTGCATGGTCGTTTTCTTCTGCAATAAGTTTCTTACTGATCGTAACATCTGACAGGTTCGTATTTTTTGAGGCAGATATTGCCCTCATTCTGTCCGCAAGGCTCTGATACCCTCTGATCCTGTTAGTGAAAGCCTCCTTATCCATCATTACCTTGTGTGTACCATCCTCACTCCTGCCGCCAAGCACCCCGATTGTCTCAAGCTGTTTTATTACATTTTCTGCCTGCTCCCCATTGATGCTGAAATTCTCCTTGACCTGATCCACACTGATAGCCTGTTTTTCCATAGCAAACATTCCCACTTTTTCAATGAGTCCGTCTATGGCAGAATTTACCTTATCCCCTTCTACCGTGTGGCTTTTCTCGTTTCCCTGCTGTTTTCTCAAAAAATCCATCAGCTTGCCGAGGGACTTTTCATCTCCATTCTTCAGATAGTCATCAAAGGTGGCAATCCTGCCAAATTTCAGCTTCTGTATCATCATATTCACACGGGGAACTGCCTCTGTATGAAAGATGACCTCACTCATACCGTCTGTCTTGTTACAGTCTGGAAGAACCGAATACAGGATTCCGTATTTCTTTGCCATTCTCTCAACCTTTCTCATATCTTCCGTTTTAAACTGCAATACCTGCAAATCCCCGCCCTTTAAGAGCAGCTTTCTCATAGATGTTTTTCCCAACGACTTTTCATAATCAAGCATCCCCTTTAAAAAGTCGATTGCCTTCTGCATGGCGGCAATACCGCCACTGCCTACTTTCATAGCAATCTCTATCCCGTCATATGCGACACGGATAATCTGTACCGCTTCCTGAATTTCCTCTGCCATTATCGCACCTCCGCTTTCTCTCTTATTGTTGTCCTTATTTCTTCCGCCTTTGTACTGCGGATTTCCTCTACTGAAACATCAATGCCATATGCTGTTAAAATATCAGACAGATGACTGATTGCTTTTTCCTCCTCTATCCGGTACATCTCAAGTGCCACAAGCAGGTTTTCGACCTGTTCCACCCACGCAGGCTTTATATCGTACTTTGACCTGTATGTGACCATAATCTCCTCGGACTGTACCTTATCCGTGGAATGTGCCAGAGCTTCGATCAGGGAAATCGTATCTTCCTTACTGCCGCTTCGGAAAGCAAACTGCACCACAAAGTTTTTTTCTTCTTCCGTGAACTCGTGTTCCACACCGTTCATCCCTGTTACCGCCTCATTGACTACTGCTAAATTCATAAGTACCTCCTAACCTGCCATACTGTTTTCAAGCACGGCAATCTCAATAATCTCTTTCATCTTTTCCGCTGAGACATTATTATTGATAAGTTCCACAAGCTGCCCTTCTGTCAGTCCCTTTTCTATGGCACTTTTTATCTGGACAAGCTGTGCAGGCACAAGATCACCGCTTGCAACCAGCTTTACAATGTCAGCTCTTGACTTCTTTTTGAATGAAAATCTGGCAAAAAGTGCCGCAATGCCGCCATTTGATTTTCTTTCTGTACGCTCAACTGGAAGATGCTGGATTACACGCCCGGCAGAGTCCGTAACAGGTATCTGATAATACACGGGTATTCCATTGTACATAGGTGGCACTGCCTGTGAATCTGCAAGTGTTTTCACTGTTTCCTTATTATCAGTAGCTGCCAAAACCTCTGACGGTCCAGCCTTTTCCTCTTTTTCCGCAACCTTCTGATCATCAGATGCCGCACTCATAATCTTATCCTCAAGAGATTCTATCCTGTCTCTCATACGCTCCATCTCCTTGTCCTTATGCTCAATGCTATCTCTTAATCTTGCAATCGTGCTGCTTGCCTTATTAAGTTCATCCTGCTGATGGATGATAATTCCATCCTTATCCTCATTTTCCTTTACAAGCCTTTCCGTGACTTCCTTATCTTCCTTTAATACTTCAACATCGGATAATTTTTTATTAAGGGCATCGTATCTTTCCTCCTGATAGTTGATTTTCTCCACTACCATTTCCATCTGTGCAATCAGTTCTTTCACATACTCTGAGTCCTGCGTATACTGCTCCGCAGCCTTTGAAAGCTGTGCCAGAACTTCTTCATATAATCTTCTCATCACAACGGGCTTCTCTCCCCTTGCCACAGCTTCCTGTATGGTTTCAACCGCAACTCCCTTTTCATAAAATTCCAGTGATACCTTCATCTGATTGCCGGAGAGCTTATTATTGTGAAGGATATTAAAAAGTTCCTCCGGAATCTCCTTATGCAGACCTTCCGATAACACTCTCATCTGTCCGATGTTAAAATTCTTATCCAGATACTTTTCCGTCTGCTCCTGCGTAAGTCCATCCTCAAGATCACTTTTTACAAGCCCGTACACCTCATCATCGAAATTCATTTCTTTTCTCAATGACTCAATATATCTGGCAATCTGCATATTGCTTAACGGCTTGTCATTCAGATTTTGTTCCATATGCTCCTCCTAACTGCGCAAAAAAACAGCCTATCTTACTGGCTGCTCTTTTCTGTCTCTTATAATCTCCCTGTTGTATTCTGTCTTTCTTCCATCTGAAATACTGTCCGGAATCATGCTGTTTAATATTGCCTTACCCGTATTCAGTTCCCTGAATACAACCTTTTCTTTCGCACACACTTCTGAATACTCCTCTTTGTAATGTCTTCTTAAAGCCTGCACTTCCTCAAGCGCATATCCCTGTGCCTGTAATTCCTGCTCCAGTGCCACCCACTTCCTATGCTCATCTTCAAAGAAGGTATCCCCAAGCCTGTATGACTGCTCTGCTGGCTTTAAGTTTTCCATCTCATCAGCCGCAGTAAAAAGTTCCCTGCTCCTTTCCCTTGCTTTATAAATCCGGCTCTTTTCTGCCGAAGTCTCTTTTTTCTTATCCGTAAGAGAAGCTATCGTCCCCACAAGTTCTTCTGCTGAATGGATATTATGCCTTGCAAGGAACAAATACTGTTCCTGCAGCTTATGCATTTTACGGATATCCTCCCTGTACTTCCATACCTGACTGTATGGTCTTTTTTTGAGTTTTCCCACCCGGTACAGCTTCGCATAATGCTTTTTCTGAAGTCCTGACAAGCCTGCCCTGCGGTATCTTTTAACTCTGCACTTTACAATGGAAACTTTCGGTATATCCTGTTTACTCTTATAAAACGCAATATCCTCTTTTACAATCCTGTCCCGGATTGCTTCCTCACAATACATATCCCCAAGAGATTTGCACCTTCTGAACCTTGTCATACCCTGTGGCTTGATTGCCAGATGTTTTCCCTGCTTTATCTGGTATCCCTTTTCAGACAGCAGTTCGAGAAATTCCTCATAGTCCTTCGCCTGCAAAATACAGGCATCCAAGTCTCTTTTTATCATATCGGACCATACAAAATTACCCTCCCTGTACTCACTCCATTCCTTATAGCTTTCGTGCTGCCTCTCCTTTTTCTCATCATCCACATCAATAATGGAGAGTCCATATTCCTGACACAGCCTGTTCGTGATAGGCTGGATATACTTTGCCCAGTCCCCTTTTTCGTAACGGTACTTTTTGCCGTCCACAAAACTCACGCTGTTAAATACGATATGGGAATGAACATGGGCTGTATTATCGTGTACCACAAACACCGCTTCGTATGACTTACCAAGATATTCCTCCACAAATTTCTGTGTAATTTCAAATGCCGTATCCGGATTTACCTCATTTTCCTTAAAGGAAAGTATGATATGATACCCCTGACGCTTATCAATCTTTCCAAAATTACGCTTGGTTTCCTTCATCTGCTCAAATGCGGTATCGACCTGACAGTTTATTGCACCCACCAGTCTGCCATCCTGTGTTTTGTCCGGGTTCATCACATAATCAAGTGCCCGCTTTAAATGTTTTCCGTGAAAATGCCCGCCACAGTCTTTCATATTAAGGATTTTACTGATTGCCAATCTGCACCACCGCCTCATTTACTTTCTTGTTCAGTTTACGCATATAGGCAACAAGCTGTGTTTTATCCTCTTTGGAATAAAGTCCTGCATTGTTATTGAATACGATCTGATTGATATTGATTCCAATACGGTTCACTTCATTGATAAGCTCTTTTAAGAGTTTCCTGACTTCCGGGTAATCATTCGGTTTCTGGCTGATGAGCAGTCTTAAATAATCTGCTTCACACATTCCGCTCTCCTCTGCCTTTTTTGCAAGCAGTTCTGCCTCCTGCGGCATAAGACGGAGCGTTTTCCTGATACAGTGGATTTTATCTGCCATACGCTCACCTTCCCCTCTTATCTGTACTGTAATCCTTTATTCCTTGTGCTATCGTGGCTGCCGCCTTTTCCAAATCACCCTTGCCCTCCAGATTACTGATAAACGCTTCCACCAGTGCCGTTGCAACAGCATCAATCTCCTTTGCATGACTGGTTTTATCAAATAATCGGTCTAACACACTCTCATCTGCCTTTAAACTGTCATACTTTTCCTGAAATTCGCAATATTCCTGAAAATCTTTCGGATCATCTTTCTTTGCCTCTGCGTGAAGTATCAGATCATAATTCCACTCACACACCTTATCAATCACATCATCTATCGGAAATGGCTCTATCTCACCGTTTTCCTCTGCCATATCCTGTCTGTACATCTTCCCCTCTGCATCCGTTCCGATTGCATAATCATGTCCTTCCATATAATTAAGAAGAAGTGCAGCATCTTCTATCGAAGGGTTGATTTGCTTATCATATACTTCTGCCCAGGCAATCAGTTCCTCTGGTTCTGAAAAAAGTGTTATTTCCCTGTTCTCTGCCACCTTGCACCTCCTTATCCGTGTTTCGTAGATATTCACTATGGCTCCAGTCACCGGTAAGTCCCCGGCGACTGCTAGATACGCATTAGAGACATCTCTGTCCTAATGCCATCTAGTTAGGGGAACATTCCCCTAATACCCCTGCAAAATATAGAGTGGTGGCACTTTGTTCCACCACTTTTGAATAAAACCACCGCTTTTTACCACCATTTCCGGTAAAAACCACCGCTTTATGCCACCACTTTTTATAATTTATATTCATAGGAAAAAACAGCATCGGAAAGTGGTGGTACTTTGTTCTATCACTTTTTGAAAAAACCACCGCATTGTTCCACCATTTTCCGTAAAAACCACTGCTTTTTACCACCACTTTTTAATGGCACTGTCCGGCTATGGTCATCTGCTCCTTTTTCTCATCTGCAAGATTAAGTTTTGTTGCAACAAGCCATTCATTGTAATCCTTATAGCCTGCTGGTGGCGGACAGTCCTCAATCTCATAGCCCAGTCCATAGTATTTTTCCATAAGTTCTGCGGCTGCTTTCCTGCCCGGTGAATCCCCATCAAGGCAGAAACGGATAAAAGAAATCTGTGGGTGTTCCCTGAGAAAAGTTTCAAGCGGAGCGTCTGCAAGCATTCCAAGAGCCAGCTTATTTGATTCATGGTCGGCAAATATATCCACATAGCTCATAAGGTCGATTGCTGCCTCGAATACAACAAGCTCTGTACTGTTTACATTCACCACATTAAATCCATAGTTCTTATCATTCCCCTCCACATCACACTTGAATGATTTTCCCTGTTTATCAAATACACCACGCATACTTGCAAATCTGGTTACTCCATTCTTGTCATTTCCTTTAAAGACAATATTGTGATAATGCCTGCTCTCATATATGAGATTTTCCTTTAAAAACAGTTCTATCACTGCCTTACTGATTCCACGCTCATTGTTAAGATAGGATATCAGGTAGGAATTATCCCCTGCTGGCTGCGGAAGCACAAAAGGCTTTCTTTCCTGTGGCTGTTTCTTTGTGACCTGATGAACAAGCGGCTGCTTTCCCATGCTTTCAATTCTCCGGTATCCGGCAAAATCCAAGAGCCAGAATACAGCCTCTTTTACACTCATTCCGCCAAATACACGGAGGAAATCTATCTGTGAGCCGCCATTATTTCCCTTATCAAACTGCCTTGACCATCTGTACCAATGACTGCGGTCATAGATACGGATTGAGTCCATTTCCTTTAAGGTGTGATATTTTCCAATCCTCTTTACGGTATAACCGAGGCTTTCTGCAACGGCACAAAGATCTACGCTCTTTGCTATGGCAAGTTCCTCCTCTGTAAATCTTCCTTCCATACTCTCACCTTGCCTTTCCCTGCTCTGCCACAAGCGGTGACTTAATATCAAGGTTCCTGTAATCCGTACTGAGTGTAATTCTTGGATTATCAATCATTCCCTTTTCTTTGAAACTGAAGAAGGCACGGTTATCCCCTCCCACAATGATATGATCCAAAAGAGGGATTCCAATAAGCTCACACAGCTTATTCATACGGTCCGTCATCATCGTGTCTGCCTTGCTGGGAAATATATTTCCCGACGGGTGGCAGTGGATCAACATCATACTGGCAGCATTACTTAAAATACTTGCCTTAAATAATTCTCTTGGGTGTGCCATCGCTTCATTCAGCGAACCGACACTTGCAAAATGCACATTGATAGGCTTTAAGTCGGAGCTGAGATTTACAACACACACCACTTCCCTGTCAAACTGGCACATACAGTCCCCCATTACAGCAGCTACTTCTTCCGGCTTGTCAAAGGACTGCTCCGAATAAATCGGAGCCTCCTTCACAAGCCTTATGGATACAACATCAAGTTTGAAGTCGTTCTTCTCTGACACCAGAACCCGCCTCCTCTCCAAACTCAATACGGATAATAAAGTCACCTTTCTGGCTGTTTACAAGAGCAATCAGTTCTTCTACGGTAAGTTCCTGCTCCATAACTGCCTCCTATCTCGCCTTTTCCTTTGCGTCATATACAAGCTGCGGCTCTGCAACGATACCATCAAGGCTCTTGTTCGGTGTATCTGTTGCAAGCGTGAGTTTTCTTAAATCTTTATCATAGTGATACACCTGATTGGAAAGTCGTTCTTCCAATGCCACCTTCTGCATATTCACCTCTGCCACCATCTGTGCAAGCTCCTCCGGATCTGTCAGCTCAGTGGACACCGCAAGAACTTCGTGCACACTTGAAGGCAGGATATACAGATCACTTTCAAGGTTTTCTGCCAGTTCGTGAAGCTCATTCTCATAAAGCATTGATACTGCACCGTCAATTCCCCTGTTATTGGAGATTATCCACAGAGTCTGCTCCGGTGGAACTTCCCTGATCATCATCTCTGCTATCTCCTCCGGCATCCCGTCACTTAAAAACATCTCTTTCATAACATCATTCATGTTTCTTATTCTTGGCGGTAAGATTCTTCTTGTGTTCTCAGCCGCATATTTAAAAAGCTGCTCCTCATTCATTCCAAGTCTTTCCGCAAGGCTGTTCGTAACCTTTATACTCTGAATACTTTCGGCATCCGCATTTACCACAAGTTTATAGATAATGGAAAGATCCTGAAATTCTCTGTGTGGCACCTGCTCCAGAAATGACCTGTTCTGTTCCGTATTGATAAGCTGGAATACTACATTTTCATCTGCATCTTTGTATAAGCTGTCAACATCAACAACTTGTGGTGTCTTTGCAAACTCCATTGCCATAAGGTCACATGCCGCCATCAGTGTTTCCTCCAGATCACCACAGTTCTGATATTTCTCATACATATCGTTGATATAAATAGTAGGAGAAATATTAGTATCTTTGCCTCTGATACTGATACCGTCATAGGTCATATTTACCTTTTCCACAGGCATAACTACAAGCTCCATACCTTTGAAGTTATCCGGCATATAGTCCATAAACTTCTCTTTTACTACTTCCTTAAAAATCTCATAATTCATCATATCTGCTTATCCTCCAAACAAAAAAAGCGGGGGAACATAAGTCATTGGCTTACATTCCCCCGCAAGGTTGATTGTTTTTATTTTCTCTTTGATATACCCGTCAGCTCATTCCGGACAATCCCGTATTCTGTGCATTTTAACCTCCTTGATTATAACAATTTCTTAAATTTAAAGAAATACTTCACAAGTCTTCTGTTTTTCCTGTAAGCAGGAAAGAAGCCTTTTACCTCCATAGTCTCACCTCCCCTCAAAATGTTCCCATTCTTACGAATGAAAGAAATACTCTTGCTACCAGACAGAATAGAAGAAGAACTAACCTGACAAGTCCCAAGAACAGCTTGAATGCTCCAAGAACAATTTTCAGCATCCACTTGAGTACCTGTAAAACAGCGGTTCCTACGGCTCCTGCAATTCTTCTCATAATAATCAATCTCCTTTCAACATCCATCCCATTGCCAATCCTGCAACATCTGAATCATTCATAACATCTTCTTCCGGCTGTTCTTCCATATCTTCCTGTGGGTTTGCAATCACTACCGGCTGGCTGTTCTTCACTCCCGCCAAAGCTCCCCCAAGTAAAGAAATGACCTCTTTTCTTGCCTCACTCATTGCAGAATACTCAATTTCCTTTTTTATCTTTTCTATCTCGTCCCTCGTTACAAACTGTTCATATCTCTTTTCCTCTTTGGAGGGAATATCATCCTCTCCATAGTGGTCAATATAAAACTCACAGGCTTCAATCAGGAACTGATTCTTTGACTTATATATCTTTGGATTAAGCCCCTTTATGACCTCATTGATTTTAGCGTGTTGAGGATTGAGCAGATTCAGTCGGAATGTGCTCTCCATAATATGCCTTCGTGCCATATGACTACCCCCTATGCAAGTCTCTTAGCAGTTTTCAATCCCATAATGGCAAGCTGTTCATATCCTCTGGCATTTGCCTTTACATCAAGGATATAAGAGATATTCTTTGCTTCGTGATTGCTGAAATTCTTCATTACCACTGCCCCGCCACCTACAAATACAATCGGTGTAGTTTTAAGGTTATAACCAAACTCACGGATTGAGTTATATACCTTTTCAACAAAGTCCTCTATCTCAGCCTTGATAATCGCAAGGTATTCATCATCTATATCAGACCTGCCATATCGCATAATATTCTGGATTTCTGTTTCATCAACTTCCCCGTTGAGCTGTCTTACACACTGCTCATTGATAGAACGCATACAGGTAATAAGTCCTCTCGGCACGGTAACACACTTTGATTCGTCCGGTGACTTGTTAATCACGGGCATAATATCTATTGTCCAGCTACCGATATCAACAACCAGCGTTTTCTTTGCCATAGTCGGTATCTTGTCAACCACTGCCGCATAGCACTGTGGGAATACCGCCACATCGTCAATCTCAATATGGTATGCTTCATTTTCATATCTGAAATCAACACGCTTATTCTTGGTCAGGTATTTAATAAAGTTATTTCTCTCTGCTCCAAATCGGGTAAGTGGAAGTCCTACTGCAAGAAATACCTTTGCATCTGACAATCCTCTTTTCTTCAATTCCTTTGCGACTGCTGCCAGTGTCAAAAGATAAAAGCTGTCATCTTCAACCTTTGTATCTTTCACTTCCTGCCTTACTGTTCCAATCTTGTAATACTTACCGTCGTACTCAAGAACATCTCCAAAAAGTGCCGGAGTAGTTGTAATCTCCTTTACCCCTGTGACAAATACCTGAGTTACGGTTTTCATCATTGACCAGCCGTGATCAATTCCTATTACTTCTAACTTGTTATTCATTTTTCTGTTCCTCCAAATCTTACTAATTTTGTTCATACAGCTACCCGTACCTTTCGGTTTGTGTTTCTATCCTATTTTCCTTGTCTCTGAAATATCTGCCAGCGATTTATATTCGATCACACTCTGCTCTTGCTTTCATAAGACAATACTTCCATATACAGCCACCTCTCTTTTTGCGAGATGACTTACATTCAGACCAAATCAGCTTCTTTTCTGCCATCTCCTGCTCATTTCCAATAAAAAAGGCAGGACAAACAGCCGGATACACTTTTCAGTGCAAAGCTAATTTAGTCCTACCTAAAATTATTACTATTCAATTTTCACCTCTCTTGGGTACACAAAGCACACTCAGCCCATGAATCTGAACTGCTCTATGTAATGGTCATATTTCGGATTGATATGTCAGCGCTGCCCTATCCTGTACCGATTTAAAGGTATAAAAATAAGGACTAAATTAGTTCCAACCCCTTGATTTTACTGGGTTTCTTCTAACTTGTCCCAATTATAACTCAAGCACCTGAGATGATCTACAATGAGCCTGTCAATGCATTTGTTGCCGACTTTATCGGTGACAGCAACATCATAAACGGAACCATGATCCAGGATAAAGTTGTGGAGATCTTAGGTGTGAAGATCCCATGTGTCGACGAGGGATTCGGCTGTAATACGCCGGTCGATGTTGTAATCCGTCCGGAGGATGTCGAGATCACAGAGCCTGGTGCCGGTTTTATGGATGGTGACATCGTATCCATCATCTTTAAGGGTGTACACTATGAGATCAGCATTATGGCAAACGGCTATGAATGGCTGGTTCACACCACAAAAATGTATCCGGTGGGCACGCATGTCGGCATCAACGTGATCCCGTTTAACATCCAGATCATGAACAAACCGGAATCTGAGGATGAGGAGGCCGTGGAGATCGATGCGTAAATTAGGCAGACAGCTTTTAGCAGGACCTTATCTGGTATGGATAATCGGATTTATCCTGCTGCCGATCGTTATTATCTTATATTATGCGTTTACAAATACTTCGGGTGCTTTTACCTGGGACAATATCGCAGCGATTGCAGACCCGGTACATGTAAAATCCATTCTGCTTTCCTTAAAGCTCGGATTTTTCTGTACAGTAGTCTGTCTGCTGCTTGCCTATCCGCTTGCGATGATCTTAAACAGTTTTCATTTTAAGCATCAGAGTTTTGTCGTATTTTTATTTGTACTTCCGATGTGGATGAATTTTATGCTGCGTATCCTTGCCTGGCGGCTTTTACTCTCCAACAACGGTATCGTAAACGCACTGTTTGGTCTCTTTGGCTTTGGCCCGGTGAAAATGTTAAATACACCGACCGCCGTTGTATTCGGCATGGTATATGACTTTCTGCCATTTATGATCCTGCCGATCTATAACTCCATAGCGCGCATCAAACCGGACGTTATCGAAGCTGCAAAAGACCTGGGTGCAAATTCAAGGATCGTACTGATCCGCATTATCTTTCCGCTGACACTCTCCGGCGTGATCAGCGGAATCGTCATGGTTTTCGTTCCGGCTCTTACCTCTTTCGTGATCTCCGATCTGCTCGGCGGTGGTAAAGTGCTTTTGATCGGAAATGTCATTGAACAGGAATTTATGCAGGGAAGTAACTGGAATTTGGGCTCCGGACTTTCCGTTGTACTTATGATTTTCGTCATCGCAAGTATGGCGGTCATGAATATTTTTGATAAAGATCAGGGAGGAACTGCTGTATGGTAAAGAAGGCTGCATCCCGCATTTATCTTGCGGTCATCTTTTTATTTTTATATCTTCCGATTTTTGTTTTGGTCGTTCTTTCCTTTAACAATTCCAAATCAAGAGTCGTATGGGGCGGATTTACTTTAAAATGGTACGCCTCCTGTTTTACAGACAAAACGATCATGAACGCACTGATCATGACGCTGCAGATCACACTTTGCGCCGCAGTACTCTCCACGCTGATCGGCACACTCGCTGCCATCGGCATCAGTGCGATGAAAAAACGTGGCACCACACTGATGCTCGGTGCAACCAACATCCCGCTGTTAAACGCGGATATCGTGACCGGAATATCACTCATGCTGCTTTTTGTAAAATTTTTAAATCTGGGCTTTGTAACGGTGCTCATTGCACACATTACATTTGATATCCCGTATGTGATTTTAAATGTACTTCCAAAATTAAAGCAGGTAAACCGGAACACCTATGAAGCGGCCTTAGATCTTGGTGCCTCCCCGCTTTATGCCTTTTATAAAGTGACCTGGCCGGATATCAAATCCGGTGTGTTTTCCGGATTCTTAATGGCTGTCACCATGTCCCTGGATGATTTTTCCATCACCTTTTTTACCAAGGGTGCCGGTGTGAACACACTTTCGACCATGCTCTACACAGAACTTCGAAAAGGTGTACGTCCGGAGCTTTATGCACTTTCCACACTGCTGTTTTTTGCCGCATTTCTGCTGTTGCTTGTCATGAACCGCAGATCGTCTAAGAACAGCCAGTAATTACAGATACGCCGTATTATCCGGCAGATCGTGAGGATATCATGAAAAAATATATTGTTTTTCCGCTTTTACTTCTCGGCGCTTTTTTTGCCGCAGGCTGTGGAACAAAAAATACCGCTGACGATAATTCGCTGGTCGTTTTAAATTATGGAAAATATATGGACAGTTCTGTTTTAAAACTGTTTGAACAGGAAACCGGCATCCATGTTAAATTAGAAGAATATGAAAGCCCGGAGGAAATGTATACGAAATATAAAGCCGGTTCGATCGGTTATGACTTAATCTGCACTTCCGACTATATGGTAGAACGTCTGATCTCGGAGGGCGAAGTAAATAAGATCGACTTCAGCAGTTTTTCGAATTACCAAAATATTGATCCGTCGATCATCGATGCGGCAAGGATCTTTGACCCGGATGCCTCTTACTCCATGCCCTATTTTTACGGAACGCTCGGCATCCTCTACAATACCACGATGGTCACAGATGATGAGGTGTCCTCCTGGAATATCCTGTGGGATGAACACTACAAAGATTCCATCATTATGCAGAATTCTGTCCGTGATTCGTTTGTCCCGGCTCTTCGCCTGTTAAATTATGACATCAATACAGAAAACGAGACCGAGCTGAATAATGCCGTTGATCTTCTGATCAAACAAAAACCTCTTGTGTACGCCTATTATGTGGATGAGACTTCCGATGAAATAGCTGCCGGAAATGCGGCAATGGCATTAGTTTATTCTGGGGAAGCAGCCACTGCGATGGAATTAAATGATGACCTCTCCTATACGGTTCCAAAAGAAGGTTCCAACCTCTGGATCGATTCCTGGTTCATTCCAAAGAGCTGTAAAAATCAGGAAAATGCTGAAAAATTTCTCGATTTCCTATGCCGTGAGGACGTTGCCATGAAAAATTTTGATTATGTCTGCTATGCCACACCAAACCTTGCTGTGATTGATGCACTTGACGATGAGACTCTGAGTGATACCACCATTTTCCCGCCACAGGAAACACTGGATAACTGTACCGTGTACAAACAGTTTGATGAATCCACAACTTCGCTTTACAGCTATCTCTGGAAAAAATTAAAATCCGAATAATTTTTCTTGCATTTGTAGTATGCATGTGTTATAGTAAGTCCACGCAGTGTTTTGCGTGGACTTTCCCCATTTTAGAAACAGTAATATCTTCTCCTGCACCGCGGATTTATCGTGGATAGATTCGTATTTACAGGAGGTCTTTATGACATATCAGACATTTAAACAGCAGATCAGACAATCTTTACAGGACGCATTTGGTTCTGACGTTTCCATTATCCTGCAGGACATTTTAAAAAATAACAATACCCACTTAGACGGTCTGACCGTTTTAACTCCGGGCTGCAATATCTCACCGACCATTTATCTGAATGACTATTTTCATGCATATGAAAACGGCCGGCCCATTTCTGATATCTGCACCGAGATCAGGGACATTTATCAGCAGAACAAACCCGCCCACAGTGTTGATATTTCCTTTTTCACATGCTATGAGAAGGTTCAGTCCCGCATTATCTTTAAGCTGATCAATTACGAGCGCAACAAGGCGCTGTTAACAGATGTTCCCCATTTTCGTTTTCTTGATTTGGCGATCGTATTCAACTGTCTGATCGGCATTGATCCGGACGATATCAGCCAGTCATTTTCAGAAGAAAAGATTTCCTGCTCTCCGTCAGCCTCTGGCAGCTCTGCTACGATCCTGATCCATAACCATCATCTTTCCTTCTGGAATATCACAAAAGATGATCTGTATGCACTTGCATGCAAAAACACACCGGATCTCCAGCATTATGAGCTTCGCAATATGAGCGACGTGCTAAAAGAACTTCTTTCCGATGACGACAGCTCCGCCATCCTTGCTCCACCGGCACCTTTTCCGATGTATGTGCTGTCCAATCATACAAAATTAAACGGCTCTGCATGTATCCTGTATCAGGATCTGCTAAAAAACTTCGCAGAGCACTTAAGAAGTGATCTTTATATCCTTCCAAGCAGCATCCACGAAGTTCTCATCATTCCCGTCAATTCTTTTGCCACACCGGCCGATCCTCTGCTATCCTCCGCAAACAGTCCCGCAGATACCCGTCAGCAGTCCTATCGGGAACTCTCGGAAATGGTTCAGGAAGTCAATGCCACACAGCTTTCCACGGAGGATATTCTCTCCGACCATGTATATTATTATTCAAGGGAAAGCAGCCGTATTACCATGTAAATTATTTTTCAAAAAAGTGACCGTATTACCATGTAAACTTTGTCATCAGACTGTCGTACAACTTTTCATATTCTGCCACCGATGCGTTCCAGGAGAAATCCTGACTCATACCGTGTTTTATCAGTATATCCCAGTCATTTTTATGCTGGTAAAATACGGATAACGCATAACGGATCGTCGCTAACATCTCATGCGCATTATAATTTGCAAAGGAGAATCCGGTTCCCTCTTTCGTATATTCATTATACGGAATGACGGTATCCTTAAGACCACCCGTTTCACGCACGATCGGAACCGTGCCATAACGAAGGCTCATCAGCTGGCTTAAACCACAAGGCTCAAACAAAGACGGCATCAAAAATGCATCACAGGAGGCATAAATCTGATGGGCAAGTTCCTCTGAATAGCCGATATGTACCTTCATCTTATCCGGATATTTTCCCGCAAAGTAAGACAGCATATCCTGATATCGTGCCTCTCCGGTTCCTGCCACAACAAACTGGACACGCTCGGTACTGAGCAGTTCATCCATGATATATGCGATCAGATCAAACCCTTTCTGGTCTGTCATACGCGATACCATACCGATCAGAAATACGTCCCCGTCTACCGGAAGAGACACATTTTTTTGCAGACGTGTTTTGTTGAGTGCCTTTCCTTCCTTATAATTCACCTCGTTATAATGATTGGTCAGATAGACATCTTTCTGTGGATCATATTCTGTATAATCCAGGCCATTTAAAATACCGGAAAGTTTATCCCTGCACGCATACATAAGTCCTTCTAATCCTTCACCGCCCTCTGGTGTCGTGATCTCATAGGCATAAGTCGGACTGACTGTGGTGACTGCATCTGCATAGACCACACCGCCTTTTAAGTAATTCGCCTCACCGTAAGACTCTAACTTATCTGAGGTAAAAATCTGTTCCGGCAGTCCGGTAATATCCATAACTGCAGGCAGTTTCCATCTTCCCTGAAATTTCAGATTATGGATGGAAAATACCGTCTTTATACCCGTATAGTATTCCTCATCTCCATATAAAGTACGCAAAAATACCGGAAGCAGTCCCGTCTGCCAGTCATGACAGTGGATGATATCCGGACAGAAATCAAGATACGGCAATGCCTCTAACACTGCTTTTGAAAAGAATGCGAACTTCTCCACGTCCTCATAAATATTGTTGTACGGTGCATTTCCCGCAAAATAAAATTCATTGTCGACCAGATAGTAAGTAATTCCATCATACGTTGTTTCAAAAATCCCAACGTATTGTTTCCTCCAGCTTAAATTCACATAAAAATGGCATAAAAAATGAAGCTGTCCTTTCCACCGTTCTTCCATGCAGACATATTTTGGAAGAATGACCCTCACATCATAATTCTTCTTGTCAAAATATTTTGGCAATGAGCCTGTTACATCTGCAAGTCCTCCGGTTTTCATAAAAGGCACAGCTTCTGAAGCCGCAAATAATATTTTTTTCATGTCATAAACCCTCCAGCCCCAAAAATTTATTCTTCTATAAACTTTTGAAAATCTAAAGAATATTATAACTCTTTTTTACTTTTCTGAAAAGTATTAATACATTTTATGTTCCAGACGAATACGGTCTGTGATCAGCGCGATAAATTCTGAGTTGGTCGGCTTTCCTTTTCCATTGTGGATCGTATAACCGAACATCTCATCGATCGTATCCATCTTTCCCCTGCTCCATGCTACCTCGATCGCGTGACGGATCGCTCTCTCCACTCTGCTTGATGTTGTCTGGTATTTCTTTGCAATCGTCGGGTATAGGATCTTTGTGATGGAATTTAACATCTCCATATCATTCACGGACATAACAATGGCATCCCTTAAGTACTGATATCCTTTGATATGTGCCGGAACACCGATCTCATGGATGATCTCCGTCACATCCGCTTCAAGACTGCGCTCGCTGACCGGCTCTGCCTTTTCATATGCATTTATCTTACGTTTTTCCATTCCGGGCACACTGCGGTTTTTGATCCGTTTGATCCGGTCAATGATCATATCATTATCAAATGGTTTCATAATGTAATACGATGCCCCCATGTTGATCGCATCTTCCGTGATACGATCTTGTCCGATTGCACTGATCATGATAAATGCCGGGTGTTTTTTGATCGTTTTATCCTTGTTCACACGGCTAAGTACCCCAAGTCCGTCTAACTTTGGCATTACTATGTCAAGCAGCACGATATCCGGCTCTTTTGTTTTTATCACACGATAAGCTTCCTCACCGTCTTTTGCTGTTCCTACCACATTCAACTCATCATCACTTTCGATAATATCCCCTAATAACTGTAACATTATCTCATTATCATCAGCAATTGCTACACTTAATTTTTCCATTTCAAGCCCTCCTGTGACAAAACAATAGAAAGTGCGCCTCGCGAACTTTCTATTATCATAAATTATTTGTAAATTGATGATACTTATTTTCACTCAAATTATTTTGTCGAATGTAGTCGTCAAGCGCAAAAATTTACATAAATTATGGATTATTCTACAATAATACGAAATCCATCCCTTCCGTTTTCTTTTACTTCATACAATGCTTTATCCGCATGTTCAATCAGACTATTTCTGCTTTCCTGTCTGCTTGGCAGGAAACTCGCATATCCCTGTGAAATCGTGACGGCTGCCTGTCTGCCAGAATCCTTATCCTCTATATGCAGCTGCTGCAGTTCTTTTTTTATCGTTTCTGCAATGGAAGTGATCGTATTTTCTTCCCCGTTCTGGATGAGCAGAACAAACTCGTCTCCGCCAAATCTGTATGCTTTCCCACGTTTTTCCACGGCATTCTTCAAAACATCAGCAACATGCTGAAGACAACGATCCCCCTGAATATGCCCATATGTATCATTATGCTGTTTAAAACAATCGATATCAATCACTCCGACAGCAATCTTTTGGCCTGTTTTTATTGCATGTTCAATCACATCCACAGCGTCTTTCTCTAACATATAACGGTTGCCCAGACCTGTCAGTGCATCCTGATTGGAACGTATCTCCGCATGTCTGCGTTGTTCTTCCTTTTCCTGAAGTTCAATCTTTAAGTCGATCGCACATGCACGTTCCTCATTGTCTGCTTTTTTCTGCTGCTGAGCCACATCTACATAGTGAATGCAGAGCTTTACATACTGCTCGTTGTCCCCAAGCTCCTTATAGTAATCCAGCCACATTTCATTGAGAATCATTTCATAATAAATGCTGTTCTGTTTCTTTGCATGCTGCTCAAATGCCAGAATCACTCTTTTCCACTTGTCAAACTCCTGCATATCTTTCAGCAGGCCGCACAAGTCACTTACATCTTCAATATAATCTGCTGCATTTGAATCATCAATTCCACCCTTTATCAATTCATCCAAATGCTCATACACATATTCTTTTTCCCCAATGTTCCAGTAAAGTCTTGATTTCAATGTCAGATAAGAGTAACGATACATTTCATTCACAATACCCTGGCTGCATTTTTCTAATTTAAGAAGTTCCTTGCGTGCATCGTCAAGCCGGTCAAGTTCCCCATAGGACTTCATGAGATTCATGTGTGTAATCAGATACCTGATCTGAAAATTCTCATTCTCTGTGTCTGTCACTTTTTCAAGTTCATCTGCAGACCTTTCAAAATATCCAATCGCCTTTTGGTGCTGCCGTAACTCCTGATATCTGGAACCTATGTTATTATACGCCAATGCCAGAACGGATGTTATTCCATGTCTTTTTGAACACTCTAACACTTCTAAATAACAATCCATTGCAGCCGATTCATTTCCAAGCGACACATAGATGACACCCATCATATTCTGCGCAAATGCATACTGTTCATAATTTTTTTCCATCCGATAGATATCGATTGCATTCTGCGTTAAAGTTGCCGCCTTATTTAATTCTTTTGAAAAAAAGGCTGTCCGGCCTTCCTCCATATATTCCGCCGCTAATTTCTCTATTTCACTCTCTGTATGCATATGCCACCCATTTACAAAAACTGTCACTTTTTGTTTCATAATACCATATTTGCCTGTGATGTTAAAGCATTTTCTCAATGAATATCCCATAACCCCTGGTCGGATCATTGACGAGCACATGTGTAACGGCCCCGATCAGTTTCCCGTCCTGTATGATCGGACTGCCGCTCATTCCCTGTACGATCCCGCCTGTCAGCTCTAAAAGTTCAGGGTCTGTAACCCGGATCAGGATTCCTTTATTTTCCTCTTTTCCGCTGTAATCAACACTTTCCACCATCACTTCATATTTTTTACTCTCCCCGGAAACAGACGATACAATAAACGCACTTCCGGTCCTGATATCCTGTTTATAACGCACCTCATAACACTCCCCGGTTTCTAACCACTTTAAGTTTCCGCTTAAGACTCCATGAATCCCAAGACCGGTGTTTTGCATGATCGAACCTATTCTTGTACTGTCTCCGTATTGAATAATACCGGAAAGTTCTCCCGGAGTGCCTGACTTTCCTTTCTTTATGCCTACAATATCTGTATGATAAAGATACCCTTCCGCCATACTCATGATCGTTCCGGTATCGCTGTCACTCACTGCATGTCCAAGTGCTGCATAGGTTCCATCTGCTTTGTAATAAGTAAGTGTTCCTACTCCCGCAAGGTCGTCCCTCACCCAGACACCAAGCATATATTTTCCACTGACACTCTTTACCGGATCCAGGGAAACCTCAATATATTCCTCGCCACGCATGATTCCAAGAATATCTTTTTCTCCTCCGGCCTCGTTCACTGCTGCAGCAAGGTCTTCTTTCTCGCTGACTGCCATCCCATTGACACTGACAATATAATCTCCGCTTTTTACAAGATTTTCTGACGGCTTTACCTCCCGTCCATCTACCCTCTCCACTTCCCCATTCCCGATCACAAGTACTCCTTTTGTTTTCGCATAAATTCCAACCGGCATTCCACTGGCATAAACCGTTTCCGGTTCCACCAGCATAACCGTGATATCTTTAACGGGAAAAATTCCAAATAATCTGCAATTTACACAATACGTAAGCGGTGAATCTTTTGTCAGATATTCAAATACCTCCGTACTGTCCTGCTTTAGCACAACACTGACCGGAACATCAAAATCATAAGATACCGTTTCTCCCGCTCTCACATATATCTCATCCGGCACAGCATTCTCAAACGATTTTACCGCAAAAATCAACGTAAAAAAGAATCCCATACAGGTAAGATTTTGTATAATTCTGTAATAAGCACTTATCTTTTTCATTCTCTCTCTCCTGTTTTCCCCATCTTTCGCAAAAAAAGAAGATATCCTGTTTCGATATCCCCTTTTTATTATATGTGCTTTTTTCTTTTTCACGCTGTTATTTATCCAAACTGCCCTGCCACTTCCTGACACACCGGCCTTTTTTTGGAATTTTTATTTTTTCTTTTTTGCGGCAAGTTCTTTCATTTCCCGCGCACTTTCTCTTACCTTATCCGTGATTTCAACACCGCCAAGCATACGGGACAGTTCGTCCACGGTTTCTGCCGTATCAAGCCGTCTGATCTTTGAGACGGTTGCGCCGTTTGAGACAGCCTTCTCAATCAGATAATGTGCATCCGCCATCGCAGCGATCTGCGGCAGATGTGTGATACAGATGATCTGGTGTGTACGTCCTAAAAGATTCATTTTCTCGGAAACCATCTGTGCCGTGCGTCCGCTGATTCCACTGTCGATCTCATCAAAGATCAGCGTCTCCACCTCGTCCTGATCGGCAAGCACTGTTTTTATCGCAAGCATAATTCTTGAAAGTTCTCCCCCGGATGCCACCTTTCCAAGCGGGCGTACCGGCTCTCCCGGATTCGTCGAGATCATAAACTCCGCATCGTCGTATCCGTTTGCTGTGTAGTTTGACAGCACGTCAAACCGCATTTCAAATACAACATCTAAAAAGTTCAGATCTTTCAATGCTTCCGTCACTGCAATAACCAGTTTTTCTGCATATTTTTTGCGGATATCGGACACTTTTTCACAGCTTTTCTGCAGTTTTTTCTCCGCGTTTTTTACTTTTTCTTTTAAATCAGCCAGATAAGTATCATAATCTTTTAACCGGAGCAGCCGTTCCTGTTTCGCTTCGCATGTACTTAATATTTCCTCAATAGAACTTCCATATTTTGACTTTAAGTGATTGATCTCATCCAGACGTTTTTCCAGATGGTAAAATGTCTCCTCGTCAAAATCTGTATCATCCAGATAATCTGCAATCTCCCGGTTAAAGTCACCTAGCAGATTGTCGATCTGCGTAAGCGTTTCTTCCATATCAGCAATTTTCTCATCATACACTGATACGCCTGAAAGTTCCCTTAGCGCACGTCCGGTCAGCTCTGATGCCTGATCCATCCCTCCGGTATACTGATACGCCTGATTGAGTGCTTCCACAATTTTTTTCCCATTGATGAAACGCTTATACTGTGTCTCTAATTCCTCATCTTCTCCCACAGTAAGTCCGGCCTCTTCAATCTCACCGACTTCATATTCCAAAAACGAAACTTCCCTTAAGCGTTCTTCCTCATCCACGTCCGCATCGTTTAACTCTGACACAAGTTTCTTATAGTCCTTATATGCCTCTGCAAGCTCCTTTTTCGGCTGCTCGATCTCTTCCTTTGCATAACTGTCAAGGATCTCTAAATGCTTTTTCTTCGACAAAAGTGACTGATGCTCATGTTGTCCGTGAATGTCGATCAAAACCGAAGCAATTTCTTTTACTTTTGAAGCAGGCACACTCTCGCCATTGACCTTCGAGACACCGCGTCCACCCGTGATCCTGCGGCTTAAGATGACCTCATCATCCTCAGTCTCCACATCAAGCTGCTTTAACACCTGTTTCTGCTTTTCGGTAACAGAAAAAATGAGTTCCACCAGCGCTGGTTTTTCCGGGTCACGCAGCATTTCTTTCTGAACCTTGCCTCCAAGTGCAAGATTGATTGATCCAATGATAATGGACTTTCCGGCACCGGTCTCACCGGACAGGATATTTAATCCCCCGGCAAAATCGACCTCCGACTCATCAATCAGTGCTAAATTTTTCACATGCAGATTTTGTAACATAGAATCTCCTTCCTGCGCATTCCCGCGCATTCTCTCCCGGAAGTATCTCCTCTTTTCTGACAGTCTGTTATTCTTCTACAATTTTGCGCAGCCGTCCCATAACTTCAACAGTTTCCTGTACACTTCTGACTGCACACATGATCGTATCATCCCCGGCAATACATCCCACAACTTCATGCAGGTGCATGGCATCAAGTGCCGCAGCCACCGCCATTGCCATTCCTGATACCGTCTTGATAACAAGGATATTCTGTGCCATATCCATGGAAACAAATCCATCGCGGAACACTCTGGTATATTTTTCAGACAGATCTTCGCTTGCCTCCATCAGTGCAACATATTTCTGCCTGCCCCCGTTGACTGCCACCTTTGTCAGCTTCAATTCCCGAATATCCCTCGAAACCGTTGCCTGCGTTACCTGATATCCTTCCCTCTCTAAATAATCCGATAATTCTTCCTGTGTTTCGATGTTATTCTTTTTTATCAGTTCAAGTATTTTTGCCTGTCTCTTTGTTTTCATACTTTCTCCTGTTCTAAAGATAAATCCACTATTATGTATAAGCGCTCATCTTCCTGCGCAATATTTCAAGGAAACTTTCACTGCTCAATTTACAGATCTTTGCCGTATCTTCCGCCCTGCGCACCACAAAACGATCGCCCACTTCCAAACGAACTTTGCTGTCTCCGTCAAAACTGACTTCCACCATCTCGTCTTTCTGGGAGCGACGCTTTCCAAGTTCTACGGTAACCTCCTCATCTGCACTGATCACGATACTTTTTGAGCTTAAGTTATGATCATTGATCGGCGTGATCAGCATCATCTGTGCCTTCGGGTCCACAATCGGACCTCCCGCCGACATATTATATCCTGTAGATCCGGTTGGTGTCGATATAATGATTCCATCTGCGCGGAACGTATTCAGATATTCACCATTGACATAGACGATCAGATTTACCACCGAAAGTGCCCCGGTTCTGTGAATTACCACATCATTAAGTGCGATATCCGCAGGCAGTATCTCACCACCCTTGATCCCGTATCCGCCAAGCATCATCCGCTCTTCGACCATGTAGTCGTCTTTCATGAGCTTGTCAACTGCTGCAAATACGTCTTTTTCCTCCAACTCACACAGATATCCCAGTGTCCCTAAATTGACACCGATCAGCGGCAGTCTGCTCTTTACCAAAGCTGCTGCGGCACGGATCAACGTACCGTCTCCACCGAGCACCAAAACTCCCTGTGTATTTTCAGGGATATCTTCCCTGTGCGGAGCCGCCTCACCCGGTGTCTCCCCATTGCTGAAAAAAGTGCTGCAGGAACCACCCTTTTTCTCAATGTATTCTTTAATGTGATTGGTCAGCCTCGCCTCAGAATCCTTATAATAGTTTGTGATAATCAGAAAATTTTTCATTTATTTGTCCAGTTCTCCATGTGCCGCATCTACCACTTTTTGTACATCGACAGATTCTTCCACGCCTGCCTGTTCTGCCTCTGCCTCTTTTTTCAGATGCACCAGATACTCAATATTGCCCTCAGGTCCCTTGATCGGCGAATATTCCAGATGAAGCACAGAAAATCCGATTGAAAGTGCGAATGATATGACCTCATCAATTACTTCCTCATGTACGGATTTATCGCGCACAACACCTTTTTTTCCTACTTTTTCTCTTCCCGCCTCAAACTGTGGCTTGATCAGGCACACCATTTCACCGCCATCTGCCAACAGTTCTCTTGCCGGGCCAAGCACCTTCGTCAATGAGATAAATGAAACGTCAACAGATGCAAAATCTAATACATCATCGATATCCTGTGGTGTCACATAACGGATGTTCGTCTTTTCCATGCAGACCACCCGCGGATCCTGTCTTAGCTTCCATGCAAACTGACCGTATCCGACATCGACAGAATACACTTTTTTTGCGCCGTTTTGAAGCATGCAGTCTGTAAATCCCCCGGTCGACGCCCCGATATCCATACAGACTTTGTCATTTAATTCTATATCGAAATGTGTCATCGCTTTTTCAAGCTTCAATCCGCCTCTGCTTACATATTTCAGCGTATTTCCTTTTATCTCGATCTTTGCCTCTGTATCAAACATGGAACCTGCCTTGTCCTCGCGCTCATTTTCCACGAACACATTGCCTTCCATGATCATCGTCTTTGCTTTTTCCCTGGACGGTGCCAGTCCTCTGTTTACCAACAATAAATCCAATCTTTCTTTCAATGAATCTGTATCCTTTCTGCCTTATAATGGATGATAAACCTCTTTGATCCGTTTTAATATGGTATCCGAATCAATACCGACTTCGTGGTATAGAATATCCACATTTCCATGCTCCACATACTCATCAGGGATTGCTATATTAAGTACATTCACATAGATTCCCTGTTCGTTATAAAAACGGGTGATATGCTCCCCGAAGCCACCATTTATGACATTCTCTTCCATGGTAACGACCAGTGTATGTTTCGATGCAGCCTCCATTAACATCTGTGTGTCTAACGGCTTTGCAAAACGGGAATTGATAAGACTTGCAGGAATGCCTTCTTCCCTTAATGCCGCATGCACTTTTTCAGCCGTCTTAACCATCGATCCTAACGCAACCAGTGCGATCTCTGATTCACGATAGATCCATTCACTCT
This sequence comes from Roseburia sp., assembly GCA_019411365.1. Next base: position 45,711 of record DXQT01000013.1, read on the forward strand.
TGCCGACGGAAATCGGCTGCCTGTATTCTTTCAACCCGTCATACGCTTCCCCACGCGGATACCGCACTGCGATCGGTGTCGGAAAATCGACGGCATACTTGATCATATCGGAAAGTTCCCATTTATTTTTCGGTGCCATGATCGTCATGTTCGGAATCGCAGACAGATAGGATATATCGAAAATACCCTGGTGTGTCTCTCCGTCACTGCCGACAAGTCCTGCCCTGTCGATTGCAAAAACAACCGGCAGATTCTGAATACACACATCATGCAGGATCTGGTCATATGCACGCTGCAGGAAAGATGAATATACCGCAAATATCGGTTTTAACCCTGCCGCCGCAAGTCCTGCCGCAAACGTAACTGCATGTTCCTCCGCAATTCCAACATCAAAGAAACGACCCGGGAACATATTATGAAAACGTTTGAGTCCCGTACCATCCGTCATAGCCGCTGTGATTGCTACCACTTTTTCATCACGGTCACCAAGCTTGCGCATCACAGTTGAAAAAATATCCGTGTAGTTTGCTTTCACTCTCGGTTTGCTTGGCAATCCGGTCTCAATATCAAACGGCTCCGTACCATGAAATCTTGCCGGATGGCGCTCGGCAGGCAGATATCCTGCACCTTTGTGTGTTAAAACATGTACCATGACCGGGCCTTCAATATTCGACGCTTCTTTCAGCAGTCTTAAGATTCCCTTCATATCACTGCCATCAACCGGTCCTAAATAAATGATGCCCATCTCTTCAAAAAGCATGCCCGGAATAAACAGCTGTTTGATTCCACTCTTCGTCTTACGGATCCGCTCTACCATTTTATTGCCGTAAACCGGAATCTTGTTTAGCGAATTCATCACGCCCATTTTCAGATCCAGATAGGCATCTGCCGTCCGAAAACCGGACAAATATGTCGAGAGTCCACCGACATTTTCAGAAATAGACATATTGTTATCATTCAGCACAATAATAAAATTAGATTTTAACTGTGCCGCATTATTCAGAGCTTCAAATGCCATGCCGCCAGTCAGCGCACCGTCCCCGATCACAGATACGACCTTATAATCCTCGCCCGCGATCTCTCTGGCATGTGCATAGCCTAATCCGGCAGAAATCGAGGTGGAACTGTGTCCCGTATCAAAGCAGTCACAGTCGCTTTCTTTTCGTTTCGGGAAACCGCTCATCCCGCCATATTTGCGGAGTGTATCAAAGTTTTCTCTTCTTCCGGTTAACAGTTTATGTGTGTAGGACTGATGACCAACATCCCAGATCAGTTTGTCCTTTGGCAGATCCAAAAACAGATGAAGCGCCATGGTAAGCTCCACCACACCCAGATTTGACGCCAGGTGTCCACCGGTAACCGATATTTTCTGAATTAAAAATTCACGGATCTCATCCGCTAATATCTCTAACTCTTCCTCTGAGAGTTCTTTGATATCATTTTCTTTTTTTATTTTTTCCAATATCATACTGACTTCCTCTGTTTCCCGGTTCTCTTTTTGTACCGATTTATTCAGGATATAATGAGCGCAAGAGAGTCAATATGCCTGCATAATTGACGAACGGCGAATTGGATCATGCGCTGTTTTTGCACAGGATATAATGAGCGCAAGAGAGTCAACATGCTCGCATGATTGACGAACGGCGAATTATTTTTCACGCGAAATCAGATAGCGCAATAATTCTGTCAGGAATTCATTTTTCACAACCAGTGTCTCCATCTGTGCGATCGCCTTTTCCGAAAGGTCTGCAACATCCTGTTTTGCCTTCTCGATTCCTTCATACGTCACATAGGTGCTCTTGTGATTCTTCTCATCACTGCCGATCGGCTTTCCAAGCACTTCCATCGTACTTGTCACATCGAGGATATCATCCTGTATCTGGAATGCAAGCCCGACTTTTGATGCCACCGCTTCCACGATCTTCTGTTCACTTCCGGTCGCCCCAGCAAGAACAGCTCCAATCATCATGGACGCCTCGATCAGCGCACTTGTCTTGAGACGATAGATAAAATCAAGTTTTTCTTTTGTCATATCACAGGTATTCTCAGACTCAACATCCACTGTCTGTCCGCCGACCATTCCATAAATTCCCGCTTTTGCAGACAAAATACGGATTGCTTTTCCAATTCCCGGATTCTGTGGTTCGATATCCAGTGCCTTCGCCGCCGTCTCAAATGCATATGTCAAAAGAGCATCCCCGGCAAGGATCGCCATTGCCTCCCCATACACCACATGTGTTGTCTTTTTGCCACGGCGGTATTCATCATTGTCCATCGCCGGAAGATCATCATGCACCAGTGAATATGTATGTATCATCTCGATTGCAGCCATAAACGGCTCGATTACTTTCGATTTTCCGCCAAACAGCCGGTAAGTCTCTAACATAAGAATCGGCCGTAATCTTTTTCCTCCTGCAAGAAAACTGTAATTCATTGCTTCGATCACAGTTTTCTGGTATCCCTTTTCCTCTGGCAGATAGGAAGTTATGATCTGTTCTGCCTCATCTGTATGTCTGCCTATTTCCACTTTGATATCCATATCTGCTCCTCCATATGCACCGTCTGCATCTTAAAAATCTTCCAGTTCTCCTTTGGCATTTAAAATCTGCATCTTTTTCTCTACGGTATCTAACATCACATTGCACTCTTTTAGTTTTTCCACACCGCTCTGATACAGCAAAAATGACTGTTCCAGTGAAATCTCCGGCTGTTCCATCTGTTTTAAAATATCCTCAAGCTCTGCAAAATTATCTTCCAGTGCAGGCTTGTTTTTTGTTTCATCGCTCATGCAAAACCTCCGTCACCTCTGCCTCTAACGCACCTTTTAACAGGCGGATTTTCACACGGTCACCCGCTTTCACACCCTCTGCATCTGTAAGTGTATGCCCGTTTTCATCTGTCACATAAGAATATCCCTGTGCAAGTTTTTTTACCGGCGACACACCCTCTAATCTTTCCGAAAGCAGCGCCAGCTTATGCCTGCGCAGCTCAATCATATGCTCCATGCGGTTTCTTAGCTGTTCTTCCAGATCTGCCGCATATTTTCTTTTTTCGCGCAGCTGCCCCTCAGGGCTCAGATAGGAAAGTCTGTCCTTTGCATGTTCTAATTCTTTTCGCATCTGCTGGATGCGCTGCATATTCAATAAGAACATCCGCTCTTTGATCTCGCCAAGTCTTCCCTCCACTGCCGCATAATCAAACACTGCAAGTTCTGCTGCTGCCGACGGCGTCGGTGCCCGCAGATCTGCCACAAAATCAGCGATCGTCCAGTCTGTTTCATGACCGACTGCTGAAATAACCGGAGTTTCACACTCAAAAATGGCTCGCGCTACCTCTTCCTCATTGAACGCCCACAGATCTTCAATCGAACCACCGCCCCTGCCGACAATCATGACATCCACCCCAAGCGCATCTAACGCATGGATTCCATTTACAATACTCTCTACAGCACCATCCCCCTGCACTAAAGCAGGGTATAAAATCAGCTGCACAAACGGGTTACGTCTCGCAGAAATATTGCGGATATCCTGCACCGCAGCACCGGTCGGTGCTGTCACAACTCCGATCTTCATTGCATACGACGGGATCGGCTGTTTGTATTCTGCCGCAAACATTCCCATTTCTTCTAATTCCTGTTTCAGAGCTTCAAACTTCTGGTAAAGGTTTCCCGCACCGTCAAGTTCGATTTCTCTTGCATAGATCTGATACTTTCCATCACGCTCGTATACTTCCACCGAACCCGTCACGACAACCTGGTCGCCTTCTTTCATCTGGAACTTCAGACCTTTTCTGCTGCCCGCAAACATCACTGCGTTAAGCGTCCCGGCTGCATCCTTGATCGTAAAATAGATATGACCGGACGTATGATATTTGCAGTTAGACACTTCTCCCTTTACACTGATCCGCTGTAACATAAAATCCTGGGCAAACATATTTTTGATATATGTATTGACCTGCCCTACGGAATATACGTTTTTCATCATACCAGTTTTGCCAGTACACCATTTACAAACGAAGGTGAATTATCTGTGCCGTACTGTTTTGCAAGTTCCACCGCCTCGTTGATTGCAACTTTCGCCGGTACATCTTCCTCATACAGCATTTCATACACTGCCAGACGGATCAATGTCAGATCAACTTTTCCCATTCTTCCTGTTTTCCAGCCTTCTGATACCTCATTGATCTTCGCGTCGATCTCCTCAAGCTTTTCAGAAATCTTTTCTACTTTTTCAAAAATATATGTCTTGTCTTTTTCTTTCCAGCTGCAGGCATCATCCTCACACAATGCAATCTGCTCTGACATCTCTTCCTGATTATAAAATTCCACACGGAACAGCATTTTAAATACCTGCTCTCTTATCTCTCTTCTGGTCATATCCTTTTCTTCTGTCATCCTTTCTTCTTGTATTCTTTTACGCATAAGGAAAAAGGATGTCGCTTAAGACACCCTCTTTTCTTAGAATAGCATTATTTATTGTTGCCCATGTCCACACTTGCGATACGGATGTTCACTACGGATACTTCAAGTCCTGTCATATTTTCAATCGCATTTTTTACTCTGTCCTGTACTTTGGCAGATACCTCTGGAATGGAATAACCATAAGAGATATTCAGCGCAACGTCCACATTGACGGTTCCCTCAAGCACCTCTACTCGAATGCCTTTGGAAAGATTCTTCATGCCAAGCTTACTAACAAGTTCATTTGTAATGTTGCCAGCCATGGAACCTACCCCTTCAACCTCTGTAGCGGCAAGCCCTGCAATGATGGCAACTACTTCATCTGCTATCTTCACTTCTCCCAAATTACCATCCTTTATTTTAAATGTTTTTCTATCCTCACCCATCGCTAATTGCCTCCTAAGTGATATTATAAACTTATTATAACAGACTATTCTTGTTTTGGAAACTAAAATTTGTATAAAACCGGGATTATCTGTCAGAATGGTAGTATCTTTATCTTTAAATCAGTTTGATATAGACATCTAACTGCTGTTCTTACAATTCTGCCACTAAATCTGCAAATTCTCCGAGCTCTCCTCGTACCTCATAGGTTTCCAGGGCATTGTAATAATCCAGTCGATTTTCTTTTGCGATAGATACCAGCCATTCCCAACTGGCGGAACATGCCCCGCACCACTGATCCGTACTTCCTGATTCCGGTAAATACCACCAACTATAATATTTTCTGTCAAAATTGCATGAATATCCTTTACAATAGGTTCATCCAGTATTTTTCCTTCCGCAATGCACTTTTTAACATACTGATACGCCTTCTTGTGATTGACAACTTCATATATTTCACGCAGTTCTTTTCCGCCTACAGATATTCCATCTTCCAGTACTACCTTGGTTTCCATCAGCGTCAATGTATTACCTTCTATAGCTGTGGAATTATGTGTAAAAGTTAATTCAAAGTCTTTTTCATAGGAAGATAATATTGGCTTTGCACAGTTTTTGACTTTGAGTCATTTCGATAGTATGGCTCATGTGAACGTTAATACTTATCATAACCTAACTGATCGTCCATTTCGGCTTCTAACATTCCCTGAATTGTACTAGCCAGCAAATTTTTAAAGCGCCTTATATATCATTAACAGTTTCTATGCAAAAGTAGTTATTTTTTTAAACAAGAAGATTAAAGTGAAGAAACACCAGAATCGACATCCACCGAATCTAGCGTTTCTTTATCATAGAATCATTTTACAGCCCTTTGCTTTTACTCGTCCTTATAAGTATTTCTTACATTTTTAAGCTTTGTCTGTCCAGATACTGCTATTCCAACAACATCTAACACATCTACTTCTAATCCAGGATAGTACGGATAAAATCTATTTTGTTTCCATTGACTAACGGTCATATCTCCAGAAGCCTTTTTGAAAACCATTCATATGCTTGATCCAAGCAAGAAACGGCATCTCTACAAAATGTAATATTATATTTAGAATTATTCCGTATATAATAACAGTCAAAATAATATTGTGACATTTCTATTTTTGTTGTATCATATACAAATTTAATATCTGGATAATATACATCAACATTTGCAGAATAGATATATCCATTTTTCATCTCATAAATCCATAATAAATCATCAAGACAACTTGATGATTTCAAATACCGAACCCAATCTTAAAAAAATAACTGCATCACAACACCTCATTTTTACGCAAAAAAAGAGAAGAAAGTTTTCACGTTCTTCTCATATTTTTGTCATATCAGAGCTCTATTTTCTTTTGTTTTTTGGAGTGTGTATGCTACACACTATCTACACACTTTCGCTATCAAAATATGTGCCATTTTATACAATTTTATAATTTTCTGAAGCAAACCAAATACGGCTCTAAGTCTCTATTTCCGGGAAAACGACCTTATTTCCGGGAAGACGACCTTATTTCCCTACAATCTCCGCCGTATCAATGAACTCATACGGTGTCGTCTGGTACACATAGTAGTTCAGCCAGTTTGAGTAGAGGATATTCCCATGTGACCGCCACTCCAGCCTCGGCTTTTTCGTATCATCATCATCCGGATAATAGTTGACCGGGAGATCGATCGGCAGTCCTTTTTCTTTATCACGTTTGTACTCCTTGTCAAGTGTGACACGGTCATACTCCGGGTGTCCCATAACGAAAATGCGTCTGCCTTCGTCTGCGATTGCAAGGAACACACCTGCCTCATCAGACTCGGCAAGAATCGTCAGATCCGGTATTTTACGGATATCTTCCGCTCTCACTTCTGTATGTCTGGAGTGCGGTGCCATAAAATAATCGTCAAAGCCGCGGACTAACGGCACTTTGCGGTTCATGACATGATGTTCAAACACCCCGAATACCTTTTTGTCCAGCAGATGCTTTTTCAATCCATAATGATAATAAAGTCCTGCCTGTGCACCCCAGCATAAATGCATCGTAGATGTCACATGTGTTTTCGTCCATTCAAAAATATCACACATTTCCTTCCAGTAGTCCACTTCCTCAAATTCCATCTGTTCCACCGGAGCCCCTGTGATGATGAGTCCGTCAAAATAACGGTTTTTTACTCCATCAAACGTCTCGTAGAATTTGTTTAAATGGCTCATGGATGTGTTTTTTGACTCATGGGACGATACTGTGATAAATGTCACATTGATCTGCAGCGGTGTGTTCGACAGCGAACGCAAGAGCTGCAGCTCTGTGTCTTCTTTTAACGGCATTAAATTCAGGATTCCAATCTCAATAACGCGGATATCCTGATGTGTTGCTCGACTTTCATCCATAACAAATATATTTTCCTTCTCCAATATCTCTTTCGCCGGTAAATCACTCTGTGTTTTAATTGGCATAACATTCTCCATTCTCTGAGCAACTTGTTGCGAAGCGGCGACGGAAATTTCAAATTTCTGTCTGCCATAAAAGATATTTGTTTTGCTCAGAAACAAATATCTGTGTGGCAAATAAGCTATCGAGCTTATTTGCCACACTATTCTCCATTCTCTGCGCTGATTCCAAGCAGTACAAACAGTTCTGCTTCCGTGAGCACCGTGATTCCAAGTTCCTGTGCCTTTGTCAGTTTGCTGCCCGCACTCTCTCCTGCAACAACATAATCTGTCTTTTTCGATACGGATCCTGATACTTTTCCGCCGTATTTCTCCACCAGTTCCGCCGCTTCTTTTCTTCCAAGTGTCGGCAGTGTACCTGTGATGACAACTGTTTTTCCACTGACTGCCGAATCGATCGTCTCGGTCTCTTCCGCTTCCATGTTCACACCTAAAGACTTTAGGCGGGCAATCATTTCTTTATTTTTTTCATCATGGAAGAAACGGAAAATGCAGTCTGCGCTGACTTCCCCGACATCGTCCACCTCCATCAGGGCATCCCTGTCAGCATCCTCTAAATCAAGGATCGAAGAAAAACGTTTCATGATCGTCTTTGCGGCAGCTTTTCCAACATTCGGAATACCAAATCCGGTCAGAAGCATGTATGCATCATTTTCTTTTGCCTTTTCGATTGTTTCTAAAAGCTTGTCTGTATTCTTTTCTTTTCCGATAATACCCTGTTCGATCAACTCTTCCCTGTGATCTTTCAGTTCAAATATATCGGCAATATCCTTAATATACCCCAAACGAACAAGTTCTTCAATATAAACTGTACCAAATCCCTTGATATCCATGGCATCCCTGCCGACAAAATTGATGATATGGCGTTCTAACTGTGCCGGACAGTTTGGTGAAGTACACTTGATATCCGCAGTATCTTTTTCACGTTCTGTCTTTGCACCGCAGACAGGGCAGACATCCGGGATTGCAAAGCGTTTCCAGCCCTCCGTCCTTTTTTCCTTGCGGACTTCTTTTACTTTCGGAATGATCTCTCCGGATTTGTAAACCACGATCGTATCGCCAATGCCGACATCTAAATCATCAATGAAATCCTGATTGTGCAGTGTTGCCCTTGAAACAGACGTTCCACACAGGCGCACCGGCTCAAACACGGCAGTCGGTGTGATCCTTCCGGTCCTTCCAACGGAAAGTTCAATATCAAGCAGTTTTGTTTCCTTTTCTTCCGGCGGATATTTGTATGCGATTGCCCATTTTGGAACTTTTGATGTATTTCCGAGCAGTTCCCTGTCCGAATAGCGGTTGATCTTAATGACCGCACCATCGATATCGTAGCCGAGATTTCCACGGTTTTCTCCGATCGCTGTAATTGCATTCCAGACTTCATCCGCCGTTTTGCATACTTTGTAATCTTCAATGATCGGGATGCCCTGTCTCTTTAAAAATTCATATCCCTGCGTGTGAGTCATAATGTCCATGCCACGCACCTGCTGGATATTAAATACAAACATGGAAAGTTTTCTCTCTTTTGTCACGCGGCTGTCAAGCTGACGCAGCGTTCCTGCTGCGCAGTTTCTCGGATTGGCAAAAATCTTTTTTCCAAGCAGTTCCTGCTGTTCATTGACTCTGTCAAAATCTTCATTTTTCATGTAGACTTCCCCACGGATCTCCAAATATTCCGGTTTGTCCTTTAATTTCTTTTTGACATCTGAGATCACTTTTGCGTTCGCGGTCACATCCTCGCCAAAATTCACACCATCACCGCGCGTCAATGCAAGTGAAAGATCGCCATTTTCATAACGCAGCGCCATGGACAGCCCATCAATCTTATATTCGACCACAAACTCCGGATCATCAAGCTGCTCTTTCATCTGCTCTACAAAATCAACGACCTCTTCTTTTGAGAAAACATCCTGAAGACTTAACATCGGCACATTGTGATGCACTAAAACTCCGGCAGTCCGCTTTGCCGTGCCGCCGACATGCTGTGTCGGAGAATCTTTTGTCACCAGTTCCGGATGCTCTTTTTCTAATTTTTTCAACTGCTGCATCAGCATGTCAAATTCATAATCAGAGATCTCAGGACTGTCCTGATTATAATATCTGTCACTGTGATAATTGATCTTATCCCTTAACTCTTTGATCTGTTCTTCCGGTGTCATCTGTCTCCTCCATCCCGTCCGTGAATCACTGTCGTATTTGATGAATCTTTTACCAGCCTCATCAACTCTTTATATTCCTGCGGAGTTACCTCGCGGTAAGTTCCGGTTTTTAAATCTCCCAGTTCAATATTCATGATACGGGTTCTTACCAGTTTTTCCACTCTATACCCAAAATATTCACACATGCGCCGGATCTGACGGTTCAATCCCTGTGTCAGTATAATGCCAAACTGTCTTTTCCCGATCCTCCATACTTTGCATTTGCGCGTCGTGGCATTTAATTCCACCAGTGGAACTCCTCCTGCAAGTCCACGCAGGAAACTGTCGGTCACGGGCTTGTTGACCGTGACGATATATTCTTTTTCATGCATATTTCCGGCACGCATGATGCGGTTTACAATGTCACCATTGTTTGTCATAAGCAATAAGCCTTCGGAATCTTTGTCCAGCCTTCCAATCGGATAAATCCGTTTCGGATAATTGATGTAATCCACGACATTATTCTTTTCCCTCTTTTCAGCGGTACATACAATTCCGGTTGGCTTGTGAAATGCCAGAAGTATCATTTCCTCTTCTTTTTTTACCGGCTTTCCGCAAAAAAGAACCGTCTGGTCTGGCAATACTTTTGCTCCCATGGAAGCAACCACACCATCTATCGTCACATTTCCTGCTTCTACCTGACGGTCCGCCTCTCTTCTTGAGCACACGCCTGCCTCGCTGAGATATTTATTGATTCTGACTGGCTCCTGCATTTTTCACCTTTCTCTTTCTGCACAAAAGCGGAGACTTATCTTTAAAGTCTCCGCCATTTCTACTGTGGCTACAAGTCTGTTACTAAAAATGTGCCATCCATTGTATATTGAACATTTACTGTAACAGGGAAGTCTTAATATAACCGGTCTGTCCATTCCAGGTTACCTTTGTCCATCCCTCTGCATAGCTCATAACTACCGTGACCTTCTCACCGGAAAAAGCTGTTCCGATCTTGCTGTCGTTCTCGCTCATTCCCGAACGGATATTTATGGAATCACTCAGCGTAATGACTGTTCCCTCAGCTATAAAATTGCTTGTGGTCGTCTGCTCTTCATTTCCACCGTTATCTGAATCAGAATCGGAATTTTTCGTTGTAAGATACTCTGTCTTAATATATCCGGTCTGTCCGTTATAATTTACAACACTCCACTCTCCATCTGTACCTGTTCTTGTAAGTGCTGTGCCTTTCTCTAACGTTCCAATTTTATCGGATTCTGTATCTGCGGCTGCTCTGACATTTACAGTATCTACTGCATAAACGGTATCCGGCTCACCCTGTGTCGGTGTATCTTCCGCCGGCTGCTCCGTATTCTCCTCCGGTGTCTCAGTCTGCTCTGATTCTGTTGTTTCTTCCGGAGCCTGCTCTGTGCTCTCTGTCTCGGTATTCTGGCTGACGATCGTGCCTGCCCACTCAGTGATCGCATTCGGAATCGTCGTGGAGATCATCTCACTTAACTTATCATCCGAAGCAATGGCCGTGTCATATTTACCCTGTACTTCTTTCTGAAGTGTATTGACATCTTCGCTGTCCTCGTACTCACTGATCAGGTTCTGAATGCTTGTATCTAACGCATTTTCTTTAATCTTTAAATTGTACTGGCTGTAAAGGTTATCAATGTATACACTGCCATCTTCATTCGTGCGCACATAGAAGAAATCCAGTCCCGGCGCAACCGTATCTACATCTTTAAATTTCACTTCAACATAAACGGATACAAGATAAGAAGATGCATCAAGCCCCTGTTTTGTGTAGCATTTGATATTCTGGTATGCATCTACATACTGGCTGAATACGGAAATATAACTTTTTTCATTTTCAGACAGCGGGGTTGCGATTGTTGAAAGTGTATCCGTGTCTCCCGCTGCATATGCGGTATAGTACTGGTTGATCAGTGTATTTACATCTTCATGTGCATCCACCTCAAACTCCTGTTTTGCGTCATCTGATGCCTCTGAAGCTACCTCTGTTGCCGCAACATTCTGTCCATTCTGTGGCTGTTTCGGAGATCCGACCTTTACTAAAATAAGTACCATTGCAAGGAACAATACCCCTGCTGTAATATAACGCACATTCTGTTTTATAAATGTAAGAATCTTATTTGTTTCTTTATTGCCTGTCTCTTTATTTTCTGTATCTTTTTTTAATTTATCATCAACATTTGAAGAAGCCATTGTATTTTCCATCCCTTTCCTTTTGTTGTATAAAACGCCATAAAATATGTAACAGGCGTAACATATAACATGCCGCCTGCTATCTGACTGTCAAAATGCACCCGGCGGGAATCGAACCCGCATTGCCGGAGTCGGAGTCCGGTGTTCTATCCATTAGACTACGGTTGCCTGCTCTTACTATTATAAGGGATCTGCAGCATAAAAAAATGTTACTTTTTTACGCACGTTTTATCATAGCAGACCATAAAATAATTGTCAACAAAAAATGCCGGTGCAGGTTACGGCATTCTTCCTCATGCGTGTATTTTCCTGCTTTCCGGCATTTCTTAAAATTTAATGAAGATATTTTAACATGCGATCCATCAGATCTTTTTTCTCACTTTCAGATTCTTTTCCCATCATGACTGCCACCCACACTGCGGTCTTTGATATTTTCCCTTCGCCCAGAAAACGGATATCCTCTTCGCTCTCGCTGTTTTCGCGGTACCGGCTCACAACCCGGTTTAATTTCGAAAATATCTCCATCAGTCTGCCAAAATCATTTTCTCTTTCTAAAATCATGGTTTCACCATGATTTCTTTCTTCCCCCGCGGTTGCAATGATCTGCATGCACAGATGCAATTCACCCGTGATATCAGATGCCTCCATTAATACATCCGGTCTTTTTTCTCTTGTCTCCAAAAAAATTTTCTTTGCCAGATCAACATCGCGGTTTCTGAAACATTCGGCAAGACACCTTTTTAATTCACCGGTCTCTGCCTTTTCTCCAAGCATTCCCACTTTGCACTCATATACACGCAGCTTTTTCACTGTAACCCACACAAGCAGGAGAAATTCGGAAATAAATCCAAATACTCTTTTATGGTAGGCATCTTCCCCCGTTTCTAATTCGATCCGCTCTGCCACCTCAAAGAAAATGGAAAACAGCCAGGATGCATATTCATCAAATAATATTTTTGAAGTGACAAGGATATTTCCAAAATAAGTCTGTCTGCCATTTACAAGCTGTTCAAATGCATCCGCATATTCCGGATATTTCTCTGTAATGACCTTTCCTGTCATCTCCAGTGCCCGTATATTGTGGTTTGCCAAAAATCCGTCGTAATAAGAATTGTTTAACTGGACTTTTTTGGTCGTGACCAGATCGTATTTTCTTAACAGTTCCCGGTATTCCTCCTCCGTATAGATCTGTTCTTTTTCGTTGATCAGATACCGTCTGTAATGGCAGGTGCCGACATAATCGGCATCATGGCAGTTTTTCCAGATCCAGTAAAACCCGGTCAGCTCACTGTAATAACAGTTCAGCGCTGAGATCTGTTCTCCCGTATCATCCCCCAAATATCCCAGATTCTCCCCGCATGCCCTTCCGACATGAAGCGGTACATAAAGCGGATCCGGCAGGGGTGTAAATTTTTTGTGTGTCATGGTATATATGCGCATGGACATGATGTGTCCTCCTTTGTATTCCTGTTGATACAATTTTTTTTACATCATCTGCTAATAAACTATACCACAACTATCCTGTTTTTTTAACCGATCCCGTGTTCTTTTTTTATCATTTCTTTCATCCCGGTTAAAATATCCGCTGATCTTTTCAACTGCATTTTTTCTTCCTCGTCCAGTGAGATCGGTATCACGTTCTCCACACCGTCCTTTCCGACAATGGCAGGCATGCTGATCACAATATCTTTCATTCCGTAAATGCCATGCATCATGGAAGATACCGGAAGGATCGACTGTTCATTTCGGATGATACATTCACAGATCCGCTTTACCGCCATCGCAATCCCATAATAGGTCGCACGCTTGCGTTCAATGATCTCGTAAGCGCTGTTTCTTACTTTTTCATAGATACGGTTTTCGGATTCCTCATGCATAAAATGACCACGCATTTCGCAAAAATCACTCAGACGGACACCGGAAATATTCGCATTGGACCATGCGGCAAGTTCACTGTCTCCGTGTTCCCCGATGATAAACGCATGCACACTGCGGTTATCTACCCCTAAATGCTCCCCGATCAGATATTTTAACCGGGCGGTATCAAGCACTGTCCCGGAACCGATCACGCGGTGTTCAGGGAAACCGGAAAGTTTCAGTGCCGTGTAGGTAAGGATATCGACCGGATTGGATACGATAAGAAGGATTCCCTCACAGCCGCGCTTTGCGATCTCCGGGATGATCTGTTTGTATATCTCCACATTTTTGTGGATCAGATCAAGCCGCGTCTCATCCGGCTTCTGGTTTGCACCCGCCGTGATGATAATAATTCCGGCATCTACAATGTCATCATAGTCCCCGGCATATATTTTTACCGGTCTTGCAAATGGAAGTCCGTGGCTTAGATCCATCGCTTCCCCCTCCGCCTTCGCGTGATCTGCATCAATCATGACCATCTCCGAAAAAATACCGCTCTGCATCAGCGCAAATGCCGATGATGCGCCCACGAATCCGCAGCCGATCATTGCCGCTTTTCTGATATTCATTTTGTCCATATGATTTTCCTGCTTTCTGCCGCATGAATGTGGCTTTTTCTCATAGTGTTTCCTGTTTGCCGGAAAATTTATGCAGCTATTTTTCTTTTATGTATCCGGAACGAAAATGAATTCCATACCCGGCAAAATCTGCACGAAAAAAGGATGCCGCCAAACGACGACATCCCATATCCTCTTACGCAACAACATCCTCAAACTGTGAATTATAAAGATTTGCATAAAATCCATTTTTTTCAAGCAGTTCTTCGTGATTTCCCTGCTCCACGATATCCCCGTCCTTCATGACAAGGATCAGATCCGCATTGCGGATCGTTGAGAGTCTGTGTGCAATGACAAAACTGGTTCTGCCACGCATCAGATTATCCATCGCTTTCTGGATTGTGACCTCGGTTCTCGTATCAACCGAAGATGTTGCCTCATCGAGGATCAAAATCTTATTGTCCGCAAGGATTGCCCTTGCGATCGTAAGGAGCTGCTTCTGTCCCTGTGAAACATTGCTTGCATCCTCATTTAATTCCATCTGGTAACCACCCGGAAGTGTCTTAATGAAGTGGTCAGCATGTGCCGCTTTCGCCGCTGCAATGACCTCTTCATCTGTAGCTTCTAAACGTCCGTAACGGATATTTTCCATGATCGTTCCCTTAAACAGCCAGGTATCCTGCAATACCATTCCAAACGCATCTCTTAATTCCCTGCGGTTAAAATCCCTGACATCATGACCGTCTAATTTGATGGAACCGCTGTTTACATCATAAAAACGCATCAGGAGCTTTACCATCGTAGTCTTTCCTGCGCCGGTCGGCCCAACGATTGCAATCTTCTGCCCCGGTTTGACATGTGCACTGAAATCTTTGATGATCGTCTGATCCGGGTTGTAACCAAACTGTACATGATCAAAATCGACGGTTCCGGTTACGGCACTCACATCTGCCGGATGTTCTACGGTCTGATCTTCCTCTTCCTCATTTAAAAACTCAAACACACGCTCAGATGCTGCCGCCATCGACTGTACCTGATTGATGACCTGTGCAATCTGCTGGATCGGCTGTGTGAAGTTTTTTACATACTGGATAAATGCCTGGATATCACCGATCGTGATCGTTCCACGGATTGCAAGCAGTCCACCGGATAAAGCCACTGCTGCGTAACCGAGATTTCCGACAAACATCATGATCGGCTGCATCATACCTGACAAAAACTGTGATTTCCATGCAGACTGATATAAAATCTCATTGGTGCGGTTAAATTCCTCAATCGTGTCTTTCTCACGGTTGAATGCCTTGATGACTAAATGCCCGCCATAAACCTCCTCGACCTGTCCATTGATATGACCTAAATATTCCTGCTGGTCTTTGAAGTATTTCTGGGATTTTTTGACCACAAATGAGATCAGTGCCATGGAGATCGGCAGGATCACGATTGCAATCAGCGTCATTAACGGGGAGATACTTAACATCATGATCAGCACCCCGACTAAGGTTGCAACCGACGTGATGATCGTTGTGATACTCTGGTTTAATCCCTGTCCTAAGGTATCGACATCATTGGTGATTCTCGATAAAACTTCTCCGTAAGTACGGCTCTCAAAATACTTCATCGGCATGCGGTTGATTTTCCCGGAGATTTCTTTACGCATGCGGTAGCAGATCTTCTGCGTTACACCGGTCATAATCCAGCCCTGAATAAAGTTAAATGCCGCACTGCACACATAAAGCCCTAACACAAATAAAAGGATCTGTCCGATATAGGTAAAATCGATGCTTCCCGTGCCCTGGATCTTTGCCATCAGTCCTTCGGAGAGCGCTGTGGTTGCCTTTCCTAAAGTCTTAGGCCCGATTACATTAAATACCGTGGAAGCCGCCGCAAAAATCATGACTACAATAATTGCAGCTTTAAAATTTCCAATGTAAGATAACAGTTTTCCCAGAGAACCCTTTAAATCCTTCGGTTTTTCTCCCGGCTGCATGCCGCGCCCCATCGGTCCTCTGCCACGGTGCTGCATTCTAACTTTTTCTCTTTCATTACTCATTGACAGACACCTCACTTTCCTCTATGCCAAGTTCTTTTGCCGAAAGCTGTGAACGTGCGATCTGCTGGTATGTCTCACAGTTTTTCAGCAATTCTTCATGCGTACCTTTTCCGACGATCTTTCCATCATCAAGCACAAGGATCTGTTCTGCGTGTAAAATTGTACTAATTCTCTGCGCTACAATGATGACTGTGCTGTCTTTTACTTTCGATGCCAGTGCTTTTCGAAGTGCCGCATCCGTCTTTAAGTCAAGTGCAGAGAAACTGTCATCAAACACATAGATTTTCGGCTGTTTTGCAATCGCACGTGCAATGGCAAGACGCTGTTTCTGTCCACCGGAAACGTTGCTTCCGCCCTGTGCAATATCGCTGTCGTATTTTTCCTGTTTCTCCTCAATAAAATCGGCTGCCTGTGCGATTGCTGCCGCCTCTTTGATCTGCTCATCTGTGGCGTCTCGTTTTCCAAAACGCAGGTTTGACGCGATCGTACCGGAAAACAGTACACCTTTCTGCGGCACAAAACCGATTTCTTCCCTCAAATCTTCCATACGGATATTCCGGATATCCTGACCGTCTAAGGTAACACTTCCGCCTGTGACATCATAAAGTCTTGGAATCAGGTCGACCAGCGTGGATTTTCCACATCCGGTACTTCCGATGATTGCCGTTGTCTTACCCGGCTCCGCTGTAAAATCAATATCCTCCAACACATCTGCCTCCGCTCCCGGATAGCGGAAGCTGACATGTGAAAAACGGATCACACCTTTGTGTTCTCTTAATTCTTCCGGATTTTTTGCATCTTCTATGGAAGACTCTGTGCGGATAACCTCATCGATACGTTCTGCTGCTACTGCTGCACGCGGAAGCATGATCGACATTGCTGTCAGCATTAAAAATGCCATAACGATCATCATCGCATAGGTGATGAATGCAGTCATGGAACCGACCTGCATGGAACCGGCATCGATTTTGTGCGCGCCTACCCATACGATACCTACGGTCAGAAGATTCATAATCAGCATCATACCCGGCATCATAAATGTCATGACACGGTTTGTAAACAGCATGGTCTTTGTCAGATCTTTATTTGCAGCATCAAAACGTTTTTCTTCCTCTGTTTCCCTGCCGAATGCACGAATGACGGAAAGTCCTGTTAAGATCTCTCTGGATACCAGATTGATCTTATCGACCAGTTTCTGCATCAGCTTAAAACGAGGCATTGTAACAGACATCAATACCATGACATAGCCAAGGATCACAAGGATTGCCAGAATAATGATCCATCCCATTCCTGCTCCTGTCTGGATGATTTTTAATACACCTCCGATGCCAAGAATCGGCGCATAGGCAACCATACGGATCATCACTGCAGATACCATCTGAATCTGCTGGATATCATTCGTACTTCTGGTAATTAAAGATGCAGTGGAAAAATGATCCATCTCCGCGTTAGAAAAACGAACCACCTGTCCAAATATCTTTCCTCGCAGGTCACGTCCGATTCCGGCACCGATACGTGCACCAAAAAATCCTACCAGAACCGTTACCACACCCATAAGAAGTGCCATCGCAACCATCCTGCCACCGGCTGACCAGAGATAGGATGTCTGTACCTTATCAATATCCACTCCTGCCGCTGTATCACAGCTTACTGCATACGCGATACCCATTGATTTTACCAGAGAACTTCCCATGGTATCGATCGTATCAGAAACGGTATCACGCATGGATAAGATCTGTTCCTCTGTCATTGCCCCTGACGCTTCCATGGCGGCAAAAATTGTACGCATATCCACGCAATTCGTAACCACGGTATTTCCGTCGTCATCCTCGACTTCTTTCTCAAAAGATGTAAGCGGCACTCCCATGGACTCCCCGATCTGCTCGATACTCATGTTATCAAGCATCGCCTGATCCATTCCGGTCTGTTTTGCCACACTCTCTTTAAATGTCTGCTCATCCACCGATGACATCTGATAGTTCATCAGAAGAGGAAGAAGCAGCGTATCATCCAGTTCATCTAACTGTTTTTTATCTGTAACGGTCAGACGGTAAACATCTCCGTCCTTTTCGTAACTGTTTTCCCAGCTTTCCTTCTCCTCATCGGCCATAAAAAGCTGTGCCAGTGTAAACTCATCCTCCGTTACTGCCTCCGGCAGCACATGCTCCACACCTTTGTTCTGGATTCCGACATCAATAATATCCGATGTGTATGCCGGAAGAGACAGATCACACCACGCCTGTACAACTAACAGTGCAACAACAATGATCAGTCCCTTCCAGTACGGGAGCATATTTTTAAATATTTTGCTCATGTCCTATTCTCCTTTTTGTCTCATTTTTCGGTCTTCGATTTCTTCCCTCGACGCCTCGTAAAGCTCATTCAGGCAATCGATCAGCTGTTCCATGTCATCCCGGTCTATTTTTGAGATGACTGCATGCGCAAAGCTGCTCATGATCTGCTCGCACTCTTCCTGCTTCTGTTCCCCGGATGCCGTCAGCTTCACATAAGTATTGCGCCTGTCTGCTTTGTTGACGTCGCGCTCAATGTATCCTTTATCTTCCAACGTCTTTAAGGTGCGTGAAACTGCAGGTCCCTTCGCTTTCAGCTTTGCGGTCAATTCGGAAACCGTCAGTTCTTCCTTTTCCCCACTGCAGTGCTTGATCGCCGCCATCGTCATGCCCTCAAGTTTCGTGATATCCGGCACCAGATCACCCATATGCAGTTTGTGAAACTGATACAGCGCAAAAAAAAATCTTGTAAATAAATCATCCATTCCTGTTTTTCTCACCTCATTATTTAACATTGTTATATATTTTCTTTGTTATTTATTTACAGTGGCATATATTAACACAGGGAAGATACCACGTCAAGTATCTTCCCTGCACTTTATCCATTCTTTATATTTTCTTTATTTTTTATTCACATCCCTCATGCAGCATAGCGAGCGTTTGCTGCATTTCTTCCAGTTGAAACTGTCCCGGTGCACTTTTCTTTCCATGCGACGCAAATGTCACACAGGAACCAAAAGTTTCTCCGCTCACTCTGCTGACTGCCCCCAGTTTTCCCATGGACACGGTAATGATCGGTGTTTCTTGATTTTCACTGTGAAATTCAGAAGTAACGGCAAGCAGCCGCAATACATCTTCCGTTGTTTTTGGAGTCACAACAAGTTTGACAATATCCGCACCTCCTTCACACATATGGTCAAGCAGCATCCGCATTACATCTATCTGCGGTGTTCCTTCCAGATCATGATGTGATGCCACAACTTTCTTCCCCTTTTTTTGAATTTCCCGGATCCGCTTTGCCGCATGTTCCTCCTCAAAAAATTCCAGATCGATCAGATCCACACATTCTGACTCTGCCGCAAGATCGTGCAGATCATTTAATGTTTCCCGGTCAACCGACACCACTCCACCCTGTTTTGCAGTACGAAATGTATACAAAAACAGTTTTTTCTTTAATAAAGGCGCTATCTGCTGCAATATTTCCCGCACTTCATTGTAGTCGGTGTAATGTTCAAATGCATCCAGCCTCCATTCGATCATGTCTGCATCCGATTTCACGAGATATTCCACTTCTTTTATAACTTCTTCTTTCGTTTTTTCGAGAACCGGAACGCATATGAGCGGACGTCCCGTTCCGACCTCTGTTCCTTTTATTTTCATGCCAGACACCTCCCTGCCATCTCACAATCATCTTCTTTTTTCATTATAACCAACCCCCTCCTGTTATGCAAATATTTGACATCTTCTGCAATATCATTTAATATAATTTTTGATTTTAGCGCTTAGAATGGAGTTTTTAGTGTGAAAAATAAGTTTGATAGCTTATTTTTCGCAATAAGTTGCTCAGAAATGAGGATTATTATGAGTTTTACATTTTTAAACCAGCTTCCTTCTCCGGCAGAGATCAAACGGGATTTTCCGCTGTCAGAAGAATTAAAACAGTTAAAAAAAGAACGGGATGCTATGATCTCCGACGTTATCACCGGAAAAGATGACCGTTTTCTCGTTATCATCGGACCTTGTTCCGCAGACCGGGAGGACGCTGTCTGTGATTATGTCAGCCGCCTCACAAAAATCCAGGAGGATGTTGCCGACCGTCTGATCATCATTCCGCGTGTTTATACAAATAAGCCGCGTACTACCGGCGAGGGCTATAAGGGTATCGCCTCCCAGCCGGATCCGGAAAAAGCGCCTGACATGATCGAAGGTCTGATTGCCATGCGTAAAATGCACATCCGTGCGATTAAAGAGAGCGGTTTAACCTGTGCAGATGAGATGCTCTACCCGGAAAACTGGGGGTATGTCGAAGATCTTCTCTCCTACGTTGCCATCGGTGCACGTTCTGTCGAGGATCAGCAGCACCGTCTGACGGTCAGTGGTTTTGATGTCGCATCCGGTATGAAAAACCCGACCAGCGGCGACTTTTCTGTTATGCTCAACTCCGTATATGCAGCACAGCACCCACATCATTTCGTATACCGTGGTTACGAAGTGGAGACAAGCGGCAACCCGCTGACACATGTTGTTCTGCGCGGCGCAGTCAGCAAACACGGTAACTCCACACAGAATTACCACTACGAAGATCTGATCCGTCTGTGTGACATGTACGAAAAAATGGATCTTGTCAATCCGGCAGCCGTTGTGGACGTAAACCATTCCAACTCCGGCAAAAAATATAAAGAACAGATCCGTATCGTAAAGGAAGTCATGCACAACCGTCAGGTTTCTTCTGAAATTCAGAAGATGGTAAAAGGTGTTATGATCGAGAGTTATATCGAGGAAGGCTCCCAGAAGATCGGCGAACACATCTACGGTAAATCCATCACGGATCCTTGCCTTGGCTGGGAAGATTCCAAAAATCTGATTTATACGATTGCAGATATGTGCCGTTAAGATTTTTTACCTGTACCGGCAGCTTCTTGAAATCTCATAAATCGAGTAGGAGGGAAAATTAAATAAATTTTCCCGACCTCTCACACCACCGTA
>DXQT01000014.1 GCA_019411365.1 Roseburia sp.
AAATATAACAGTTATTAAATTCCCTAAAACAGGTGAAATCTCAATCGGAATTTGTAAATGAGGTGAATTTATGATGTTGCATTCATATCCGTTATTAATATCTATATATAAGGGAGAGGGGCGAATGTTAATTGTTCCGCTTATTGACCATATTGCAGGATATTCGATTGATTCAGATTGGTTCATAAGTTTATCAGATTTGGACAATGCTGTTTCTGTCGGTGAAGGTGTAAAAAGTGCTCTTGATTACATAAGAAACAGTCCTTTATCTTCGCTGACGCCTAATGAGCGAAAAGAAAATGCTGCATGGAAGAAAAATACGAAATATAGAAGCCGAGTATCTTTTTGGAAAAATAATCATTATGTTCGTGTTAAAATCACTGAAGATAATCAGTATATAATACATTCGATGAAAAAATCACATAAAAGACAATATACATATGATGAAATCATCAAAGAATTTATATTATTTGCTGATGCAGATGCTGAGGAAATAGGCAAAGCGGTTATTGAGTCTTTTATGGAATCAGAACGATATTACAACATGGGTTAGGGTTTTGTTGTAATAATATATTACATATGATATTGGGGCTTATGCTGAGCCTATAAGTACAAATTACAGGAGGGTTCAAATGGGCTTATTTGATAGATTTAAGAAGACATCAAAGGAAAGTTTATTAGGATATTTGAAAAATAGTATTTCAGATAATTCTAGCCTGGAACACATAGTAAGTGTGTTCGAAGAGATGTGTAATATGCCACTTAAAGAAGATATGATTTTATTTGAAACAGGAACCTATTCTTTTACAGGAAAACCTATGTTTAACTTTTCTTTGGTTAGACAATTTCCTAATGATGAGGAAGAGTATTATCAAATTCATGTGGATGTGTTATATATTCCAACGGAAGAAAATAAAGATTTTCAACGAACTATATGGAATGAGGATATTGAAGAAGATATATTCAGCTATATCAAAAAGACTCCTGAGTTTAGTTTCTGTAAAGATAAGGTATTCAGCAAAATAGAAATATATTTGGATGAAACCTAACGTGAAAATCGGAGTTTGTTACTCTTTTTGGAGGTGAATTGGTAATGATAAAATTAAAAATGTCTATTGAAGATATAAGTGAGTATCAGACAGGTATTTTACCAAAGAATGCTGTTAAAATAGAAACACCTCAGAGCATTGAAGAGATGATGAAAAAAGCGGCACCTATTGCAGCGGTATTATGTATTTTAATGTTTGTAACGATGCTGTGTAAAACAGTTATGAACAAGACAGTTGTTATTTCGCATGTATTTATTTTGATTGGTTTTTGCCTGGGGTATATTTGTTTGGTGATACACGAGTGGTTACATGGGATTGTCTATCCGAGAAACGCACTGGTTACGATAGGTAAAATAACGGGTAAGATATCATTTGTTGCATTAGCATCATATCCTCTGAAGCGAAGAAGGTTTATTGTAATGTGCCTATTACCATTTGTGCTTGGAATAATACCATTATTGATTTTTATTGTTAGTCCGGCAGAATATAGAGAACTAAATGGACTAATGTTTGGCATGTCATGTATGGGTATGGTTTCGCCATTTCCCGATGTATATAATGTTTTTATTGTCTTAAAAAATGCAAATAAAAAAGATGCAATAATGTTTTATAAAAACGATATGTATAAGGTATCGTAAATTCTAGTTTGACGAACTAGTAATATACAAAAAATAATATTAGAGTAGAATAGGCTCATAGATATGCTATAATAAAACTAATTAGCGGGACGGGTTTTGTTGGGAGGGATATTATGATTGGAAATATTATAGGGTTTGTTATATGGGCGATTGGTGGCGTTATTATCATTGGGCTTGGAATAAGCGCATATTTTTCAAGAAAAGTGGTTGGCTTTTGGGCAAACATAAAACCTATATCTATAAATGATATCGCGGGTTACAATCGTGCTGTTGGTAAGTTGTTTGTTATTTATGGAGTGATTTTGATTGCATTAGGATTGCCGCTGCTTTCAGGACAGAATTCTCCGTTTATTTTACTGTCAGTATTGGGCGTAATGATAGAAACAATAGTAATCATGGCAGTTTATAGTTTGTGCATTGAAAGGAAGTATAAAGAACAATAGAAAACTTCCAGTTTATTAGGATGATAAATTTTATTTTGAATAGGACAGGTGTTTATGAAAAAAAGCTCGAGCGCAGTTTCTGTTATTGGAGGAGCCGATGGACCGACCTCCATTTTTTTTAAGAAAAATGCAAAACTTACTCTAAAACAGAAAATTCAAAGAGCAAAAAATAAAATTAAGCGGTTCTATGTGGATAAAACCCTTTCATGTGAAAGTCATAGTTTGGATGAAGTAATAGAGTATATCGTAAATAGATATGGGTTTGCTGAAGTCGATAAGGATGCTGAAGAATTTCCAGAAGAATATCAGCAGATGAGAGCCTCTTTTATCATTCAATATGCTCCAGAATTATTAGGAGAATCTACTGCATGTCCTAAATTAAAGAGCGAATCGCCAAAAGATGTGGAGGCTTATATCAGGCAAAGCGAGGAGCGAATGCAGAGGGCAATGGAAATCCCTTCGACAGAATTTGATATTGACTTTCATAAATTCAAAAAAGCATTTGATGATATCAATGATACCATGTATATTGTTATCGAAAAAAAATATGCATATATTGGCGGTGGGGCTGGTGGAAATAAAAAGGTGGTTAAAAACTTTCAGAGTATCTATAAAGATATATACAGATATTACGGTGTCACAAAAGAGGATAAAGTAAGCAAATCGGAACGATATAAGGATGTGGTTCGAACCTTGAGTCAGTAATACAGTTTTGCAATCATTCAAGATATAGAAAAATCTATAAAAAAGGAGCTGAGACACTGCTGATTTTAATCAGATAGTTTGACAGCCCCGAGACCGTTTCAAGTTTTGTGTAAACGCTAAAAACTGATATAAGATTTGTGAATAGTTACAAATGGGCAGAGTCGATTTTCCGGATTCTGCCCATATCTGCATTATACAGGAGTTTTTGGGCATGTCAATAAGACCTGCCCAAAACAAGCTGGTTTTACAGGTTGCGTCCGTTCAGACGCTCTTCAAATTTCTCTCATTGCTGCTTTTTGTGGGCTGTCTTTTCTTCTTGCCATAAAAATAACCTCCAAACTGAGTAATTTTATCTTACATCAGTTTGGAGGTTTACACAAACTTTGGGATGCTCCCTTTTAATTAGAATCCTGGAACGAACCATTTTTAAGGCAGCTTAGAATCCAGAAACATCTGGCCCCGCCTGGTCTCTTCTTTACTTTTCCATTACACGCATCAGATTCACCATCTCGATCGCACCCACAGCGCATTCATATCCCTTATTTCCCGCCTTGCTTCCGGCACGCTCGATTGCCTGTTCAATATTATCTGTCGTGAGAACGCCAAACATAACCGGAATTTTGCTCTGTAAGGAAACGCTTGCAATCCCTTTGGAAACTTCATTGCACACATAATCATAATGGCTCGTTGCCCCGCGTATCACTGCCCCAAGGCAGATCACTGCATCATACTTTCCACTTGCCGCCATCTTCTCTGCGATCACCGGTATTTCAAATGCCCCCGGCACCCATGCCAGATCAATCTGCTCCTCCGGTACATCATGACGCTTCAACCCGTCAAGTGCACCCCCGATCAGTCTTGACACGATAAATTCATTAAACCTCGCTGCCACGATCCCAATCTTAATATCCTCTGCTCCTGTTAATTTTCCTTCTAAAACGTTCATTTTTTTTATCTCCTTTTTTATAATGTTGATGTCAGGTTGACACCATAGATACTTAATATTATATTTATCCTCTTATTCAAAACGAAGCATATGCCCCATCTTTTCCTGTTTCGTCCGCAGATAAAACAGATCATACGGTGTCGCCTTCATCTGGATCGGCACGCGCTCTTTGATTTCCATGCCATAATCTTTTAACTGGTAAACTTTATCCGGGTTATTGGTAAGAAGCCGCAGTGTTTTTACGCCGAGATCTTTTAAGATCTGTGCTCCAATGTAATACTCCCGCTCATCCCCTGCAAAACCGAGCGCAAGGTTCGCCTCTAACGTATCCATTCCTTCCTCCTGCAATGTATAGGCGCGCAGCTTGTTCAGTAACCCGATGCCTCTTCCCTCCTGCCGCATATAAAGCAGGATTCCGCGGCCTTCTTTTTCGATCTGTTCCATTGCCGCAGCAAGCTGTTCCCCGCAGTCACACCGAAGGGATCCGAATACATCTCCCGTCAGGCACTCGGAGTGTACACGGCACAGCACATCCTCTCCGTCTCCGATCTCACCTTTTACCAGCGCAACATGATGTTCCCCGTTTAAAATATTCTGATAACCATACGCTTTAAATTCTCCATATTTTGTCGGGAGTTTTGCGACTGCTGCGCACTCTACCAGTTTCTCATGTTTTTTGCGGTACTCCTGAATTGCCGCGATCGTGATAAAACAGATATTCCATTTTTCTGCAAGTTCCATGAGTTCTGTTGTACGCATCATTGTTCCGTCCTCACGCATGATTTCACAGCACAGTCCACATTCTTTTAAGCCCGCAAGACGCATCAGGTCAACGACCGCTTCTGTATGACCGTTACGTTCTAACACACCATTCTTTTTTGCAAGCAGAGGAAACATGTGTCCCGGTCTGCGAAAGTCTTCCGGTTTTGCATCCTCACTGATGCAATGCCTTGCTGTCATACCGCGTTCCTCCGCTGAAATTCCAGTCGTTGTACCGGCATAATCGATCGATACGGTAAATGCAGTCTCATGGTTGTCCGTATTGTCAGTTACCATCTGCGGGAGTTTTAATTTTTCACAAATCTCCTTTGACATCGGCATACAGATCAATCCTTTTCCATATGTCGCCATAAAATTCAGATTTTCTGTCGTTGCAAACTCTGCCGCGCAGATAAAATCCCCTTCATTTTCACGATCTTCATCATCTGTCACAAGAATGATCTTTCCTCTTTTCAATTCTTCCAATGCCTGTTCCACTGTATCAAATTTCTTCATTGTACTTCTTCCTTTCCGTGCCAAAAACTGCATTTTGTTTTCTTATCAGAATCCATTAGAAAATAAAAATTCCCTCGTGATCTTACTCTCCGTTGTTTTTTCTTTCTCCCAGTTCAAAAAATGTTCAATATACTTCCCGATACAGTCATTTTCCAGATTTACCGTATCTCCCGCCTTTTTGTATGCAAGAACTGTACACTGCGCCGTATGTGGGATGACAGACACCATAAAAGTGGTCTGTGTCGTTTTTGCAACCGTAAGGCTGATCCCATCCACCGCGACAGAACCCTTTTCAACAATGTAGTGCATGATCTTCTCTGGTGCTTTGATGGAATAACAAATCGCGATTTCGTCTGATTTGACCTCACAGATCGTTCCGGTTCCGTCAATATGTCCTGTCACGATATGACCGCCAAATCTGCCGTTTGCCGCCATCGCACGTTCCAGGTTCACCGGACTTCCCGCCGCTGCTTCTCCAATCGATGACCTCCGCAGCGTTTCGTGCATTACATCGGCGGTAAAATAGTTTTTTCCAAAAGATGTCACTGTAAGACAGATTCCATTTACGGCAATGCTGTCACCAATTTTGATATCCTCTAATACTTTTTCTGCCTCTATTTTCAGTCTGGCAGAATTGCCTTTCCGGTCTGCTGTTATGATCCTTCCGACCTCTTCCACAATTCCTGTAAACAAGTTTTCTCCCCTCCCTGCTTTTTACGGTATGTTCAAACCTTATGTATCTGTTTTCCTCTCATTTATTTTTCAGTTCCCCGGCGATCAGAATGTCCTCCCCCACCTGCTGTACCCTCTGACTGACCAGGCAATACGCGTCATCGGGATAATCCACGCCTATTCCTGCAACCGGACTTTTGGCATCTGCTCCGCCAAACAGTTTCGGTGCCACATACGCATACACCTCATTGACGATCCCGGCTTCTAACGCCGACCAGTTCAGCATGGCACCGCCCTCAAGCAATACGCTCTCGATCCCGTCTGCTCCGAGCTGCCGCATCAGTTCTTTTAAATCCACTTTTCCATCCGCATGTTCTGTCACTATGATCCGGCATCCATATTTCTGATATTCCCTGATCTTCGCCTCATCCTGACAGCAGGTTGCAATGATGGTATTCTGCTCCTCTGCAGTCTGCACGATCCGGCTCTTAAGCGGTATACGCAATGTCGTATCACAGACGATCCTGACCGGGTCTTTTGTCTGCGGCAGACGGCAGTTTAACATTGGATCATCCGCGATTACCGTGCCTGCCCCAACCATGATTCCGGTCATTTCATGCCGCATGCGGTGTACCTGTTCTCTTGCCGCCTCTCCGGTGATCCATTGCGATTTTCCGGATGCCGACGCTATTTTTCCATCCAGTGTCATCGCATATTTCATCCGCACATAGGGCAGTTTTGTCTGGATATAATGAAAAAATACCCGATTTTGGTACTCACATTCCTCCTGTAAAACTCCTTCCGTCACCAGGATGCCCTGCTCCCTTAACTGCCGGATCCCGGCTCCCGCCACAAGCGGATTGATGTCTTCCGCCCCAACAAACACATGGCTGATCCCGGCTTCTATGACCGCCTGTGTACACGGAGGCGTTTTCCCGTAATGGCAGCACGGTTCTAATGTCACATAAAGATCTGCTCCTGCCGGATCCTCTCCCCTGCTCCTGCAATCCGCCAGCGCTTCCCGCTCTGCGTGAAGTCCGCCAAATTTTTTATGATAGCCTTCCCCGATGATTCTGTCCTCTTTTACAAGAACCGCACCGACCACCGGATTTGTCTTTGTCCATCCTCTGCCAAGCTCTGCAAGTTCCATTGCCCGGCGCATATATCTTTCCTGCTGCATGAATACCTTCCCTTTCCTGCAAGATAAAATCTGCAATCTCTGTTGCTTCATGACGATAGAATACACGCTCCGGGAATATTCTATTGCCATAAAAAGAAGCTCTGAACACGATCGTTCAGAGCTTCTTAAAACCGGATTTTAGGGATTTCTAAAATGACATATTTTAAAAACCGGGATACCATGCGAAACTTTTTTCCGTTTCTGATATCCGGCAGGATATCTAATTTTTGCAGCAATAAAATACGCGCTCCGCGAACATTCTATTGTCACAAACAAAAAGACTCTGAAATAAAACTATTTCAGAGCCATGTATGCATTATCTTACCAACCGTTTAAAACGATCCTTTAAATCCTGCTTATCCATATCTTCTTTCATCCAGACTATACTGTCGGCTTCGGAATTACACCGAATCATGCCTTACGGCTCGTGGGCTATACCACCGGTAGGGAATCACACCCTGCCCTGAAGATCATATTCTATTTTTATGTGTCTGAGTATAACACGCTTTCTTAAAATGTCAATACTGTTTTTCAGAACAAATTTTACTGCAGCATATAAATAAGTCCAAAACAGCCGGCTCCACAGTTACTTGTAATCGCTGCTGATGCCTCCTGCATGTAGATCTGATCAAATTTTTTATACTTTTGCACTTCCTCTAAAATCATATCTTTCGTCTCTTTCGAACAACCCGCAGATGTTATAAATAAGACTTTCTGATCAATCGGCGACCATCGCGCCATCTGCGCGTGTATATATTTTTTATAAACATCCTGTGTATTTCCAAAAAAGATCGCTGCCGGTACAATTTTCTTTTTGTGCAATGCCAGAACCGGATGACACTGCAGCATCTCTGTCATTTTCCATACCTGCTTATTTAAAAGTCCACTGCGGTAGAGCTGTTTTGAACTGTCTAAAATAAAGCTTGTCTGTATTTTAGGCTGTATTGCTTCCAGACTCTGTAATATTTCATCCAGATCCTTATTTTTCAGCACCATATTGGCTGCATGCATAACCATCAGGCCTGTACCGCTCGACAAATGACCGGAATCAAACACCTGCACATGGGAAAATCCGGCTGCCGCCTGGCTTGCATTCTCGAATCCCTTTCCGGATTCTGAAGCAATACTGATATGCAGTACCTGTTCCGCCTCCTCAAGCAGATTTCCAAAAAATGTCTCATATTCCCCGACTGTCGGTGCTTCCGACTTGGCATACTGATCTTTTTCAATATAAGAAAGCAGACTGTCTGAATGGATTTCCACCATATCCTCGTAATGCCCGTATTCCGTATTTACAAAATAATGCATAACCGGTATTCCAAGCTGCCGGATCACATCATTCGGCAGATCCACAACGTTGTCCGTGCTGACGATCAGCCTTTGCTTTTTCTTCTGCCCTAAGATACGGAATCCGTCCATCTCACTGACTTCATCCGGATCGATCATATATTCAATGCGCTCTTTCGGCAGATAACGGAGCAGCATTGCCTCAAAAAGGATTCCGTTGATCGGTTTTGCAAGATAGTCGGAAAATCCCATTTTACGATACTTTTCTTCCGCACCTGACATTGCATTTGCCGTCAATGCAATAATCGGCGTTTTGCGGCAGAATCCACCCTGCTGGTTGCGCACCAGATCCATGGTTTTTTCACCATCCATCTCCGGCATCATGTGATCCATAAAAATCACATCGTAATTATTTTTTGCCGTCAGCTTCAGACATTCCATTCCACTATGCGCCAATGCAAGCTGGACTTTGGTTTCCCGAAGCAGTTTTTTAGCGACAAGCAGATTCATATCATTGTCATCCACAACAAGAACTTTTGCTTCCGGTGCTTCGAAACTCTTTTTATAGGAGGATCTCTGATGTCTTGATGAACTATTATAATTGAGATTTCCAAGCGGCGTGGCATTTACAATTTTCTGTGGAATCGTAATCGTAAATGTAGAACCTTTCTGATAAATACTGTCAACCGTGATCTGACCACCCATCAGATTTACAAGCTGGCTGCAGATAGAAAGTCCAAGGCCTGTTCCCTCGATTCCTTTTGTGCTGCCTTCATTGACCCGTTTAAAACTGTCAAACAGGTATTTCATATCATCCTGACGGATTCCCATACCGGTATCGATCACAGCCATTTTTAAAAGGATTTCGTCCGCTCCCGTCTGCTCACTCTCCACAAACAGCGTGACGGATCCCTTTTGCGTATACTTGATCGCATTACTTAAAATATTAGTTAAAACCTGTTTGATCCTCATCTCGTCGCCATAAAGCATGGATGGCAGTTTTTCAGATACATTGACACAAAATTCCAGATTTTTCTCATGTGCACGGATCCAGGTCGTGTTTACAATTTCACTGAATAATTCTCCTGTCTCATAACGCGCCGGAACAACTTCCATTTTTCCCGCCTCAATTTTGGACAGGTCTAAAATATCATTGATCAGGGACAAAAGCATCTTACTTGCACTCTGGATATTATTGGCATTCTCAATAATATCGTCTGACAGATTCTCCTCCCGAAGTGTCATTTCATTTAATCCTATGATCGTATTGATCGGCGTACGGATTTCATGGCTCATATTGGCAAGGAAACGGCTCTGTGTATTCATTGCGGCAACTAACTCCGCCTGCTGCTTTTCATTTTCTTTTCTCTGATATTCAGAGAGTGTGATCTGGATAAACATAAACGCACAGGTCAGAAAGATGGTTATGACCGCACTCACGATAATATCCCCATAAACTACAGATTCCGATTCCATATAAGTGATCCGTTCCGGATGAACATATGCAGTGTAAAAACAATACGCATCCGCAATGATCGTTATAACAGTTCCCGCGGCAAGACTTTTCCCCCGCAGCAGGAAAAAAAGCGAGATGAAACCAAGAACAAACCAAAGCGGCATACCGCTTTTTAAGCCTCCGGAGCGCAGAAACGTAACTGGAAGAAAAATTCCATTCAGCCCTGACATCAGAATGAAAGAACAGAGATCATATTGCTGGAATTTATTTCCTGCCCAGAAAAGCATGCCCATAAAAAGCGCCCCGGCAAATAATGCTGCGACATTTTTTATCTCCATTCCCTCGGCAAGCGTATAAACTCCCCCCACTGCCATCGCGATCGTTCCAAGCAGCGACATAAAGCGGAATAACTGTGCATGAATTGAAACATCTTTCCGGATCAGTACCTGGATAATTCTGTCACTCAGCTTACTCATTGTCCGCACCTCCCCATTTTTTTAATGTTTCCGCAGCACTGATAAAATCAAACAGTTCAATCTGGGCTTCCATATCAGCGATCAACTGTGTATCCGAATCCGCCATCGAACTGCCCATCTCATTTTTTATCATCTCTAACAGCTTCATTGCCTCTGCCTGGTCAAAATTGTCGATTGCTGCCGATAGTTTCTGCACTGGATTTTTTTCTTCCCCCACCGTCACATACTTAGACAGCCCATCAAGGATCGAACAATAGTCTGCGATCAGCTCCGTATGGTTTTGTATGATATAATTTTCATCCCCATGCTCACATGCCTCCTGCATCCTCTTTGCCCTTTTTGAAAGCTCTTTTGCACCGATCGTAAGACTTTGTCCTTTCAGGGAATGTACATTGATCTTATAATTTTCCCAGTCTTTTTTATCATACAGCTCTTGTAATGTCTGGATCTGACTTCTTCCCTGTTCATAAAAACACTGCACGATCTCCATATAATCCGCTTCATTATTGTCAAAGTAGGAAAGCCCAAGCCGGCGGTCAATTCCTGCAGCCTCAAATTCTTTCCTTCCTTCTTTGAATTGTCCGGATAATCCACTGTTTTCTTCTGTCTTGCAGGTAACCTGTTCCTCTCCCGTATCTTTTTCAATAAACATGCTTAAATATTTGCGAAGGACACGTTCCATCGCAGATTTTTCAATCGGTTTCGCAACAAAATCATCGAATCCTTCCCTGATCAGCATCTCTCTGGCTCCGCCTATGGCGTTGGCTGTCAGTGCAATGATCGGTATTTTCCGTTCACGGAACCGCGGTAATTCATGAATCCTGTGCATACATTCCACGCCATCCATTTCCGGCATCATATGATCCATAAACACGAGATCATAGCTTCTGTCACTGATTTTATCAATTGCCTCACTACCGCTCAATGCCGTATCGATCGTGATGCCATAATGGCTTAACAGACTTGAAACAACTTTTAAATTCATGGCACTGTCATCCACTGCAAGAATTTTGGCTCCTTTTACACGGAATCTGTCATGATGCCACCGTTCGTCGTATGCGTCCTGCTGAAGTTTTTCTCCATTCAAAATGGTTGCAACCGAGAATACATGCATCGGGCGATAGATAAGCAGAACTTCCGGTCCGATTTTTTGCAGATCACAATCCCGGTTTGCCATGACAACAACTTTCATTTTTGCAGTCAGGCTGTCAAAATAACTTTGATCTATAAAATATTCGACATCCGCAACAAACAAAAACTGATAATTTTCATGATCGATGCGGTTTTTTAGTTCATGCATGGTCGAACAGCGCACGGCATCTACATGAAGCTGATCGACCATCCTCTGTATACATTCAAGATATCCGTCACGAAGCTGTCCGAAACGGTATCTTTCGAGATCCATATAAAAAATGATCTTTTTATCTCCGGCATCACGCACGGATACAAGCGGCATATCCGTCAGTACTCTCTGTGGAATGATAATAGAAACCGTCGTCCCTGCATCAGGAACACTCTCAATATGCATATGTCCATTCATTTTTGCAATCATTTTACGTGAGATTGCAAGACCTAAGCCAATGCCCCCCGCACGCCGGTCACGGGTCGTATCTACCTGATTGTATGTGTTTTCCAGTGCATCTATATTTTTTTCGCTCATCCCGATTCCGGTATCTTTCACCTTTACCATAAGATTGATGCCGTATGATTCCTTGCGGGCGCCGACAAACAAAATGACACCACCGGCATCTGTAAATTTGATCGCATTGTTGATGAGATTTAAGATAATGCGATATATTTTCTGACTGTCTCCAAGCAGGTTATTCGGAATATCCGCCTCACAATCCACA
Source organism: Roseburia sp. (assembly GCA_019411365.1). The sequence goes on from DXQT01000014.1 coordinate 11,978, forward strand.
ATGATCTCAAGATTCTTTTCTTTATTCCACACATGTGCCATGTTAACCACATCATTGATCACAGACGTAATGTTATATGGTTCTTCCACCAGCTCCATCGTGTCATTTTCAAGTTCTGAAAAATCCAGGATATCTGATACCAAAGACATCAGATTCCTGCCCGCAACTGTAATATCATACAGCTGTTCCTTTGTCGTATCATCCACTTTCGCATCCAGTAATTCTGATCCGATTCCGATGATAGAATTTAACGGTGTACGGATCTCATGCGAAATATTTGCCATAAAATCATCTTTTGCCTGTTTGGCATCCTCGAGTTCACGCATTGTCTCATTGAATTCCATATCATGCTGTATACGGTTTTTTAACTGTTTATTTTCCATGATCTCGAGAATAATGATCGCAAAAAACTGCATAAAAAATTCCATTTCCCGTATCGGATTATCATAATTTACTTTATCTAACAGGAATGTATCAAGACAAAACAAAAGAATCGTTGCCGCCAGCGAAACGTAATTGATCTCAATCAGATCAAAAAGAGACAACATCACAACACTTGCTGCTACTGTTGCCATGGTAAGAGACGAACCGTCCGTGAATACTGTATATAAAATAATATTCATCCATATCATAACAGAACAAAATAACTTCGCCAGTCTGCTGTACCGTCCTGTCAGCATCCGAAGTCCGATACTCGCCAAAAGCCCACAAATTATCACCGCAGCTACCCAGCTTGGCCATTTTAAATAAACTGCTGCCACTACCATATAAACAGTATATATGAAATAAAGTACATACGGGATCACTCCCGCCCTGTCCTTTTTGATTTCTCTTATCATAACGTCCCCTCTCATTCACTTATGTCTGTAATTTCCCGCTGCAATTCCAGAAATATCTCTGTAAGGTTCGGATCAAACTGAGAGCCGCTATTTTCCTTTATAATTTCAAACACCTTAGATGCGGGACGGATTGCTTTCTTATAACACCGGTCCTGATATAATGCATCAAAAACATCAGCAAGTGCCATGATCCTTGCACATAACGGAATCTCCTCCCCGGATAATCCATCCGGATAGCCCGTACCGTCCCATCTTTCATGATGATATCGTGCTATTTTTCTGGCAATATCCACATATTCCTCATGTTCCACATTTCCGATGATCCGGTCAATGATCTCACACCCGGCTACCGTATGCTGTTTCATGACTTCAAACTCTTCGTCCGTCAGCCGTCCCGGTTTTAAAAGAATCGCATCTGGTGTTTTTATTTTTCCAATATCGTGAAGTACCGATGCCTTTACTGTATTGAGCTCATAATTATGATCAAGGATATCCGGATACATCCCCTTTTCCCTCAACGCTTTTGTCAGTATCTGTACATAATTCTGGGTATTTTTTACATGAAGTCCCGTACTGCCATCACGGCTCTCGATCAGGTTGGCGATACCGGTAATCACTTCATCCTGCATACGCGTCATTTCCGCAACCTGCGAGGCGACCATCTCTTCTAAATGATTCTGGTACTGTCTGTTCTCTAAAATTCGTTTCACACGGCTGACTAATACCTGGGAAACAAACGGCTTCCCGACAAAATCCATAGCCCCTGCCTCAAAACATTTTGTTTCTGTTTCAGCATCATTATCACCGGTCAGAAACACAACCGGTATCATAGATCCATTTTCAAGTTCCCGAATCTTTTTCAGTGTTTCAAATCCGTTCATTTCCGGCATATTTACATCCAAAAGGATCAGATCCGGTGTCACTTTTGAAAGAAGTGACAATGCCATTTTCCCAGATGTAGTCGCAGAAATACGAAATTCTTCCCCCAGAATCGTCTGTGCTCTTTTGAGATTGCCCGGATCATCATCTACCAGCAGGATCAGTTCTTTGTTACTTGTCTGCATACGTTTCTCCTTTGTAAAAATCTGAATTGCCCGACTCCTTTACACGTAGGAATGATCTACTTTGATAACCACGTAATAATTATTTCCAAGACGTTCCCTTACCTGTGATGTAATACGTGCTGCCAGCTCATCATCCTGTATCTGAAACTTATACGGTATCAGGACATCAAATATAATATTCGTATGTGTCGGTCCCGTTACAACGCGGAAATCATGCATATTGATCCGCTCATCAATTCCCTTGATAATAGATATTACCGCCGCTTTCATCTCGCTGACATGTTCATCCGATGTCACGATCGGATCCATATGTATCGTCGCATCACAGCCTAACTTTTCTTTTAATTCATTTTCAACATTATCAATAATATCATGGATCTCTAAGATATTGCCCTCCGCAGGTACTTCCGCATGCAGTGATACCATCTGTCTTCCCGGGCCATAATCGTGTACGATCAGGTCATGGATTCCACAGATCTCCTCATGTGCCATTACGATCTGATCGATCTTCTGCACAAATTCCTCCTCCGGCGGCTGCCCTAAAAGCGGATTTAAGGTATCTTTCGCAGCTCCGATGCCCGCAAACATGATAAATATTCCGACTAATGCTCCACAATAGCCATCCACATAGATTCCGGTAAAATGTCCGATCAAAGCTGCCATAAGTACCACTGCTGTTGCGCAGGTATCGCTCAGACTGTCGGTTGCCGTTGCCTTCATGGCAGCAGAATCAATTTTTTTTGCAACCCCACTGTTATAAAGATACATATACAGTTTTACAAGAATCGAAATAATGAGGATCACAACCACCATTACGGAAAACTCTGTTTCTTCCGGATGAATGATCTTTATAATAGAATCCCTGATCAGTTCATACGCCATCAGAAGGATTGCTGCCGCAACGATCAGTCCCGATACATATTCGATCCGTCCGTGGCCAAACGGATGCTCCGAGTCCGGTTTTGCTCCTGCCAGCTTAAATCCGATCAGCGTAACAGCGGAAGATCCTGCATCTGACAGGTTGTTGAATGCATCCGCAGTCACAGCGATCGAATGGCTGATCGTTCCTGCAAAAAATTTGCCACAGAAAAGCAGAATATTTAAAAAGATTCCGACCATACCGCAGAGAATACCATACTCCTGTCTGATCTTTCCTTTATCCTCTTTTTCTTTAATAAAAAACTTTGAAAGAAATGTTATCATGTCTGATCCCCCTGTGTCCGATCTCATACAATGCCTGTTTCCAAACACTTCCATTTAAAATCTATGCATTTTTGATTGCTATCTGATTTTTCCGATGTCCTGCAGCGGCCAGTAAATGACCTCTCCTTTACCGAGGATTTTATCGATACTTACATATTTGTTATCCCAGTAACGCGCGTCCCAGGAGTCATTCCGGTTATCCCCTAATACCAGATAACAGTCATCCGGTACTTCAAATAAATATGGTCCTGTTGCCACCGTCCATTCTTCCTTCAAATAATCTTCCTCCAGCGGCGTTTCACTTCCATCAATATAAATCTTTCCATCGTCAATGCGGACTTCCTCCCCCGGCAGTCCGATCACTCTTTTTACATAAAGTTCTTCCTCGTCATCCGGATAATGGAAAATCACAACATCCCCGCGCTCCGGTGTATCCTTTAAAAATGCGAGACGATTTCCGATCAGGCGGTCCCCCGGCATGATCGTATTTTCCATGGAGCCTGTCGGCACATCTGCGTTGATGATCAGATAATTCTTGATCAGAAATGCTGCCCCGATCGCCAGGGCAAATGTAAGTACCCAGCTTAAAATCTCGCGCGATGCCGACGTACTTTTCTGTGCTTCCTCTTTTTCTGATCCATCCGGCTTATCTTTTTTATTTGATGTATCGGCCTTATCCCGTGTATTGGTTTTATTTTGTGTATCTTTTTTATTTTCATCTATATCCATCCCGATATCCTGTCTTTTCGCTTCCATCTGTGTCCTCACTTTATGCCATAATGATTTCTTTTATGTTAAAAGATTATAATGCATTAAATGTAATTTTAGCACACTTGCCACAAAATAAAAAGTGCCACACCATACGATGTGACACTTTTTTGCCTGTTTTTGTCTATGATTTATTTTTAAGGCTATTACCTGTTTTTCAGGCGATACGCTTTCTTTAGTCTGCGAATAATGCTGTGGAGTAATAACGGTCACCACTGTCCGGAAGAAGGGCAACGATTGTTTTTCCTTTGTTTTCCGGGCGTTTTGCAAGCTCGATTGCAGCATATAAAGCTGCACCGGAGGAAATTCCGACTAATACACCCTCTGCTTTTGCAAGCTCTTTTCCGGTTGTAAATGCATCCTCGTTTGCTACCGGAAATACCTCATCATAAATCCTGGTATCTAATACCTCCGGAACAAATCCTGCACCGATTCCCTGGATCTTGTGAGGACCTGCTGTTCCTTTGGAAAGAACAGGAGAAGTCTCCGGCTCAACTGCAACAACTTTTACATCTTTGTTCTGTGATTTTAAGTACTGTCCGACACCTGTAACTGTTCCGCCGGTACCAACACCTGCAACAAAGATATCTACCTTACCGTCTGTATCTGCCCAGATCTCCGGTCCTGTTGTCTCGAAATGGGCCTGTACGTTTGCCGGGTTGGTAAACTGGGATGGGATAAAGCTTCCCGGGATTTCTTTTGCAAGCTCTTCTGCTTTTGCGATCGCACCTTTCATTCCCTTTGCACCCTCTGTTAAAACGATCTCTGCACCGTATGCTTTTAAGATGTTACGACGCTCAACACTCATGGTCTCCGGCATTGTTAAGATGATACGGTATCCTTTTGCTGCTGCGATAGAAGCAAGACCGATACCTGTGTTTCCGGAAGTCGGCTCAATGATCACGGAACCTTCCTTTAAAAGGCCTTTCTCCTCTGCATCTTTTACCATGTAATATGCAGCACGGTCTTTTACACTTCCTGATGTGTTAAAATACTCAAGTTTTATAAGAACTTTTGCCTCAAGTCCTTTGCTTTTCTCTAATTTTGTTACCTCTAATAAAGGTGTGTTTCCAATCAAATCTGTTGCACTCTGATAAACTTTTGCCATGATATTCCTCTCCTATTCTGAAATTTTTCATTTCTGAAGTCTGCAATGCTTTTTGCAGACTTCAAAGTAAAAATAAGGAACTTATTTCTACTTTACTGCCTTAAATGCTTCATCAAGATCCTCAATGATGTCCCTGATATTCTCTGTTCCGATGGAAAGACGGATCGTGTTCGGGTAGATTCCCTGCTCTGCCAGCTCTGCCTCATTTAACTGTGCATGTGTGGTAGAAGCCGGATGAATGACAAGTGATTTCACATCTGCCACGTTTGCAAGTAAGGAAAAGATCTCAAGATTATCAATAAAATCTTTTGCCTTCTGCTCATCCCCTTTGATCTCAAAGGTAAAGATTGAACCGCCGCCGTTCGGGAAGTATTTTTTGTATAATTCCTGCTGTTCTTTATCCTCTGTAACGGATGGGTGATGTACTTTTTCCACCTGTGGATGATTGTTTAAATACTCTACAACCTTTAATGCATTTTCCACATGACGTTCTACACGCAGGGACAATGTTTCAAGTCCCTGTAAAAACATAAATGCGTGGAACGGTGAAATCGTTGCTCCGGTGTCACGGAGTAAGATTGCACGGATTCTTGTGACAAATGCTGCAGGACCTGCTGCCTGTGAAAAACTGATTCCGTGATAGCTCGGGTTCGGTTCCGTGATGGCAGGGAACTTACCGGATGCCTCCCAGTCAAATTTTCCACTGTCGACGATGACACCGCCGATTGCGGTTCCATGTCCGCCAATGAATTTTGTTGCAGAATGAACAACAATGTCTGCGCCGTATTCGATCGGCCTGAGCAGATACGGGGTTGCAAATGTATTGTCCACAACAAGTGGAATTTTATGCGCATGGGCGATCTTTGCGATTGCCTCAATGTCGCTGACATCTGAGTTTGGATTTCCAAATGTCTCTATGTAAAGAGCCTTGGTGTTGTCCTGGATCGCTTTTTCAAAATTTGAAACATCCAGCGGATCAACAAAAGTTGTTGTGATTCCATAGTCCGGAAGTGTATGCTCTAACAGGTTATAGGAACCACCATAAATATTATTTGCTGCAACGATATGATCGCCTGCATGTGCAAGGTTTTCGATCGTGTATGTGATCGCCGCTGCACCGGATGCAACTGCGAGTGCGGCAACACCGCCCTCTAATGCTGCAATTCTTTTTTCAAATACATCCTCGGTCGGATTGGTAAGTCTTCCGTAGATGTTGCCCGCATCTTTCAGGCCAAAACGGTCTGCTGCGTGCTGGCTGTTATGGAATACATAGGAAGAGGTTGCGTAGATCGGCACTGCTCTCGCATCTGTAACCGGATCTGCCTCCTCCTGTCCTACATGTAACTGCAATGTTTCAAAACCCAGATTTCTTTCGCTCAAATGTTTCTTGCCCATAGATCACTTCTCCCTCATTTGATATTTTTCTAGTATTCTTCTTCCTCTTCTTTTTCGCTGATATCATTTACCGGACGCTCTAGTCCTTCGATTTTGATACCGTTTTTCTCTGCATAATCCCAGAGTGCTGCATGGATTGCTTCCTCTGCTAACAGGGAACAGTGTACTTTTACCGGTGGAAGTCCGTCTAATGCTTCCATAACGGCTTTATTGGTAACTTCAAGTGCTTCCTGGATCGTTTTTCCTTTTACAAGTTCGGTTGCCATACTGCTGGTTGCAACGGCTGCACCGCATCCAAATGTCTTGAATTTTGCTTCCTGAATGATGCCGTTATCATCAATATCAAGATACATTCGCATGATATCGCCGCATTTTGCATTACCAACGGTACCTACACCGCTTGGATTTTCCATCTCTCCAACGTTTCTCGGATGATTAAAATGGTCCATTACTTTCTCACTGTACATATCTGATTTCTCCTTTTTATCTCTTTACGCTCAATTTTCAATCCTGATTACTGGTTCTGTTTTTTTACAAAATCCTCATATAATGGGGACATACCACGCAGACGCTCGATAATCTTCTTTAACTCGTCTACGGTATAGTCGATCTCTTCCATCGTGTTCTTCTCGGATAAAGTCAGACGCAGGGAACCGTGTGCGATCTCATGCGGCAGACCGATTGCAAGAAGTACATGGGACGGGTCTAAGGAACCTGAAGTACATGCAGATCCACTGGAACCGCAGATACCTGCCTGATCTAAGAGGATCAGCATGGACTCACCCTCGATAAAACGGAAGCAGAAGTTTGCATTGTTCGGCAGACGGTCTGTGCGGTGTCCGTTTAATCTGGTATAAGGGATCTCTTTTAATACACGCTCGATCAGGTGGTCTCTGAGTGCGATCTCTTTTGCACTGCGCTCTGCCATATTCTCTTTTGCAAGTTTTGCAGCTGTACCGATTCCGACGATACCCGGAACATTGTGTGTACCTGCACGGCGTTTTCTCTCCTGTGCACCGCCGTGGATGAAGGAACGGATTTTAACGCCTTTGCGGATATACATCACACCAATACCCTTTGGTCCGTTGATCTTGTGGCCGCTTGCGCTTAACATATCGATGTTCATCTCTTCCACGTCGATCGGAATATGTCCAAATGCCTGTACCGCATCTGTGTGGAATAATACGCCATGGTCATGTGCGATCTTACCGATCTCTTTGATTGGCTGGATTGTTCCGATCTCATTGTTTGCTGACATAATGGAAATTAAGATCGTATCCGGGCGGATCGCTTTTTCTAATTCCTCAAGGCTGATCTTTCCATCCTCATCAACATCCAGATAAGTTACCTCATAACCTTTCTGCTCTAAATATGCACAGGTGTGAAGAATCGCATGATGTTCGATCCTGCTTGTGATGATATGTTTTCCTTTGGACTCATATGCCTCTGCGGTTGCCTTTAATGCCCAGTTGTCTGACTCGCTGCCGCCGCCGGTAAAATAGATATCCTCAGTTCTTGCATTGATGAGCGCTGCGACATTTGCCCTTGCCTCATCGACTGCCTTTTTGCTCTCCCCTGCGAAAGAATAGATTGCAGAAGGGTTGCCGTAGTGTTCTGTAAAATATGGAAGCATTGCATCTAATACTTCCGGATATACCTGTGTGGTTGCTGCATTATCTAAATAAATTAATTTTGCCATGATATCGTTCCTTTCTTTATCCTTATCTTATCCATTTTATACGCTGCTCATACTAGCGGAAAGTCCGTATATTCTGTGTGTATCCATCACCATTCTGTTTTATTTCCTAGTTTGTTGATATGATATAAGTATTATACATCATCAATTCCTATTGTCAAGATAGGAATTGCATTTTTTTGTGCAAAAACAAGAACAATCCGTTTCCCTTTAAATCAAGTGACAACCCTCCTATATAATGCTATAATAAATCGTCAAACGCAACAAATATCTTAATATTCTGACAGATGATATTTTGCAGTAAATGTTTTACAAATAGAATTTAATGATGCCTCAAAATCGGGGGCAGGAATGGAGACTATTATGAACCAGTTATTTTCACCGGAACTGATTCCGGATTATATGCACGCACACCCGGAGTACGGGGTAAAACGTATTTTGACCTACACAGTCTATCGCTTTTTATCCTTTGCAGGAAAAGAGGATGATACACTTGCCGCTTATATAAAAGAAACGTTATTTCCAATGGAAGATGCGCTCGACTTTTCCCTGATCGACGATTATCTGGCTCTGGATCCTTATTTTTGTCCGGTACCGGAGGAGGGCAGTTTTGACGCCTTTTTCTTATATACCGCAATCAGCATCTTAGAGAATGCTTTTGACGAATTTGCATTAGGCGATGAGCTTGCCATCATTGATGATCTGATTCTGACAAAATATCCGGTACTTGGCTCTGTTGCTTTAGACGATTCTGATATCCGTCTGGATGCACTCATCGGCAGCGGTGCGGAGTTTTATGCCGTTTTATATCTGGCTCTGACGAGATATCCGTCAGCACTTGGTTCACTGCTTCCGCAGTTTGGCGCCGCCTACCATGACAGTTACCAGTTCACCGGCGACGACACAGCGCTTTACGATTTCATGGACGAATATTTTGAGACGAAAAACTGTATGCTGCAGCCATTTTTCGTGGAACTTTCCAACACGCTTGTTGACGCAACACTCGGCTATTACAAGACTGACCTTGAAACATTGCTCGCAGCCGAAGTTCCGGGACTTTTAAGTGGAACGGTTTCCCGTTTTGCCGTGCAGAAACGTTTCGGTGCGCTCGGACTCACCAGACTGCCGGACCACGATACCTGTCTGGCACTGTTATCCGAATCCTTCCGCTATGCAGCACTTTATGAGCTGCGCAGCAACCTCTTTGACTATCACCTTGAGGAAGACCGTCTGGTCACCGCGGACAACTGGAAAGATACCATCCGTTTTCACTTCGTGCAGTATCAGCACATTTATGAGCAGGCGCTTGACGGCTTTTACGCGGCTGTGCTTTCCAGAAAGCTGCTGCTCGCAGAGTTTTCGGAGGAATTAAAAAAACTGGGGTTCTAGTCCCCAGTTTTTTATACCAGAATACATATTCTGATTTATTCTTTTTCTTCCTCTTCCGGTTCCCGCAGGTCGCGTATCCTCACCTGCTCGATCCGTTTGCCGGACATCTCTGTCACTTCTATCTCAAGTTTAAATTCCTCATCCGTATGAAAATCTCCGGCTTTCGGTATACATTCAAACAATTCCATCACCCAGCCGCTGACGGTCTGCACATCAAATTCTGCCTCGCGGTCTAAACATTCAAACAGTTTTTCCACTTTTGTTTTTCCGGCAACCAGATATTCATTGTCGCTGATGCGCTCAATTTCTGTCTCGACCTTATCGTGCTCATCCCAGATCTCACCGACAAGTTCCTCTAAAATATCCTCAAGCGTAATGATTCCAGCCGTTCCGCCGTACTCATCCATCGCAACCGCAATGTGCAGTTTCTTCTGCTGAAGTTCCCGCAAAAGATCATCGATCTTTTTATTTTTCGGTGTAAAAATAACCGGTCGCACTGAGTCACGGATCGTCACATCCGAACGGTAAATAAAGTTGTAAAAATCTTTCTGATATAAAATACCAATGATCTGGTCAATATTTTCCTCATAGACCGGAAGTCTCGAATATCCGGTGTCCGCAAATATTTTGGCGATCTCATCTTTTGGCATATCCACCGGGATACCGACAATATCAATTCGCGGTGTGTAAATGTCCACTGCCTCCAGCTCATCAAACTCGATCGCGCTGCGGATCAGTACACGCTCATCTTCTCCGATACCGCCGCCTGCCTGTGCCTCATCCACAATGGTGAGCAGTTCTTCTTCTGTGATTCCCGGCTCCTCTTCTGACTTAAAGATGTGTGACAGCAGTTTTTTCCACTGTGCAAACACAAAATTAACCGGTGTCAGGATTTTTACCAGAACAGCAATGATCGGTGCGGAAAACAGTGCAAATTTATCCGGTGATTCTTTTGCAATGCTTTTTGGTGAAATCTCACCAAAGATCAAAACCAGAACTGTCGTAACGATCGTTGAAACACTGGCCCCCTTCGCATCCCCAAGCATTTTTACAAACAGGATCGTTGCTAAGGAGGAAGATAAAATATTTACAATATTGTTTCCGATCAGGATCGTTGACAACAGGTTGTCGTACTTTTCTTCCAGTTCAAGCACCAGCGCCGCCCGTTTATTTCCCTTGTCTGCCATATTTTTCATGCGGATCCGGTTCAGCGACAAAAATGCGGTCTCCGTCGCCGAAAAATATGCTGACATGATCAGGCATATCGCAATAATGATAAAAAACAATGAGTCACTTCCCATAAAAAAATAATTCCTCTCTTTCCACGCAAAAAAGCATAGCTGCACCTGTTTGTCTCTCCAAACGGCAGTTATGCTTTCTCATATTTCAATATTGATCTTTTCATTTTGTTATTCTGATTCGGGTAAGGATCCGCGTCCCCGTCCGCACTGTCTAACATAGTACTCTCCATTTCTGCATGTGAACAATATTACCTCTCACATGATTTTCATATAAATTGTGCTATGGATGTATTATATCAAAACGCATTCTGCATAGCAAGGAATTTTTATCCATTTTCCGGTTCTGTACCCGCTAAAATACAAATAAAATTTGCTGTTGTCTTTGAATTATGATATACTGTTATCAATATATTTTAGGCGGGGCACATTTTCCCTGATGGGATTTCGTTTCCTGTCAGGTGATCACCATATAGACAGAAAAGAGGTATTTTTATGCAGGTAAACGAATCATCTGAGAACTATTTAGAGACCATCTTGGTACTGAGCAAACGTAACCCGGTCGTACGCTCCGTTGATATCGCCGAAGAGCTTGGTTTCAAAAAATCAAGTGTCAGCGTTGCAATGAAAAATTTACGCGAAAAAAATAATATTACCGTTACGAAAGAGGGATATATTTATCTGACCGATTCCGGCCGTGAAATTGCAGAAATGATCTATGAGCGTCACGAACTTTTAACAGACTGGCTGACACGCCTCGGTGTCGACCCGAAAATTGCAGCAGAAGATGCATGCCGTATGGAGCATGTCATCAGCAAAGAAAGTTTTGATGCGATCAAAAAACATATTAAATAACCTGATACATATACATCTATATATTAGTACATCATTTTCACAAACAACAATCTGTGCATATTTTAAACAGATCTGTTATCACAAAAACAAGAGGTGCTCACCGGAACAGATTTCCGGAAGCACCTCTTGTTTTTTATTTATACTGTCTGCGGAACTGTACCGGTGTCATCTCATACGCCTTTTTGAACAGGCGGTTAAAATGCTCCACGTTCTCATATCCCACACTCGCTGCAATCGACTCCACCGTCTGATTTGACTCTTTTAACAGTCTTCTCGCTTTTTTCATCCGCGCAGCCTTCACTGCATCCTGGAATGTCATACCGGATTTTTCCTTGATATATTTGGAAAGATACGGTTTGGAAAGTCCAAATTTTTCTGCCAGGACATCCATCGTCACATCCGCATAGTTATTCTGGATGTAATTCATGATCTCCATGATGCGTTCATCTCTGCCCTCAATGATGTTTTCGCTTTTTGCCATCTTATTTGCGGCAGAAACCAGTGCTGCGATGGAACTCTTGATGATATCCTCATCCACGCCGACGCCCCAGAAATGTCTGCCCTGACAGATGATCTCCACATAAGCCGCTGCTTTTGAGGAAGATCCCTCTGAGATTGCATGCTCCTGGTAGGTTGCCAGCTCATAGCTGATGCCAAAATACATCTTGATTGCGTTGCTGACCGCATCGAGGCGTCCGTTTCCGCTTGTCTCGATCACTCTGCGCTCACCGTTCTGCTCGATCGTCACACTTGCGGCAATGCCGTCTTTCTGCTCGAAATGGCACTCCGCCACATCAAATACATCTTTGATATTGACGTAATTCCCGGTAAATACCTGATAGATCATATCCGGTGTCAGCTCTTCGTGTCTGTGATCGGATACACCTTTGATCAGATAACCGACTTCCTCTTTCATCTTATCCGGCAGGGACATGCCAAAGTTCTGTTTTAATACGAAAGCAACTCCTCCCTTACCGGACTGGCTGTTGATTCGGATCACATCGGATTCGTACTCTCTTCCGACATCCTTCGGATCGATCGGCAGATACGGAACATCCCAGCGCCCGCCGCTCTTTCCTGCCTCTCTCCATGCCATACCTTTTGAGATCGCATCCTGATGGGAACCGGAAAATGCAGTAAACACAAGATCTCCGGCATACGGAGTACGCTCATAAACTCTCATTCTGGTAAAACGCTCATATTTCTCACGGATTGCTGCAATGTTGGAGAAATCAAGTTTCGGATCTACGCCGTGGCATACCATATTCATTGCAAGTGTCACGATATCCACGTTTCCGGTACGCTCTCCATTTCCAAACAGAGTACCTTCCACACGGTCAGCTCCCGCTAATACACCAAACTCTGCATCGCTGATGCCGCATCCTCTGTCGTTGTGCGGATGTACGCTTAAGATCACGTTATCTCTGTATTTTAAATGTTTGTGAATATACTCGATCTGGCATGCAAATACATGCGGCATTGCAATCTGAACCGTAGTCGGAATGTTGATGATCGCTTTGTGTTCCTTATCCGGTTTCCACACATCCAGTACGGCGTTGCAGACTTCCACGGCATAGTCGACCTCTGTTCCAGGGAAGCTCTCCGGGCTGTACTCAAATGTAAAGTTTCCATCTGTCTGTGCTGCAAGATCTCTTAACAGAATCGCTCCATCCACTGCAAGTTTCTTTACTTCTTCCCTGCTCTTTTTAAAGACCTGCTCTCTCTGTGCAACAGAGGTGGAGTTGTAAAGATGGATCACTGCGTGCGGTGCGCCTTTGACTGCCTCAAATGTTTTTTTGATGATGTGCTCACGCGCCTGTGTTAAAACCTGAACGGTAACATCTTCCGGGATCATATTGCGCTCGATTAAGGCACGCATGAAATTGTACTCTGTCTCTGAAGCTGCCGGGAAACCAACCTCGATCTCCTTGAATCCAATGTCTACAAGCATCTGGAAAAATTCAATTTTTTCCTCTAAGCTCATCGGCTCGATCAGTGCCTGGTTGCCATCACGCAGATCCACGCTGCACCAGATCGGCGGCTTTTCGATCGCATCCTTCTTTACCCAGTCATATGTAACTTCCGGCGGCATAAAATATGCTTTTCCGTATTTTTCTGCAACATCAAAATTCATATTCATTCTCCTTATCCTGTTTTAACAATGATTCTATTTTCTGTGTGTCACTTTCTGTTTTCTGTCCGGAGAGCTTTTTGTGTAAGAAAAAATGTCATAATAATTTCTCATGATACAAAAAATCTCTGTATGCAAAACCTGTGTGGTTTTGTCATACAGAGACGCAAAATTTTCTTCACGCGGTACCACTCTGTTTCATGAATGACCTGTATCGTCATGCATGCACTCATCCGGCACTATCATGCCTTTTCCCTCTTACGGCGGGCGATCCGTCCAAGCCTACCCAGTATCATCTGCTCATTCATAATGCATTCGATTCCTTCAGCCGGCAGCTCCAAGGCGAGTTCACAACTTCACTCTGACTGCCTCGCACCTTCCGGCAGTTCTCTGATTTCCATTCCGCTGTTACTATTCCTTTTCATTGCATTTCATTTTCTGTTCTACATAATAACATACCTTTTTCGAGTTCCGCAAGGTGTAATTTTATCAATTTTGTTGATTTATTTTAATCTTCTATATTTTAAAACTGAAAATCTTCATAATCTTCCGGTGTAAAACGATGATAGATCAGATGGCAGCCCTCATCTGTGATGCAGTAACGGTAATCATCCGGCACCCCATCCTCAAAGTAAACCAGATAATCAAATTCCCTGTGTGTCGTCCGTTCTACATGTACATGATCCGAATATCTGTGAAACTGCTGTAAAAGCTCGTCTATCGTGCAGCCATGTTTTCCGATTGTTTCTATAAAACTGGAAATGAACTCACTTCCGTTCGTGTGTTCATGCACATAATCAACACCGCTCGGCGGAATTGCAATGCAGAAACGCTCACCTTTATTGGAGATTTCCACCCCGCCAAGTGTCTGCACCGTCTTTTTTGAAAATTCTGCAAGCAGTTCTGACATCTCTTTTTCTGCTGCATCGGTATGGAAGAAACGGTTCAGCGAGGTAATCGGATAATATAACCGGATCAGTTCACTCCGGTAACCAAGTTTTATCTGTTCTTCCTGTATGACCTCGATGATATTTTTTTCAAGTCTCGTAAAATCCACTGCCTTTTCCATTTCTTTCTTCCTTATTATTTTACTCCCACTGTGTCAGACTGATAAATTCCGGCTTATTATTTTACTTCCACTGTGTCGGAGCAATCCATTCCCACGCTTCTTATTTTCTCATAAAATTCAGATTACATACTCGCCGGCACGCTGTCTCTCGTAGTCCACTAAATCTGCGAGTGTGATACTGTCAACAACCTGATTGATCGCCTCGTTCATTTTTTTCCACACCAGAACTGTTGCACAGTCATTCATCTTATCACAGGTGTCTTCATCCTCGACGCATGCCACCGGTGCAAGGCTTCCCTCTGTCAGGCGTAATATCATTCCGACGGTATATTCTTCCGGTCTTTTTGTCAGAATGTATCCTCCCTGTGCACCACGAATGCTCTTTACATATTTTGCCTTATTTAAAACGGAAATAATCTGCTCTAAATATTTATCTGAAATTTCCTGGCGTCTCGCAATATCCTTTAAACTGATCGGCTCTCCGGTATTATTCAGTGCAAGATCCAGCATCAGGCGTAACGCATATCTTCCTTTTGTTGATATTCTCATATTTTCCTCATTTCTGCGCTGTTTTTCATATTTTAGGCTTGCGGATGCAGCGCAGCCGCAAACTTATGAATAAACGATTCTTTTATCATCGTATTAGAAGTATATCCGACTATTCATACCATGTCAATAGGAATTAAAGTATTCGTTAAAATATCTCTTTGCGCCACTGATATTTTGAGAGATCAACACATCCGTCTTTTACCTCTATGCCATCCGCTTCCAAAAGTCCGATCTGCCTGTTTTCGCCACCAAATGCAAAGGCCTCCGAAACTCTCCCCTCACGGTTTACTACCCGGTAACACGGGATTCCCTCCGGATCCGGATTTACATGCAGCGCATAGCCGACCACCCTGGCCCACCTTTTGTTGCCCGCAAGCGCTGCCACCTGTCCATAAGTGGCAACCGTACCGCGTGGAATCTGTTTTACAATGTCATATATTTTTTCGTAGGAATTTTTCTGTTCCATGCTGCTCCTTAAGTATAGACTATGATTCGCTCAGCAGTCTTATTATATCATGAAGCCCAGCTTCATGATCGTGATCTACACTCGCTCTGCTCGGCAGTCTTATTATACCATGGATTACTTTTTTGCGCCATTCACCTTGCAATCATGTTAAGAACATGCTAAAATTTTAATTTGTGTTTTTATAAATTTTTAATACTTTTTATACTTAGGAAAGAATTGGAGTACAAAAGACCTATGAACGAACTAAGACCAAAACTATTTGACGTAATGAAGGGCTACACAAAAGAGCAGCTCATCAAAGATATCCTTTCCGGTATCATTGTGGCGATCATTGCTCTTCCACTTTCTATCGCACTTGCGATCGCTTCCGGTGTCGGTCCGGTACAGGGACTCTACACTGCGATCGTTGCCGGATTTTTTATTTCCTTTTTCGGAGGAAGCCGTGTACAGATTGGCGGACCAACTGCCGCATTTGTTGTTATCATCTATGGCATCGTGACCACTTACGGTACAGACGGACTGATTGTCGCAACAATCATGGCAGGTATCATTTTATGTATTATGGGTCTCTGCCATTTTGGTTCCCTGATTAAATATATTCCTTATACGATCACGACAGGTTTTACCTGTGGTATCGCAGTCACCCTGTTTGTCGGACAGATCAAAGATTTTCTTGGACTTGATATGGGTGCTGTTCCTTCTGAATTTATTGAAAAACTTGGCGCCTATGCTGCAAATATCACAACCATCAATCCGGTTACCGTCGCAATCGGTGCCGTTGCACTTGTGATTTTAATTCTGTGGCCGAAAGTAACTGACAAACTGCCGGGATCCCTGATCGCAATTATCGTGACAACTGCCATCGTTTATTTTGCTAAACTGCCGGTCAACACGATCGGAAGTGTTTACGGAGAACTTTCCTCCGAATTTCCGTCTTTCCACATGCCGGCATTCAGCTATAAACTGGTACAGGAACTGATCTCCCCGGCATTTACGATCGCGATTTTAGCCGGTATTGAATCCCTGCTTTCCGCAGTCGTATCTGATGGTATGATCGGTGACACCCACAAGTCAAATGCCGAACTGATCGGTCAGGGACTTGGAAATATTTTTTCCGGCCTGTTTGGCGGAATCCCTGCTACCGGAGCGATTGCCCGTACTGCTGCAAACGTAAGAAACGGCGGACGTACCCCGATCGCAGGTATCACACACTGTATCACTTTAAGCATTATTTTAGTTGTTTTAATGCCGCTTGCTTCCCTAATTCCTATGACAACATTAGCCGCAGTGCTTTTAGTCGTTGCATGGAACATGGCAGACTGGACTTCCTTTTTCCATCTGTGCAAAACTGCTCCAAAGAGTGATATGATCGTACTTGTTGCAACATTTTTCCTGACTGTATTTTTTGACCTTGTCGTTGCCATCGAAGTCGGTGTCGTACTTGCCGCACTTTTATTTATGAAACGTATGGCAGAAACTGCCGATGTCACTGCCTGGAAATATGCAGATGAGCCGGATGTCACCCCTGGCGAAGCTGAAAAAATGCGCGACATTCCACACTCGATCCGTGTATTTGAGATCAGTGGACCGCTGTTTTTCGCCGCTGCTGACGAAATTCTTGCAATTACCAGTGACAAGTCAACCAAAGTCATCGTTATCCGTATGCGAAGTGTTCCGGCAATTGATGCCAGCGCAATGCGTTCCCTGCGTGATCTTGCTGCCCGCGCGAAGAAAAAACATATCACTTTGATCTTCTCACATGTCAACGAACAGCCGATGTCCGTTATGAAAAAAGATCACTTTATCGAGCTGATCGGGGAAGAACATTTCCTTCCGAATATTGTGGAAGCTCTCGGTTATGCGGAAAATATGGTCGCAGATTCCGGTCATAAGGCTGCGAAATAACAGAATTTATTTATTCTTATGATGAAATATCGGATTAGGATGGCTGCACACTTCCTTTTACTGTGTCAGCCATTCTATCTCCGCGTCCTCTGTCGATGTTTCCATCTCTGCCTGACCTTCCCCTTCTTTTAAAACGATGCAGTTGTGATTGTCATCCACCTGAACCTGATAAAAATATTTCAAATCGTCGCTGACACCATTACTGTACTGATATTCCACAAAATACTGCGCTTGTGCCGGTGTTTCGGCAGGTTCGAAACCAAACGACGTCTCTTTGATCTCACAATCCGAATCATATTGATCTAAATA
The DNA here is from genome assembly GCA_019411365.1 of Roseburia sp. Next base: position 29,962 of record DXQT01000014.1, read on the forward strand.
CTCCTGAAAAATTGGATCTGTGTATCCTCTTGCAATCTCACTTCGATCATACAGCTCCTGCATCACGGCATCTTCCTCTATACCGGCGGATCCGCTATTTGCTCCACATCCTGCCAAAAACATTCCCATGATAAGCAGCAAACCTGTTATTTTACTCCTGCGCATCGTATGTATACCTCCCCTGCAGAGTCTCATACTCTGCATGCCCGGTGCTCCAGGTTCCTCCCTCCACCAGAAGAGACACTGCCTTGGCATCATAGGCGTCCAGATAAGTATTGACTACGCTTCCAACTGTCGCGTACTCTCCTGCCGTTCCCATCTGATTTACATATTCCTCAAATGTTTTCGACAGATCTAGCGTTATGGTATCCTCTTCCTGTTTAAAATCAAGCACTTTCACATCCGACGGAACCACACCGGCATCGATCAGCGCAGCCATGATATTTTCAGGCGTAAGCGCATCGAGCGATACCGTTTCTGTGTCAAAACCATCTGCATTTTCATTGCTTTTATATATGGTAATATTATTGTCTTCTTTATCAGCATTTTCCCGCCTGCCACAGCCTGATGCTGTCATAAGAACTATCGCTGCTAAAATCAATGCCATTTTCCGTGTTACACTTGTTCGTTTCATATTTTGCCTCCTCTTTTCCATCATTTTTCCTTTCAATCACGATTCATTTTTACCTTTTGGGTATATATGAAAATTTTGCTCGGAAAATACCCATAATTTTCCCTTAAATCCGCGTTTTTTGAGGATTTTTTTGTGATAATGGACATACACAGATAGTTTTTCATGCTATATGCCTTATACTCGCTTCGCTCGGCAGTCTTATTATATCTTATCTCATTTTGTTTTTGTTAAACCTTCGTCTAAATTAAGAAAATCTTCCATATTTCCAACCATAAAATACACGTTCTGCGAACACTCTATGATTAAGTGAAACAGCAGTCTTCACAGTTCATCCATATCTCCCCCGCAGATGCGCACCGATATCTCCGTCACATATTCCTCCACCGTCTCCGCCATCAGCTGATCCACCGTGTAAACTTCCAGGAACTCTTCCGCCAGTGTAATCTGATGTTCATCTGCATAAGCAAGAAGTTTCCGGTAAGCCTCCCCGATGTTTCTCCAGTGCCCTTTAAAATAAGTTGTCAGATATTTCCCCGCAGGCATAAAATGGCAGGACATGCCGCCCGGCTTATGTTTCATCAGCAATATTACGTTGCTGTAATTTGCATAGATCTGCCGTCTGACATCTTTTGCATACTGGATGTAACCAATCTCATAACAGATGCTTTTGCTGTTGTTCTCATAAAAATTGATCAGTTCCGCTGTGCGCTCCGCAAATTCTGATTCCGAAACGTCTAAAAATGCATCCATCAGATAATATCTGCCCGGTTTTTCACAGACAAATATTTCATCTTTTTCTTTCTCTAAATATGCCCTGATTTTTTTACTTTTTTCTTCCATCCACTGCCTGCGATCCTTTAACAGCCGGATTTTTTCTGCCAGAATCTGTTCCTCTTTTTCAAACAGCTCCAATAATTTTTCCGGAGTCCGGTCACTTAAAAAGGCCTGGATCTCTTTTAAAGACATACCAAGTTCCTTTAGCATAATGATCGCTTCGAGCACTTCGATCTGATGGATCGAATAATAACGGTACTCGTTATCAAGCACGATCTCCGGCGAAAACAAGCCGATCTTATCATAATGAAATAAAGTGTTTTTGGTGACGTGCATGAGCTTTGCAAGCTCACCAGTTGTCAGATATTGACTTTTGTCCACTTTTAATCTCCCCTCACGAAAAAAGTTCTTGACTATATGGTAACAATATAGTTTATGATAGCATTTGTGTCTCAAAACCGCAATTTTCATCTGCGCTGACACAACATTTAAAAATATTTCAAAGGAGGAACCCATTATGGCACAGTCCATTGGTCAGAAATTCACACCTGTCACTTTATTAAAATTCGCATTACCATCCATGGTCATGATGGTACTCATGTCCTGTTATACAATCACGGACGGGATTTTTATCTCGCGCTTTCTTGGAGATAATGCGCTGTCCGCAGTCAATATCGTCTATCCGGTCATCAATATCGTACTCGCCATCGGCGTCATGCTCGCAACCGGAGGAAGCGCCGTCGTCGCAAAGAAAATGGGCGAAGGGAAAGACGATGAAGCAAAAGATAACTTTTCCATGCTCGTGTTTACCGGTGTTGTGGCGAGTGTTGTCATCCTGATACTGACGATTTTATTTTTAGAACCAATCTGCCGCGCTCTCGGTGCAAATGATTCGTTACTTGCAAACTGCAAGGCATATCTTTTTACCGTTGTTTTATTTGCCCCGGCGTGCATGCTGCAGAGCCTGTTCCAGACGTTCTTCGTGACAGCGGGAAAACCACACATTGGCATGACGTTAGTCATCAGTGCCGGTATTGCAAATGCCGTGTTGGACTATGTATTTTTATCGCCTCTCGGCTTTGGCATTGAGGGTGCCGCCTTAGCTACCGGTATCGGCCAGCTCATCCCGGCAGTCGTGGGACTCTTCTACTTTTTCTTTGTCAAGGGAGATCTTTATTTTACAAAATTTCATTTTCATGGAAGTGTCCTTTCCGCTGCAAGTTTTAACGGTGCATCCGAAATGGTGACAAACATTGCAAACGCCGTGATCACTTATGCATTCAATAAGATCATGCTGCGCCTTGCCGGCGAAAACGGTGTTGCCGCAATCACGATACTGCTTTATTCCCAATTTTTATTTAATGCGCTTTTTCTTGGATTTTCCATGGGTGTTGCACCTGTGATCAGTTACAATTACGGTGCAAAAAATACAGGCGGACTGAAAAGCGTCTGCAAAATCTGCAGACGCTTCGTGATCGTTTCTTCTATTATAATTACTATTTGCTGTAACCTGCTCTCCGAGCCGATCGTACTTTTGTTTGTGGGTGGAAAAACAGCGACTTATGACCTTGCCGTCAGCGGTTTTTCGGTATTCTGTGTGACCTTTTTGTTCAGCGGTTATAACATTTTTTCATCCGCTCTCTTTACGGCACTCTCAGACGGTAAAACCTCGGCAATCATATCCTTTACAAGAACCTTTGTTTTTATCCTGCTGTCACTCCTCACACTGCCAGCCATTTGGGGGGTGACCGGTGTGTGGCTTGCAATCCCGGTGGCGGAGTTTGTGACACTGTTTTTATCGATTTTTTATCAGCGGCGCAAACGGACGGTTTATCATTACACCTGAGCAGCCGCTTTCTTCCCAAGATATGCCAGCACATCTTTTCTGGTCACGATCCCGATAAACACCTTTTTATCATCCACAACCGGAACAAAGTTCTGGTTCATTACCTTGTCAAACAGATTCTCCATGGATTCATCAATCTTTACCGCCTGATTATCCCTTCTACGCTCAATCGATGTGATCGGCATGTCCTCAAGCAGTTTCAGATCCGGGAAATTGCGGTCCTTTAAAAACCAGAGCAGATCTCCCTCTGTGATCGTACCAATATATTTTCCTTCCACACCAAGCAGCGGAATGGCTGTGTAACCGTGATGTTCCATTTTCTCAAGCACCTGACGCATGGTGTCCGTCTCTTCCACATGTGCTACGTCCTCCTTCGGTGTCAGAAAAAATAAAATGTTCATATGTGTTGCCCCCATTTGTTTATTGATTTGTGTGTTTTGATTATACTACCATTTCGGGGGTTGGACAACAAGGGAGTTATAACCTTACTATTTTCATTCCTCATCCACTAAAATCATTTCAAATATTTCATCACTTACCCTAAGTTCATGCATACTCTGGTTCTTCGCCAGATATGGTAACACCATTAATTTCTGTTGCACTTTTCCTTTATTATCAATTTCAAAATCATACTCAGAAAGTTTTGATTCCAGGCAAGCCGCATAAAATTGTTGTGCAGACAATCTTGTTTTCACACCAGTCATATGTAAAAAGTTCATATCCCGAAATCCTACATTTACTGTCTTTATATCTTTCCTTTCCCGATATATGATTAGAAACTGTTTATCATTCAGTTTTTCTTCGTATTGCTTTACAGCTTCTATCATAATCTTTAAAGCTGCTTTCTTGTCATACTTTGCCATCCATACCCCATTAACTTGAAAAAGGCTGCCCTTTCGGACAACCTTTTCTCTTTTCTTTTAATGCTGATTTTCTGTTGTCTGCCAACCGTCCGCCTCTCCATGTGCGGCTTAACTGTGGAGTTTTTCTGTTGCTCCCCAACCTGCCAGCCTACGAACTGGCTAAAATGTCAGATTTTTAAGGTGTCAGCGCACCCAGACAGATTTATCTGTCTGGGTACTATTATTATATGAACACCGTCTTTTTATGTCAAACAAAGCAAATTCTTTTCTGAAAATTTTGTGCATAATTACAACATCTGCACTAGCTACCCCTAATACAAATAAAACCCCCGTATACTACCGTTTCCAGCAATATACGGGGACATTTCTCAATCGTTATTTAACTGTAATCGGGACTTATCTGCTAATTGATTAGCAAACACCCTGAGCTAACATAGCATCTACAACCTTCTCAAATCCGGCAATATTTGCACCGGCAACATAGTCAGTCTGTCCACCAACAGTTGCATTGTATCTCTTTGCAGCGTCAGAAATGTTAGCGTAGATTGTCTCCATGATTCCTTTGAGTTTTCCATCAACTTCTTCGAATGTCCAGGAAAGTCTCTCGGAGTTCTGGCTCATCTCAAGTGCAGATGTAGCAACACCACCGGCATTGGCAGCTTTACCACCTACAAAGAGAACACCTTTCTCCTGCAGATATTTGGTAGCTTCAAGAGTTGTAGGCATGTTAGCACCCTCTGTTACGGAAGTAACACCGTTTGCAACTAACATCTTAGCATCCTCAAGGTCTAACTCGTTCTGTGTAGCACATGGAAGAGCTAAATCTACTTTGTACTGCCATACACCGTGCTCACCGTTCTGTTTTGCATGATACTCTGCAGATGATTTTGCAGCTGCGTACTCTGTCAGACGTGCACGTTTTACTTCTTTTACTTCTTTTAATAATGCAACATCGATTCCTTCCGGATCATAGATCCAGCCTGTAGAATCAGAACATGTTACAACTTTAACACCTAACTGCTGTGCTTTCTCGATTGCGTAAATAGCTACGTTACCAGATCCGGAAACTGCAGCTGTTTTACCTTCAAGGCTCATGCCGTGATCTTTCCATAAAGCGTTTGTCAGGTATAACAGACCATATCCGGTAGCCTGTGTACGTGCAAGAGATCCACCATAGGTAAGACCCTTACCAGTCAGCACACCTTCGTATGATCCACGAATTCTCTTATACTGTCCAAATAAGAAGCCGATCTCTCTTGCGCCTGTTCCGATATCTCCGGCAGGAACATCAACGTCTGCTCCGATATATTTGCAAAGTTCTGTCATGAAGCTCTGGCAGAATGCCATGATCTCTCTGTCAGATTTACCCTTAGGATCGAAATCAGAACCACCTTTACCACCACCGATTGGAAGTGTTGTAAGTGAGTTTTTGAAAATCTGCTCAAATCCTAAGAATTTGATGATACCAAGGTTTACAGACGGATGAAGTCTCAATCCTCCCTTGTACGGTCCGATTGCATTGTTAAACTGTACACGGAATCCTCTGTTTACCTGAACCTGACCATTGTCGTCTACCCATGGAACGCGGAACATGATCTGGCGGTCCGGCTCCGTAATTCTCTCTAAGATCGCATTCTTTTTGTATAACTCTTCATTTGCATCAATAACAGGTCTTAAGGAATCAAGAACCTCTGTTACTGCCTGTAAAAATTCAGGCTGATCTGCATTTTTTTTCTTTACTACTTCGAGTACTTCATCAACGTATCCCATTTTACAATCTCTCCTTGCTTAATTTAGTATATACTTCATACAATGCTCTTTACACTGCATGCTCCTAACGGTTCTCCCGCTGGTTTCGTTTTGACACACTTATTTTATTATAAAATGAATCCATGTGCAATATTTTTTTCTTTATTTCACTAAATTATTAAAGTTTCACAGTGTAACAAGCCATTTTTTGCAGGATTTCAGGTTCAATTATTCATTTTTCACAAAAATTGATTCGGGTGTCAAAAGGTGGATTTTAATCTGGTGGCTGGCAAATTGCACTAAGCAGAGACTGTTTTTGTGACTTTGGGAGAAAATTAGAAAATCTTAGTTTGCCTGTTGATGTACAGTGTTTTGCTGCCATGGACGGCAGCAAAAGTCTTAATGTCCCATGGACGTCATCGTGCCATAACTGGCGCGAGTTTAAGACGTACACGTCACTTTGAGAGAATTTAACACAGGCAGACTTAGATTTTCTTATTTTCGGACAACGGAACAAAATAGGCACTGCTTTGTGCAATTTGCCAATCAAAAATTTAAGAGCCACCTTTTGACACCCTAATCAAAAATTATAAAAAACGGTAAATAATAATAGCGATCAGCACACCAATAATGCTTGCGATCGTAATCTTGATACTGAGTCCGAATGTAATGACCAGGATTCCAAGATCCAGCACGATTGGATTTGCAAATCCAAATGTCTGCCCATAATTCAGCCAGCTTAAAAATGGCACTCCCGCTGCAAGGCTTCCGATAAAACCTCCAAGTACGATCCCTGCCAGCAATAGTAAAAACAATGCCCAGTTATTTTTTCCCGCGATTCCCTTACTCATACCGTTCCTCCGTCTTCTTTCGTAAACATCCTGTCACAGGCACTTTCTTCCGAAAAGTCTTGTCATCCCTTAAACTGCTCAGGAAATGTCATTGCAATGCCTGCGCCCATTTTAACATGAAAAAACGGATTCAACAATAACTGATTGTAAACCGTATCTAACCTTTTACCGCTCCCTGCGCCATGCCGTTCACCATATTTTTTACAAGAAAGAAATAAAGGATAACGATCGGAACTGCAATAAAAACACTTCCGGCTGCGAATCTTGCAAACTCCGTTTCATCTAAGCTCATCAGTCCAACTGCAACGGTGTAAAGATCCTTTTCTTTCAGCAGAAGTTTCGGTAAAATAAAATCACTCCACGGCCATGTAAAAGATGTCAACGCCGTATATACAATGATCGGTTTTGATAATGGCAGATTAATCCTTGTAAACACCTGAAAATTTGTTGCACCGTCAATCCTTGCCGCCTCATCAATTGCTTTTGGGATCGTATCAAAAAAACCCTTCTGTGTCAGATACCCCATCGGTGCACCTGCAGCATAAATCAAGATTAAGCCCCACAAATGATTGATCAGGTTAAACTGCGTCATCAGAAGATAAACTGCGATCATTCCCATAAAAGATGGAAACATTCCAAGTACCATCGTGATTTTCATCATTGGTTTTCTGGCTGCAAATGTAAATCTTGACATTGTATATGCAGTTAAAATCACAAGAAATGTCCCTAATATACAGCTTCCCGCTGCCACAAAAAGTGTATTAAAAAACCATCTCGGATAGTTGTAAAGTGTCGTATCAGTAAAAAGTTTCTGAAAACTTGCAAAACTATATTCTTTTGGGAAAAAACCGTTAAATGAATAAATGGTTCCCGATTTTGAAAACGATGCCAGGATCAGCCAGAGACACGGGAAAAAAAACACAAATGCTACAGCGGTGAGAATCAGATATGTTATGCCTGTATCCATCATTCTGCCGAATTTCCACTTTTTACTCATTGAAATGTGTCCTCCTCTCTATAGGATGGTGATTTTATGTATACTATCAGTGAAATAGCTGATGTGATCAGGAAAATGATAAGACTGATCGCCGCCCCGATGCAATAATAATTATTATCAATAGAAAGATTATATAACCAGTTAATCAGCAGATCGGTATCACTTGCCAGAAAATATCCATCCAGATACAGTCCTCCTCTCAGGAAATAAAAAATACCAAAGTTATTGAAATTTCCGATAAACTGTCCAAGTAAAACCGGCATCGTGGAAAACAGCATAAAAGGCATTGTCAGTTTTTCGAACTGTTTCCATCTGCCTGCCCCGTCGATCTTTGCAGCTTCATATAAAGAAACATCCCTGTTAGAAAGATTTCCAGTTGCAAGTAACATGATGGATGGAACGCTGATCCAGCAATTCACAAAAAGTCCGATCAGCCTTGCGCTCCATTTCGCATCCAGATCAAGAAATCCAATGGCACTTTTCCCACAGGCTGCAATAAGCTGATTAACCGGCCCTCCATAGGAAAACATAAATTTAAATGCTAAAAGTGTGATAAATCCTGGTATTGCATAGGCGAGCACCGGAAACGCCCTCCAGAATGCTTTTCCTTTTACACAGTCTTTATCCAGTAATAATGCCAGACCAAGTCCGGCAAAATAATTCAATGCTGTTGATGCAGCTGCCCATATGACATTCCAGCCTAAAATCTTAAAAAATGTTGGTGCAAACTGAGAGAGTGACACAAGTTTCTTAAAATTTGAAATTCCAACCCAGTCAACTAATTCCGGTGGTACAATATCCCCGCCATAATTTGTAAATGCGATCAGGATCATAAATACAATCGGCAAAATGTTAAATACACATACCCCCAGTACCGGCAGTGCCAGCACAAGTATGTAAAATTTCTTATCAAGGAGCTGTCCGATTTCCTCCCGGAAAGTCAACCGGTGTTTCCCCTGTTCCATACGTTTTTGCATGGAACATACATCTTTCAGATTTAACCGGTACAGCATAATAAAAACACCAAGCACGATCCATGCAAAAATTCCCATCAAAAGCATAACAACAGAATTATCACCTTCAATTCCAAGCCATGCATCACCTTTTTGTGTTCCTAATGTAAAAAATCCTACGATATCACGCCATCCTCTTACCACAAAATAAAGGACGATACTCACTTCTGAGATCAAAAATAAGATACCTTTTATAATACTCCCATAACATATCTGCCCTGTTCCCATCAGCACAGCTGATAATTTTACCTGCCAGCTGCTGTTATGGCAGTACTTTTCCATCTTTTTTCCCCGCTGCTGTCCCATAATAATCTCCATTCCTGCGCTGCTTTTGCGCATCCCGAGTTTGTGCGCAAGCACAAATCTTGCGTGTGAAAAATCTTATTTTTCACACTACCTCCATTTCTTTACGTTTTCCGTAAAAAGTTTTCTTTTGCTATTTCAACGTATAAACAGCATCGTAAATCTGCCGGTCTACTTCTTCTAACCCTGCTTTCAGGGATTCCAGATCCGGATACTTTTTCTCATTTTCTGCACGGAATGCATCTTTTGCAAGATCCGTAAAGAAAGTCTGTCCCGGAGTCCAGATCTGTGAAACTTCTTTGATAGAAGGCATCAGTATAATGTTTCCATTTTCCAGATTCTGATATAAAAGTTCTGATGTACCGCCGGCTTCTTTCGCAGCATCTTCTCTGGCCGGTGCAATTCCAAGCATTTCACTTCTTTTTACCATCATATCATAACCGGTTGCAAAATTTATAAATGCAAGACATGCATTCGGATATTTTGTATAAGCACTGACTGCATAGGCATTGATTCCTCCCATCATTTTGCTGTCTGTCAGTTTGGGATTTTCCTCAGTTAAATCGCCACTCTCAGGAAGTTTTGGAAGTGTTGTCATAATGAGATTTTCTTTTGCGGTGCTCTCTGCCTCTTCTTCCCCCATACCTTCTGACTTGTATTCTGACACCATCTCATCTAAAAAAGATGAATAAACATCCGGTGTCGAAATAGTTGCAAAATAGGTTCCATCTGCAAGCTTACTGTAGGCATTCGTTGTGATCGTATCATCAATGCATTCTTCATTCATTGCACTTGCAAGCTGTTCTAACACCCACGCACCTTTTTCTGCTTCTCCCGCCGCAAAACCGATATCAGATGCATCGGTATTGTTATTTCCAAAAATGTATCCTCCATAAGAAAACAAAAAGCCACTGGAAAAATAAACATCATAAAGAGATTTCATGTATCCATACGCAGATGGATCCGCATCATGGCGTTCTAGGGAAAATGCATACATATCATTCCAGTTCTGTACCATATCCGGTATACCGTCTTTATCCTTATCCCAGCTGTTCTCCCAGTCATCCGGCAGAAGATCTGCACGGTAATAAAGCATCGGTGCCTGCACATTTACCGGAACTCCACAATAATAAACCGATCCATCTTTCTCTATCTTATAGGCATCCCATGCAGTCTGCGGAATCTGTCCATAACATTCCATTGATTCCACCGGCAGTGGATAAATATGTTTTCCCTGTGCATATTGCATGATCACATCATTTGCCTGATACAGCACATCCGGTCCATATCCGTAAGGTCCATCATTTGCAAGATCTAAGTACTGATCCATATTTGCATCTACAGCTGTGATTCCCTGATCTTTATAAGCTTCATTAAATGCCTGGATCAGTTCAGCAAAATATCCTTTTTCGATTGCTGTGTCATTTTCAAGAACCTGGATTGTTACATTTTGTTCCAGTTCTCCGGTAAAAATATTACTCAGTGCTGTTCCCGATGCAGACTCACTGGCAGAAGCAGCCTTTTCTTCTTTTACCTTCTCACCGCAGCCACATAACTGCTGGGCAAGTAATAATACTGCCATTGCTGCTACCCATACTTTTCGTTTCATGATCATACCCCCATTTCCTCTTTTACAACTACGAACCCTTTTGATTGTAAAAAAAGCGGTTCATTGATACAGTTCCTCTCTTCTTTTGGATTCTTTTTCCATTCCAGCTCATTTTCTGCACAGATGATTTTTTTGGTGTCAGATTTTGAAAATGTGATTTTTTTGGTTTGATCTGTCCCATTTACCCACAATGTAATGGATACATTTTTCCATGTTCTATGAACGGAAAGCATTCCATTCTCCTCTAAAACACAGATGGTCCCATACTGAAGAACCTCCTCCTTTTTTAATGCAAGCAGTTCTTTTATCTTATCATAAACTGCCATATCCCAATGTGTTTTCTCCCAGTCAAAACATCGTCTTGAATCCGGATCGTAACCACCTTCCATACAGATTTCCGTACCATAATAAATACACGGCGTACCAATAAATACAATTTCCAAAGCAAGTGCAGCAAGTAATTTTCTCTTGTCACATCCAATCTCGGAAAAGAAACGGTGCGTATCATGGGAATCTAAAAGATTAAGCATCATAACATTAACCTGTTCCAGATTACGCATCAGATTTGCATTTAATTTTTCAGCCATCGCTTTTGCATCAAATTTCTCTCTTGCAAAATAATCCAGACAGGCTTTCGTAAAAGCGTAATTCATAATACTATCGTACTGATCTCCCTGCAGATAAGGATATGCATCATGCCAGTTTTCTCCAATAATGACACAGTCCGGATTGATTTTTTTTACTTCCTTTCTGAATCTTCTCCAGAAGTCATGTGAAACTTCATCCGAAACATCCAGTCTCCATCCGTCAATCCCTGTCTCTCTCATCCAATAAGCTGCAATTTCTATCAAAAACTCCTGTACCTGTTCGTTTGCCGTATTTAATTTTGGCATATAATTGCAGGATGCAAAACATTCATAATTCCCTTTTTCCACATCCACTTTATTGCCATTGATCAAAAACCAGTCGAAATAAATGGAATCCTGCCCTTTTTTTATCACATCCATAAACTGTTCCAGATACATGCTGCAGTGGTTAAAAACAGCATCCAGTACAATCCTGATTCCTTTTTCATGTGCTTTTTTTACCAGCCGTATGACATCCTCCTTTGTTCCAAACTGTGGATCTACTTTCCGATAGTCTTTAATGTCATATTTATGATTAGACACGGACGAAAAAACCGGTGTCAGATAAAGTGCTGTTACCCCAAGCTTTTGAAGATAATCAAGTTTTTCTATGATTCCTTCAATATCACCTCCTGCAAAGCTTTCCGGTGTTGGTTTATCCCCCCACGCCATATTGATATACCCGGTGTCTTTCTGCATGTTTCCCTGATAAAAACGGTCAATAAAAATCTGATAAAATACAGCATCCCGCATCCAGTCCACCGTCTTTAATACGTCATTCTGATTGATATAAGGCATCTGAAAAAAATTATAAAATCCTTCTTCAAAACAATAGTTTTTTGTCACTCCATCTTCACTGAAATAATAAATCTTTCCCGCCTCTTCAATCTCAAACAGATAGGCAAAACGGACATCCTTTAACGTAAGCCGGATTTCGTAATAACTATATAAATAATCCCTGTAACACACTTCCATCCTTTTTTTCTGTCGTTTTAATGTAAAATCATATTTCTGTGCGTAGATTAAATACACCTTCGCCCCGTCATCCTCCTTAGACATCCTGAGGCGAAGCACAAGTTCTTTCTCACCAACCGCAAAACAATATCTTGAGTCCGGTATATGTAAAATTGCATACTGATTCATTTTAATAATAAACCTTTCCAACCATTTTATTTTATGTTTTTTATTGTTGACAAATGTGACATTTTTCTTTATAACAAATGAAAAGAGCTTAAGCGTTTCACTTACTGAAAACACAGAAGCTGCCAAAAGGGAGTCTCACCAATGAAACAATCAGTTACCATTAAAGACGTTGCTAAGGAAGCAGGTGTTTCCGTTGCCACTGTATCTTACGTGATCAATAACCGTACGGATAAACGGATCAGTGAAAAGACCAGAAAAAAAGTCCTTCAGATCATCAATCTGTTAGGCTATACACCAAACCAGTCAGCAAAAGCTCTGGCGACAAACCGCAATCAGCTGCTTGCCCTTTACCTGTCCGCCGGAGACTCACTTTTAAAGAATGCAGAACAGTCTTATTTTCTGCATTTCCTTATTTCATATTTTCATAAAAAGAACTATGATCTCGTCTGCCTGAACGAATCTTATACTGAAAAATTCGATCATGCAGATGCAATCATCTGTTATGATATTTCTTCCGAGCTGTTTCATCAGATCGGTGATAGTAATTTTATTCCTCTGGTTGCCTATGATTGTATGATCCATGATCCGCTGTTTTTCCAGATCAATTCCAACTACCGGAATATTCTGGAGCAGGCCGATATTTATTTTTCCAAAAAACCATACACACTCGTATTGTTAGATACCAAAAACTGTGAAAAAAAGGATTTCCTTTCCACACTTCACGCTGATATACGATATGTACGGGATTTTTTAGAAGTTTCCGCAATAAAAGAGGAAAACCTTGTTGTAGTCGACCATGTACTTTACCAGCTTTTAAATTCTTCCCACAACACACTGTATGTACCGTCCATCCGTACAGAAAAAGCTGATGCACTGCTTACCTGTCTGGAATATGCACTGCAGAGGATTCCAATCCGGCAGCATGATATTTTAATCTGACATCCTGCCATCGGATTTTATTCACATGACACTGTCAGAATCTGTGTGGACGGATCATAAGTAAAAGTATAAGAACCTGCCGTATTTGCAACAAGATTACCGCCTTCTTTTCCGGTCACGCAGGATAAGCTTTCCGTATCATCTTCTGCAATGTTCGTATAGCGGATATATTCTGTTCCAACGCTCTTTGTGTCTCCTACCGTAACCATGGAAGTAAACATAAACTCATCGCCCTCTTCAAGATCAACTGTCAGGCTGTAAATCCCATCTCTTTCCACAAACTCTGTCTCATCTGTATATACATCTTCCCAGTTTGTGATTTTAGCACCTTTAATGTAATAATCGATCTGTTTTTCCGCTCCGTCCGACTCATTTTCTCCATTGTAAGTCCAGTCAATCGTATCATACATGTTGATATTGAACGCTTCTTTATTATCTTCACTATAATCTGCTGCAGACTCTTCATAAATATCTTCACCCGGATATGTTGTTAAGGTAAAGGTATAATTTCCAGACACAAGACACTTAATGTTAGCTCTCTTTGTACCCGCATCTCCAAGGCTTCCTGAATTTTGAAAATAATCTTTTCCATCTTTTGAAAAGGCAGTAAGGTAACCACAGCCTCTCTGGTCATTCCAGTCAGAGTTAATTGCAAACTGGAATTCGTCACCCGCCTCCAGATCTAATGTAATGGTATAAACGTTAGCATCCGGATCGACCTCTTTTGTTAATGTCTGTGCATCACCAATAACCGCTCCCCAGTTTGATTCCAACAACACCGGACTTGTTCCACTTCCCACAATTGCAAACTTCCTCGTATCCTCCTGATAGGAAACAAATCCTGCGAAAATATCTGTATCTGCCGTAATCGCTGTCGTAAAATCAAACTTATGGCTCATCTGTGGTGTTGCAAACCAGCCTGCAAACGTGTAACCTTCTTTTTCCGGAACATATTCCTCTGCACATGCTCCATCTTCCACCTCTTTTGTCTCTAATACCGTCTTTCCATCGGCATCATAAAATGTCACTACATGCGCTGTCTGCTCTGCTTCAGGCTTCTGCTCTGTCATAACTGTCTGGCTGTCCTGTGCCACAGTATCTTTTTCCCCTCCTTTTGACTGACATCCGGTCAGCCCGGAAACTCCCATTGTTGTCACTAACGCTGCTGCCATAAAATACATGAATCCTTTTCTTTTCATCCTTCTCCATTTCCTTTCTGATTTATTTCTGCAATTATTCCCCAGCTATTTCTTTTTTGCTTAAGCGTTTAACCAACATAGTAAAAAAAAGCGTATCCTGTGCCCATTCTTCAAACTTAGCTGTTTTCCCATGTTCATCAGGAACGTACTTTTTCTTTTATTATAATATAACGCAATTTCCCGGGTTTGCGCTTGCTTAAACGCTTAACTTAATTTTAAAATAACACTTCACTTAAAACATGTCAAGCATTTGTCTCTAAAAAATAGCACAAAAAGCAGCTGCAAAATCTATCACATTTTTGCAGCTGCTTTTCGTATTTGTTTAACTGTAAGATTCTGGTGTTAAAAGGTGGTTCATAACTTAGCGGATGTCAAATTGCACGAAGTTTGGACTCGTTTTGTGACTTTGGGAGAAAATTAGAAAATCTTAGTATGCCTGTCAATTCACAGTGATGTTCTGCCATGGATGGCAGAACAAGGCTTCACGAGCCATGGATGTCATCGTGCCATAACTGGCGCGTGTTGAACGCCGTTCACGTCACTCTGGGAAAACTTGATTCAGGCATACTTAGTTTTTCTTATTTTCGGACGACGGAACAAAACCTGCTCCGCCATCTCCTTTAAGATCTGTGCTGATTTCTGAAGCTGTTTCTGTTCATCCTCATCTAAAGAAATCGGAACCTGTCTCTCAATTCCGTTTTTTCCAACGATCGCCGGCATACTTAAAACAACATCCTCCACACCATACATTCCATGGATCATACCGGAAACCGGAAGAATGGATTTCTCGTCGCGCACGATTGCTTCGCAGATCCTCTTTACAGACATTGCTATTCCATAATAGGTCGCATTTTTCTTTGCAATGATCTCATAGGCACTGTTGCGCACATTTGCTGCAATGCGTTCCATCGAATCGTCATGATTGAAATGTCCGCGCATCTCGCAGAATGTATTTAACGGGATTCCCGATACATTTGCACTGCTCCATGCAGCGATCTCACTGTCACCGTGCTCTCCGATGATAAATGCATGCACGCTCCGGCTGTCCACACCAAGATGCTCTCCCAACTCATATTTTAAACGTGCCGTGTCAAGCACCGTACCGGAACCGATCACACGGTTTTCCGGCATACCGCTCAGCTTATGTGCGGTGTATGTAAGAATGTCGACCGGATTTGAAACGATAAGCAGGATTCCCTGGTAATCTCTTTTTGCAATCTCCGGGATAATACTCTTAAAAATGCCGACGTTTTTCTGAACCAGATCCAGCCTCGTCTCGCCCGGCTTCTGGTTTGCACCGGCCGTCACAACAATGATCGCCGCATCCATAATATCGTCATAACCACCCGCATAAATTTTCATCGGTCTTGCAAATGGGATTCCATGGGAAATATCCATTGCCTCCCCTTCTGCTTTCTCTGTATTTGCATCAATCAAAACCATCTCAGAAAACAAACCACTCTGCATCAGTCCAAACGCCGATGTTGCTCCTACAAATCCGCATCCGATCACTGCCACTTTTCTGTTATTTAATTCTACCTGTTTCATGATATTTCTCCTTTCCTGCGTATGAAAAATCTTATTTTTCACACTGCTGTCCTTGTCTCTGGTGTTATATTAATTTATCTCGGGCAGATTGTATGTTGTAATTACAACATTTATTTGAGAAAATATATCATGACTGTGTTATCAGAAAATTGAAAATCACTATTTGCCCTGGCATTCTTCTATAAAGATGATATTGGGGGGCGAATAGTGCATTCACAGCATAACGACTGGCAAATTGCACAAAGTCGAGACTACTTTTGTGACTATGGGAGAAAATTAGTAAATCTTAGTTTGCCTGTCAATGCATAGTGTTTTGCTGCCATGGACGGCAGCAAAAGTCTTAATGCCCCATGGAAGGGGCATTTAAGACGTACACGTCACTCCGAGAACATTTAAAGCAGGCGGACTTAGATTTTCTTATTTTCGTACAACGGAACAAAACAGGCACGGCTTTGTGCAATTTGTCAATCAACAATCTTGTATGCACTATTTGACCTCAACATCATCATATCATATTACAGCATCAAAAAAGGATGCCTCCCATTTCCGGAAAACATCCTTAACTATCTATATAATATCCATAACTTTATCCAAACCCATTACGATTCTTCATTCTCCCCATATACCTGCTGGAAAAAATCCACCAGTTTTGCCAGTGAATAAATCAATACCGTCGTCTCCTGTGTATTCAGCTCTCCTTTGATATGATCGATCATCCGGTGATGAAACTCTTCATGATGCAGATAAGCTGCCTTTCCCTTTTCGGTCAGGCACACCCAGACAACACGCTTATCCTGCTTACTGCGCTCCCTGACAACATATCCTTTATCGGTCAGACCGTCCATCGCCTTTGTCAGCGTTCCGGTCGTTACGTTCATCAGCTTTGCTACCGTACTCATGCTCTTTGGCTCTGATATACCAATCGCCTCTATTACATGAAAATCATTATAGGTAAGATCCTTAAATTCATCTGTGATCAGAGATTTTCCCTCAATCTCCATAATGTCTTTAAATAATTTTACCAATAACTCATTTAATGTTTCATCTGCCGTCATTCAAATATACTCCTATTCATGGCAGTACTGATTGCTGTCCACATCTATGTAAACTGCAGTCAATTCCTTTACTGTTGCCTTTACCATACCAAAACCGTCGCGCCCCATGTCAATCCGGCTCCAAATCCTGCCAAAACTATTTTTTTACCTTCACATATCATACCATGTTTATTGATATTATCAAGTAAAATCGGCACGCTCGCCGCAGAAATATTGCCGCACTCTTCCAGATTGGTAGGAAATTTTTCCATTGGCTGATGCAGTCTTTTTGCAACAGATTCGATAATGCGCAGATTCGCCTGATGCAGTACAAACAGGTCAATATCTTCGACTTCCAGTCCCGCTTTTTTCACTGCCTCTTCTATCACTTTCGGCACCGTTTTTACTGCAAATTTATATACTTCCTGGCCATCCATTGACACATAAGACAGCTTGGAATCGTTGGCTGCAAACGGATTGTTGACCGGGCGGTTATCACAGCGGAGGACTTCCCCGCGCGCGCCATCAGAACCCTGTACCATGCTTAAAATACCGCTTTTGTTTATTCTGCTTACTGCACCCGTCTGCATCATCCCAGCATCTGATTTACCACTTGTAACAGCCGAATGACCATCCACATTCTCATCTTCTGCTGTAACGACCGCAGCCCCGGCACCATCCCCAAACAGCACGCAGGTGCTTCTGTCATTCCAGTCCATAATTTTTGAAAGCGTTTCCGCTCCGATGACGAGTGCCTTTTTGTATATACCATTTTCCAGATACATCTGAACCGTATTTAATGCAAACAAAAACCCGGAACATGCAGCGTTTAAATCAAATGCGACAGCATTTTCTGCCCCCAGAGCACTCTGCACTTCGCAGGATAAGTTCGGCAGGAATTTATCTGCAGTAACCGTTGCCGCAATGATAAGATCAAGTTCTTCTGCAGTCATTCCCGCATCTTTTAACGCTTCCTTTGCCGCAGCAACAGCAAGCCCTGTCGTTGTCTCCTCCACTGCAAGATGTCTCGCGCCGATTCCGGTACGGCTTCTGATCCACTCGTCAGAGGTATCCATCAATTTACTTAAATCATCGTTTGTCACCCGAAGTTTTGGAACCGCACTTCCGGTTCCCTTGATTTTGATTTTCATACTTTTTCCTCATTCCGGAGTTTATTTTATTTCCATCTGTACTCTGCAAGACATTTCCTGTATCCTATTTTTATCAGAACGCACGAAATCTCGTATAACGTTCTTCGGCGAGCTGTTCTCCTGTCTTGCCATTCTGACGCTCTAAAAATTCTTTCATATGACCTTTCATATATCTGGAGATCGACTCACATGCCTTTTCGTCTGCCGTTCCATACTCCGGGATGATCTGTTCCACAACATTCAGTGCATACAGATCATGGGCAGTGATCTTCATGACCTCGCTCGCTTCTTTTGCACGTTTTCCATCTTTCCAGAGGATTGATGCAAATCCTTCCGGCGAGAGTACAGAATACGTTGCGTTTTCAAGCATCCATACTTCATTGCCGACCGACAGTGCCAGCGCGCCGCCGCTTCCGCCTTCTCCGATCATCAGGCAGAGGATTGGAACTTTAATGGCTGACATTTCATAGAGATTTCTCGCGATCGCTTCACCCTGTCCACGCTCTTCTGCTTCTTTTCCGCAGAATGCACCGGACGTATTCACAAATGTGATAATCGGACGATTAAATTTTTCTGCCTGTTTCATCAGACGCAGTGCTTTTCTATAACCTTCCGGTGATGGCATTCCATAATTATGGCGCATACAGTCTTTTAAATCTTTTCCCTTGTGAATACCGATCACAGTGACCGGCTGACCATCCAGGTAGGCAACACCACCCACGATCGCCGGATCATCCGCAAACTGTCTGTCTCCATGAAATTCCATGAAATCGTCAAAAATATTGTCGATATAATCCACCGATGCAAGCCGGTCTGCACGTCTTGCTGCACGCACTTTCTCCCACGCGGAAAGCGGCTGTGCCTTTGTAGCACGCTCTTTCATGACCTCTGTCGGCTCATAGCAGTCATCGCTGCGCAATGGATCAAAGTTGGCATATCCTTCTGTTTTCTGATGCATTTTTAAAATACGGTAAAGTGTCATTTTTAAATCTTTACGTTCTACGATTGCATCCACAAAACCATGTTCCAGCTGGAACTGTGCTCTCTGGAATCCCTCCGGCAGTTTTTCACCAATCGTCTGCTCAATGACACGTGGTCCTGCAAATCCAATCAGTGCCCCCGGCTCTGCAAGGATAATATCTCCTAACATCGCAAAACTTGCCGTCACACCTCCGGTCGTAGGATCCGTTAACACCGGCACATATAAAAGTCCTGCCTCGGAATGTTTCTTTAATGCAGCCGCCGTCTTCGCCATCTGCATCAGGGAAACGATTCCCTCCTGCATTCTTGCACCACCGGAACAGCAGAATAAAATGACCGGAAGAGAAAGTTCTGTTGCACGCTCTACGGCAAGTGCAATTTTTTCTCCCACAACATGCCCCATACTGCTCATCATAAACCGGGCATCACACACACCAATCACCGTATCAAGACCATAGACCTTACATTTTCCGACTGTGACAGCCTCATGCAATCCTGTCTTTTCCTGTGCGGCCTTGATTTTTTCCGGATACCCAGGAAAATCCAATGGATTTTTTGACTCTAATTCCTCAAACCACGGCTCAAAAGTATCCTTATCCGCAACCATGCGGATCCTGTTTTTGGTGCGGACGCGGAAATAATTGCCGCACTCATAACAGACATATTTATTTTTTTCCGCGGTTTTCTTATTGATCTCCCTGCCACATGCCGGACAGACGATCGTTGCCGGCGGCTCTGTATTAACTGTCTCTGCCTCTTTTTTTGCTGCCTCTACCGTTTTCTGTGGTTCTTCCACCGTCTCTGTTACTTCTTTTTTCTTCTTCAAAAAAAATGCTGCCATAGTTTCCCCTTTTTGCCTGTTTACAGTGATTTATCAAACCTATGCTGTTCCAGACTCTCTTAACTTCAACTGATCGCAAATGTGAGTTCCGCGATGCATGCAATACTGCCATCCACCTTCGCCGTGGCGCGGCCGACACCAATCGGGCCTTTTTGTTTTATGATCTCCGTTTCTAATGTCAAAACATCACCCGGCACTACTTTCCGTTTAAACTTTGCTGAATTGATTCCCGCAAAATATGCCGTTTTTCCACGGTTTTCTTCCACCGAAAGAATTGCAACCGCTCCGGTCTGTGCCAGTGCCTCAATGATCAGCACACCCGGCATGACCGGTTCATTCGGAAAATGTCCGCCAAAGAATGGCTCATTATAACTGACACATTTTTTTGCAACTGCACGCACGCCGGACTCTAATTCTTCCACTGTATCAATCAGCAAAAATGGCTGGCGGTGCGGAATGATCTCCATAATCTGTTTCGTTGTTAAAACGGACATAATTTCCTCCCTGTTATTCACTGTATTTTTTCAGCAGAATACTTGCATTGTGTCCGCCAAAACCGAGTGAATTGCTGAGTGCATACGGCACATCCATCTGTACCGCCTCTTTACAGTAATCAAGATCAAGTTCTTCATCCGGTGTTGTGTAACCAACGGTCGCATGTACAAAATTATCCTGCATTTCCTTGACACAAGTTACAAATTCGATGGCGCCTGCTGCACCGAGCAGATGTCCGACCATAGATTTCGTAGAATTGACCTTCATATCATACGCATGATCACCAAAAGCAAGTTTGATCGCGCGTGTCTCAAACAGATCGTTGTGATGTGTAGAAGTTCCATGTGCATTGATATAGGTAACTTCTTCCGGACGGATGTCCGCATCTTCCACCGCATTTGTCATGGCACGGGCTGCACCGGCACCATCCTCAGCAGGAGAAGTAATGTGATATGCATCGGATGATGTTCCGTATCCGGCTACCTCTGCGTAGATTTTTGCTCCACGCGCTTTTGCATGTTCTAATTCTTCTAACACAACGATTGCCGCTCCTTCTCCCATCACAAAACCGCTGCGGTTTTTATCAAACGGAATGGAACATTTCGTAGGATCACTTTCAGAGGAAAGTGCCGTCAGAGATGTGAATCCTGCAATTCCAAGCGGGCAGATCGCGCCCTCGGTTCCACCGGTAATCATCACATCTGCCTCACCGTACTGGATACTGCGGAATGCCTCACCGATACTGTTTGTTCCGGTTGCACATGCCGTTACCACATTGATGCTCTTTCCTTTTAAACCAAATGTGATTGAAACATTTCCGGCTGCCATGTTGGAAATGACAAGCGGTACAAACAGAGGATTTACTTTGGATGGACCTTTTTCTAACAATCTTTTATGTTCACGCTCAATTCCCCCAAGACTTCCAATACCGTTTCCGACAGATACACCGACACGGTAAGGATCTTCTTTTTCCATGTCAAGAGCGGCATCTGTAATCGCCTCTTTTGCTGCTGCCACTGCATACTGGCAGAACAGTTCCATACGTCTTGCTGCCTTCGCATCCATATACTGTTTTGCATCAAAATCTTTTACTTCCGCTGCAAGATGGCATTTGTATCCTTCCGTATCAAATTTGGTAATCTCCCCGAAACCGATTTTCCCTTCTTTTACGGACTGCCAGAACTCCTCCACGCTAAGTCCGATCGGAGTGATCGCGCCCATTCCTGTTACCACTACTCGTCTGCTCATAACTTTTCCTTTCCATTCTTCAAGCCCATACACATGGTTGCATCAGGCTTTTTACTGCTTATATGCTCATACCGCCGTCCACGGAAATCACCTGTCCTGTGATGTAGGATGCTTTCTCCGAGGCTAAAAATGTCACTACCTCCGCAATATCATCCACTTTTCCGACTCTGCCGAGCGGGATCTGCGTTTTCACTGCTTCCTTTGCCTTGTCTGTCATCTGCGCTGTCATTTCCGTATCAATGAATCCCGGCGCAACCGCATTGCAGGTAATCCCACGGGAAGAAAGTTCTCTCGCCACACTTTTGGTCAGTCCGATCACGCCCGCCTTGCTTGCACTGTAATTTGCCTGTCCTGCATTTCCAAGAATACCGGATACGGATGATAGATTGATGATCGTTCCGGAACGCTGCTTTAACAGATAGCGTGAAAAATGACGGATCGTGTTAAAAGTTCCCTTGAGGTTTGTCGCAATGACCGCGTCAAATGCTTCCTCGCTCATTTTCATCAAAAGATCATCCCGTGTGATACCGGCATTGTTGACCAGAATATCCAGATGACCATATGTCTCCATGATGTCTTTTGCCATTTTTTCACAGGCACTATAATCAGATACATTGCAGCCGTAAACTGCCGCTTTGCCGCCATCCGCTGTGATTTCTGCCGCAACAGCATCTGCACGCTCTTTAGAACCGTTGTAATTGATGATGACAAATGCACCTTCTTTTGCAAGGCTTTTTGCGATTGCAGCTCCGATGCCGCGGCTTGCACCAGTGACCAGTGCTGTTTTATTAGTTAACATAACTTCTCCTTTTTTCTGATAGCTGCCAAACTTTTTTCACATCAAAATATGTGGCATATCTTATTTATTTTTGCTCTCAGCAACAAATTTCTCAAAGTCTTCATATTTATCAATATTGACTGCAGCTACATCACGGTTGATCTTGCGCATGAATCCTGTCAGCGTTTTCCCCGGTCCGATCTCTACAAATTTGTCTGCTCCGTCTGCGATCAGACGCTCGATCGTCTGCTGCCAGCGGACAGATGAGGACACCTGTTTTTCCAGTAATGGTTTGATATCCTCTTCTTTGGTCACATAGTCTGCTGTCACGTTTGCGACATACGGGATTTCCGGTGTATGGACTGTTACATGTTTTAATTCCTCGCCAAGTTTTTCTCCGGCACCCTTTAACATTGCTGAGTGGAACGGTCCGCTGACCTTTAATGGAACAACACGTTTTGCTCCGGCTTCTTTGCAGAGCTCTCCGGCTGCCGCTACGGCTTTTTCTTCTCCGGTAATGACGATCTGTCCCGGGCAGTTATAGTTTGCGATCGATACAATGCCCTCTGTTTTTTTACAGGCTTCCTCAATCTGCGCGGTATCCAGTGCCAGGACTGCTGCCATGGCTCCGCCCTCCGGCACCGCCTCCTGCATGTAGATCCCTCTTTTGCGCACCAGTGCAAATGCATCTTTTCTGCTCAGTGCTCCGCAGGCAATCAATGCTCCATATTCTCCCAGGCTTAAGCCTGCAGTCACATCTGCTTTATAGCCTTTTACCTCCAATGCACGCAGGATCGCAGCCTCGGCGGTCAGCATACAGATCTGTGTATACTCCGTGATATTGATCTTGTCGTTCTCCTCAAAGCATAACGCAGCGATATCAAGTCCTGACGCCTCGGATGCCTCCTCAAATACTTCTCTGCATTCCGGGATGGCATCGTAAAAATCCTTTGCCATTCCTATGTACTGTGCTCCCTGTCCAGGAAACATAAAAACCGTCTTTCCCATGTTAATCTCCATTCTTGCGCTTATTTTTGCACTATCTTCCAAGCAGTGACTCCGCCTGTGTCACAACGTCCTCGATGATCTCTTTACAGCTTTCTTCTTTTTTTACCATGCCGGCGCTCTGTCCTGCCATCAGGCTTCCGTTGACCACGTCACCGTCAATGACTGCCTTGCGCAGGGACCCAAGTGTAAGGTGCTCTAACTCTTCAAATGAAGCGCCCTCTTTTTCCATTTTTAAATATTCGCGGCTCATCTGGTTGCGAAGAACCCGGATCGGATGTCCGGTGCTCATGCCGGTCACTTCTGAGTCAATGTCTTTTGCCTTGATGACACGCTCCTTGTAATTCGGATGTACGATGGATTCTTTTGCCACCACAAATCTGGTTCCCATCTGTACTCCTTCGGCACCGAGCATAAATGCCGCTGCCATGCCTCTGCCGTCTGCGATTCCTCCTGCGGCAATAACCGGTATCTGTACCGCATCTGCCACCTGCGGAACGAGTGTCATCGTCGTCTGTGCACCGATATGTCCACCTGACTCCATTCCCTCTGCAATCACTGCGTCCGCTCCGCCACGCTCCATCATTCTTGCCATTGCAACACTCGCAACGACCGGAATCACAACAACGCCTGCCTGTTTCCATGCATCCATGAATTTTCCGGGATTTCCGGCACCTGTGGTCACAACCTTAACGCCCTCTTCAATGACGATCTGTGCAACCTCGGCTGCATTTGGATTTAACAGCATGACGTTCACGCCAAACGGTTTGTCAGTCAGCTTCTTTGCCTCCCTGATCTGCTCTCTGACCACCTCAGGCGGTGCACTTGCCGCTCCGATGATTCCTAAACCTCCGGCATTTGAAACTGCCGCTGCAAGATGATATTCCGCAACCCATGCCATACCACCCTGAATGACCGGATATTTCGTTCCCAGCAGTTTACTTACCCTTGTCTCCATACTTAAGCCACACCTTTTCCTTTTAAGTACTCGACAACATCATTGACAGTTACGATAGAAGGTAAATCCTCAGATGGGATCTCCACGCCAAACTCTTCCTCAAGAGCCATGACAAGTTCAAATAAATCTAAGGAATCTGCTCCTAAGTCATCTTTGAAATTGGACTCTGCCTTGATTTCAGACTCATTCACATTTAACTGCTCTGCAATAATCGGGATCATTTTCTCTAACATATTTTTCTCCTTTTCTGCGCATGCCTTATTATTTTTCCAGCGCCTTGCCCTTATTTCTATTGTGGGCTGATTTTCTTTTCTTATTTTCTGATTCATGTAATCATTTGCCTTTCAAATAGTTTGATAGTCAAATAATTAGCTTTTCAAAGTATATGACTGATGGAAATATTTGTCAAGGTAATTTGGTAAAGTTTTGCAAATTGGTACTTAGGTATTAAGGGACAGTGTAAGGCGCAGTTTTCCGGGTGCCGCTGGCAGGTTTGGTTCCGTTGTGCGAAAATAAGAAAAGCTAAGTATGCCTGTTTGAGTTAGTTTCGGAGTGACGTGTACGTCCTGAATGTGCCTTCCCTGGCACATCAGGACTTGTGCTGCCGTCCATGGCAGCACAACACTGTGAGTGAACAGGCATACTAAGATTTTCTAATTTTCTTCCAAAGTCTCAAATCTGCCGGCGGCACCCGGAAAACTGCATTCTACATGCCCTCGATACCGAAAAAAGGGAAATCTATGCTCTGTAGGTTACGACTGTTTCCTCATTATTTTTTTGTTCTGATCTTGATTGTGATTTTTCTTTACTTATGTTTTAATGGGATTAATCGGATTTTTAATTTTAACTACAGGAGATTTCTCATGCATTTTGTTCAGGCGAAGAGGCTTTTATCAAAGGATAACGGAATGAATATTTACCGTGGATGTTCCCACGGATGCATTTACTGCGACAGCCGGAGCAGGTGCTATGGTTTTACACATGCATTTGAAGATATTGAGGTAAAGGAAAATGCCCCGGAATTGTTAGAAAAGGCTTTGCGATCGAAGCGTCAGAAATGTATGATCGGAACCGGTGCCATGTGCGATCCTTATCTTCATTTGGAGGAGCGCCTTTTGCTGACCAGGCGGTGTTTAGAGCTGATCGACCGGTATGAATTTGGTGTTGCGGTACAGACAAAGTCAGCCCGGATTTTAAGAGATTTTGACCTGTTAACGTCCATCAATGAAAAGGCAAAAGCCATCGTGCAGATCACACTCACCACTTACGATGAAGATTTATGTAAAAAGATAGAGCCAGATGTTTCCACCACCAAAGAGCGCATCAACGTCCTGATGAAATGTAAAGAAGCCGGTATTCCCACCGTAGTGTGGCTCACACCGATCCTGCCGTTTATCAATGACACTGCTGATAACATAAAAAATCTGCTGGATGCCTGCGTGGACGCCGGCGTAAAGGGAATTATATTCTTTGGCATTGGCGTGACTCTCCGAGATGGCGACCGGGAATATTTCTACCATGCCCTCGATAAAGATTTTCCGGGGATGAAGGAAAAATATATCCGCACTTACGGTAATGCCTACAACCTGCCAAGCCCGAATGAAAAAATGCTCATTCCAATGATCGTGGAACAATGCCAAAAGGCTGGCATCCTTTGTTCGCCGGATGAATGTTTTGCTTATCTGCATCATTTTCCGGAAAAATACGTTCAGCGGTCGTTATTTGAGTGAAAATTGATCATGAATTTTTGTCGATTGGGTATATACAGAAAAAATCTGCTGTTTATACCCAAAAATACGGGAATTTTGAGTGATTTTTCACTGATAATGGGCATAGCAGATCCGTTTTTATTATATATACCCAAAACGCAGGAAAATCAGGGGGTTTTGTGGGTATACTGCTGCAGTTTCTTTGCCATATGCCCAATCTGCGATATTTCAATATCTTATGATGTCAGATGCACTTTGCCAGTCATCATGTTGTGAAAAACTATTGAACCCCAATATTATAATGGAGGATCTATGAACATGAATATAAAAAGAAATTTCCTTCATTGGATTATTTATGACAGACACACGCTATCAGAACAGAGGTGTCGGTTCCGGAATCATCAGCGACGTGATCCTTTGTCTGAAATCATCTGGATATAAAGAAATCCGGCTTGGCGTTGACAAGGGAAACCCACAGAGCTATTCGTTCTGGACAAAAAACAAATTCACTCCAATCCGTGAAGATACATATATTTTAATGGGACTTCGGATATGACCTGAAAATAATTTCAAAAAACCTATTGACTCCTACGCGGCGTAATAGTTTAGAGTGTCCTCATCGAGCGGAGGAAATGACCATGATGACAGTAAATGAAGTAAGCAAATTGACAGGAGTGAGTATACGCACTCTGCAATACTACGATACCATCGGACTTTTAAAACCCGACGGTTATACTGCGTCCGGCTACCGACTGTATGACGATACAGCATTAGAGCGGCTGCAACAGATTTTATTGTTTAAAGAACTGGAATTCCCGTTAAAAGAAATCAAAAGAATCATTGATGCACCTGATTTTGATCGGGACAAAGCACTGTCCCAGCAGATTGAATTGTTAACAATGAAAAAGGAGCATCTTGAAGGCTTGATTGCTTTTGCTCGTAAAATTAAAACGACAGGAGTAAATAAAATGGATTTTAACGTATTTAACACAGCCAAAATGGACGAGTATGCCAGAGAGGCAAAAAAACAATGGGGACAGACTGCAGAATACAAGGAATATGAAGAAAAGACAAAAAATCAGTCTTCCGAGACACAAAAAACAGCATGGAAAAATCTTATGCTCATTTTTGTAGAGTTTGGAAAAATAAAGAACAAAGAACCTGGCAGCAAAGAAGTACAGCTTCTGGTAAAAAACCTACAGGATTATATTTCAGAGCACTTTTATCAATGTTCCAATGAGATCTTAAACGGGCTTGGTAAAATGTATGCTTCCGGTGCCGAATTTACAGAAAATATTGACAAAGCCGCCGGTGCCGGAACTGCTGCTTTTGTAGCAGAAGCGATCGAGATTTATACTGCACGATGAGATTAAATCTTTAGAACACCGGCTTGTCACATATTAAGAACAAATTATTCTTATAAAAGCAAAAATGCTGGCACCCAAAAAATCCTGCCGTACCTGGAGTCCACACTCCAATCCGGCAGGATTTTTTATCATTTTCTCTTTGCAATTATTTTCGGATCTTTACCGTTCTCACCTTACTGTAATCTCCCTGCACTTTTTTCCCGCGGGAATTTTTATAAGAGCATACGCGGACATAGTATTTCTTTCCCGGCTTTAATTTTGTGATTTTTTTGGTAGTGGTTTTGTTTTTTGTGACAACAACTTTTTTTACATTCTTTTTGAATTTCTTATCCATGGAATACTGAACGATATAACCGGATGCTTTCTTGTCCTTTTTCCATTTTACTTCAAATGTCTTTGCCTTTTTGGATTTCAGAGAAGTAATCTGGTTCTTCACCGGTTTTACCGTTAAAGTAATCGTCTTTGTTACTGCCTTATATTTTCCTTTTGCAGCCGCTTTGATCGTGATTTTTGTCTGTCCGTAACTCTTTAATTTGATTTTTCCGGTCTTACTTATGGCTGCGATCTTTTTATCTGCCACCTTGTAGGTCAGTTTTGCCCCACAACTTGATTTGGCACCTATGGCAAAAGTTTTTGTGCTGTAGGTCTTTGTAATATTTTTAGCTTTTATGGTCTGTTTCTTTTTCTGCTGTGTGGCATTACCGTTCTGGTCTGACGGCTTATCCGGCTGATTCGGAGTATCTGTCTGCCCCGGCTTTTCTGTCTGATCCGGCTTTTGTGTCTGCCCCGGTTCATCTGTCTGATCTGTTATTTTTTCTACATTTAACGTAACTATTTTCTGCGCTGCCGCACAGGTATCTGTCTCTGATGCCGAGATAATAATTTTTACTGTCCCGGAACCTAAGATATATCCTTTTCCATCTGCATCTATTTTTACGATTTTTTCGTTTTCTGACCGGTAAGATATCTTACCATCCCCATCTGACTTTGCGTCAAGATAGAAAATATTCAGATCCTTTTTATCTGCCTGATAAGAATACGTGATCTTTTGCACACGCTTTTGATCCGTTTCTTTATTTTTTATTGTAATATAAATTTCTGTCTGCGCCATTTTACAATTTTGCGTCGCAGATGCCGTGATCACAATATTGGTCGTACCTGCTCCGATGATCTTTACAGCTCCATTTTCAGATACCTGAATGATATCTTCGTTTCCCGAATAAAAACTTAGAGTTCCATCCCCGGTTGTTTTTGCAGTTATCTTAAAATCCGGATCTCCAACCGTTTTTTCAATGTTATCATTATCTGTCGTAATCGTCTGGGTTTTCCGTTCGTCAGTTACCTTTCTTTTAATATTGTTATTTTTCGCATATTTTTCTGCAGCAGAACCTGAACTACAGTATATCGTTAAATTGCTGCAATACGAAAACGCATTGTCTGCTATTGTTTTTACCCCGTCCGGTATGGTAATACCGGTCAGATTTGTACAGCCACCAAACGCATTATCCGGAATATCCGAAATATTTTTGGAAATTGTTACTTCTGTTAACGCATCACAATACCGGAAAGCCCATGCCCCCAAATCTTTAACACTGTCCGGCAGATGTACCTGCTGCATGGAATCACACCTATAAAAGGCATAGTTTCCTATATCCGTAAGCTGATTTGAGAACCGGACTTTTATAAGCGAGGAACAGGATTTAAATGCATCTTCGCCAATGCTCTTTACGCTGTCCGGCATATCTACCGATGTGATCTTTTCACAGTTACTGAAGGAACCGTCAAGGATTCCCACCGTCCCCTCTAAGATCTTCACGCTGCCTTTTTTCCCGGCAGGACAATTAATCAACACGAGTCTGCCTTCCTCTGTGCCATACAATATGCCATCCTCTGATCTGTATATCGTATTCCCTGCCGCCACATTGATCGTCTCTAAGTGATCACAGCTGCCGAACACATTGTTTCCTATTTTTGTTGTCTTAGCCGGAATTGTGATCTGTTTTAAATTTTTGCAATACAAAACACAATAAAAATCTGATTATCCGCTAAAACACAGTATCTATCAGCATTTTC
>DXQT01000015.1 GCA_019411365.1 Roseburia sp.
GCTTGTTTATTATATCTTATCAAGTCTGTTTTGTCAAGAACTTTTTTCATTTTTTTGAGAAGTTTTCTTTCAATCGGTTTTGTCCGATCTGTTATCTTAAACGCGACAACTTTGATATCTTATCATGTGTTGTTCTGTTTGTCAATAACTTTTTTATTTTCCAAAAGATAAACAATCAAGTATCTTTTTCCCGCCCCAGCAAAAGTGCTTGTCTTTCGCAGTGGACTTTTATACTACCATCATTGTCCGGATATGTCAACACTT
The DNA here is from genome assembly GCA_019411365.1 of Roseburia sp. The sequence goes on from DXQT01000015.1 coordinate 265, forward strand.
TTTTTCTGTCTATAAAAAATTCATAATGAGTGTCAGAATTACGTTGTTTTCATACAGGTATTTTAACAATCTGCTCTGATATATGCAGGCAACCAGGGCACTTCCCATTTCGCTCGTACTTGTCACAGCTATCATGTAAAACCCGATCCATACCAGTATCAGTCCGTATATCCCACCGGCAAATACACCGAGTGTACGATTTACCCCGCTCAGTACCGGAATCCGTGAAACAATTCTTAACGCCCGCGCTATCACATGCACGATGGTCCACGCTGCGACCAATGCGATCAGAAATGCAATTCCCTCTACCACAAATTCTGCAATCTGTTTTGCTATCTCATCATACAGGCCACTTTGTTCTATAATCTCTCCCGCCATATTTCCGGTCTTCTCAAAAATATCATTTACCACTGAGTCCGGCAGCATAATCCCAAACTGTGACAATTTCTGATTATCCGGACTGCTTTCATTTTGAATGGATCTCTGTTTTTCCTCTACGGATCTTTTTATCTGTTCACTGCACTGCTGCTCAATCTTTTCATATAGTGTCGTGTGTTCCATCAGATACGTATTAATGTATGGTGTTGCAACGGTAACAAATGTAAGTACTATGACCCACGATACCAGGGAATACACAATTCGCAAAAATCCTTTTCTATATCCTCTTATAATATTGTATCCCAGTATCAGCAATACCAGCAGCAAAACCCAGTTCATATGTATGCTCCTTATTTCAGTCTTATTTTTTCTGTTGTATCTTCCAGTATCAATGTATAATTCAGCGCGCCACTCTCCGAAATGATCTTATACAATGTCTGTTCAAACTCATGATGGAATTTATATATCCCATGTATGGTGTATATATCACATGCGTTTTCATTTGTAATACAAATCTCATTGTTCGCAAGAAATTCCACACCTGTATACTCCATTGTAAAATCTTTTTCCAGAACGCTTTTTCCATCCAGATCATAGACACTTATGTGATGTGTCACTGCCTCATCCTCATTGCTTATCACGCAGCCAATATAATTATCATTATAGAAAATACTCTTCACTTCTTTTTCAAAAGGGATCGTTCCGGATTGTTTTGGTTTCTGAGATCCCTCAAACAGGATCACTCCGGTATCCGAGAATGCCGCAAGCCTGTCATCCGCCAGGTAAACAATTTCCGGGATCACGGTATCTGGAAACGTCTGCGCTCCGACTACATGATCAATTTCACTTTCTCCTGCTGTTCCAAAATTGTAAAAAGCAATCGTACTTTTTATGCTTCCATCATTGATGTCCAACATGGCAACTGCAAGTCTTACGGCATCCGATGACAATGCAATCGCGACCGGATACCCTTTTTTTGCACCGTGAATCTCTCCTTCCGTTAATTTTGCACCTGTTTTATCATACATTGCAAGATAACCGGAAGCATCTTTTTTCATCAGAACCGCCACCGTTCCCTGCGATGCCACACGCACCTGCTGGATCGGCATTGTCGTTTCTATTCCGCCTAAGATTCCCTCCTTTGTCATGATATAGATCATAGTTCCCTTTTTATCATAGATTGTCAGGTAATCTTCGCAAATATCAATCTGCGGATCGGTCATCTCATAGGTCTGATTCCAGATCAGTTCGTTTGCCGTATCCGTATAAAAAGCACCGTCGTTGCTGTATTTTAAAATATTCTCCCCAAAATCTGCAAACTTTGTAGCCTCCGTATCAGCCCTGTCAACAGACGATCCCACGTCAAAATTCTCATAATGGCGCAGTGCCATAAACACCCAGAGTCCCGCAGAAACTGCCAATACGGTAACGATCAGAATAACGGTTCTTCTGACTACTTTTACCCGATGTTCACGCAGCTTGCGTTCATACTCTTCCATATCCGGTTCTTCTACCGTATGAAATCCTCTCTTGTTTTTTTCCGCCATACCAATCTCTCTTTCATCTTAAACCTCGTTCTTGCCCATTTCGGGCATCTCAAGTTTGTGCGTAAACACAAATCCTGTGTGTGAAAAATCTTTTTTTCACACTGATCTTTCGATATTATAGCATTATTCCCTGGATGTTTCATCTTATTTTTAGAAGCGGCTGCTTTGTTAATTCGGAAGCGTCAGATACTGGCCTGCATAGATTGCATCCGGATCATCAATCCCGTTTGCCTCGCATACTTTGTCCATCATGGCTGTTGTCTGATATATTTTCCGGCAGATCGCAGCCAGATTATCCCCCTGCCGCACCACATAGTACCCCTGTTTTAAATATGTCTGTGCCTCATCCGGCTGTGCCGCCGTCTCTTTTACGTTTTCCTTATTGCTGTTTGTTTCATCTGTGTCCGCTTCCGCCTTCTGTTCTCCCTCCCGATTCTGCATACTCTCTGTTTCCTGGGACTCCATCGTTTTCTGGGCATCTGCTGTTCCAGACGTTTCTGCAGTTTCTTCTGTATCTGTCATTCCTGACAATTCCGTTCCTGCCTGTATCCCTGCCGTTTCATCCGGTGCGGATGCCTCCGCCGCCTGCGTTCCATTTGTTTGAAGCTGTTCCGCCTCTGTCTGCGTACTATGTTCATCCGCCTGTTTTGTCTCCGTCTGTTTTTCTATATTCCCTGCAATATTTTCCACCACGATCCCAGAATCTGCCGTTTTTTCTGTTTCCGGCATTTCTGTCACGATATGTACCTGATTCATCTGTGCCAGAGTATTTTCCATCTCATTCATCTTCTTATGGTTCTGATAAGCGGTAAAACCAAGAGTCAGTACCACCACAGCCAATACGAGGGAGGAATATGCAGGGATCTTTGCCTCTTCCGTTTTTTCCGCTTCTTCCAATTGTTTCCGATAACGCCCCTGTCTTTTTCGTTCCGGATGTGGCTGCAGTCCGGGCTCGTCCGGCTGCATACTCTCTTCCATATAGAGTTCTTCTTCCAGGATATCGATATCATTCGTATCTTCCTTTTCTTTTATGTCGTAAACAGGCTCGTCCGGCTGCATGAATGTAACCTCGTCTGTCTCCGGCAAATTTACTTCTTCTGTTTTTTCTTCCCTGTGTTCCATCTTTTTTAATTTTACCGCGGCGTGCCTGTCATAATATATGTAAAATCCTTCTCTCCGGTACAGATGTCCGTTCCGGATGCTGAAAAATGTTTCCTCCTTTTCCAGGGTATCCATTAAGAACAATGTCTGATGAACGCCGCCAAAATGCGTCTGATGAAACTGTTCGATCTGTTTTGTCATATTCGGCAGACATCCTCTGTGATCTAATGCCCATCCAACAATGACCATGCTGTCATACTCATCTTTTAACCGTTTATATATATACGCCCATTCATGGTCGCTCCATCTTGGAATCTCTGCATCAAATTCCAAATGTTCCAGCTGTATTGCTGCCTCCACAAATGTGCACTGTCTTCCACTGTAATTTTCGAATCTTCCAAGCAAAACATATACAAGTTTTTCACAGCTGCTCTCATATGGATGCAGATACCTGTATACTTCATCCTCTATGTATATTCTCTCCCCAACATCCGGTCTCCCAATCTGTCTGATATCTTTTGGCAGCTTTTTTTCTTTCGTATCATCCCAATTTTCTTCCCGGATAATCTCAATCATTCCAATCCTCCCTGTTTAAATTTAAAAAGCTTTTTTTATTGTGAAATGGTATCACAGCATGTCCGATTTTTTTGTGGTTTTATGGACAGTTTTTCAAAAACTTTTCGACAGAAAAAGACTGCTGCATACGTTTCCGTAATGACAGCAGTCTCTCTTTTGGATTTCTTTTATTATTTTACAAATGCTTTTACTTTTTTGTAGATGCCCTCTGCATCAAGCTCATATTTATGAAGCAGCTCTAATGCCGGACCTGACTCACCGAATACGTCGTTGACACCGATCTTTAAGACTTTCGTCGGAGCCTCTTCGCAGAGCACGTCACATACCGCACTTCCAAGTCCACCGATCACAGAGTGTTCCTCAACCGTAACGACTTTTCCGGTCTTTAACGCGGATTTTACAACCAGTTCACGGTCGATCGGTTTGATGGTGTGGATATTGATGATCTCTGCATCAATACCGTCTTTTGCAAGCATTTTTTCTGCCTCTACCGTCTCATTCACACAGAGTCCGGTTGCAAAAATTGTCACATCTTTTCCTTCTTTTAAGACAATTCCTTTGCCGATCTCAAATTTGTAGGTTGCCTCATCATTGAATACAGGAACCGGTAAACGGCCAAAACGAAGATATACAGGTCCTACATGATCATATGCAGCGTGTACGGCAGCTCTTGCCTCTACATCATCCGCCGGGTTGATGACTACCATGCCAGGGATCGTGCGCATCAGGGCGATATCCTCCAGGCACTGATGGGTTGCGCCATCCTCACCAACGGAGATACCTGCGTGAGTTGCACCGATCTTGACATTCAGATGTGGATATCCAATCGAGTTGCGCACCTGCTCAAAGTTTCTTCCTGCCGCAAACATGGCAAAAGAGCTGATAAACGGCACTTTTCCACAGGTTGCAAGTCCTGCTGCGATGCCGGTCATATTTGCCTCTGCGATACCGACATCCCAGTGGCGCTCCGGGAACGCTTTTTTGAAAATTCCGGTCTTTGTTGCGCCTGCAAGGTCCGCATCTAATACGATCAGGTCTTCATGCTCTTTTCCCACTTCTACCAGAGCATTTCCATAGCTTTCTCTTGTTGCAATTTTCTTTATTTCTGACATAATGCTTCCCCCACTTTCTCAAGGTCTTTCATTGCGATTTCATACTCCGCATCATTTGGAGCTTTTCCATGCCAGTCTACGGCATTTTCCATAAAAGATACACCTTTTCCTTTTACGGTCTTTGCAATGATCGCAGTCGGCATTCCCTTTGTCTCACGCGCCTCTTTAAATGCAGCACGAATCTCATCAAAGTCATTTCCATTGATATTGATCGTATGGAAATTAAATGCCTCAAATTTTTTGTCGATCGGGTAAGGAGAACATACTTCATCAACAGTTCCATCGATCTGAAGGTTATTATTGTCAACGATCACAACCAGATTGTCCAGTTTGCGGAATCCTGCCCACATGGCAGCTTCCCAGATCTGGCCTTCCTGGATCTCACCGTCTCCGCAGAGTGCATAGACACGGTAATCTTTTTTGTCAAACTTTCCGGCTGCTGCCATTCCGGCTGCTGCGGAGAGTCCCTGTCCCAAAGAACCGGATGACATATCAATCCCCGGAATGTGTTTCATATCCGGATGTCCCTGCAGGTAAGAGCCTGTATGACGCAGTGTGACAAGATCCTCCTTCGGGAAAAATCCGCGTTCTGCCAGAACTGCATAAAGTCCCGGCGCCGTGTGGCCTTTTGAAAGCACAAAACGGTCGCGGTCTGCCATCTTAGGATTCTTCGGATCAATGTTTAACTCCTCAAAATACAGATAAGTAAAGATATCTGCTGCGGAGAGTGATCCGCCCGGATGTCCGGCTTTTGCGCTGTGTACTGCAGTTACAATACTTTTGCGGACTTCGTTCGCTGTTTTTTCAAGTTCCAGATTTGTCATAGTCTAGTCATGTTCCTTTCTATTCCTTTTATTAAATCTCCGTTCTGCCTTCTAAGGCACGGAGCAGTGTTACCTCATCAATATACTCTAAATCTCCGCCGACCGGCACACCACTTGCGATCCTTGTCACTTTGATCCCGGTAGGTTTGATCAGTTTGCTGATATACATCGCCGTCGTTTCTCCCTCAAGGCTTGAGTTTGTCGCAATGATCACCTCGTCAACATCCTTTTGCAGGCGCTGCATCAGCTCTTTTAACTTGATATCTGCAGGTCCGATTCCAAGCATCGGAGAAATTGCCCCATGCAGGACATGATAAACCCCGTCGTATTTGCCGGTTTTTTCATATGCTGCAAGATCTCTGGTATCTTCCACAACCATAATCGTCTTGTGGTTACGTCCGGCATCCTTACAGATCGGGCACAGTTCATCATCTGTCAGGGTAAAACATTCCTTACAGTAACGGACATTTTCCCTTGCATCCACGATCGCAGACGAAAGTTCTTCGACCTGTTCCACCGGCATATTCAAAATATGAAATGCCAGACGCTGTGCAGATTTTGCACCGATTCCCGGAAGAGACGATAATTCCTGTATTAATTTACTGATCTGACTGCTGTAATAATCCATGGTGTTTCCATTCTTTCATTTATAATGTTCCAATACGGCTATATGCCTTCTTTAATATTAAAGGATAACGGCGATTTTTACAAGAAGTGTTTTTTACGGCATATTTTTTGAAATTTTTGTACATGATAAACAGGTAACCACACAAAAACAATAGATTACACGTCCCGTAGGCAAATCTGCTGCCGGAAATAAAAGGAGGACCATATGGCATCTTATGTAGCACCTGGAATCAAAGACAAATTCGAGACACTTTCAACGGATCTGAAAAATCTGATCCTCGAGCGAAATGTAGCGCTTAATAACATGCAGGATCTGATCCGCGTGTTAGAGCAGATCGTAGAAGAAGGGGAAGCCGAATAACCACGGCCTCCCCTTCTCTTTTATGCTTATCTTTTTTGATCTGCAAAATACAATTTCTGTGCCCGTAACAATTCCTTACTGAATGTTAGTTACCTCATATCCTGCATCTACAACGGCTGCTTTTAATGCATCCGCACCGACTGATTCCTCTGCGGTAACAACTGCATTTTTGTCCTCTAAGCTCACCACTACCTCAGACACACCCGGTACTCCTTTTAAAGCCTTCTCAACGGTTGCCTGGCAGTGTCCGCACATCATTCCTTCAATACTTAATGTTGTTTTCATTGTTTGTTCCTCGCTTTCTGATACATCACTTTTTGTTTTTATTTCAGAAGTGACCGCTCTGTTTTCACAGACCGCACTCTCCTGTTCCATGTTACCTGTCTCATTTCCGGATGAAGATTTTTTTCCAAGCTTTACCCATCTAAGGCGCAGTGCATTACTTACTACACAGACGCTGCTTAAGCTCATGGCAGCCGCACCAAACATCGGGTTTAATTTTAATCCCCAGATCGGATATAAAAGTCCTGCCGCAAGCGGAATGCCGATGCTGTTATAGAAAAATGCCCAGAACAGATTTTCCTTGATATTTCGGATAACCGCTTTGCTCAAACGGATCGCTCCGACCGCATCGATCAGGTCATTTTTCATCAGGACGATGTCCGCGCTCTCAATGGCTACATCCGTACCTGCCCCGATCGCGATTCCCACGTCTGCGGAAGCAAGCGCCGGCGCATCGTTGATACCGTCTCCGATCATTGCAACTTTATGTCCGCTGTTCTTTAAGGCGGATATCTTTTCTTCCTTCTGTGTCGGAAGCACTCCGGCAATGACTTCATCAATTCCTACCTGATCTTTGATCGCCTGTGCCGTCACTTCATTGTCACCGGTTAACATGATGACATGGATTCCGTATTCTTTGAACTGTCTGACCGCTTCACGGCTGGTCGGTTTTACGACATCCGCAACGGCGATCACGCCTATGATCTGTGTTTCATCTGCAAACAGAAGCGGTGTTTTGCCCTGTTTTGCAAATTGTTCCATCTCTTTTTTTATCTCACCGGACAGGGCAACGTGTGCCTCTTCCATCAGCTTTTCATTTCCTGCATAGTAAAGTGTGCCGGAAGATAAACGTCCTTTAATTCCTTTTCCAAACAGCGCTTCAAAGTCATTTACTTTTTCCGGAACGATGTTCTTTTTCCCGCAATCGGAGACAATCGCTTCCGCTAACGGATGCTCACTTCCCTTCTCAAGACTGCCCGCAATCTTAAGCAGATCGTTCTCTGAAATTCCTGCATAGGTTCTGATATCCGTCACAACCGGTTTTCCATAAGTAATGGTTCCGGTCTTGTCCATTACAACGGTATCCACAATATGTGCTGTCTCTAATGCCTCTCCTGATTTGATCAGGATACCGTTTTCCGCACCCTTTCCGGTTCCAACCATGATTGCCACCGGTGTTGCAAGTCCAAGTGCACACGGACAGGAGATCACAAGAACTGCAATTCCGCAGGACATTGCAAACTCAAAATCTGCCCCGCCTGCCAGCCATAAGATAAATGTTACGATCGCGATTCCAATAACTGTCGGGACAAAGATTCCCGCAATTTTATCGGCCAGACGTGCGATTGGAGCCTTACTCGAAGATGCTTCCTCCACAAGACTGATGATCTGTGCGATCGTCGTATCTTTGCCGACACGCGTTGCACGCGCACGGATCAGTCCGGCTTTATTGATGGATGCAGAGATTACTTTATCGCCTTCCTGTTTTATCACCGGGATGCTCTCTCCGGTGATCGCGGATTCATCAAAAGAGGATTTTCCTTCTAAGATCACACCGTCCACCGCAACCGACTCTCCCGGCTTGATCACGAAAATATCCCCCTGCACCACATCTGCCGCATCAATGACCTGTTCTTTGCCGTCGCGCACGACTGTCACTGTCTTTGGTGCTAAGTTCATCAGCTTTGTGATTGCCTCACTCGTCTTTCCTTTTGACTTCGTCTCAAGATATTTTCCGACCGTGATCAGCGTAAGAATTGTTCCGGCGGATTCAAAATAAAGATCATGGCTGTACTGATGTACCAGTTCCATGTCTCCGATACGGAATCCCCAGCCGATCCGGTAAATCGCGAAGATACCGTATACCGTCGCCGCAGCTGCTCCCATTGCGATCAGACTGTCCATGTTTGGACTCCTGTGCGCTAATGTTGTAAAGCCGTTGCGGAAATATTTCTGATTAACAAACAGGATCGGAAGTAAAAGCAGGAATTGCGTAAATGCGTAAATGACTGCATTTTCACTTCCATGGAAAAACTTCATGGTAAGCGGCGGCATCGGAACGCCAAGCGCGTTGTAGATCATATGTCCCATCGACACATACATGAGCGGTATCAGAAATATCACGGATATGATCAGTCTTGTCTTCATGTTTTTGATATTCTTCTGCTGGATGGAAACGGCATCCTCCGTCTCCCCCGCCTTTACTGCTGCTTTTCCGTCTTCTTTTACCGAGGCACCGTATCCGGCATGTTCCACCGCCTCAATAATCTTTCCGGTATCAAGCTTTGTCTCATCATACTCGACCTGCATGCTGTTTGTCAGCAGGTTGACACTGACTGTCTTTATGCCCTCCAGTTTGGAAACACTCTTTTCCACATGGGAGGAACATGCCGAACAGCTCATGCCTGTTACGTCAAACTTTTCCTTCATGTCAATCTCCATTTCTAAATACAAACCGTTATTTCATCAATTTTTTTAACAGTTCACAGAGTTCGTCGACAGCCTGCTCATTGCCTTCTTTGATGTCTTCGGAAACGCAGGTTTTAATATGGCGTGCTAACAGCTCCTTGTTAAATCCGTTTAATGCAGCCTGGATCGCAGATACCTGTGTGACGATATCCACGCAATATCTGTCATCTTCCACCATGGCACGCACTCCCCGCACCTGTCCCTCTATCCGGGAAAGTCTCGTAAGCAGTGCCTTTTTTTCTGCACTCTCACGCTGTTTATGCTTCACATTATCTCCGTTTGCGCTGCATTTTTCACATGCCATCTGTCTACCTCCGGTCTGTATAGTCTGTGCTGTCCCTGATTTTTTATCACGGTTTTACATCTTTATTGTATACCATATACCCCTATTGGGTATCTTGAATTTACATCACGATCTGTATTTTGTCAAGAGATTTTCAAATGTTAAGAATTTTTATCAACAAACTTTATTCTCCGCAATCCACACAGTGTGATCAGCATTGTCACAAATTCCGCCGCCGGGAAGGCCATCCATACCCCGTTTAATCCAAATATTGCGGACAGTATAAATGCAAAGAAAATGATCGCCACAAAACCTCGGGAAATCGACGCTGCAAATGCATATTTTGTAGATTCGACAGCACTTAATATGGCAGTCCCTACGATATTGATCCCGGCAAATAAAAATCCGATAAAATAGATCCGCAGTCCAGTTTCTGCGTAGTCAGCAAGCGTCCTGTTATGTTCGCCATTAAACACTGCAGTCACCACAGGTGCAAACAGGTAAATAAAAATAACCAGAAGTACAGAGACGCCTACTGCAGTCGTAACCGCCATTTTTAAATAAGTTTTCACATCTTTATGAATATCCCTGCCATATGCCTCGCTGACTAACGGCTGGGAGCCCTGTGCAATTCCGTTAAACAGGGCAACTGCAACAAGTGATGTGTTTGCAACCACGCCGTAAGCCGCCACTCCGGTATTTCCGGCAAGTCCAAGGATGATCATATTAAAGACGACCGTGATCACACCGGATGAAATCTCTCCCACAAAAGAGGACACACCAAACTGACAGCAGAAAAGTATTTTTCGCAAAGATGGCAGCATCGGCTTAAATTTTACCGTACATTTTTCCGAGCGGAAATGGATACAGCAGATCAGGATGCCGACCACCGGGGAAAGTGCCGTTGCAAGCGCAGCTCCTTCCATGGAAAGTCCCAGTGGGAACATCAGTACATAGTCAAACACAATATTGAACAGACTGCTGAATAATGTCGCAGCCATTGCGATCGACGGATTCCCATCGTTGCGCACAAATGCATTGCAGATATAATTCCACATAAAAAAGGGCGCAAAACTCATAAAAATGCGCGTATAATTTTTCCCAACCGCAACGATCTCTGCATCCCCGCCAAGCAGGGCGATCAATTTATCCGGGAAAAATATTCCTACAAGCATAAAAAGCAGGCCAACAATCAATGCCCATGACAGTGCATGGAAAAAGTATCCGTCTGCATTCGGATGTTCCTGATTCCGCTCGATCACCAGACGGATCGCTGAACCGACACCCATCATTGCCCCGATGGCAAAGATCATGTTGTAGACCGGCAGTACCAGATTGAGTGCGGTGATACCATCCGTCCCCACCGCAACAGAAATAAAGTAGGTATCTGCCAGAATATAGACAGACATACCTACCATGCCAAGCATGTTCTGCGAGACATACTTTACAAATTTTTTTAACATCATAATCCCCATTTTATCAACTTCAATCATAGATTGTGCACTTCTTGGACAATGCTATTGTCATGAATAATAGACCGAACACAAAATTTCAATATTTTCTATATTCGGTCTTATACCCGTTTTACTATTTAATTTTGATGATTAAGAACCCATTGCAATAAACCATTATAATCTACGCTTCCCGATGCAACATTAAGAATTGTTTCATATAATTCTTTTTGCGTATATTTAAGTTCTATCCCGTTCAACGCAAGAAATACAAGCATTGCATGTGTTCCAATTCTTTTATTACCATCTATCATACAATGATTCTTTATCAGTCCATATCCTAATCTTGCAGCTTTCGCCTGTATTGTCGGATATAATTCGTCCCCTCCAAAGGATTGAAAAGGCGTTTCCAAAGCCGAGTCCAATAAATTATAATCTCTGACTCCATCGCTTCCACCAGTCTGCTGAATTAATTGAGTATGAAGCATAAGGATCTGCTCTTTGCTCAATTTTTTCATTTAGCCAGCACCTCATATGCTTCCCTATTCTGTTCCATAAGCTGCTTCGAAATACTCAATACATCATCATCAGATGCTATCATATCTTTATCCGCTTTACTAAAGTCTATAACAAGGTATCTTGGTACATTGTTTTTCAAAATTACTGCTGAACCGCATTCATCTACCAGTCGTGCAACCTTAGAAAAATTCTGGTTTGCTTCGGAAATTGAAACCATTGTATTTGTATCTATAGTCATTTGAACACCTCCATAATCTTTTTACAATAGTATACACATTTTTTAGGATAAATTCAACCTAACACAAACAGGCAGGTCGTATCCGACCTGCCTGACTTATTATTCTGATTTCTCTGAACCTTACTTTTTATGTTCTTTTATATAAGCGCTTTTCCAAGACTTCTGCACGCTTCTAATGCTTCAGCGTCCGGCGCTTCATGTGCGATCACACCTTCACCATTTACAACAGTTGCTCCTGCTGCATTCATGCGTTCTTCCCAGTCGCGCATCCACTGTCCGTCACCCCATCCGTAAGAACCGAATAAAGCGATCTTTTTGCCTGCTGCAAAGCCTTCTACCTCTTCTACGAAAGGCTCCATCTCGCTCTCCTCTAATACTTCAGCTCCCATTGCCGGGCAGCCTAATGCAAATGAGGATGCAGCTTTTAACTCATCTACGGATACTGCAGATACCGGAACAACGTCTGCCTCTCCGCCTGCTGCCTTGATTCCCTCTCCAACTGCATTTGCCATTGCTTCCGTATTTCCCGTCTGGGACCAGTATGCCACGATAATCTTGCTCATATTTCCTCCATTCCTGTGCTTATTTTTGCACATTCATTTTATACAAACGGATTCCTGGTCTCGCACGACGCCTTTGCCGCATCAAGCCGGGTGTTTTCCGTTTTTATCTTATTTACTTTCATCTGAAAATCCAGTCATACATCAAATGATAGAATATGCTTTTGTAAACATTCTGTTATCATGAGTCCATCTAGGCAGACTCTAACATCTTGCCGTAAAGCAGAAGTTCATGGATTTCCATGCCGGACGATATCAGGCGGATCGCGTCTTCCTTTGCCTGATTGTAGCGGTCAAATGTTATTCTTGCCGCATCCACATCTCCATATACTTTCCAGTAACCGCAATATAGGTAATTGCGTCCCTCGTTTCGGATAAAACCTAACACATCTTCTACAGGATAACCCAAGAGCAGTCCAAGCTCATGTGGAAAAGACAGATGATCCTTCATATATTTTTGATAGCGGGCACACAGTTTTTCAAAAATGTCGATAAGGCGTAATGTCTGATACCCAAACAATCTCATCGTTTCCTTCACATCTTCTTCGTTCAGATAAGCGAGTAGTTGTTTTTCACGAAAAAGCAGGAATATTGTACGATGTTTTGTCTGGTAGAGTGTATGTACAGTAATTTCTGTATTACGGAACAAATCTTTCACATCTTCTTCGTTGCTCTTTGTCACCGTAAGAAGATTTGACAGTTTGATTCCCGTAAGAAGCGGGGCACATTGCAGTGCCAGTTGAGTCTTTAATTCTTTTTTATCCATCTTCTCCAGAATCTCTAACACTTCCCTGCTCATGGTCATCTCCCATAGAACAACAGATCTCTCAATCCATTGTTTTAACATATATAGTTAGTTTATCCTAACTCCTGTTTAAAAAAGAAAGAGTTGCTAGAACTCATTTCCTTTTCTGATAGTTAGATTACACTAACTTCGGTTATTTGTCAATAACTTTTTTTTTAATTTTTCTATTATTTTGATGTTGGGGGCAGATAGTGCATTTAAACTTCTTGATTGACAAATTGCACAAAGCCGTGTCTGTTTTGTTCCGTTGTACGAAAATAAGAAAATCTAAGCCTGCCTGAGTCAGGTTTTCTCAGAGTGACGTGAACGGCAACAACGAGTCCTCCATGACTCGATGCTACCTTGTTCTGCCATCCGTGGCAGCACATCACTGTGTATTACCAGGCAGTCTAAGATTTACTAATTTTCTCCCAAAGTCACAAAAGCAGTCTCGGCTTTGTGCAATTTGCCAGTCGTTATGTTGTGAATGCACTATTTGCCCCCAACATCATTATTTTAAGAGTGTATGATTTAGTGTCATTCTATATTGATCAAATTTGATACAACCGCACTGATTCGCTCTGAACCGAGAACCTTCCCCACTAAATTTATAACTTCTTCCTCTGAGGAAAGCGTAAACTCACTTTTATCCATTCCAATTTCGTCAGCTATGGACTTTTCCAATGATACTTCCACAGGATATACCGATATGCCAAAAGCAACAAACATAATCCTGTATTTATATTTTGGTGCCGCTTTTGCTGTTATATAAAATTCATAAATAAATTTGCTCTGTTGGTCTCCCAAAACATTTTGCACATCAAAGCTATTATCCTGCACAAAAAGTCTCCCTGCCAGTTCCAGTTCATTTGATTTAGAATAGCTTTTATAATCCCCCTTATAAGGTGCGATCCTCGCAATCACTTTTCCATCTGTCATTTCAGACAAATATTTGCATTGTTCACTTATGATATCGTGCGGTGTGTGTATCTTCTTTTCTGTTTGTACTCTCCATAAATTCTGCATCATGCATCCTCCTTAATACCAAATACGATCGGCAGGTGATCGCTATATTCTTTCCGGTTCGGTATCCCTTTACCATCTGCTAAAACACCACTGCTTGTTTCTGCCACAATCTTCAGATTATCTTTATCAAAATATTTTACCATATCAGCACTGACAATAACCTGGTCAAAAATATGTTTGTAAAAATTGAATGCACCTCCCGAATCATAATAGCATGTGCTGTGAGGTGTATTCAAATCACCAAAAAAATTCCACATGGGGTTATAAAACATCTGATAGTTTTCCCATATACGTCTCTCTCACGCTTATTTTCGACAATGTCAGCATATGGCAAAGCATGAAAATAATTCGCTTTTAACATTACCTCTTCAAACGGATCAGCATTAAAGTCCCCTGCTATGATAACCTTTTTATGTTCCGCTTCACTTTGTGCCTCACACAATGCATCCATAAACTGTTCTGCCACAATTTCCCTGTCTCTGTTTTCAGCATATCGCTTACTTGGAAAATGTAACCCCGCAATTAAAAAGTCTGTTAATACATTGTTTATGGAACATATAAAATAATATTTTGAATCCCTGATCAACTCTACATTAAACTTCATACTTACGAGCATTTTTGCCCTGCTGTCTTCTGGAACAGGTGCAGTTTTAAAATCCTTTCCATTCACTGAAAGCATATCGCACATAAGCTTCATATCAAAAGTATATTCAGCCAAAATCACAATGTCTATGTTATTTTCTAATATCAGTTCTATTATTTTTTGTCTGACATTTTCTCCCCGTATACTGTGCCTGTCTTCCTCTGTCCGTATTCCCGCATTCCAATACAAAATATTTATCATCCACAGCTCCATTATTTTTTATCCTGAAAATTCTGTCCATAAAATAATTTCCGTCTCACTCCTCTAACGCCGCATTCATGATCTCCATCTTCTCCTCCGCCTCATAGATCAGGCGGCTGCATTCTTTTAACTCATCCGAAAAATCCATCGTGACGTCCTGATAGAGCGACTTGTACTTGATGTCGTGCTCCAAGCTCGCCCAGAGATCCATCGCAAGGGTGCGGATCTGCAGTTCAACCGGCACCATCTGTTTTTTGTTCATAAAATAGACCGGCACACGGATAATGATGTGCAGGCTGCGGTAACCGTTGCCTTTCGGCTGCTCGATATAATCTTTGATCTCCATGATATGTATGTCATCCTGCGCCATCAGGCGGTCACGGATCAGATATACATCCTTGATATAGGAACAGACTACGCGCACTCCGGCGATATCGTAAATATTGTTGCACGCTGCGCTGAGTGTCAGATCAAGGTCCTTTTTCTGAAGCTTTCCCAGAATGCTTTTCGCCGATTTCAGCCGCGTATCGATGTGATGGATCGGGCAGCGCAGTTTGCGGTATTTGAACTCGTCCTCTATGATCTCAAGCCGCGCGGTCGTCGCGCACATCGCCGCATTGTACATGCGCAGGATCGGATCAATCGTCTGGGAAAACTGCTCCTTCATATCCGCGATATGCTCCATGTCATCATCGACCATGCCGCGCACCAGCATCAGACTGTTTTCCTGCGCTGCATCCATCATCCTGTCTTCCTCTGTGTCTTCCACCTTCACAGAAGCCGAATACTGTTCCTGCTCCATGTTATCCTCCTGTACAACTGTCTGTTTTTGCCTCATATTATCATTTATAATTGCCTGTTTCTGTATCATAATAAAAAACCCCGTTTCTAAATTGTTTTCACCTTCATTGCCACACATTCTTTTCACACAACAAATCTTAGGTGTAACTATCCCATACTATGAATATCAGTATAACAGATACCGCCAGAAACGGCATAAAGTCTGTATGAAATATTTATAAACAATTTAAAAACAGGGTTTTATTTTCCAGCTATTTTCCTATAATTCGATGCCGCAGCCTTTCATCAGCTCTCTTGCAGAATCTAAGGAATCTACGCCGTGAAGGTTTTTGATCGGCGCAAATTCTCTCTCACGCACTACCTCATATGGGATACAGTCATCCATCATGTGCACCATATCAAGCACCAGTGTCTCGAATTTGTATCCATTTGGCTGCTCCGGTTTCACAAATGTGCCGTCCACATCCATGTATGGGATCTTTTTCTCTACCACATGGATCGGCATTCTTGCGTCTGCGATCTGCTCTAATTTCTTTTCTGAGAACAGATAGTTTAAGATTACGCCAAAACCGTATTTTAAATCACCGTTTTCTTTGCGCGCCGTTGCCATCTCCTCTGTCATCTCGTAGTATTCTGCGATCGAAGGTTTGCCATCTTCCGTACAGAGTACACCGACACGTTCGTCCGGTGCAGCTTTTCGTACTACTTTTGCACCACTCTCGCATCCGTAAGCGATGGTTGCGCCGACAAACATCGGGTCTGCGATGCGCTGTAAGCAGTTATCTACGGCAAATACGTTGATCCATTCAATACCTCTTTCTTTGATATCAGAAAGAAGTCCTGCATTTACCATAGATGAAAACCAGCCGCCGTTGCCGTTTGGAGACATTGCCACCTCAGTCTGGGATTCCATATAGATCCGTCCCTCATAATCGCATGCCGGCACCATTTCCTGTACGAAAAATTTCACATAATCTTTCGGATAACCAAAGTAATCATGTTCCTCAAAAAAAGCTGTCGTATCTGCGTTGTTGATATTGCTTGTCATAATATAAAGCGGTACATATACTCCTGCCTCATCTGTCACGTCCATCAGATTGCGAAGCAGCTGCTCAAATAAATATAACTCTTTGGCCACTCCGATATTTAATGTTCCCTTTGGCCGGTCAAGTCCAAGGCGGGTTCCCTGTCCGCCCGCTAAAAGCACCGCACCGACTTTTCCCTCACGGATCGCCTTTAAACCGAGTCCTTTGAATTCAGCCCCTCTTGCCTCGATTTCGCTAACTTCCACTGCATCTAACGGAGCAAATACACCGCGCTCATTGACAGTTTCTTTTCTTTCAATGTGTTCTAACACTGAAAAATCAATCTCCTCTAATCGCTTTGTCAGTTTCTCATTCTGCTCTGTGGTATTTTTCTCCATCATCGCCTTGATGTATTTCTGATTATCATCTTCCCAAATTTTCATTCGCTTCTCCATTTCTTATCTTATAAAATAGCTGCATCACGGTTTTGTACTCATACCATCTTCAGATATGCATAACTTTTCACATACGCAACCCGCTCTTTCTATTATATAATAGACTTCTCTTTCCCGCAACCAAACCTTAGTTGAAACCACGGAAACCCTTTCCGATGATCTCACTGCTGTTTGTGATTGCAATAAACGCGGACGGCTGGTTCATACGGATATAATTACGAAGTTCTACCGCCTGGCTCCGCTTCATGACCGTTAAGATCACCGTCTTCTGATTGTGCTGGTAAGCACCTTCTGCCTGATAAACCGTAGCACTGCGGTTTAATTCTTTTGTGATAAATTCACAGATTGGCTCCGGATCGTTGCATATAATCGTAAAATACTTGCACAGGTTGATACTCTCGATCACATTATCGACTACCAGAGATTTTGCCAGAAGACCGCACATGGAACAAAGACCTGTCTGCGCATCAAATACAAGACAGGATGCAACGACGATTCCAAGATCCACTAAAAATAATGCTGCTCCAATGTTCAGCTTCGTATATTTCTTTAAGATCATTGCCACGATATCCGTTCCGCCGCCGGACGCTCCGATATTAAACAGAATTGCCGCGGAAAATGCCGGCAGTACGATCGCATAGATAAGCTCTAATACCGGCTGTCCGGTCAGAGGCGCATCCATCGGAAACACCCGCTCCGCAAAGCTTAACCCAACCGATGTCAGTACACTGACGTAAACAGTTTTGACTCCAAATCCTCTTCCAAGAAATATAAATCCAAGTACCAGCAACAGCATATTGATGATAAAGGTAAGATTTCCCGGAGATGTCGGAAGTACGGCACCCAGCACGACTGCCAGACCGGTTACTCCGCCAAACGAAAAATTATTTGGAAATTTAAATGCATACACTCCCACAACAAGAATCAGTGTTGCAACAGTCAGCACCACATACTCTTCCACGGTACGTTTGATCTTTCCAAGATTCTTCTGCATTTCTTTTGTCCTCACTCTTTGTATATTTCGCAGAAGAAGTATACTACATCTCTTACTGATAATAAAGTACCTTTGTGCAAATCGGAACTGCATTTTTTTCGGACATCAGAGATCAGATATCTGCATCTCCTTTTGCATGCTCTTTCCGCTTTTTGCATATATCGGAAATTACCTGAATGAGTTTTTCTGCATCCAATGGTTTGGAAATGTGCGCATCCATGCCGGCTGCCAGACTCCGCTCCTCATCATCTGCAAATGCATTTGCTGTCATCGCGATGATCGGAACGGTTTTTGCATCTTCTCTCTCCAGTTTCCGGATGCACTGCGCTGCCTCCAGACCGCCCATAACAGGCATCATCAGATCCATCAGAATCACATCATATCCACCCGGTTCTGATGCTGCAAACAGATCAACAGCTTCTTTGCCATTCCATGCCTCCTGTACCTGTGCCCCCTCATTTTCCAGCACAAACCGGGCGATTTCCATATTTATCTCATAATCTTCCACCAACAGTATTTTATCATTTTCAATTCCCTTTACTGCATCGGTACTTTGTGTCTGCTCCGTCTGCATTTCGATGCTGTCATCCGGCAGAAACGGGATCACAAGTGTAAACCGGGTGCCTTTTCCAGGCTCACTCACGAAGTGGATCGTTCCTTCCATCTGTTCTACCAGTTTCTTTACGATTGCAAGTCCAAGTCCGGTTCCGGTATAGGAAGTGCGTGCTGAACTGTTTTCCTGCACAAACGGTTCAAATGCATGTTCCTGAAATTCCGGGCTCATCCCGATCCCATTATCGGTACACACAAACTCAAACACGGCTTTTTCATTTTTCGGCGGCAGCTCCCGGCACTCCAAAATCACTTTTCCATTTGGTTTATTGTATTTTACCGCATTTGAAGTAATATTTTGTAAGATCTGCCGGACATGAAGAGAGCTTCCAAGCAAATTTTCATGGTTGATCTCTCCTTTTTTTACCGTCAGCGTGATTCCCTGTTCAGTTGCCGCCATCCCGACTACTGTCTCCACTTCTTTTAATATTTCAGAAATGGAAAATGGCTTTTCCTCCAGCTTAATCTGCCCGGATTCCAGTTTATTCATATCCAGAACATCATTGACCAGCTCCATCAGAAAGGTGGATGAAAGCAGAATCTTATCCAGACACTCCTCCTGTTTTTTGGGATTTCCGATATAATACCGACAGATATCCACCATTCCGCGTATCCCATTGATCGGTGTGCGGATATCGTGGCTCATCCGCCGTAAGAAATCCGTTTTCGCAATGTTTGCCTGCTCTGCCTGTTCCACCGATTTTTCCAGTTTTTTCTGATAGTCCATCTCACGCATTTTTTCGTCGGTAATATTTCTGCTCAGAAAAAGCGCCGCCTCAACATTGCCATGTGCGTCATGATGCTGCGGCACCAGCATGATGCTGAACCATTCTCCCTTTCCGATTTCGGTCTGGCAATTGATATAATCTTTTCCCTGCAGCCGCTCTGCAAGTGTATCAGGGTTTACAAAGTCCCAAAATTTCTGCCGTTCTGACTGCGCAACTGTATTTTTACAGAAAAATTTCATCATGTTAGCAGTGTTTGTCTCATTGCCGGTCATTTTTCGAATCTGGTCAGATGCTTTGATCATTTCCCATGTATTCTTTTTGAGATCTAACAGCATACAGATAGAAAATACACTGCTGACAGATTGGATGATATGATACTGTTTTTCCATCTGGCGCATATTCGATTCCGCCACATACCCCCGTACCAGCATAAATGTCATCCAGCACAATATGTATACACCCATGGTACCGATCACGACCTTTGTACGCAGTGCATATATCGCAGTTTTGGGGAAAAATGCATAAAGTGTATAATCTTTCATCTGCTTGATCTCCCCATACCAGCTTCCTCCCGTACTTTCCAGATGGATCATCCTGTGCTCATCCCCTGTATATATGTCCGGTGTAAAAATATCACGATACTCCCCCGGCTTCACAGAAAGCAGTTCCTCCGAATTGGAACTAAGCACTTGTTTGTCGTCTGTCACCGCAACGATACCATTCATATCAAATATAAATCCGGTAAACAGCGAGTAGATGGAAATATCACCGTTGTCTTCCATGTTTTTTTCTTTTTCAATATAAGCGGCGACAAGCCCTTTGCCGTCTGTCCTGGATACCACCGCAAAATCATAGTTTTTCCCCTCTTTATCAAGCCGTGTGATATATGTTTTCCGCGGCTGCTCCAACATATTTTTTACTGCCGGTTCACTCATCTGTTCCTGCCAGAATGTATCCATCTTTCCAACATCTTCTGCCTGATACACACAATTCAGATTTTCGTCTATAAGCAGAACACCATCTAATCTCTGATCTTTCATATAGCGTTCGACCAGCTCTTCCTGATCTGCATCTTTCTCTTCCAACCGCTGATCCAGCTCCAATGTCTTATCTGCCAGACGATAAAGACTCTTTACTTTATCATTATTTTTGTAGTCATCATATTTTTTGACACGGTCCTGCATAAAATCGAGTGTTTCATCTGCAATTTTCTCAATTTTCATCCGGTCATATCCGGTAAATACCACAAAACATACTATCCCTAAAAGCACTCCCATCAAAAATGGCAGCCATATATATCTGCGGGCGATGATCTTTGTTATCTTTTCATTATTCAGCATTTGTGACCCCCAGTGCTTTTTCGGCATCCAATCCGTATTTTTCTACCATGTCCCGGAGTGTTCCATC
Organism: Roseburia sp.; assembly: GCA_019411365.1. The sequence goes on from DXQT01000015.1 coordinate 21,269, forward strand.
ATCCTGCATCTCTTTTAAAATCTGTGTCATTTTTTTTGCCAGATCCTGATGAGTGTCATTTTTGAAAGCAACTCCCAGTTCTGAAATATACAGACTTTCATCCAGTATTGCATACATATCCGGTGCATTCCCAACAAATCTCTCAAGCGCACTTTCATGTCCTGTGATCGCATCCACATACCCTTTTCTGAGACTTGCATAGATCTCGTCCATGCCGGACAGACTATACACCATATCCACCTCCGGGACTCTCGGATCACTTCTCTCTAACAGAACCTCCTCCGGTTTTGTTGTCGCCTGTACTGCAACCCTTTTCCCTGCAAGATCGGATATGTTTCTGATTTTGCTGTCCGTCCGCACTGCAATCACCTGTCTGCTGTAAAGGTATGGGCCAGCCCACTGATACTCATCCTCCCTGCCATTCATGGTAAAGCTTCCCCACAGACAGTCCACCTTCCCATTGTCCAGATATTCATCCTTTTTATCCCATACGATATATTGAAATACCGGTGTGTATCCTAACTGTTCACATACCGCCTCCGCCAGTTCCACATCAATACCTACCGGCTTTCCATCGTCATCCAGATAATTATATGGCTCATAATTATCACTTCCGATGATAAGTTCTGGCAGCTCTTCTCCCACCTCCTCAGGATCCTTTTTCATAATGCATGCTGCCCCCAGTGCCATAAAACATATCCCTATTGCCGCAATGTACTTTTTCAAATTAATCTCCATTCTTGCGCTGTCTTTTGCGCATCTCAAGTTTGTGCGTAAGCACAAATCTTGCGTGTGAAAAATCTTATTTTTCACACTATCATTCCTTTTTCGTTTATATTTGCGTGATTCACCATTTTTATTTTAATGTTTTGTAAAATACACGTCAATTACAAATGTATATTTTTAGTGTTTTAACGACGCTCTTCAACTTTTTTTGACAAAAAACGGATAATGCATTTTTTGCACTATCCGTTTTTTTACAGTTATTGTTTCAATTTTTTGCAGTTTACCCACTGCCGCATAAATGCACTGCTACACTGCCATCACTTTTTCATTTATTTCATCTTCTGTGGCTTTCATTGCCTCAAGTGTCATGGTCAGAAGTTTGTCAAGTTCCCATCCAAGCTGGTCTGCACCGCGCTCTATGACTTCTCTTGAACAGCCTGCCGCAAAGCCTTTGCTCTTGTATTTCTTCTTCAGGGATTTTAACTCCATATCTTTTGTGCTCTTTGATGGGCGCATCAGCGCTGCAGCCCAAACCAGTCCGGTCAGCTCGTCCGCTGCAAATAATACTTTTTCCATCTCATGCACCGGTTCCACATCGATCGTCTTTCCACATCCGACCGTGATCCCGTATCCGTGTGAGCAGACCGCATGGATGATGTCCTCTCCCACACCGCCCTCTCTTAAAAGTTCCGGTGCCTTGATGCAGTGTTCATCCGGATAAAGTTCAAAATCAATATCATGGAGCAGTCCGACGATGCCCCAGTATTCTGCATCGTCACCGTAGCCTAACTCTTTTGCATACCATTTCATGACTGCTTCGACCGTCAGCGCGTGCTGGATGTGGAAAGGGTCCTGATTGTATTTTTTTAATAATGTAATTGCGTCGTCTCTTGCTATGTGTGTCATTGGTTTTCCCTCCTTTATCTTATGTGAAATCATCATAACTTACTGTTGCAAAATTTTATTTATATTTTCTTCATTTATATCATTATATTCAATTTTTATTTCGCTGGCATTTTTAAAATAACTATCGTACAATTCCTCATACTCTTTTTTATTAAGTATTTGGGAATTTATATAATAAATTACTCCATCTCCATCGGGATCTAACTCATCCGGGAACGAATTACCTTGATAATCATGATCCATATATGCCTTTTCCCAACTATCAATCATTATATCCTTATAATAACAATCACTCTTTTGATCATATTTGTATATGGTATACGGCCATAAACTTTCCCCTAATCCCTGATTATGGGAAAAATCAGCCTGAGCATACCCATTATCATAAAACCTTATATGTGGGAATTCCTCTATTTCAATATATACGTTATTATCATCAGGATCATATCCATACACATACTCTACCATCCCTGCCATCGGCATATCTCCACCTTTGCATGCCAATAAAAGTTCATCTATACCATCAAGGTCAACATCTGCAATGGCATACTCATAGTCCTTCCAATATTCATATTGCGACCACTCGTTTTCAGCCCAGCCGGATTCTCTCCCCTCCGGCCATGAACCATCCTTAAAAAATTCTGTTAATTTTTCATAATAATATGTCCGTGCCTTTTTATTTATATCGCCATCCTGCTCTAGTTCCACTTTTTCTTCTTCAACTGTTATTGATTCTGTGTTACTTTTCTCGGTCTCTGCGTTGGAAATGTTTTCCGACTCAATTTGTAAATTTTGATCCAATGTATTTTCACTTTCTTCTTTTGCTCCACATCCATTTAAGATCATACTTCCAATTATAAAGACTAGTACTAGTTTTTTCATACTTATTTCCCTTAACTATCTTCCTCTCTAAATAATTCGTTAGCTTTATCATATTTTCTATATTTTTTTTCAACAAACATATATTTCTTTTCGCTTATTTCTCTTAATTCTGTCAATCTTTCTTTTAATTTCTCAAGCTCCCCTTGATTTTCTTGTAGATAAGAATATATATCCGCCTTTAACGTTCGCAGCTTTGAATCCGAATATGAACTAGTTCTTATGGTCTCAATATTATTACCTTTTCTTTGTATTCTAGAAGTTTTTCCTATCCCATTCTTTACTTCAATCATCTGATCTTTTTCAATACAATCAATGATTTCATCTACACTTAAACATTTTCCATCTACAACTGGTAAATATATATCAACATTTTCAAAGTTTATATATCGTGATGCATGCCTTTGTATTTTACCTAACCAGAGTTCATCACTTGAATATTTTTTTACTGTCAGTAACACAAAATAAAATCTAACAATATCATATTCATCAATGGGACGCATCCATCCAATATAACCTATTGCATCATGATATGCATAGCCTGATACAACTGCAGATATAATAAACTTTTTTACATCAAATTTCTCTGCTCCACACAAACATCTTTCCAAGTAAAAAAGCGCCTGATATATCCTATCTAACAATTTTACATTATTTAAAAGCTGATATCCTATGTATGTATCTTTTTCATATGATGCTAAAATTCTTTTACATCGTTCTATATACTTTATTGGATTATTTGCCAAATTATCTAATATATCTGCATTAGCACGGCACCTTCTATACCCTCTTTGCTTAATTTTTTTTACTTCACTTTTACTAATTTCCTCATTTAATATTTTTTTGCTTTTATATAATTCCATCAACCCATAATCTTTACAACTTATTATGGTTCCAGTTAATAATTTTTTAGGACATAAAATACCAAAATCATCTATTCCATATGAAACATAATTATTTCCATCATAACCCTGTTGCGAAGAAACGCAATTATTTCTTTTTTGCTTTTTATTATGCGTATGACCAAATAAATTCCAGTAATTTTTTTTTATTTTAAATCTTGTCTTAGAACTCCACCAACAATCATATGCTGTCTCAGTAAAATCAACCATTGGAAAATGTGTTAAAATAATTAGTTTTTTTTCTTTACAAATCATTTGATTTGCATATTCGATCCATGCGTTATGCATTTCAATAATTTTTTCACAAGAAAAATCCTTAACAAATACATTTTCCGGCAACCTATTAAATTCTTGTTTATTTACTTCCTTTCTATCTCTTTTAAAACTTGTCCATCCTGTATCACCTATGAAACATAATTCTCCGACCTTATAACTTTTTCCGGTACATAAAAACCTAAAATATGAAAAATGATTTGTTTTTTCTTTAAAAAACTGTATAATTTCCATGTATGTTTTTTGTCCATTTGACCAATAATCATGATTTCCTAATACAAAAAATCCATATATTTTGTTTTGTTCCAATTCCTCAATAAAATTAAGCATCTCTTTATAATTACTGTAACAATCCCCTACAATACAGACAATATAATCATTAAAATATCTCTTTAAACATGCTATAAATTCTGCCTTCTTCTCTTCAGCTTCCAAAAAAGATATCCCATTATCTGTATTCTCTGAAATATTATCAAAATGTAAATCTGAAATAAATGCGATTTTATAATTCTTTTCTACATTATCCAAAACTTATTTTCCCCATATATTTCAAAACAATTTTAAATACACCTTAACATAATCCAAAATTTTATAGTTTACCAGATTGGGGTGACAAAAGGTGGTTCACAACTTAGTGGCTGGCAAATTGCCCAAAGCAGAGATTGCTTTTGTGACTTTGGAAGAAAATTAGAAAATCTTAGTCTGCCTATTTAATACACAGTGATGTTCTGCCACGGATGGCAGAACAAGGCTTCACGAGCCACGGATGGCTCGTTGAACGCCGTTCACGTCACTCTGAGAAAAACGTATCAGGCATACTTAGATTTTCTTATTTTCGAACAACGGAACAAAACAGGTACTGCTTTGTGCAATTTGCCAATCAGAAAATTAAGATCCACCTTTTGGCACCCCAATCTTTACTATAAAAACATACTCTCTTTAATAATCTAACATCCTTTTCCATCAATGGAGCAGGATGTTTTATCTGCCGGTCTTGACACAAGTCCAACTTTCTCCGGCACGACGGTCACAAAACCATCTTCCCTGACAAAGCACGGAATCCCCAGATATCCGTTTTCCCTGCATTCGTCAAACGCTGCTTCTTTGTCTCTTAGCCGTACAAATTCTTTCAGATACTGCACATCCTCACCGATGTTAATGTATTCAAACTCTCCTGTTCTGTCCTTGATCTGCTCATGTACATAAGCGCAATCAGGACAGGTAGGCATACCATATACTTTTATCATCTCTGTCCTCCTGTTTTGTGACTGATATAGCTACATTTTATTATTCTTTTCAGATCCAGACAATATAAAAATGTATATTACCGGACGTACACGGTATGAAACTCAAAGTTTGACTCGTCTGCAGAACAGAAAAAGGACACAGTCTGTGCCCTTTTTTCTTAAATAAATAAATTATTTTTCATTTACCGGGATCAAAATCTTCTGTCTCTGTTCTTCCTGCCCTTCCATCCAGATTGTCACAGAAATCTCGCCTTTTTCCCCGCCTGCCCGGACTGCCGCAAGCGCATAGCCGTCATAAGTTTCCCAACATGGTGCATCGTAACTTTCCACAGACTGTGGATCGGCATTTCCAAATGCGGCTAAAGTTCCAGCCCCTTCCACTTCGATGTGGATGCGCCTCTTTCCGTACAGATCCGGTGTTCCTTTTGCATCGCAAAGATGCATGGTAAGGAAACAAAGATCTTCGCCATCTGCCCGAAGTTCTTTCTGATCTGCCGCCACATGAAGTAACACTTCTTCCCCGGCAGTACAGAGCAGATGTCTGCCCGTCTCCCTGCCATCCTGATAATTGACCGCCTCCAGGACACCAGGCTCATAACATGTCTCAAACGATGCCGTAAATCCATGTGCTTCCCCGGCAGCTTTTCGCCCGAGAGACTTTCCATTTAAGAACAACTCCACCTCCTGCGCATCGGAATATACGTCCACAACTGCCGGTTTTCCTTCATATCCCCGCCATGTCCAGCTTGCGATATTATCCTTTAGCATCCACGGTGTCTTTGAGCATTTCTTTCCATATTTATCCACGCGTTCCACTGCAATGTAAGGTTCTTTCCGCAGACCATACACGATTTCCCGGAGAAAACTGACCGGTCTCCGGTAACCGGCGAGATCGATATCCCCGATATACGCGGTTCTGTCCGGGTAGTTGCTTCCAAAGTTGCTCTTTCCATCGTAATAAAAAATCCCGCATCCGGCTTCTCCCAGATAGTCATACCCCGTCCATGTAAAATCGCCGAGCACACGCTTTGATGAGTTTACCACTTTCCATAATCTTGCGATATCTGCCGGGAATGTCTCCGTCCCCAGCACACACTTATTCGGGTGAAGCTCTCCCTCTAACAGATGTCTGCCCGTCAAATAGTTAAACCCGATGATATCCATAGATTCGCTGCTCTCCTCCAACACCTCCGTGACGATCGGATGCACTGCAAATGCGTCTCCCGCCTCGCCTTCCATCAGCTTCATAAAACTGTTGATCGCATTGCTGCCGGAATTATCATTGGTCCCAGCTTCTCCGGCGTCTTTTCTGATCAGTGGTGCCAGCTCCTGCATGACCGGATACACCTTTGCTCCCGCTGCATTCAAGGCATTCATGCCGTTTGTGGTAAATCTTGTCGCATCCAGTTCTTTAAAAGCATTACACAGCATACGGTTGATCTCAGCACCGCGCTCCGTACCGATCTCCTGGATCTCATTTCCCACTGAATACAAGATGACACAGGCATGATTGTAATCTTTGTCAACCATATGTTTTATCATATCCTGCCACTCATCCAGAAAGGAAAATGCAAAATCATGATTATTTTTGTGGATCGTCCACATATCCGTCAACTCATCCATCACAAGCAGTCCAGTCTTGTCACAGGCATCTAAGAATGCTTTTCCAGCCGGATGATGTGCACTTCTGACACTGTTAAAACCAGCCTCCTTAAGCAGTCTGCACTTTCTCATCTCTGCTGCTTCATAAGCTGCCGCTCCAAGGATTCCGTGGTCATGATGAATACAGGTTCCGCGCAGTTTCACCGGCTCTCCGTTGATCCTGAGTCCCCGCAAGGCATCAAGTGTGATCTTACGGATTCCATATGAGAGTTCCTGTTCGTCCAACAGTTCTTCCCCCGCATAAATCTGGATGGTACAGCGGTACAGATGCGGTGTCTCACAGTTCCAAAGTTTAGGCTTCTCTATTGCGATCTTCTGATGCACGGTATTTTGGGACTCCGCAAAACTGGTCAGATGAACTCTGTCCTCATAGACCTGATGTTCCTCGTCTTCGAATTTTACTGTCACGACCAGTTTTTCTTTTTTTCTGGAACGGTTTGCAACCATGGTTGAGATCTCCACAACCGCAGCATCTTTATCTGCTTCTTCCGTTGTGATACGCACCCCATTTAGCGGGATCTGGACCGGGTCTCCAACGTACAAACTGACTCCACGGTAAATGCCGCTTCCGGAATACCATCTGCTGTTTTCCTCTGAGGAATTGTCTGCAACGACTTTGATTTCATTTTCTTCCCCGAAGTTTAAATATCTTGCAATGTCCACATAAAAGTTTGTGTAGCCGTTTTTGTTGATCTTTGCCAGCACGCCATTCACATAGACCATTGCCGTCTCATAGACGCCCTCAAACTCTAATATTACCGTTTTTTCTTCCCACTCCTGCGACACCGGAAACGTTTTAAAATAGGTGTATACGCCTCCCGGATAAAATCCTGTAGCACCTCCGTTTTTCGTGTTTTCATCTCTTGTCTCATGGATCATCGCATCATGCGGGAGCGTAATCTTCTGTGCCTGTTTTCCATACATTGCAAGCACTTTTAAAGACGGCACATATCCCTTAACAAACTGCCATTCCGAATTAAAATCTTCCTTTTTCATTCCTATACTTCCTTTGCGTGTTCTTCATCCCATTTTCTGTTTGCCTTCTCTACATTCAGAAATCCAAGAATAACTGTAATTACAACACTAAGTATTACCGGAATTACAATGTACATGGCAAAGATCATATTAAGTGCACCTGATGTCTGTTCCACTGCCTTGCCGACATAGCCTCCTAAATCTAACAGCCAGCCCACTGCTGCGGTTCCGATTCCGCCGCCGATCTTGATTCCCAAAGAGGAACAGCTAAACATTGTTCCATCCATCCGCACTCCTCTGGTACGATAGGTATAACCACTTATCTCCGCAATCAGCGCATTTAACGTACCGCTTAAAGTTCCTGCAAAAATACCTTTGATAAACATAAATAACAGCATCAGTTTGACATTTTTCTGATATGCAAAATAGATAAAGAATACACTCAGCACACAGTTAATCGCATATCCCCAGAAATTGACCTTCTGCATGCTCCCGGTCTTTTTCACAAGCATCGGTGTAAAGATCAATGCAATGATTACCGGGAACATCTTCATCATCTGGAACATACCAAGCAAAGAGGCATCCCCAAGCACATATTTTGTAAAATAAACACCACTGCCTGTCGTAATGTTACTCATAATGTAATATACAATATATAAAACAAGGATCAACACATAATATTTATTGGTAAATAAAAATTTCATGCTCTCCCAGAATCCAAGTTTGTCATCCTGCGGTTTGGACTCATCAATCATCTTTCTCACGGATTCATCCGGCTCTACCTCTTTTACGGCAAGACAGCTGATCGTATTGACCACAAGACCGATCAATGCACAGATAATTGCTACGGCTCTCCATCCGGCTGCACCGCCTCCAAATGCTTCCACACCACCGGTTACAGCAAATCCCATAACAATGTTCGTTACCACCGCAAACATAAAACGGATGGAACCGAGCTGTACTCTTTCCTGCGGGTTATTGGTAATCAGTGCTGACAGTGTCGAGTATGCAACACCGTTTGCTGTGTAGAAAATCGCGTTCAGACAGGTATAAAATGCAAAGAAATATGCATATTGCGCAGTTTGTCCCATATTCGGGATTGAAAAAAGTAATACCAGGCAGAGAGATACGCCGATCTGTGCATACAGCATCCACGGTCTTGCTTTTCCCAGTCTGCTTTTCGTCTTGTCGATCATATTGCCAAAGAAAACGTCCGTCACACCGTCAAAAACTTTTGACACCAGCATTAAGGTTCCGATGATGTTGGTCTTTAATCCCATCACATCCGAAAGGTACAAAAGCAGGAAACTTGAAACCAGTCCATAGCTGCAATTTGAAGCCAGATCCCCCGATCCATATGCAAGTTTCTGATACCATTTTAAATATTTTTTATCATTCATATTAATCTCCATTCTGAAACAACTTGTTGCGAAAAGATCTCGCAAATGTCAGATCTGTGTCTGCAAGTTACTTTTTTTACCGCTTTTCACACTTTATTGTGTAACCAGCAGCATTTTTTTACATTCGAATGTTCTTGCATTTATTCTAGCACTTTGCTTTTTTCCCCTTCAATGCTATAATTAGACACAATATATGGCATTTAGCAACATATTCGCGACTATCGCAGAAAAATAACAAAAACAGGGGGAACACATGAATCCGTCATCCATCGATACCTTAAAGAATAATTTTTTTGAGATCCAGAATGTGAACAGCAGTTTTAACCAGTACTACCACCTGACCTCCCCCTATAATGCTGTCATTGAAACCTACCGCTCGGACTTAGACCAGCCTTATTTTAAGATTTCAAGTTTTTCCCCGGAACACACCAGCCATTCTCTGATCGATGCCACGGAACTTTTGGAAAAAATGAAAAACCGTCCTCTGCATCAGCATGATTTTTTTGAAATCATGTTCGTCCTGCAGGGCGAAGCGGTTGTTAAAATTGAAAATACAAAGCGGGTATACCCATCCGGAACCGGATGTATTGTGAATTGTAATTTAAGACATGTGGAGCTTCTCTCACATGATTTTCGAATTTTCTTTCTGAATTTATCGAAAGATTACCTGTTGTCTTTATTTCAGTCGGACAATCTGTTTCATCTGGTGCCTGAGACAAATATGGATCATTGTGATGCCTTTCACTTTTTATACAATAATGCCATGGATGCGGATAACGTAAAAAAAGAATATCTCGATTTTTTCTCCCTTTACCACAACCCGGAAGGCTTTCAGAAACTTTACCAGATTGCAGAGGAGATCATAAAGATCACGCTGTCACCACAGATCGGCTCTTCCTTTTTTATTAACGGACTGATCTGCCGTTTTCTTGACACGCTCTCAGATCCATCCCTTTTCCATCTTGCAAATATACAGGTCGATTACGGGAATGACTTTCTGATTTTTACCAGCCTGACACACCTCTTAGAAAACAGTGACGGGCGGCTCAGCCGGCACGAACTGTCTGATCTGCTCAGTTACAGCGGTGACTATCTGAACCGGATTGCTAAAAAATATACCGGCATGACCTTATTCGAATATGGAACCACTTTCTCAATTAGAAAGGCAGAGTACTACCTTTTAAAAACAGATCTTTCCATATCCGAGATCATTGCACAGCTGAAATTTACGAACAAATCCCATTTTTACAAACTCTTTTATGCCAAACACCATATGTCACCAAAAGAGTTCCGTAGCAAATACCGCAAAGACTGAGTTTATCTTATGTGGAATCCATACTCTCTCTCTTCGATCGGTATCTGATTTGCCGTGATACGGTCAATATTTACGTAGGTGCCCTGGTTTACCATCGCAAGCACTTTGTCGATCTGCTCGTCCGTCCCCTGCACCTCCAACAATACGGATCCGTCCGGCTCATTTCTTACCCAGCCAGTCACACCAAGCATGTTTGCGGCGTATTCCGCCCGGTAACGGAAACCGACGCCCTGAACTGCACCATAGACAAATACCTTTTTTCTGATTATTTTTTCGTTGTCCATCATGTTGACATCCTTTTTAACCGATCAGTTCATACTGCATCAATTCATATTTTAACTTGCTGCCCTCCAGGATCTCCGCCGGAAGCAGGGCGCGTGCCACAAGTTTCAGATCATTCGATTCGATGTCGGTTCTGCGCAGGTTCGCATAATCCCCGTCGATCGAAACCACTTCATAAAACCATGTCTCCATTACTTTAAGTCCTCCTCTGTATAATAAGTGCCTGACATCTCTGCATTGATCTCAGCAATTTCTCTTTTTCCGTTGATATAATCTGCGTAGATATCCCACAGATCCATATCACCACTGTCACCAAGTCCGTCCTCATCCGGGATCCACTGCCTGATCAGCGCAATGCGCTGTTCTTTGGTCGTATTTGCAATGCTGTAATCTTCCATTTCATCTCCATTTCTGCGTGTAATAATTTTATTTTTCACACTGCACAATTCTTTCTTTTTTATACATTTTCCGTATATCTGCAATCCGGGAAACCGGTGCATCCCCAGAACCCGCCAAATCTTCCGTTTCTCTTTTTTAAGGCAAGTCCGCATCGCGGACAGATTTTCTCCTCTGTCTGTTTTGCAGATGTTCCGCCTGATTCTTTCGCCAGCAACTCAAACACCTGCTGGTTCATACGGCAGTCCGCCAGCGCGCGGTGTGCTCCTTTTGTTGAGATACCATAGTGTTCCGCCAGATCAGAGAGTCGTCTGTGTTTCCATTCGGGAAAACACAGTTTTGCGATCGCAAGTGTATCTATATAGTCGTTTGTCAGTGTCTGCCCAAAATATTTTTCGCAGTCCCTGTACAAAAACTTCATATCAAAACCTGCGATATTATGCCCTGCCAACACATCATCCCCGGCAAATGCAAGAAATTCCGGTAAGACTTTTTCAAAGGAGCGTGCATTTTCCACCATTTTATCTGATATATTATTCACGCTGCTTGCCGCATAAGGAATTGGTCTGCCCGGATTTACAAGTTCACTGAACTCGTCCACGATCTTTCCGTTTCTTACTTTTACCGCTGAGATTTCTATCACTTCATCATACAGACTTGATATCCCCGTGGTTTCAAGATCATAAAGTACATAATCCCGGACATATTCTCTCCGCTGTTTTCCTTTTCTCTTTCCTAACATGAAAGTCCTCCATTCCGGTGACACGCTTTACAGCTGTCCCATCTTTTAAAATTCATATCTGACCACTGCGCAATTTGCCACACCAAATGCGGCGTATTCCTCGTTGGTCATCTCATAAAAATAGGACTGCACCACACGCGCGATTCCATTGTGCGCCACGAGAATATAAGTTTTATCCGAAACTGCCACCTCATCTAACAGGTTATAGATTCGCTGTGCCAGATGAAGCATCGACTCTCCGCCTTCGTAACAATTTACAAACTGTTTTTTGGCTTCCCTGAACTCTGCTCCGTCTCTCGGTGTAGACTCATATTTTCCAAAGTTCTGTTCTTTTAAACGTGCTTCTTCCCTTGCCGGAATCCCGGTAATCTCTGCGATATGGAGTGCCGTGTCCTTTGCCCGGATCAATGGGGAATAAAGAATCTCATCGGCTTTAATTCCCTGTTCTAAGATCTTTTTTCCTGTCTCAATCGCCTGTTTATGTCCAAGTTCCGTGAGTGCAATATCCGTTGCACCGCAGATCTTATTTTCCACATTCCAAATTGTCTGTCCATGGCGGACAAAATAAACCTGTCCCATTTTATTCTCCATTCCTGCGTGTGAAAAATCTTATTTTTCACACTGACTCCTTTTTTCTATATCCACGCATAATCACCGCCGGTCACTGCAAGTGAAAGCAGCGTATCCATCCGCTCAACCTCTTCTGCTCCTTTTACCACCTGAATCAGCTTCGCACTTTCTGCTGCCACCGGCATCTCCTCGTCCGGTCCGACTTCCATATCCGGCTCTTCCCCACAATACGGACATACTAGCTGCGGTCCTGTCTGTAACGCCAAAAACCGGTTTCCACATTCTTTACATTCATAATATCCACACATCTCTGTGCCATCCGGTACATAATACATTGTCTGATCCTCCCTGTCTGCATGTCACTGTTCACTCCCTGTCAGTTAGTCCAGCAACGATCTTATGGCATCAATTTTACCACAAAGCGGTTCCATGTTCCATCCTAAATAAAACCGGGCAAGACACACCTTTCTTTGTGCATCTCGCCCGCTATCATTTTCCCTTATTTTGCCACTTATGCAGATTGTCAGATTACATCTCCTTTGTGACTTTTTGTATTTCTTCCTCTGTAGCTTTCAAAAGTTCTCTCGCCTGTTCAACGGTTCCACCGTTTTCAAGATAATTTTTAATAATTCCAAGACGACCTTCCGATTGTCCTTCTAGTCTACCTTCTCTTATGCCTTGTTTACGTCCTTCTTCACGTCCTTCTTCTAACCCTTCTTCTCTCGCCTCTTCCTTCCAGACCTTTACAGCTTCATCCATATCAAATTCTGTTGCAAACATACCCATTACCTCCGATCCTAAATAAGTTAACTGATCTGTAAGAACTCCTTCCTTGATACATTCACGCACCGCGGTGTCTATCGCTTCTTTTAATTCACTTCCATTTTTACATAAGTACTTGATTTTATCAACAAAATAACTGTATCCACTTAATAATTTTGTCTGCTGCAATAATTTAGAGTTCTTTCCGTAGTTAATATTATAGACTTTTACTTTCAGATCAATATTAACTTCCACGCCTTCCGGGAACGCATCTGACAAGTGCATTTCCCAGTATTCTTTCTGATTACGGTCTCCATTGTAAAATACCACAAACTCCGGTGCATCCAGTTCTATCCGGCGTTCCTTGTATACGGCATTTGTTGTCATCATCTGATTGTATGTCCTACCCAGATACATCAGAAAACGCAGCGGCATATTTTCATTCAATGTAGACTGATGTTCCGTCAAAACAATCACACGTTTTTTTCTGACGCGAAATGCCAGATCATTTTTCATCTGCCTTGTAAATACATCTTCAATGGTACAGTCTTCTATCTCGCTTTCATCTGTCAGACAATCATCAAATAACGCATTGTACAACTCCAGCATACCCGATTTTTCTTTAAACAGATACCGGAAAAAAGTATCTTTGTACTTCGTATTGGCATACGTTTTGTCTGCAGTGTTATCTGCAGACATCCCATTCATATTTTCACTCATATGTTCTTCTCCTGATTGTACGCTAAAATAACCCCATTTACAAATTTAAAATCATAATAATAAATGCCCCAACATACATCTTCCGAAAAATGTAAGTGCAGTTTAACATCATATTGTACACTTGGCAAACAAAAACGTTATTTTGTACAAAAATTTTGAGGTCAAAATATACAGTGTGCACAAAAATGTGTCATTCAAACTATACAGTATACAAAAATGGGCGATAGCACACACCGTTCTGTGTATTTCGCCCGTTACACTCCTTCTTCTGTTTATCCCCATAAATTACACAGGTAAATCAGAAATGTCGGAGACAAAACCCCCTCGTCCATTCCAAGCTGCATAATCTTCATAATTTCCTCATTTCCATGTAAAAATCTGCGGACAACAAATGCAACGATCACATTTCTTATTTCCGCATCCGCTTCGTGTTTCATGGAATATAAAATCAACAGGTGCGCCGCAACTAAATTACATAATACACATGCAAGATAATTTTTTAATAATTTACGGTTCTTCTGGGGCGTAAAAGCAGAACGCATCCAGTTATACACAAGCATGTTTTCCCACTGCTGTTCATTTTCCTGTGCTGTCCACTCTTCTCTGGCATGATTCCATTCATCAAATGTACATGTCCGGTTTAAATGAAGTAATTGCAATATTTTATCACTGGTACCGGATTTATCGGAGAACATTGATCCGAGAATAAATTTTTCATAGGCATTTACCGTTCCACACAGAGACTGGAACTGCTGTTCTCTGTTAACTTTTGTATTCTTTATCCCCTGATACATTGCCTGGTAAAACGATGGTTTAAAAAAATGTTCCAGCTTTTCCTCTACTGCTTCAAAATCCTGTTCAGCTATCTGTGAACTCATTTTTTCTATCGTATAAGCCCCATAAAATTCCCGGAACCACAATGGAAGTTCTGACTTCTGAATAAAATCTGTGATTTCCCCCCTCACTGTAAGATTGATCTTCATCACATGATTGTATATAGGAATGTCTTCCATATCTAAATCCGGATCGCGCTCAAACATAAAAGTTATTTTCCCGGATACCTCAAATAACAGGTGTGCTGCTTTCGGACAACCCAGAAAGATATATTTCTCATCTGTATCATACGACCTTACTGTTTCCCGTGGAAATGTTGCACAGGTACGGCATAGTTTCTTATTTCCTTTATTTAGTACAATTTCGCACAACTGGTCTTCATTCAGCATCGGGCACATTCCATCCGTATCCCGCAGCCGCACTATATAACTCTGTAAATCAGAGTTATATGCTACACCTTTTCTGGCAAATCTTCCAATCTCTCCCCCCATCATCCTGTAATCTTTTAATGTTTTCTCTTCCATTGCTATCATCCATCCCCCGCAGCAGGTCAATGGGCACTCCGCTCCAATACATGCAAATTCATCGTAAAACATTGTTTTTAACAGATTCATTTTTTCCTCTTTCTATGAAAAATGCCCTGGAGCATGATGCCCCGGGACATTTTCATGTTGCATATGATAATTACTGTTTTACTAAAATTACTGTAATAAAGAGAGTACACCCTGTGTAGACTGGTTCGCCTGTGCAAGCATAGACTGACCTGCCTGTGCAAGAATGTTGTTCTTGGAGTACTCAACCATCTCTTCTGCCATATCTGTATCACGGATACGGGACTCTGCAGTCTGGGTATTCTCTGCTGCTGTATCAAGGTTGCTGATGGTGTGCTCCAGACGGTTCTGGATCGCACCCATTCTACCACGCTGTGCAGATACTTTCTTGATTGCTGCATCAATGGTATCAGTTGCTTTCTGTGCGCCAGCCTGTGTGCTTAAATCAACTTTGTTGCCATCTACGCCAAGTGCTCTTGCACTCATGTCATCGATAGAGAAACTCATGGTCTGACCTTCATTTGCACCAATCTGCAAGGTAATGCCAGCACCAGAAGATACACTGTCATAACCAGCTTGCCCCCACATAGCATCTGTACTTCCAAGACCAGCTCCGGCGGTGCCAGCACCCATTGTAATATCAGTCACAGTTGATGCGCCACTGGTTGCAAATAAAGTATTTGGCTCATCTGGTGTATTTCCACTTAATTTAACATCAAAGTCGAATCCTGCCGTTTTAAGAACATCTTCTAAATCTTCTGCCGTATATTCTTTGCCTGCTGCAAGATGAATTGTATATTCACCTGCTGTTACCGCATTTGCTCCATCAATTTCAATTGCTGTATTTGTCTCTACTTCTTCTTTGCCTGCTGCCTTATCAAATTTGAATTTAAATACAGTATCATTGAACTCTGCTCCATACTTATTTGCCGTAAATGAAATTGTATCTGCACCAACAAATCCAGTTACTGTTCCTTCATCAGATACTGCCTTCACACCACCGGCTGTTACAGTTCCGGCAGTTGTGTCTGCATCTGCATTAAAAATACCATTCTTTAAAGATACTTTCACTTCAGCCGGTGCACCCGTTGCAGAACTGTCTTCCTGTTTTGCATTTGCGATCAAGTCATCAATTTCGTCCTGTGTATATACCTTATTTTTCGAAAGATTTAAAGTTAATGTCTTTCCATCAGCAGCCCAGATAGCAGTCTCCTGACCTGCCTTTGTTGTTGTGGCAGCTGCTGTTGCTACTTTAATACCTTTCACGTTAGATGTTACAAGTGCACCGTCTAATGTTGCATCTACAACACCAAACTTCGGACCTGACCCGGTTGAAGATGTACTTCCACTCTGAGAACCATCCAGCAGCTTCATCGTGTTGAACTCTGTTGTCTCAGAAATTCTTGTCAGCTCTTCCTGTAACTGGGAAACCTCGTTCTGTACTGCCTCGCGGTCGTCATCTGTCTCTGTACCGTTGGCTGCCTGTACGGATAACTCTCTCATTCTCTGTAAGATAGAGTGGGATTCATTTAATGCGCCCTCAGCGGTCTGGATTAAAGAGATACCATCCTGTGCATTGTCAGATGCTTTATTTAAACCGCGGATCTGGCTTCTCATCTTCTCAGAAATAGAAAGTCCTGCTGCATCATCTGCTGCACGGTTGATCTTGTAACCGGAAGATAACTTCTCTGATGATTTTGCCTGCATTCCTGTTGTAACACCTAAATTTCTGTTCGCATTCATTGCGGACATGTTGTGCTGTACTACCATTGCCATAATATTTACCTCCGTGTGATAAAAAATGTGTTCTGCCGTTGCCCGGCATCCGGGAATCCTTTCCCTTTTTTTCCGTGATATGCGGAAATTTTTCTTAATTTTTAAGATATACGTCTTAAAAAGATTTATAATAAGCCCGACCCCTAGGTTAGCCTGACCTTATTACCTTGCTTCTTCTGATCTGCTGCGGCGCTCCCTCATCAGAATTGCAGCGATCTCTTTCTGTGCCTGTTCCGAAATGCCCTGTTCCTTATAGTAGTGAGTACGGTTGCTTTTTCTTTCTGCAGAACTGCGCGCAATGTTCATCTCTCTCGGTGCATCCACCAGAAGATGAATGTTATTTGCAGAACCGCCGGAAAAAACGACCCTGATGTTTTCACCGATGTCAATATAGTCACCAGGCTTTAACGTTAACTTGAGCATATAATCTGTTTTCCTCCCTGATTATCTGTTTCTCCCTGAATGCAACATTCCATATAAAATGTTGCGTTTACAGGCTTGCGGTATTTTCCGCAGAAAGGAGTCATTATGGGTACAACACAGCCGATCCGTGACAAGGACGAACTAAAAAATTTCATTGCATATTACGAGGTTGCACATCCGAATATCCGCAACTATACGATGATCATTCTTGGGCTCTACACCGCATTGCGCATCAGTGATGTATTGAATTTAAAATGGAAAGATGTGTATTATTTTGAGAAAGACTGTTTCTTAGATCATCTTCTGATCCATGAACAGAAAACAGGAAAGGTCAATGAGATTGCCTTAAATTCACACGTTATCAAAGCACTGGACTGTTACCGGAAAACAAGAAAACCTGACGCGGAGGATTATATTTTTTCAAAACTCACCACACCTGCGCATCCGCTCTGCCGCTCCCAGGCATATCGTATTGTACGCAGAGCAGCGGACGAAACCTTATGCGAAACGCATGTCAGCTGTCATTCGCTCCGCAAGACGTTTGGCTATCATGCATGGAAACAGGGAATTTCGCCGGTTCTTCTGATGGATCTGTATAATCATTCCTCGTTTTATATCACAAAGCGTTATCTGGGAATTTCTCAGGACGAGCGGGACAGTATTTTTCATACCATTAATTTCTGAACGGATTTAAAAAAATTTAGATTTTGGGGTTAAGTTTCTTTTTGTTCTGCCGAAATAATAATTGCAAATAAAAACGCAACATTTTATATGAAATGTTGCGTTTTTTATTTATTATGGCATAACTTTAAATTTATTATGTGTTATTGTTTGAATTATCAGACTTTGTTATAATTCTTATAAATAAAGAAGTGGATCAACCAGTCAAAGGAGTCATAGATCATATGAAAGAAAATATTGCAACCATCCCTTTAATCAAAGCATTCAACGCCAAAGACGAATGCCCTTTTTGCAATTTAGAGCGCGAAGCCGAGCAGCATGCGGTCTCATTTATTTTAGGTTCCGCCTATATGGAGGATGATATCCGTGAAAAGACAGATGCAACCGGATTCTGCCGCCATCACTTTAAAATGATGTACGATTACGGCAACCGACTTGGAAATGCATTGATCTTAAGCACGCATTTGAAGAAACTGAATCAGGAACTCGCAAAAGAAATGTCCGATTTTGCCCCAGGCAAATCAAGTCTGTTAAAGCGCATGAAGCGCACCGATGCAACCTCCGAACATGAACCGCAGACTGCGCTTGGTGCATGGATCTCCAAAAAGACGACAGACTGCTATGTCTGCGATCATTTCCGTAAAATCTACGGCAGATATCTGGATACCTTTTTCGACCTGTATCTGAAAAATGAAGAATTCCGCCAGCTTTTTGAAGAGAGCAAAGGCTTTTGCCTGCCTCATTTCGGAGATCTGATTGAGACTGCGGAAAACAAATTAAACGATACGCAGAAAAAGGAGTTTTACCCGAAGGCATTTGCACTGATGCAGGAAAATATGGAACGTCTGCAAAAAGAAGTCGCATGGTTTGTAGAAAAAAATGACTACCGGAACAAAGATAAAGACTGGGGAAATTCCGCAGACAGTATTCAGCGCGGCATGCAGAAATGTGCCGGCGGCTATCCGGCAGATGAAGTGTTCCGGGCAAAGTTGTAAACTGAGGTCTTTTGGGTTCATGGAACGTAATTTCCAATGAATCAAAAAAGGCATAATGATTCAGGCGAAAAACATTCCTTGTCTTCCCTAAATCATTATGCCTTTTTTCCTGCGGAAATCCGGGTATCAAAAAGTGGCTGACACCCGGGTTTTATAAATAAATTCGCCCATAAAACATATGGCGTGCTCTTTCCCCTTAGAATGGAAGTCCGCCAAGACCACCCATGCCGCCGGTAATTTTTGACATGGAATCCGAAGAGAATTCTTCTAACTGACGAAGTGCCTCATTGGTTGCTGCCATGATCAGATCCTCTAACATCTCGATGTCATCCGGGTCAACTACTTCCTCGGATAATTTTACTTTTGTAATCTCTCTCTTACCGGAAACAGTAACTTCAACAGCTCCACCACCTGCTGCTGCAGTAATCTCTTTTTCTTCTAATTCTTTCTGTGCCTCTTCCATCTGACGCTGCATTTTCTGCGCCTGTTTCATAAGGTTGTTCATGTTGCCCGGCATACCGCCCGGGAAACCGCCTCTTTTTGCCATGTGAATCCTCCTTGTTTTGCGGAGCAAAATGCGACTGCCTTTGCAGGAGCAGAGGATTTTACTCCTAAAAATCGTCTTCTTCTATTTCAAAATTAATCAACTGGCGTAAATCGGGATAGATCTCCCCGCTTGGCGTGCCAGTGTCATTTAATTTTACCAGAATCTCTACCTCTTTGCCAAGTCTTTCTGCAACTGCTGCCCGAAATTCATCCTGGCAGTTAGAACGGTTCTCTTCTATATAAGTGTACGCATTGGCATCCTCAAATGCCAGGATCAGCGTACCGCCCTCTCCTAATGTCGGAACTGCTTTTTTGAGATAGGTTCTTGTGATTCCTGTCAGCTGTGATAAAATGCCGCTCCAGCTGCTCATGATCTGTTTGATATCTTCAGGGATTGCCTTGGGAAGTTCCTTTTTTTTTAACACCGCCGATGCGGCAGAAGAACCTGTTGTCCCCGCAGCCATGTCACCGGATGCCTGCGTTACCACAATACCCTTCTCCAGCTTTTTTTCGAGACTGTCCACGCGGTCGATCAGCGAACCATAATCTTTTTCCATCTCCGGTTTACATAATTTGATCACCGCGATCTCGATCAGTATACGCTTCTGTACGGCATAACGGATCTGATTACTCAGTTCTGAAAAAATACGGATATAGCGCATAAGAATGTCTGTGTCTACCATCTGCGCCTCTTCTTTTAACAGGGCAAGATTCTCCGTTGAAATGTCAAGCACATCCTCCATGTCATCCGAGCTCTGTACAAGCATGAGATTCCTCAGATACCAGGTAAAATCATTGACAAACTGTCCTAATTCCCTGCCCTCAATGACCATCTCATCGATCACACCGATTGCACCGGTCACATTTTTCTCTAAAATCTGACGGAGCAGTCTGCTGAAAATCTCAGTATCAACCGCACCGAGTGTTTCAAGTACTTTGTCGTAAGTAAGATCCTGCCCAAGATAAAACGCAATACACTGGTCTAACAGACTGAGTGCATCCCGCATGGAACCGTCCGCCGCCTTTGCGATATAGCGGATCGCACGTTCCTCCACTGTGACCTGCTCCTTTTCCATCAGTTCCATCAGTCTCGCTGAGATCGTCTCAATGGAAATACGCCTGAAATCGTATCTCTGACAGCGGGATAAGATTGTGATCGGTATCTTGTGTGCCTCCGTTGTTGCCAGAATAAAAATAACATATGATGGCGGCTCCTCGAGTGTCTTTAGCAGTGCATTAAATGCACCTATGGAAAGCATATGAACCTCATCGATAATGTAGACTTTGTATTTGCCTTCCGTCGGACGGTATTCCACCTCCTCACGGATCTGGCGGATGTTATCCACACCGTTATTCGATGCGGCATCGATCTCGATCACATTCATGGAGTTGCCCGCTGCAATCGCCCTGCAGGCCGGGCACTCTCCACACGGGCTGCCGTCTACAGGATGCTCACAGTTGACCGCCTTTGCAAATATCTTTGCGATGGTCGTCTTACCGGTTCCCCTGGTTCCACAAAACAGATACGCATGCCCGATCCTGTCTGCTTTGATCTGGTTTTTTAATGTTGTAACAATGTGTTCCTGTCCTTTGACGTCCTCAAACTCCTGTGGACGGAACTTACGATATAATGCTGTGTATGACATCTTAATCCCCGAAACTGATTCCAATCCGTTTTGCCTCTTTGATCATCTGGCAATCCGGGTCTACTGTTTTTAATCTGCCTGCCACTTCACCTAATGGAACGCGTTTTGTCTTTCCATTGATCATGGCGATCATGTTGCCATAATCCTCGTCCATGACAGCCTGTGCTGCGGCAGAACCAAGTCTGGTACAGAGTACACGGTCGTATGGACACGGACTTCCGCCTCTCTGTGTATGTCCCGGAACCGTCACACGGACTTCCACTCCGGTCTCCTCAAAAATACGATCCGCGATCTCATAGGAAACAGACGGATATTTGCGTTTTGCAACCTTTTCTTTGTACTCCTTTTTGGATAATGCCGCATCCTCTTTTGAGATAGCTCCCTCCGCAACCGCAAGAATTGTAAATCCTTTTCCGGCTTTGGTACGCTTATTAATAGCTGCGATCACTTTTTCAATGTCATAAGGAATCTCCGGCAGTAAAATGATATCTGCACCACCTGCAACTCCTGCATAAAGTGTCAGCCAGCCAACTTTATGTCCCATAACTTCCACGATAAATACGCGGTTATGGGAAGCTGCCGTTGTATGGATACAGTCGATCGCATCCGTTGCAATATTGATCGCACTCTGAAATCCGAATGTAACATCCGTTCCATAGATATCGTTATCGATCGTTTTCGGAAGATGAATTACATTTAATCCTTCCTCGCGAAGCAGATTTGCCGTCTTCTCCGTTCCATTTCCGCCTAAGATGACCAGACAGTCCAGTCTTAACTTATAATAGGTAGATTTCATTGCCTCTACTTTATCTAATCCGTTCGCATCCGGCACACGCATCTGCTTAAACGGCTGTCTGGAAGATCCAAGGATCGTTCCGCCTTTGGTAAGTATTCCGGAAAAATCTGCAGATGTCAGTAATCTGTAATCTCCATAAATCAGCCCTTTATAACCATTTAAAAAGCCGTAAATCTCCAGCTCATCCACATTTTCACTTAAGCCTTTTACTACGCCGCGCATTGCTGCGTTTAATGCCTGGCAATCACCGCCGCTTGTTAACATACCGATTCTCTTCATCCGCGTTTCCTCCTGCATACCCATATTTACTTTGCCCAGTTTTCACATATACCGCCCACAATCGCATGCGACGGATATGTGTCTTTCGCTCTATTTAAAATATTACCCTTTTCACGGATATTTTGCAATATTTCAGATGAAAATCAAAAAAGTACTGCAACAGGTTCTCCCATTTGAAAAACTCTGCCGCAGCACCAATCGGGGTAACAGGATTTGAACCTGCGACCTCACGGCCCCCAGCCGTGCGCGCTACCAAACTACGCCATACCCCGTAGACAAGGAACATCTTTATCGTAGATGATATAAACTTGTCAGAATCCACTATACCATATGTATATGCTTTTTTAAAGGTCGTAATGCAATTTGTATTTTTTTTATTGTTTTTATGTTTTTTTTATTTTCTGGTAGAAAAAAGGTTCAGATTGTGTTAAGATTTAACCTTGCAAAAAGACTATTTATTGACATTTTTTTGCAATCAACAAATAATGATATGGATTTATATATCATAGAATTTGGAGGCTGATTTTATGAAAAAGTTACTTGCTCTTTGTGGAAGCATCGCAACTATGCTGCTTTTCACACCGCTAACGATTCTCGCAGCAGAATCCGGCGAAAGCAGTACTGCAACGGTTCCGCTATGGCTTTGTATCCCATTTGCCGGTCTGTTACTCTGTATCGCAGTACTTCCGCTTGTAAAACCGGAATGGTGGGAGAAAAACCAGCCGCTTGCCGTAGCCGTATGGTCCCTGTTATTTATCATTCCGTTTGCAGTGACCTATAGTGCCGGAGATGCGGTCGAAACAGTACTTGAGTGTATTTTAAACGATTACCTGACTTTTATCGTCCTGTTATTTGGTCTGTTCTGTGTTGCCGGTAACATCACTTTAGAAGGCGATCTCGCAGGTTCCCCGCGCGTCAACGTAATCTTCCTTGCGATCGGTACCTTACTTTCCAGCTGTATCGGTACAACCGGTGCCAGTATGTTAATGGTACGTCCGATGATCAAGATGAACTCCTGGCGTCAGCACAAGAGTCACATTATGGTATTTTTTATCTTCCTGATCTCGAATATGGGAGGATGCTTAACCCCGATCGGTGATCCGCCACTTTTAATGGGATTTATGCGTGGTGTTCCGTTCTTCTGGAGCCTGCATCTGTTCCCGATCTTAATCTTTAATATGGTAATTTTACTGACTGTATTCTATCTCTTAGACCGTCACAATTACCGCAAAGATATTGCAAACGGCAGAAAACCGGATATCAGCAAAGCCGGTACCACATTAAAGATCGATGGTCTGCACAACATTATTTTCCTTATTATGATCGTTGCTGCTGTTATTTTAAGTGGAACTCTTCCGAACCTTGCAGCATTTCAGGATGCAGCCGGAAACGTTCGCGGTATCCGTGTATTCCGTGAGGTGACACTTGGTTTTCCTTCTATTATTGAGGTTGCCATCATCCTGCTTGCCGCTTTATTATCTTTTAAAACAACAGACTCTCAGATCCGTACCAGTAACCACTTTACCTGGGGTGCGATCAAAGAAGTTGCCGTTCTTTTCATCGGTATCTTTATTACCATGCAGCCGGCACTGATGCTTCTGAAATCCATGGGACCGGAGCTTGGTCTTTCCAAACCGCTTGAGATGTTCTGGGCAACCGGTGCACTTTCCAGTTTCCTTGATAACACACCGACCTATCTGGTATTCCTGACAACTGCAGGTACACTTGGTTTCACACAGGGTATTGCAACCACGGTCGGAACGATTCCGGTCAAAATGCTTACCGCGATTTCCTGTGGTGCCGTATTCATGGGTGCAAACACTTATATCGGAAATGCACCAAACTTTATGGTAAAATCCATCTCTGACGAAAACGGTGTGCGTATGCCATCTTTCTTCGGATACTTATTATGGTCAATCGTATCTTTAGTTCCGGTGTTTATCATTGACACTCTGGTATTCTTTTTATAAAGGGGGGATTTCACAATGGAAAATAATATCGAAACATCACGGGCACTTGCTACCCGCATTTATGATCTCGACAGTGAAGTTTACCGTCTGGTAGGTTCTTCCCTTGGACGCACTTTTACCGGCGACAAAGAAACAAGTATTCGTAACCTGACAACCCTGATCTCTACACATCCACAGGGACATCTGCTCCGCAGTGAGATCGCTTTAATCGGTAATATGGCGCGTACGATCCGTAACAAAGAGGATCGCAGCCGTATGATGCACGAATACAATGAGATTTTACATCAGATCGCAGAACTGCCGGAAAGTTTTGGTTCGGTTGATATCCTTGACCAGAACCTTGCTTCCTTAAATACATCCAACCTGCACCAGAAGTTTTCCAAAGACGATCATCTGATCATCTGCATCGGAAGAACACACGGAAGCGCCGGTACGGATATTGGTTTCGCGCTTGCGGATGCATTAAAGATCAACTACTACGATGTTGAAATTTTCAACCGTGTATTAGAGCGTTTAGAGGCAGAAAAAGATTCCGTCACAGACCGTGACAGCTTTACATCAAAACTTGATCAGGTTGCAAAACATGATACCAGTGCAAAACGTTTCTTAAAAGATTTCAGCCGTTATCACGGCCTGCCGAAGAAAGATGCCGTATTTTTCAACCAGAGCGATCTGATCGTGGAAATGGCAAAAAAAGAAGACTTTATCGTAATGGGCCGCTGTGCGGATGTGATTCTGACAAACAACCGTATCCCGCACATCAGTATCTTCATCACCGCTCCGTTTGAACAGCGTGTGCGCCGTATGATGGAGGTAAACAATCTTCCGCTCAAAGAAGCTGTCCGCCGTTTAAAGAAAATTGATAAAGGACATGAACAGTACTATCATTTTTACACCGGACGTAAATGGGGAGATGCCGTAAACTATGATCTTTGTATCAACAGTGCATGCTACGGTATCGAAGAATCCGTAGAACTGATCGAGCGTATGATCGATATCCACCCGGAGAAGTAGATCACATGCTAAAGAGGCATATTGCAGAAACCAGCTGGGCTGGCTGCAATATGCCTCTTTTTTATGTTTATGTATATTTTTCTTTTATTTTACATATAATTTATAATTGTGCAACAACTATATGGTTTTCCACTATTATGCACTCTTATCCACATTATCCACAGAGTTATCCACATTTTTTCTGATAGTTTGTGTATTGTTTGTATATTGTCTAACATTTTACATTCATCTGTCATTTCATGTTTTTGCTGTTCCAGCGTTTTCCTATACCACCCGCTTATTCAGCCATTTTCCACGTTTATACCGTATTACAAATAAGAGTGAGCGGAACACCCAGTCCACATACATTCCGATCCACACGCCAAGCACGCCCATTTTCAACGTTCCTGCAAAGAAATAGCTGCTTGCAACACGGAATACCCACATGGAAAACACGCTGACTTCCATGGTATATTTCGCATCCCCCGCTGCACGCAAAACGTTCGGAAGCGCAAAACTGAGCGGCCAGATAAGCATAGCACAGATGGAAAATGTCTGTAAAAGCTGTACCGTAATTGCAAACGCCTCGCCGGACAATGAAAAACAGCCAACCAGTGGACGGACCAGAATCAATAACGTTATGTCTGTTAAACACATACCTCCATATGCAAGCCCTAACAGTTTTCTGCTGTACCATTTCGCCTGCTCTTTTTCCCCGGCACCAATGCAGCGTCCGATCACTGTCACCATCGCAAGCCCGATCGCAATCCCCGGAATATTGGCAAACCCGGCAATACTGTTTGCCACGGCATTTGCGGCGATCGCAGCCGTTCCAAACGTTGCCGTCAGGCTTGACACCAGAAGTTTACCGATCTGAAACATTCCATTTTCAATACCGCTTGGAATACCGATCTTTAAGATTTTTCCGATCACATCTTTCTGTGGACGCATACAGCCCGGTGTCGTGATGCAGAGCGGATTATCTTTTTTCGATAATAACACGACCATGACAAGTGCAGACACCATTCTTGCGATCAATGTCGCAAGCGCTGCCCCCATTACACCGATTCCAGCACCATAAATCAGGATCGCATTGCCGCCAATGTTAATCACATTCATGACAAGGCTGGTGTACATACTGATCTTACTGTTTCCAATACTTCGGAAAAGTGCCGCCCCGGCGTTATACACACCGAGAAACGGATAAGATATCGCCGAGATCAAAAAATAAATCTGAGCCGCATCCATCACATCTGCTTCAATCTGTCCGAAAATTGTACGCAATAAAAAACGATGTAAAAATAATACCAGAATCATTACTGTTCCGGATGATGTGAGCATGATAAACATCAGCTGTCCCGCAGAAAGTTTTGCTTTCTCCGGCATCTTTTTGCCGAGATACTGGCTGCACACAACGGCCCCGCCTGTCGCAAGTGCCGACAGTATCTGAATCAATAACACACTGATGCTGTCTACGAGTGATACACCGGAAACAGAAGCCTCTCCACAGGAAGACACCATCAGGGTATCAAACAGACCGATGCTTAAAGCCAGCATCTGCTCTATGATCAGCGGTATGATCAGTTTTTTCAAATCCTCTCTTGTAAAAATCGGTTGTTCCATATTAATCCTCATTTCTGCACAGTCTTTTTGTATCACAAATTTGAGCATAAGTACATTCCTGCACAGTCTTTCTGTATAACAAATTTGAACATAAGCACATTCCTACATGTAGAAAATTCAATTTTTCACATGTGTTTCCACACAAAACGTGGCATAGCTTTACGCCATGCCACGTTTTTATTCTGTCATATTTGTTTTGTATTTAAAACGTACTGTCATGCACGGAAAATTCTACCCGTACCAACAGTTCCAATCATCCGTCTTATGCAAGTGCTGCAGTGATGATAGCCATAGAATAAACTTCTGCTGCATTACATCCACGGGACAGATCGTTGATCGGAGCATTTAATCCAAGTAAGATCGGACCATAAGCCTCGAAATTACCAAGACGCTGTGCGATCTTGTAACCGATGTTTCCGGCACTGATCTCCGGGAAGATAAATGTGTTTGCATGACCTGCAACCGGGTTGCCCGGGCATTTGGTACGTGCTACACGAGGAGAAACTGCTGCATCGAACTGAAGTTCTCCCTCGATTGGAAGATCCGGATATTTTGCTTTGGCTTTGGCTGCAGCATTACGCATCTTATCTACATCCTCACCTTTACCGGAACCAAGTGTAGAGTAGCTTAAGAATGCAACCTTCGGATCAACACCGAAAATCTTTGCACACTGTGCTGTCTCACCTGCGATCTCAACTAACTCATCCTCTGTCGGATGGATGTTGATTGCACAGTCACCCATTGCAAGAACTTCGTTCTCACCGGTAGCTGCAGGACGTACCATGATAAAGCAGGAAGATACGATTGTGTTGCCCGGTTTTGTCTTGATCAGCTGTAATGCCGGACGTACGGTATCTGCTGTTGAATAGGTTGCTCCACCGAGAAGTGCATCAGCAACGCCCATTTTTACAAGCATGGTTCCGAAGTAGTTTGCCTGGGAAAGAATACCTCTTGCCTGCTCCGGTGTCACACCTTTG
Organism: Roseburia sp.; assembly: GCA_019411365.1. The sequence goes on from DXQT01000015.1 coordinate 49,116, forward strand.
CTCTTACGAAGTTCACAGAATAAATCTACCATCTCATCCATTCTGTCATAATTAGTCGGATCAATGATCTCTGCTCCACGGATATTAAAACCGCACTCTTCCGCTTCAGCAGCAATTTTATCCGGATTACCGATTAAGATCGGATGAAGGAATGTTCCTGCTAACAGACGGGAAGCAGCCTCTAAAATACGAGGATCATCGCCCTCTGTAAACACGATTTTCTTAGGATCTTTTTTTAAGATGTCGATCAGTTGTCCAAATCCAAACATGATTAATTCCTCACTTTTTATAAATTGTAATTGGCGCTCTCTACCAGCGCATATCATGTTTTCATTATATAGCAGTTTTTTCGAAATTCAATATTTGTATTCAAATAAATGCAGTTTTATTTGACATATTCTCTCAACTTTGATATACTGTCAGTATCTTTGTGAAAAAATTAACGTAAATTGTATTTTTCTTTATACAAAAGGTACCGTATACCAGAGACCTGATCCCCGGATCATGCGTCTGATATACGGTACCTTTTCCATATAATTTTCTATTGTCTGTGACAAATCTACTGTTCGTTATCTTTTGTTTCTTTCTCCTGCTTATTCCCTGAATGTCTGATTGCACCTAACAGTTCCGGCACATGCTGTTCCTTATCCGGTTTGGTTGCGAGCATGAATCTGCGGAAAAAGAATAAAATTCCGATGCTGACTACGGATAACAGGTCTTCTAATGCTGACGTTTTCTGTACGATCATATGACGGGCAATCAGAAAGATCAAAACCTCCATGATATTCTGTGAACTTGGTTTGCAGAGCATCTTGATAAACTCTACCCCGATCACGACGTCAAACACAGCATCGAGAAAAATAAGAAATGCCTCCCCATTCGTCCGGTTCTGCCAGTATACCAGAAGTTCCGGGAAAAGATTTACCGCCGCTATGACCACACCAACCACAGCAACTAACGCTATGATGAGTTCTAAACCTTCACTTACCTGATACAGTCTTTTTCTGAGTTTGTCCACTGTAATTCCTTTCATCCTGATATATGGTCAATTTTAGATATACAAAACCGAGCGCCTCCCATCGAATCCAGACCACAGACGTTACCTCCACAGTTAACTCGGCCCAGGCACCCTTACGGCACACAAGAGCTTCTGCTTAGGGCTGCTTCATTCCTGACCTGACCCGGTTCACAGATTCCTGTTGCGTAAGACCCAAACTTCAACGCCACTTATGAAGGGCAGCTCCACAATCTGACAACCCTCCGTTCGGCATCACCCCAGCTATAGCGGATTGCTGGTTCAGGGTACCGCTGCCACCCCGGCTGCTCGGAGATTTAAGTATAGCCTATTTCGCCCTGTATTGTCAAGCCAGATACGCGCTTAAGACTTCTTTTTCTGGCGAAGTTCTTTAAAAAATGTGGAAAGCATTGCCGAACACTCTTCCCCAAGCACACCCTTTTCTATCTCGACCTGGTGGTTAAACTGCTGCATCTGGAGCAGATTTAATACCGAGCCGGCGCATCCGGCTTTGGGATTCATGCTTCCGATCACCACTTTTTTCATCCGGCTCTGAACGATCGCACCTGCACACATCTGACATGGCTCTAACGTCACATACATCGTGCAGTCCTCTAACCGCCAGTCACCGGTTTTCTTACTCGCTTTGCGGATTGCGGTCAGTTCCGCATGCGCTAATGTGTTGCCTTCTGTATTTCTTCTATTATATCCACGCGCAATGATCTTATCGTTCTGCACGATCACACAGCCGATCGGCACCTCATCCAATGCATATGCTTTTTTTGCCTGCCGTATCGCCGCTTTCATGTATTTTTCATCCTGATTCATGGACAGTTTCCCCGAAATGTTATACTATATAGTATGCAGTATTGTACCGCATTTTTTCATTTTTGTCGAGAAGGAGGCATCTTGCCTGATGCAGTGGAAAAACGCTTCTTTAAAATATGAATCTCAGACAGACCGGCTGATCTTAAAAGTCTTAACACCGAATTATGCAAATGCGGTCTTAAATTTTCAGAACCGCAATCGTGAAAGTTTTGAAGCCTACGAACCGACAAGACCTGCCAACTTTTATACCGCATCCTACCAGCAGGCAGTTTTAAAGTGTGAATGGGATCTCGCATTAAAACAACAGTGTATCCGTTTCTATGTTTTCCGGAAGGATGATCCGCAAATGATCATCGGAACCGTATGCCTGCACGACATCCGCTTTGCAGCATATTCCTGCACAGAGATCGGCTATAAATTTGACGCAGCATTCCGGCGCATGGGCTATGCCTCAGAAGCGATTAAAAAAGTCATGTCACTTGCCTTTTACGACCTTCATCTTCATCGTGTATTCGCACGTGTTATGCCGGAAAACAAGCCCTCCATCTACCTTTTGGAATCTCTGGGTTTTCAGTATGAAGGTGTAGAACGCGGCTGTTTTTTTATCCAGAACCGATGGGCAGATCATCTGCGCTACGCGTATCTCAACCCTTCCACCGACAATTAACAGCTGCATTTTTTATGCACAGCCCCTGTCAAAAACGTCTCCATTTTGTCAGACAGTTATTCTTCAAAAAAACGATACCAGCAGCCAAACCGGTTTTCAACCTGCTCCGGCATAAATTCCGGGAATCCAAAGATGATCGCCATGACACGCTCCTGATTCTGATAAATGCCAGGCACCCCTAAAAACCATCTGTTTTGTGTATCTTCTTCTATTTTTCCAATCACCAGATACCGGTAATTAAAAAATCCATGTAACAGAAAACTGTTATTTCCGAGATACCAGTATTTTTTCGGGAGTTCACGAATATCTTTTAGTTCGATTTTGATACAGGTAATATTTTTTTCTGAGAACGGCGTGTTTGCCGGATGGCTTTTTAAAAACTGCTCCCAGATGTCCGTCCACTGGTACTGTGGAAAGAAATTGCGCGCGGGGAGTTCTGTCGCAGCGAGCTCACTGTCATATTTCTGTGCCGGCTGGGTGGTCTGTTTTCTGTTTTTCTGTTGCTTTTTCATACTGTCCGGCACAGGTGTTTTACCTGACACAGGCTTGTTTTCTGTTTCTGATATGATATTTTCCGTTTTATGCACATCTTCTCTTGCATGCACATCTTCTCTTGCATGCATATCTTCTCTTTTATGCAGGTCTTCTTTTGTATACACCTCTTCTTCCACCGGCGGTTCCTCTGGCTGGCTTTCTCTCCACTCCCCAAAGTGCTCCATATCCACGGTAAGCGGCTCCCCCTCCGTCCAGCGGCTCATGAAAATACGTCCATCTTCGCTGCACAAAAAAATCCCGTCCATCTCGAAAAAACTGAGTGATGATGTCGGTATATGCATTGTTTTCATTGCTGTGGCAAAATCTCCAGCACCATTGCGGACATCCATTTCTCCGATCAGGCTTCCCTCCATCTGATTACCCTGTTTGCGAAACAGATAAACCCTGCAGTGCGTCTGCGCAGCATAGACACTACGCAGATGGATTTCAAGCCTGCACTCTTCTCCCCGCAGCTCGATCCTGGCAAATCCCGTATTGCCTGCCTTGTTTGCATTTTCATACCCATATATATATGCAATAAACCGTTTCATTCCTGCCATAGGCAATCTCTCATCTCTGTTTTTGTTTTCTTCTATTTGTATTCCGTTTTTTTATAAATTAGAACATAAACGATAACATCCATTGCCTGACGGTCTAAATATAACTACTTACTCTGTCCTTTCATTTTCATTGGTATCCCGCTTTTATTTCTCTCTTCTTTTGATACATTTTGTCATCTGCACGGGATCTGGTATCCTCGATATCCCGGTCTGTTTCCGGGTCAAACTCCGCATAGCCATAGGCAATCTGTATCTGTGGTATTGCGTTTTTCGAATTAAACTCATCCTGTTCCTGCTTCATCTGCCGGAATAACTCTTCCATATCTGAAGGATCATTCCCATAGATCACAACGCAGAATTCATCTCCACCGATCCGGTAACAATTTCCACAATTTCCAAACACATGCAATATGATCCCCGCAGCATTTTGGATATATGCATCTCCGGCTGCGTGCCCCATCGTGTCATTGCACTGTTTTAAATTGTTAAGGTCAAAAACAACAATCTTCGCCTTCTTCGGCCGCCTGTTTACCTTGATCCATTCATCATATGCATTCCGGTTATAGAGCTTCGTCAGCATATCTTTGGTTGCAAGTTCTTCATAGATCTGCAGCTTCCGCCCTGCATCCACCTGCTCTGCCACTTGTCTGCATACTTCGATCGCAAAAATAATGATATAGATAAAAACACCATACATACCATATATACTTGTCTGAAATGATCCGTAATAAAAGTGCAGCAGATCTGCCGCAAACGTTCCCAGAAGAATAAACCCACCAACCACAACAAACCGCAGATGGCGGTGTACCTTCGTTTTTCTATACTCAGAAATCAGCATGACTATCGTATAAAGCAGCGCTACCCCCAACAGGACATGTGTGACCGTGTACATCTGCCGGAAGCCTCGAATCCCGGCAAGCTGCAATATAAGCTGTACCGCCAGATTCAGATATGCCAGCGCGCAGATAATATCTGATCCCCACTTGTCCTCAACATCAAAGAATCCCTTGGTAAACCACACAAAGGAAGGTACCATGAGTATCAGGGCTACCGCTGATACGAATACGATCTCAACTCTGACCGGAAACAGGATCAGAAGTGCGGCATCTGTCTCGTTCAGTGCCCAAGTTCCGGTCAGAAAGGAAAAAGTGCCAAAATGCAGCAGCGTCTGCTTCATTTTCATTTTGGTCCGTGCGATCAGCCACCACAGTACCATGAAGAAACCCAATAATATTTCTAGCAGACAGATAAATGTTACCGGCATGGATCTGTACAACATTCCGCTATACATCTGGGTATACCCGCCGATTGAAAAATCAATTTGCTTTTGTCTGACCTCCGGATAGACCGCACGGATCATAACCTGGATCTGTTCTGCCCCGGATGGTATCCCGACATAATTCCACATAACTCCGGGTGACACCTTTGGCATTGCCTGCTGCTGTCCGACATGATAGATCAGCGTGTCATCAGCGTACACACTGACTTCCATATGCGCCGTATAAAAACGCAGACAGTCCCCTCCATCCTTTATCTTCTGTGCAGAAAATACAAACCTGCGGTTATCCTCATCTGTCTGGTATTCCCTGTCCGGAATAATGCTGCGGCAATATTTTTCCTGATGTTTGTTGTCAAAAAAACTCAATGATAAAATAACAACATGCAGAAAGACACACACTGCCACTATGATATAATATATCCTGCCAAGAATTGTCTTTACTTTCAAACTGCTTCTCCCTTACACTGCCATTTATTGTCAAAGCTATATTCCAATATACCACCAAGCATTCGTTTATCAAAGATTAAAATGAAAAACCAAACCATCTTCATCTTGACATTTTTTCTCTGTGATTATATAATAATTTTAGTAACAATTACTATTATCAAGAAAGGATGGTAATATGCTGAAACGAAGTAAGCAGCGGGAATCCATCAAGAAGTTTCTCATCTCGCGTTATGACCACCCTACCGCAGAGACCGTCTATATGAATATCAAGGAAGAATTTCCGAATATCAGTCTCGGTACGGTATACCGCAATCTGTCATTACTGGCAGATATCGGTGAGATCCAGAAACTGTCCACCGGAATTGGACCTGATCGTTTTGACGGTAATCCAAAGCCGCATTACCATTTTATCTGCAAGGAATGCGGGAGCGTTCTGGATTTAAATGTAACGGGACTGGATCATATCAATGTTCTTGCCGCACAGGACTTTGACGGTGAGATTGAAGGACATGTGACTTATTTTTACGGAAAATGCTCTTCCTGTAAAGCCAAAAGACAGACTTCCTGATCATTTTTCCCCAAAAAACTTCTAAAATAATATAAAATAATGTTGACAAAAAGAAGTTTTTCATTTAAAATCAGTAATAGTTACTGATATCAATTTAAAGCACACAGTAATAGATTTCAAATAAGCGGGGAAATCTATTACAGCAGACAAATAACATTTTTCAAAGAAAAGGAGATTAAAATTATGGCAAAGTATGTATGTACAGTATGTGGTTATGTTTATGAAGGCGATGCAGCTCCGGAGATCTGCCCGGTATGTAAAGCTCCGGCTGAAAAGTTCAAATTGCAGGAAGGTGAGAAAGTATGGGCTGCTGAGCACGTAGTTGGTGTTGCAAAAGGAGTAAGTGAGGATATCGTATCCGATTTAAGAGCAAACTTCGAGGGTGAGTGCTCTGAGGTTGGTATGTATCTTGCAATGGCTCGTGTTGCTTACCGTGAAGGTTACCCGGAAGTTGGTTCCTACTATGAGAAAGCTGCATGGGAAGAGGCAGAACACGCTGCAAAATTCGCAGAACTGCTCGGTGAAGTTGTAACAGACAGCACCAAAAAGAACCTTCAGATGAGAGTTGACGCTGAGAACGGTGCAACAGCAGGAAAAACTGATCTTGCAAAACGTGCAAAAGCTGCAAACCTTGATGCAATCCATGATACCGTTCATGAGATGGCACGCGATGAGGCAAGACACGGAAAAGCATTTGAAGGACTGTTGAACAGATACTTCGGTTAATCTTTAAACCGCATAGACAATAAGCATTTCATAGGATAGACAGTTGTCAGCTGTCTATCCTTTTCGTTTGAAAATCAATATATATACTTTATGCCGGTTCCCCAAGTATGATCCGTATCAGGTTTTTATCCAGCATGATCGTCCGGTTCCACGGGTTCACGATAATTCCCTTTGCCCCTTCTGCGGCAAGTACCGCGCGGAATGCCTGCTCAATTCCTGTTAAAAATGTAGACATTACACTCCCGCTTCCCTTTAATTCTTCCTCAAAACTGGTAAATGCCGCCCACCAGCTATTGCCGTCCGGCGTCTGCACTGCCTGTATCTGCATCTGGTTCCCGCCCGTCGGCGGTTCCACCGCTACGATAAACTGACCGCCCTCTTTCATGCGTCTGCGTATCACTGTCAGGGTATGCGCTAACATCTCTTCGCTTGCCTCCTGCTGCAGTGCCGCGATTGCGGTTTCTATTTTCTCATTTCCCTGTAATCCCTCATCGATTTTATTGTTATCCATAAAAGCTCCATTTCTATATGTAAAAAATTTTATTTTTTATACTATTGCCACTTGATTCAACTGATTATTTTACAACCACTTTTGTTTTATCTGTTTCATAAGCTGCTCTCCCTTTTCCCTACATATTATACCCTCCAATTTTCCTTTTCACAATCTGCTTTTCGCCGCACAGGAACAAGGAGTCGCTTGTGGTTACTGTTCACAGGCAGGCATTTTCTGAACTGAAAATGCCGCATGATACAGTGGTGGCAGCAGATTTTGCCGATTTGGAATGCGAAGTGCGCATCCCGCCCGGAGGGCTTTTTCATTCATAGGACGTAATTTCCTATGAAATCGAGTAGGAGGGAAAATTAAATAAATTTTCCCGACCTCTCACACCACCGTA
>DXQT01000016.1:0-19147 GCA_019411365.1 Roseburia sp.
CCGGGACTGTTTTGTTCCGTTGTCCGAAAATAAGAAAGTCTAAGTATGCCTGATTTAGTTTTATGCCGGAGTGACGTGTGCGTCTTAAATGTGCCATCCGGGCACATTAAGACTTGTGCTGCCGTCCGTGGCAGCACAACACTGTATTGTGAACAGGCATACAAAGACTTTCTAATTTTCTCCCAAAGTCACAAAACGGATCCCGGCTTGATGCGATTTGCCAGCCACTAAGTTGTGAACCACCCTTCTCCGGGGAACTCATTTTACAACTTTGGCGGGTGTAAATTTTTAGTGTTTTATGTCTGAATCTGAAAAAAAAATATTTCCAAATAACTATGTTTAATAGATTATTATTGGTTTGATAATACTGGAAAAACCTCAATGTATCCCGTTATGCCTATGTTTATTGCCATACACATTTGAAAAAATTATTCTGTGTTATTTTGTCTGGCATTTTACGAAATAATTCATGTAATACAATGTAGCATATAAAAATTCTGGGAAGCCATTAGGTTGAATATTAATGATACAGCACATTAGCATTTTAAGCATATTTTCATTCAAGCGAATATCAAAAATTCGCGCCTACGCCCCCAGTTTTGAGATGAACCGCCCACCCAAATGGTGTTCATAACCTGACGGCTGGCATCTTGCGCAAAGCCGAAGCTAATTTTGTGACTTTGGGAGAAAATTAGAAAATCTTAGTGTGTCTATAGGTACACAGTGATGTTCTGCCACGGATGGCAGAACAAGGCAGCATCGAGTCATGGATGACTCGTTGTTGCCGGTCACGTCACTCCGAGAAAATCTAACCCAGACACACTTAGACTTTTCTTATTTTCGTACAACGGAACCAAAATTAACTCCGGCTTTGCGTAAGATTCCACTCACAAGCCTGCGACACACCATTTGGACGGGCGACGCATATCACCCACAAACCATCATTTGGCGAATCAACTGTTTAACACACACCAAAAAGCGGCTGTAACAACAATCCCCTGTTACAGCCGCTCATTCTTTTTATTCTGCCGACACAACAATCTTCCTCAAAGACCTGCTGCCAAAAGCTCCTTACTCTTCAGCAGCTAATGTCTCCTCGTACTTTTCCAAGATCAGTTTCTGGATCCGCTCTCTCGTTCCGGAGTTGATCGGATGTGCAATATCACGGTATTCTCCATCCGCTGCCTTCCGGCTTGGCATTGCAATAAAAAGACCTTTTTCCCCTTCAATGATCTTAATATCATGTACCACGAACTCTTCATCGATCGTGATTGAAACTACCGCTTTCATCTTGCCTTCTTTTTCTACTCTTCTGATCCTCACGTCCGTTATCTGCATGTCTTATGTCCCCCTTTAAGTTGTTTTACCCTTGTCCTAAAAATGCATTTCTATAACACGTAGCGCTCATTATTCTCAGAAACAATCTTGATACCATTGTCCCCACAGTAATATGTATTGGCTTTCAATGTGTCCCTGCTCTCCACGATACAGTTCTCAATGTGTGTGTTATCTCCGATATATACATCATTTAAAATAATGGAGTTTTTGATCACACAGTTCTTTCCAACAAATACTTTTTTGAACAGGATCGAATTTTCCACTTTGCTGTTCACGATACAGCCGCTTGCGATCAGACTGTTGCGCACGTCGGATCCTGCATTGTACTTTGCAGGCGGAAGATCATCAACCTTAGAGTAGATCTTTGGCTCATCATGGAAAAAGTATCTGCGCACTTCCGGTTTCAGGAAATCCATATTGGTCTGGTAATAAGACTCAACGGTCGCGATATTGCTCCAGTATTCTTTCATCTTGTAACCGTAGATACGTTTCATATTTTTATAACGGATCAGAATATCCGTAACGAAATCCCAGCGTCCTTCCTCTGCACTGCGCTCTAACATCTCAATGAGCTGTCTTCTGCGCACGATATAAATACCGGTAGAGATCGTATTCGACTGGGATACCATCGGTTTCTCCTCGAATTCCACGATCCTGGAATCCTCGTTCATGCGTACCACACCAAAGCGGCTTACATCCACATCCGGTGCCATATCTTTGCACACTACCGTGATATCTGCTTTCTTTTCGATGTGATATTCCAGTACTTTATTGTAATCAATCTTATAAACACAGTCACCGCTCGTAATGATGACATACGGTTCGTGGCGTTTCTTTAAGAAACTGATATTCTGATACATGGCATCTGCAGTTCCACGATACCACCAGCTGTTGTCCACCGTAACTGTCGGGTTAAATACGAACAGACCGCCCTGTTTTCTTCCGAAATCCCACCATTTTGAGGAACTCAGATGCTCATTTAAGGATCTGGCGCTGTACTGTGTCAGTACTGCAACTGTCTGTATATGCGAATTGCTCATATTGCTGAGTGCAAAATCAATGCTTCGATAGCTGCCCCCAACAGGCATTGCTGCAATCGCTCTCTTATTGGATAGTTCCTGCATACGGCTGTTATTACCGCCAGCTAAAATAATACCTATTGCCTTCATTCTGAGTCACCTGCCTTAATAATTACTTCACCGCTTTCAAGAATTCCATCCGGATAATCTTCTTTTTCCGTAACTCCGGAAATCGCCGTGTTCTTTCCTATCTGAACGCCATCCGGCACCACGGAATCTTCACCTATTGTTACAAGACCAAAAGAATATATGCTTGCATTCAGCTTGTTCGGTGCTTCCTCACCGACTCCAAGCACCACATTGTTTCCAATCTGGCAGTTTTCTGCAACGATTGACTTATCTATCGTGACACCTTCACCAATCTGTGTCCCTTTCATAATTATCGAGTTTCTTACTACGCTTCCCTTACCGATCGTAACACCTGCACCGATGACAGAACTATGTACTTCTCCATAGATCTCGGATCCCTCACCAATGATACTCTTCTCAACCACAGAATCTTCTGACAGATACTGCGGCTCAATGATATCGCTCTTTGTGTAGATCTTCCAGTATTCCTCATAGAGATTGAACTCCGGGATCAGATCGATGAGCTCCATATTTGCTTCCCAGTAGGATCCTAACGTTCCGACATCTTTCCAGTAACCGTTAAATTCATAGGCGAAAAGACGTTTTCCTCTCTCATGACAATACGGAATTATATGCTTGCCGAAATCGCATCCGCTCTGGTCTTTCATGGCATGTAATGCTTCTTTTAAAACATTCCAGCTGAAAATATAGATTCCCATGGATGCCAGGTTACTTCTCGGTTCTGCCGGTTTCTCCTCGAAATCCTGGATTTTTTTATTTTCATCTGCAATCACGATTCCAAACCTGCTTGCTTCCTCAATTGGTACCGGCATTGTTGCAATCGTCACATCTGCATGATTTTCTTTATGGAAATCGAGCATCACTTCATAATCCATCTTATAAATATGGTCGCCTGATAAGATCAGGACATATTCCGGATTATAGCTCTCCATATAATTCATATTCTGGTAGATTGCATTTGCTGTTCCACTGTACCACTCACTGTTGTTGCTCTTCTCATAAGGTGGAAGAACCGTTACACCGCCATTGTTACGGTCAAGATCCCACGGAATACCAATTCCGATATGGGTATTTAAACGTAACGGCTGATACTGTGTCAGAACACCAACAGTATCAATTCCTGAATTAATACAGTTGCTGAGTGGAAAATCGATAATGCGGTACTTCCCTCCAAACGCAACTGCCGGTTTGGCAACCTTTGCTGTAAGCACTCCAAGACGGCTGCCCTGTCCTCCAGCCAATAGCATAGCTATCATTTCTTTTCGAATCACGTCAATCACCTCTCGTCACTTTCTAGTCAATCTATTCCTTTTGGTATTTTTAATTATACCACACTTCAAATCCCATGTACATCATTTTCCACAATATTTTTTACTGATTTTACATATTTTTGACACATTGCACAAATTGATAAAATTTTATCTACAATTCGTTTTTTCTGTCGAAAAGATTTTTCCCCAAAAGAATTTGCAAATTAATTTCATACGGGTATAATGAAACAAACAGAATAATTCATAAAACAGGCAGGTATCAATAAATGTATAAAATCAATTTCAACCAGCCGCTGCACATCCATTTCATCGGAATCGGCGGCATCAGCATGAGTGGTCTTGCTGAGATACTTTTAGAAGAACATTTTGCCATCTCAGGATCCGACGCAAAAGAATCCGAACTGACCAGACATTTAGAGCACATGGGTGCCCGTATTTTTTACGGTCAGAAGGCTGAAAATCTTACCGACGGCATTGATCTTATCGTCTACACCGCTGCTATCCGGGAAGACAATCCGGAATACGCGGCCGCAAAGAAGCGCAGCATCCCAATGTTAAGCCGCGCAGAACTGCTTGGTCAGATTATGGACAATTACAACAATTCCATCGCCGTTGCCGGTACCCACGGAAAAACGACGACCACATCCATGATCAGCCAGATTCTTCTCGCAGCAAAGGCTGATCCTACCATTTCCGTCGGCGGAATCTTAAAAGCCATTGAAGGAAATATAAAAGTAGGCAAGTCCGATATTTTTGTATCCGAAGCGTGTGAATATACCAACAGTTTTCTCCATTTTTATCCACGATACAGTGTTATTTTAAACGTGGAAGCGGAACACCTTGACTTCTTTAAAGATATTCAGGACATCCGCAATTCATTCCGAAAATTTGCAGAAAATACAAAAAAAGACGGTGCGATCATTATAAACGGAGAGATTGAAAACTACACAGAGCTCACCAGCGGCTTAGATCCGCAGGTAATCACTTTCGGACTGAATGACTCCTGTGACTATTATCCTTCTGATATTACCTTTGACAAAACAGCATGCGCTTCCTTTACGGCAATGCATCACGGTACCCCGGTCATGGATGTAAAACTTCACGTTCCGGGCATGCACAACGTATCAAATGCACTTGCAGCAATCGCACTCTCGCTTGATCTTGGCATTTCAACGGATGCGATTCTTGCCGGATTATCCGCTTTCGGAGGTGCAGACCGCCGTTTCCAGTACAAAGGATGTGTGGACGGGGTTACTATCATTGATGATTACGCACATCATCCGACAGAGATCCGTGCAACATTAACCGCAGCCAAAAATTATCCACACAAGCGCCTGGTCTTGGCTTTCCAGCCACACACCTATTCCAGGACAAAAGCATTTTTAGATGATTTTGCAGATGTACTGTCCATGGCAGACGTGGTCGTTCTTGCTGATATCTATGCTGCCCGTGAGAAAAATACTTACGGCATCAGTTCGAGGGATATCCTTGCAAAATTAAAGGAAAAAGGAACAGAATGCTATTATTTTCCTTCCTTTGAAGAGATCGAGAAATTTTTACTGAAAAATTGTATAAACGGTGATCTGTTGATAACTATGGGGGCCGGAGATATCGTAAACGTGGGTGAACATCTTCTTGGTCGATAAGTTATCCACATTATCCACATTCGATTGGGGAAAACTTCAACCATCGAATGTGGATTTTTTTTGTTAACATAACACATATCCATTTTCGGATTCCGTTTTCTTTTATGTCCCTTATTTTCTGTATTCCGGCACAGTTGCCATAACTTCCGTTTTTATGAATCCACTTTTTTATCCACATTATCCACATTCCCCGCAACCCTTGATTTTACAGCGTTTGTATTCAAAAATGTTCTTCTCTTTTTTCTTTTCCTATGCTATAATTTGTGGCGCAGCAAATATTTATACTTATACTTTTAGAATATTATCGAAAGAGGGTTTCCTTCATGGCTAAAATACTAATCCACAGTGACAGTGCATCTTCTGCCACGAGTGTATCGAATATTTTTATTGATGAATATATGTCTGACGCAAACGGGGAATTTGTAAAGATCTACCTGTACCTGCTGCGTCTGATGAATGCCCCGGATTCCGCTTTTTCGATTTCTTCGATTGCAGATAAATTTGAACACACGGAAAAGGATGTCAAACGCGCCCTAAGTTACTGGGAACGTATGCATCTTTTACGGTTAGAATATGATACTGAGCACAACCTGACCGGTATCTGCCTGATTGATTCTGCATCCAGAGATAAAACCGGCACAGGCGATGATTTTCCGGAAAATGAAACGGCTGCGGAAACACCTGAAGCAGACAGTGTCTCCTCTTTAGAAGACACATATCATTCCCCGGATGATGGCATTTCTTCGGTAAATACAGAATCCTTCCCGCCAAAAAGGGATTACACCCGCGATGAATTAAAACAGTTTCAGGAAAATGACCAGATTGCGGAACTTCTTTTTGTCGCGGAACGTTATCTTGGACGCCCTCTCAGCCAGACGGATATGAATACTTTTATTTATTTATATGATGAGCTTTCATTTTCATCGGATCTGATCGCATATCTGGTGGAATATTGTGTCAGCAAAAACCACACCGCTATCCGCTACATCGAAGCCACGGCGCTAAAATGGGCAGAAAGCGGCATCCGGACGGTAACCGCTGCCAAACAGGAGGCAAAGATCCACAGTCCGGCTTACTATGCGGTGATGCGCTCCTTTGGCATTACAGGAAGAAATCTGGTTCCATCCGAGACAGACTATATTGAAAAATGGCGTTCCGAATATGGTTTTTCGATCGATATCATCTGTGCGGCATGTCAGCAGACCATCCAGAGCATCCACCAGCCGAGTTTTCCTTACACTGACAAAATGCTCTCGAACTGGCGTAAATTAAACGTACATACCATGGAAGATGTAAAACGTTTAAATCTTGAACATAAAGAACGCACCAAAGCATCGGCACAGGAGGCTGCCGGTCCGAAAAACAAGTTTACAAGCATCGGGCAGCGCTCCTATGAATATGATGAGCTTGAAAAAATGTTACTGACAACCAATTCAAAACATTGATACCATAGAGTAGTGTGAAAACATTGTCTTCATACTAAAACAGGCAAAAATGGAGATTAGGATAAGAACATGCCTCTGACAAATTCACAATACGATGAGATTATACGGGCATATGATGCCCGGCAGTTAAAAAATGAACATGACAGGGAAGAACGGACCCGTTATGCCTACATCAAGATCCCACGTCTCCGTGAGATCGATGATGCCATTGCGACCTGCTCCGTTGCACAGGCAAAAAAGCTCTTAGACGGTGATACCATGGCTCTTAATACCCTGAAAGAACAGATTGCCTCCTACCGCAGTGAAAAAAAGGATCTTCTGAAAAAAGCAGGGCTTTCTGCTGATTATCTGGAGACTTCTTATGAATGCCCGGATTGTAAGGACACCGGTTTTATCGACGGGAAACGCTGCCACTGTTTTACACAGGCTGCGATCGATTTAGTCTATACCCAGTCGAATTTAAAAAGCATCCTGCTCCGTGAGAATTTTTCCACATTTTCTTTTGACTATTATTCTGATAAAGACATAAATCCTGCAACCGGGTTATCATCTTTGGCAACAGCAAAAGATGCCGTTGCGAAATGTCATGATTTTATTGATCACTTTGATGGTACATTTTCCAATCTGTACTTTTACGGAGATACCGGCATCGGCAAAACGTTTCTGTCAAACTGTGTTGCAAAAGAGCTGATGGATCACGGTCATTCTGTAATTTACTTTACGGCGTTCCAATTATTTGATATATTAAGCAAGGGTGTATTTGCAAAAGATGAGGAAGCGATTGCCGCAAATGAAAATATTTTTACCTGCGATCTTCTGATCATCGATGATCTCGGCACAGAGCTTACAAATTCTTTTACGACTTCCCAGTTGTTTTTGTGCTTAAACGAAAGGATCCTGCACCGGAAATCAACCATCATTTCCACAAACCTCGGATTGTCCCAGCTTACCGATCTGTATTCGGAGCGAATCTTATCAAGAATTATGGACAATTATGTTCTGATCAAATTATTCGGGGAAGATATCCGGATGCAGAAACGAAGACGCTGATGTTCTATAAACACAAAATACATTTTCTGCCTTCAATTAGAGCAATCTATTGAAATACATGTAAACAAATTTTTATGGAGGAACCATTCAATGCCAAACGATGAAAGAAACCTGGAAACCTTACCTGATGGAGCACTCGGTCTGATCCCGCTTGAGAGCTGCAAAGAGCTTGGTCTGAAAGTAGACAAGTACCTGGTCGGCTGGAGAGAAAAAAGACAGCATCAGCATGCATCTGATCTTGCCTTTAAAGATTACCGCCGCGATTCCTACATCATCTCTACCGCTGTTCCGCGTTTTGGAACCGGCGAAGCAAAAGGTGTGATCAAAGAGTCTGTCCGTGGATACGATCTGTACCTGATGGTCGATGTGACAAATTACAGCCTTACCTACTCCGTATGCGGCCATGAGAACCACATGTCACCGGATGACCACTATGCAGATTTAAAACGTATTATCGCAGCCGTTGGCGGTAAAGCAAGACGTATCACCGTCATCATTCCTTTCTTATATGAAAGCCGTCAGCACAAACGTACTTCCCGCGAATCTTTAGATTGTGCTTTAGCATTACAGGAACTGACTGCAATGGGTGTAGATAACATCATCACATTTGATGCACATGACCCGCGTGTACAGAATGCGATCCCGTTAAAAGGCTTCGAGACCGTACAGCCTGCTTACCAGTTTGTAAAAGGTATCTTACGCGAAGTAACCGACTTAAAGATCGATTCCGATCATATGATGGTAATCAGCCCGGATGAAGGTGGTACCAACCGTGCTGTATATCTTGCAAGCGTTCTCGGATTAGATGTCGGTATGTTCTATAAGAGACGTGATTACAGCCGTATCGTAGACGGACGCAACCCGATCGTTGCGCATGAGTTTTTAGGTTCCTCCGTAGAGGGAAAAGATGTTATCATCATCGATGATATGATTTCTTCCGGTGAAAGTATGATCGATGTTGCAACAGAGTTAAAGAAACGTAAAGCAAACCGTATCTTCGTCGTTGCAACTTTCGGACTCTTCACAAACGGTTTAGATAAATTTGATCAGGCAGTTGCAGATGGAACGATCTACAAAGTCGTTACCACAAACCTTACCTATCAGACACCGGAACTCTTATCCAAACCATATTACATCAGCTGTGATATGAGCAAATACATCGCTTATATCATTGATACCTTAAACCATGATTCTTCCATCAGCGATCTGTTAAACCCGTATGACAGAATCGAACGTCTGGTATCTAAATACAAGGCAGAGCAGAAATAATTCATTCTGAAATATCAAAAAAGCCGGTACTTTTTCGTGCCGGCTTTTCTTATACAATGGAATGCATGTCTATAAACATTCTGGCATCAAAAAAAGAAACCATCATACACTTTTGTATAACGGTTTCTTCTTATCTCATTTCTATGTAAGTCCGTCTGGCAAACGCTCCTAAAACAGATCAACTCTTCCTGCAAACTTCTGGTTGATCACATAGTACGCTGCAAATTCTTCCGGTTTTAAATATACCTGAAGGCTCTTGATGGATGATGCTCTGTGACCATCTGCAACAAACTCATTTTTTGCTTTCTCAATCACATCTGCAACAATCGCTTCATTCCCCTGATACTGGATAAATACTTCCGGTTTTAATTCTTCTTTTGCTGCCTTTGCTGCTTTCTTTGCTGCTCTTGACGGTTTCTTTTCTCTTGCCGGTTTTGCTGTTTCTTTTGTCTCAGCTGCTGTATCTTTGACTGTCTCAGTCTTTGCTGCTGCTTTTTCTTCTACAGCTTCTTTGACTGCTGCTGTCTTTTCTGTTACTGCTGCTTTTACTTCAGATGCAGACTCTTTGACTGCTGTCTTCACATCCTGTGCTGCATTTTTTGCTGCCTGTAAAACATCACTGGCCTTCTCATTTGTCTTAGGCTCTGCTTCCTTTACCTGATTTGTCTTTTCTGCTTTGATTGCATTATTTTTTGCTACAGTTCCTTTTGCCATAATGAATTCCCTCCTCAACAAAACTTACTCACAAACTAAAAACTTCTCCATTGCGTCTAATGCTTCTTCTTCATCGCTTCCTTCAGCGACAATATTCACTGTCATACCCTTTGAAGGATTAAATGCCATGATTCCCATGATACTCTTTGCATTGATCCTGCGGTTATTGCTCTCAAGGATAATCTCACTGTCATAGCGGCAAGCCACCTGAACCAGTTCTGCAATTGGATTATCATGTTCTTTTGAAACATTCGAAACCACTACTTCTTTTCTGCTCATATTCATCCTCTTCCTCTTTTCAAGTACTTCTCAAAATATAACCCATTCGACTTTAATTTGCAATACGTCTCACTTAAATCTGTTAAAGTTCAACGAACTATTCTATGGAAGCACTGTTTTTTTATGCAGTTTTCTCTTTTTTTTCATGTATTTATATTGGAAATGTATCTGTAAAACCTGCCTTTTTCTGCATTTGCTTTATTTCAGATATGTGAAGAAAACATTTCCTGCTCCTTTAAACACTTCTTCTGCTTCCGTTATACTCTGTTTAAAATTGTTTCCGGATGAAGGATCAAAAATAATGACATTATTGGCATCATATCCTACCACCAGAACCGCTTCATTGCTTCCCGTCATTGCAAATACCGGATTACCGCAGCTTACATAGTAAAGGACTTCTTCCACACTGCACCCGGTCAGATCTAAAATTCTTGCATCTTTCATTGTATTGCTCAAAATATTCTTCGGTGTCTCACCGCCTGCAATCAATGCACTGACACTGATATTAATTCCTTCTTTCTCAAGCATTGCATTGATACACTGAGCAATGCTGCCGGAAGAAGCATCTTCCGCGCCGACTGCGATGTCAGAGAGTGCCGGTTTGATTGCATCTCTGGAACGTTTCCAGATATACTCCTGATCCTCGCCTACTACGACTCCCATCTTTTCATTTGCCTTTGTGATCGCACCTGCCACCTGATCTGTGGTATAAACCACATCACCTTTTACATAAACATAATATTTTCCGTTACCACCCTTATCTTCAAGTGTGAGCGTACGATCCTGCTCTAATATGGTTTCTCTCGGAGTCAGCAGTCTTGGAGCCTTTTCCCCCACATTTTCCGGCAAAGATATTTCAAACCGGGTCTCTTTACTGTCAGAACTGCTGCTTACAATGGAAACTATTTTATTTCCATCTCCCTCCCGGTTCATGATCATATCCTGATCTGCGTCCACATATGCCGTACCATTATACTGAATACGGTTTAAGTACATAGTGTAATCTTCAATATCAACCCCGGAAACATAATATCCATTTTTTTCGTATGTCTTTAAAACGGACGGCGTATCGGATGACACATCTAAAATTTTAATCTGATACATCGGGAAGATTACATTTCCCGCAGCCTCCGTTGATACATCTGCCGCATTCGCTACGCCATATACAAAATCGTCTCCCATAAATCCAAGCGGTTTTACATACTTTCCACTGCCTTCTGTTATGGTAAATGTTTTTTTACTGGAAAAGTTGATGAGCGAAATTGTATCACTCTGTCCGTTCTGGCTGTCTTTCGTCCATGCAAAATAACGGTCGGATTCTGAAACCGCATATATTTCTTTATCCAGTCCCTTGATCAGCTCTTTCATTTCCAATGTACTAAGATCGATTCCATACACACTGCCATCGACCATCAGATATAATTCTCCGCCCTCAGTCACATACATCATCTGACCAAGTTCGGATTTCATGACCTCGTATGCCTTATCCGAAGATATGAATGCAAGCTCCTCATTTGTGTTTGAAAGACTGTCATAATGATTGACCTCAATTCCCACTTCCCCCTCATGGTTTCCGCGGTTCATATAGCCATATACGATATAATCAAGGCTTCCCGCCTCATCGATCCTGACAATTTTGATATCATGTTCCCCGTAATTTTCACGGTTGTCAATTCCTTCATATCCACGGAAACTGAACACTTTTGCGAGTGTATTCTCCGTCTCATTGTAACTCCAGAGTTCGCCCTCCTGTACAAAAGCGACCGTGGTTCCGGTCTCATTCGCCTGATACTCCACATTTCCGGAGCGTATCCCAAGCTCAATATAATTGTCAAAAAAGCTTGCATTTTCCCCGCGGAAAATCTGATTCATCCGGCGTTCAAAATTGAGCAGATACATCCGGCTGCTTGTATAGCGCACTCTGTAATATTCTTCTACATTATAATATTCACTCTCGCCACCCTCACCGATACTCGTCACAACATAATCCAGCACGATCACATTATAGGTATCCGTAATTTCTTTTATGGATGGCACCGGCGTCGTTAACTGCTCTCCGTTAAAATCTGCCCATGCAAGCTGTTTTAATGAAGAATTTAATGAAACAAACTGTAATGTTGTATTATCGCCGGTTGTTTTTTCCATATACGTTGACAGTGTTCCCGATGTCTCACTGTTGAACGTGGTATTATGAAACTCTTTTACAAATTTCAGGGATTCGTCTACATGCGCATTTGGCATTTCCACAATCCTTGTATAATAATAAATGACATCATTTCCGCTCTCTAAATTAATAAGAAGTAAATACTCTTCCCCCTCCTGAAGCAGATTCTGGATTTCAAGTTCTGCTTTGATCGTACCTTTTTTCTCATCATAGGAATTGACATCTGCATTGGCGATCAGTCTCTCCCCATCAAGGCTTCGTATTTCATACGAGATCGCATCCACGCTTGTCTCGTATGTCTGGATCGTAACCGGAAGTTTTCTGTCTTTTCCAATCGGTGTGATCGTATCGCGCATACTCGCAGCATTCATCTTTGTATGATATCCATATAATTCATTGACTTCCTGTTCACTGCTCTCTAATGTGATGACCGGTAATGTGGCATTTTTCATTTCTGTTGTCAGATCTTCATTGACATGATTTGTCATCATACTAAATACTCCGACTGCCACAAAAAAAATGACGGTCAGTACGACTGCCTTAATTGCACCTTTCTGCACGATATTGTCTCCTTACTCTATGTGAATGAAATATCATTTTCCCTGTTAAAACCGCCATCTTTGTAATTTCTTCTGAAACCCGAAAAAAAGCGACAGATATATTGTATGCATTTTTTTTCAAATCCGCAATGCCTATCACTGATTCTTTTTGAAATTTTAAGAAAGAGAATTAAAAAACGGGCAGTGTACCTATGACCTGCCCATTTTCTGCAACATTTGTTTTACCACCAGCGTCTGCATCTTCTGTGCCTGCAGCGTCGTCTGTACATCTCATTATTTAATAATACCCCGATCAGGCTCCGCATATCATCACGTCCTCCAGGGGGCGGAGGTGGCGGCATCCCGGGTCCGGGTGGAGGCGGGGGCGGCATCCCGGGTCCCGGCGGTGGATTCATTCCGCCCCAGTACTGTTCTGCCTCAACATTCTTTTCTTCCCCTGCCACATTGCGGTAGATCCGCTCTGCCACCTGTTCTAACATCAGGCGGTCCGGATACTCGTCAAACATCAGGCTCCCCTCATACTCCATCTTGTCGCACTCATCTTCCACATAAGAAAGGATTGTCTTCACCTCTTTCGGATAAAGCTCCTTCATGCGTTCCATATCTTTTTCATATTCCATTTCCGTCAGATACAGATTCTGCATCGGATAGCTCATATAAAAAGGCATTTTCGGCACATCCATCTGCATACGGAAAAACTGTTCCTGATTATAGTCCACACATTGCTCCTGTCGCTAACATCTCTATATCATATGCGTGAGGAATACTTTTGTGCGGGTTCCATTATGCGTTAGAATTATTCAAACAAAATATTTTTGTATTTCGTATAACCTTCTTTTTTCATCTGCACGGATGCCTCTTTTTTGTCCCCTTCATGCGTAAACTCATACACATTATAAGCACCGTCACGGTAGGCAAAATCCGCTCCGTTATCCTGATAATGCAGATAAGTTCCATTGCCCGGATACACGCGCATTTTCAAGGTATCATACGGCTTTTCACCGACGTACTGTGCCAGTTCATAAGTTGGGATCATGCCTCCCTCTTTTACGAACATCGGACAGGTATCAAGCGGTGCGTCTACCATATAATACTGTCTGCCCTGATATGGTTTCTTTGTCTCATAATCATACCAGACACCTTCCGGAAGATATACGATCTTTTTCGTCTCTCCCTGCTCTAAAACAGGTGCAGCTAAAAGATTTTCTCCGACTAAAAATTCACCGTTTAAGTTCCAGACTTCCGGATCATTCTCATAATGTAAAACCAGAGGACGCATAATCGGCAGTCCGGTCAGTTCACATTCGCGGAACAGATCATACAGGTATGGAAGTAACTGATATCTTAATTCCACAAATTTGCGGTAGATGCGGATCGTCTCATCATCAAACTGCCATGGCTCCTGGAATGTACTTCCCATGGAAGAATGGTTACGGAACAGTGGGGAAAATGCACCAACCTGAACCCAGCGGCACATTAATTCCGGTGTACAGTCTGCACCAAATCCGCCGACATCCGTTCCCGCAAATGCAATTCCGCTCATACCGAGATTGCAGAGCTGTGGAACCGCCATTCTAAGATGTGCCCAGAGGCTCTGGTTATCTCCGGTCCATACGGTAGAGTATTTCTGTGTTCCTGCATAACATGCTCTTGTGATCACGAACGGTCTTCTTCCATCGGCTTCCTTTAATCCTTCATAAGTTGCCTTTGACATCAGATGTCCATAAACATTATGCATTGCCGCATGATCTGTCTTTTGATCCTCATCCGTAAAAACGACATCCTGTGGAAGTTCTCCACGGAAACTTGCAGGCTCATTCATATCATTCCATGTTCCTCGCACACCAAGATCCACTAAGAATTTCTGATTTTCTGCCCACCATTTTCTTACATCCGGCTTTCCAAAATCAGGATATACCGCTTCGCCCGGCCATACTTCATTGACGTATACTTCCCCTTCCGGTGTTTTTGCAAAATAATCATTCGCGATTCCCTCATCATACTTTGCATATCCCGGATCTAATTTCACACCCGGATCAATGATGCAGACAACCTTAAAACCATCCTCTGCGATCTCTTTTATGATTGCACCCGGTGCTCCAAACCCCTTTTCATTCCAGGTAAATACGCGGTACCCATCCATATAATCGATATCAAAATGGATCGTATCACATGGAATCTGCAGTTCTCTGTATTTGTGTGCCACACGTCTGATATCATCAGCTGACATATAGCCCCATCTTGACTGATGATGTCCTAATGTCCAAAGCTGCGGCAGAGGGGTTCTTCCGGTCAGATAAGTATAGCCTTCCACAATATCCGTCATTTTTTCCCCGGAAATAAAATAATAATCGAGATTTCCGTTCTCTGCACTGTAATAATAGCAGGCGCTGTTCTCTTTTCCCAGATTGACATGTGATCTGTAAGTGTTGTCAAAGAACATTCCAAATACGCCCGCATCTTTTAATGTGATCAAAAACGGAATGGATTTATACAATGCCTTAAAATCGTCCGTGTGTGCCTGTGGCAGATCGGAATTCCAGTTTTCATATTCATAATTTCTTTTATTTAAAACGCCTGTTTTATCTCCGAGTCCATAGAACTTTTCATCCCCGCTCATCTGCTTTACGACCATAACAGGATCTTCTTTTTCACCCTCCGCAGATACGGCATGTCCCTCAGACTCTAACGTTGCAAGTGCTTCATCGCTTAATTTCTTTTTTTTCTTTCGCTCTCCCCTGAAATCTGCACATAAAAGTGTACCGTCTTTTTTATAAAAATCGATCAAAAAATCATCGTATACTTTGGCTGTCAGCTTATCTGTTTTAATCTGTACTGCTCCGCCTTCCTCAGAGACATCTACGGTAACCGGAAGTCTTTTATCTCCCTCGATTGCTTTTGAACGGTGGTCTTTCGACTGGTACGGAACAAATACATTCATGATCGTGTCCGTGACTGCCGTGACATACGCCGTTCCATGTTCAAATTCAAATTCTACTGTACTTCCATTGGTCTGATAAGAAAGTTTTTTTCCTAACATATGCTTCTCCATTTCTATTTTTACATTTTTGCAATGTCCTGTAATTCCTGTAACAGTTCAAGATCCGACTGCTGCACCTTCATGTTCGTCGTGATCGGTTCCTCACCCGGTTTTGTCACGGTAATCTCAATGATTGTTCCCTCCGTGATGCCGGTGGAAAATACTGCGTTTAGAAATGCAGCAAATTTCGGGTGATTTGCCGTGAATTTATTTTTTGCATTCATGATCTTCATTATTGATGCCGGATTTATCATCGCTTTTCTCCTTTTCCTGTGTGGGGGTGGTTATATTACTTTAGTACGGTTATTATACTATAAGATGGCTGGTTTGTCCCGAAAATTTACGAAATTTATTTTCACAAATTTGGTGGAAAAGGTGTATCGGTGTGTTGTGAATGGCAGATTCCCCGGCACCTTAGGAAAGCACCGGAAATCTGCATACATTCTATTCTACTAAATACTCTCTTCAATTTTGTTTTTGTGCGTTTTCGACGAACTGCATATCTACCAGTTCATCGTACTGATAGGTACCCTGATATACATCGGATGCAATGGATACTTCCATATCATTTTTTACTGCCTCCGGTGTGATGATTCCATCGACACTCCAGAGTCCATCTTTATAGGCACGGTCGATCGCTGCTTCAATGTCTTCGGCCGGTGTGGTTGGAAATTCCTTTCCGGCAGCGCGGACCGCAGTTTTTTTATCCTGTGCAGCAGAAAGCGATTTTAACATTGCATTGACAAAGTGCTGTACTGTCTCCGGGTCATTCCGGATGGTTGACTGTGACACACTGAGTACGGAGTAAGCGTAGTCTCCAAGATCTGTAAACTGGTAAAATGCATCCGTCCATACACCTGATTTCATACCGTCAACAATCTGTGGTTCCGCTGCCCAGGAGATATCTGCCTGACCGCTCTGTACCACGGCAACTGAGGTGGACATATCTGCCGGTTCCACCATCACTACATCCTTATCCGGATCAAGTCCAATTGACAGTAAAAGATAGCGCACACACAGATTCGGGCTGCCGCCAAATCTGCCGGAGTTGATCTTTTTTCCTTTGAAATACTGTGCAAGTTCTTCATCTGTATTTCCTGTGTATTCCTCGCCAACTGCCGCACACAGATACACATTAGCGCGGTTCACACAGTTGCAGACAGCAATCACCGGATCCGGGCAGTTCCCGGATGCATTCGGAATTGCATTTGAATCCACTCCACCGATTACTCCCCACGCATCCCCGCTCATCACCGACGTCACATGCGAGCCGCCCGTAGCCTGGATCACCTCCACATCAAGGCCTTCCTCCGCAAAAAATCCCTCCTGCTGCCCGATATAAAGTGGAAGATACCCGATCGAATGTAACGGCTCCGCAATCACGATTTTTTTGAGTTCCACACTCTCCTGCTGCGTTTTTCTTCCACTGCATGCTGTCGCAAATAAACTTGCTGCAAATACAACGTAAGCCAAACAACTGAACAATTTTCTCTTTAACATTTTCCTTTTAAACATTTCGACCCATTTTCACTTTTTAATATAATATGGACTCAGGTGCCCAAAGGTGTATCACAACATAGCGGCTGGTGTCCTCCTCACGCCTTACGATAAATCGCCAGATGTTCCGTCATCCATTTTTCCAGTTCCACCACCGCAAAATACATCACCATCGCAAGCAGCGACAGAACGATCACACCAACCCACACTAACGTGGTATCCAGAATAGTTCCCGCATAAATGACCATTCTGCCAAGTCCGTGCCCCGATGCGATAAATTCGCCGACGATTGCTCCCGCAAGCGCCAGTGAAATATTGATCCGGAGGTTTCCAAGCATCCACGGAAGCACTGCCGGAACCACGACTTTTCCAAACACCTGCCATCTGGCAGCCCCCAGAGAATAAAGTAAGGTTTCCATCGACTCATCCACATTCTCCACCCCGCTGACCGTTGCAAGCGCACAGGATATTACCGTCATTAAAAATGCCAGCATCACTTTAGATGAAAAACCGATTCCAAACAGTACAATTAAAATTGGTGCAAGTGCCAGTTTCGGAATTGCATTAAACATCACAAGATACGGCTCAAAAATCTTTGCAAACGTCTTTGACCACCAGAAGGACAATCCTAAAACTGCGCCGCCCAATGTTCCCGCTAAAAAACCGCCGATCGTGGACATCGAGGTAAAGTAGATATCATATGCAAGATTTTTCTCTTTCCACTGTACGATCGCAGTCTGTGCGATCAGGGACGGTGAGCTCCAGTAATAGTCATCGATCCACCCCAGACGTGCACTTATCTCCCAAAACAGCAGGATGGCGACCCCAAGCAGGATACGTCCTGCCCTTATCCCTTTTTTCTGTTTTCTCCGGTGTTTTTCTTCCCGCCTGTCTGCCTGCATCGCCAAAACGGATTTAGGTTCATAATACTCCACCTCATACGCTTCTTTTTTCATCACTCATCCCTCCCATCAAGTGCTGTTTCAGATCCCAGAAATCTGTCTCCAGCATATCTTCCTGTTTTCTTGGCCGTTTCAAATGAACGGTAATTTTTTCTTTCACATACCCCGGACGACCGGAAAATACATAGATGATATCTGACAGATAAATTGCCTCATCCATATCATGTGTCACAAATAAAACCGTCTTATGAAAATCTTCCCAGATCTCTAACAGCCAGTTCTGCATAGACTGTCTCGTCTGCGCATCCAATGCACCAAACGGTTCATCTAACAGGATAATTTCCCTGTCATACAAAAGTGTGCGGAGGAGCGCCGCTCTCTGCCTCATTCCACCGGACAGCTCGCACGGATAATTTTTCTCAAATCCCGAAAGTCCGTACTTTTCCATCAGTGGCAGTGCCTGTTTTCTCGCTTCCCGCTTCGGCACGCCCTTTATCTCAAGTCCCAAAATAATATTGTCGATGATCGTACGCCACGGGAGAAGCATATCTTTTTGCAGCATATATCCAACGTAACCTTTTTCCCCTAAAATGCTTTTCTCTCCAATCGTAATATCTCCCGATGTCGGCGGCAGAAGTCCCGCCACAATATTAAATAACGTCGACTTCCCACACCCGCTCGGCCCAATGATCGACACAAATTTTCCATGCGGTATCAAAATATTGACCGGACGGAGAACCTGACGCATCTCTCCATTATTATAAAAACTTTTTGTAATGCCCGAAATTTTTATATCATGAAGC
>DXQT01000016.1:19247-55833 GCA_019411365.1 Roseburia sp.
GATGCTTCATGATCGTGATCTACACTCGCTTCGCTCGGCAGTCTTTTTATATCATGAAGCGATGCTTCATGATCGTGATCTACACTCGCTTCGCTCGGCAGTCTTTTTATATCATAAGCCATACTGACAGCTTCTTTAATCTATTCTTATTCTAATATATTCCGGTCTGGTACACTTTGACATATCGTTCTGAAAACAAGAAAATCCGGAAACAAAGATTTCTCTCCATTTCCGGATTTCTGTCAAACATATTTTATTTTACGCGCAGAATCTCTCCTGCTTACAGCATTTTCTTTTTCTTAAAATAAATGATCTCTCCCGCAATGATGCAGATGCTGACTACAATAACGACCGGATACGCATATTTCCATCCGAACTCCGGCATATTTGGAAAGTTCATGCCATACCATCCGGCAATCAGGGTCAGTGGGAGAAATATCGTCGTTACTACCGTTAAGATACTCATGACCTTATTCTGCTGTACATCGATCAGTGACTGGTATAACTCACGGATCTGTACTAAATATTCCCGCAAGAGTTCCACATGATCATGCAGGCGTTCCACACGGTTCGCATAAAGCTGCCAGAGCGATCGCTCCTTGTCTGTCAGTATCTGTCCGAAATCACTCTGCATGGCATCTGCCAGATTGACAAGCTGCTCATAATATGCATGATATGCCGAAAAACGTTTCCTGTACTGCAGAATGATCTCATAGAAATGCTCCGGGATCTTTTTTAAAAGCTCTTCCTCAATGGAGGCTAATTTTTCCTCCTGCTGCTGCAGATAGATCACATCATCCTCGATCAGCATCTCAAAAATCATAACGAGGAACTGATGCATGCTGCACTCTGTGGGTATAATTTTTTCCAGCCTTCCAAGACACGTCTTTAGGAAACTGCCATCCTCGATCAACAGCAGTTCTTCGCCTCTCAGATAAAATCCAAATACGATATACGTCACTCTGCCCTTTAGGGCACGCGGTATCTTCATCGTCCCAAACAGGCAGTCCCCGTAACTTTCTGCCTTGCAGTACTGTACCGGATTCATGCTGCGGAACAAATTCCGTTTATGTGGATACGCACCCTCTAATTCCTTAAACTCAGACAATTCCATCAGACAGATTTTCTTTTCACTGTTTAGATAATATTCCTGCATATTTTATTTTACCAATTTTGCGATCACTTTCACCAGATCCTCGATATTGGCACCGGAAGTATTGATGCACAGGTCATAATTTAACTTCTCGCCCCAGGTCTGTCCGGTAAAGAACTGATAATATTTGGAACGTCTCTTATCCACATCCTGAATATGACGTCTCAGCTCTTTGTCTGTAAAATGTTCCTGCTCCGGTGCACGCTTTCTGCATCGCTCCATGCGCGATTCCATATCTGCATAAATAAACAGGCGCAGCGGCTTTTTGTCGCGCAGGATATAATCTGCACTTCTTCCGACGATCACACAGTCTGATTTCTCCGCGAGTTCCTGTACTAACAGGCTCTGTTCTCTGTAAATCGCATTGTTCTGTTCCATCACAGGATCCGCGCCCATATAAAAAGTTCTCCCGATTGTGATCGGCATCAGGGCAGTCGGACCATTTTCCATTACATGCTGCACATAACCTTCTGCAAGTTCGGTTCTCTTTGCAATCTCTGTTATAATCTCGTTATCATAATAGGCAATTCCCAGTTCATCGGAAAGTCTCTTTCCAACCTCTCGTCCGCCACTGCCAAATTCACGTCCGATTGTTATAATTTTTCCCATATGTATCATCTCCTGATTCATCGTTTTCTATAAATAAACTATAACACTTTCCCGCGTTAACGTCCAATTCTATTTTCTAATCAACACTTTTTAATGATTCCGTCATGCTGATCGCATCGATCTTCTTTCGCATCAGCCGGTCCACAAACCAGGTAAACACCAGAGTCAGCACCACGCTGTATACAAAGCTGACCGGTTTTACATGTACATCAAAGGCTACCATATCCACGACGATCTGACTCATGACAAACCGGTGCAAAAATACACCAAGCACAAGCCCTGCAAGTGCGCCGAGAAATGTCAGGATCGTATTTTCCCGGAACACATATGCGGCTGTCTCATTTTCGTAAAACCCGAGCACCTCGATCGTTGCGATCTCGCACACACGCTCCGTAATATTAATATTTGTCAGGTTATATAAAACGATAAAAGCAAGTCCCGCTGCACACAAAATAATGACCACAACGATCAGATCCATACTGCCCATCATGCTTGAAAAACGTTCCATGTCATCCTGTGAAATATTGACCGCTGCCACATCCGACATTGCCATCAGGGATGTTCCAAGCAGATGTGCATTTGTGCCCTCAGAAACACACACAAATGCGTTTTTGTATTCCGGTTCCGTTTTCATCTGTTCTTCATAGGTATCCGCAGACAAATAGACATAATTATATACAAAATTTTCACACAGCCCGCTTACCGTCACGGATATGGTTTTCATGTCGGAATCCTGCAGCGTCACGGTATCTCCGGTCTTTATCCCAAGTTCATCTGCCACTTTTGCGGAAATAACCGCCTCTCCCTTTTTCGGGAATGTGATCGGTACTCCTTTTTCCGTATGCAAATTGACAAACGGCGTCATATCCGAATCCGGATCTGCAATGATAAGGCTGACGGATTTTGTCTTTTCACTGCCAACTAAATCCATGCTCTTTTCTGCCACAAACACAGATTTTTCCACACCGTCCTGTTCTTTGCTTTCCAGTTCACTTTTTTGCTCCGGTGTGACGGACGATGAATAAGTCACACCGATATCATAGGTCTGGATCTGCGTATACTGCTGCGTCACAATTCCCGTCACAGAATCCCTCACCCCAAATCCGGTCACCAAAAGTGCGCTGCATCCGCTGATGCCTGCGACCATCATGAAAAACCGCTTTTTATACCGGAAAATATTCCGCATGGAAACCTTCTGCAAAAATTTAAGCCTCTTCCATACAAACGGTATATATTCAAGGAATACACGTTTCCCGGCTTTCGGTGTTTTCGGACGCATCAGCTCTGCCGCAACCTCCGTCAGTTCGCGGCGGACAGACACAAAGGTTGTACCGATAGAACAAAGCAGTGATACGATCACGGAAATGACTGCTAATTTCCAGTCAAACACATAAACCAGGGAATCCATCTTATAGAGCATGCCGTATGCATACCAGATCACTTTCGGGAATAAAAATGTCCCAAGTGCAAATCCAGCCACACATCCGGTCAGCGCCGCGGAGCCGGAATAAAACATATATTTTGCCATAATGGTATGTTCACTGTAGCCGAGTGCCTTTAACACACCGATCTGTGTCCGCTGTTCCTCCACCATACGGTTCATCGTCGTCACACACACAAGTGCCGCTACCAGAAAGAAGAAGATCGGAAATACATCGGCAACTCCGTCCACGATACCGGAATCGCTCTCAAAGCAGACATACCCAACATTGGTATCGCGTCCGAGCACATAGGTATCAGGATCTTTTAATTCCTTTAAAGTTTTCTCGCCATCACTGATCTTTTTCTCCGCTTTTTCTATTTCCTCATTGTAAGTTGAAAGTCCGTCCTCATATTCCTTTTTCCCATCTTCATACTGCGTTTTCGCATCAGATAATTCTGCTTCCTTTTCTGCTATCTGTGTTTTGGACTCTTCCAACTGTTTTTTCGCTTTTGCAATGGCGCTCTTTCCGCTCTCGATCTGCTTTTGGGCTTCCGCGATCTGCGCTCTTCCGTCTGCAATCTGTGCCTTTGCATCTGCAATCTGTGATCCTGCATCCCCTAATGCATCTCCAGAAGAAAAACTGCCTGCCGCACCATTTCCCTGATCTCCATTTTCGGAAAAAAGCCCCTCAGAAATTCCGTTCAATGCTTTCTGGATCTGTCCGACTCCCTGCGCATAACCGATTCCAAGTGCAACTTCCGCCTGATCTAACTGTGTCTCTTTCTCCTGAATCGCCTTTTCTGCTTCCGTCAGTTCTGCCTCTTTTTTTTCTAATTCATCCGGGGCATATTCCAATTTTTTCTTTGCATCTGCAAGCTGCTTTTCGCCGTCTTCGATCTGGCTTTTTGCATCTTCTAATTGTTTTTTTGCATCATCAAGCTGGCTCTTTGTCTCCTCTTTTTTCTCTGCAAGCTGTTTTTTTCCATCTGCAAGTTTTGTCTCTGCCTCCGAACGCACTGTCTGATAACGCTCTGCTGCAAGATCCTCCGTCAGTGCTTCCCACGCATCCTGTTTTTGTTCTATGTAAGCATCATATTCTTCACTGTACAAAGGAAAATCGCAGGCAAATTTCACATAAACTTCCGTATAATAATCGTCTGCAAATCCTTCCGGCAAAAGATAGACAAATCCGCTCACCCTGCCGTTGCCAAGCGACGTACTTCCGCGCTCAAACTGCGAATACAGAGGAGACTGCACGATTCCGGTGATCTTATACTCGCGGTTTGAAAAATGTTCCAGATCGTCCTCGTCATTGCCGTCGGACAATTTGATCGTTTTTCCAATCATGGATGCGCCGTAAAGATTAGAGTCCACCACGCACTCCCCTGCATTTTCCGGCAATTCGCCGTCCACAAGCACCAGCCGGTTAACATCCTCTGTGATGCTGTGCATTTTTAGCACGCGCTCTTTGCCGCCGCTCTCACAGATAATGTCAAACGTGACTGCTCCCTCTGCCGCTTTTACATCTTTTTGTTTTTTTATGGTCTCTACTTCATCCTCAGAAAAACCGACCGTGGAGATCAGGCGGTAGTCGTAAAGAGCTGTCTTATCAAAATAACGCTGCGCCGTTTTTAACATGGCAGGCTGTGTGACCTTCAGTCCTGCAAAAAATCCGACACCCAATGCAACGATCGCCAGGATAGCGAGAAAACGGCCGAGACTTTCCTTTATTTCCCTGAATGTTGATTTCCAAATCATTGATCTCATAACCGTCTACCACTCTATATCTGCAATGTCTGCAATGTGTTCATTTTTTTCCATGGAAACGACTGTGCCGCTCTTTACCGTGATGATGCGGTCCGCCATCGCTGTAAGTGCCTGGTTATGCGTGATGACCACGACTGTTTTTCCATTTTCGCGGCAGGTGTCCTGCAATAATTTTAAAACCGCTTTTCCGGTATTATAATCGAGAGCTCCGGTCGGCTCATCGCAGAGCAGAAGTTTCGGGTTTTTTGCAAGCGCACGCGCGATCGCGACACGCTGCTGTTCTCCACCGGAAAGCTGTGCCGGGAAATTTAACAGACGGTCTTTCAACCCGACTTCCTCAAGCACTGTCGGCGCCGGAAGCGGATCTTTACAGATCTGCGCCGCAAGCTCTACATTTTCAAGTGCTGTCAGGTTCTGCACGAGGTTGTAAAACTGGAACACAAATCCGATGTCGAAACGCCGGTATGAGGTGAGCTGTTTTTTGTCATAGTTTGAGATTTCCTGTCCGTCTAAGAATACCTGTCCGTTGGTTAAGGTATCCATTCCTCCTAATATATTTAAAATCGTCGTTTTGCCGGCACCGGATGCACCGACGATGACGCAGAATTCTCCTTTTTCGATCTCAAAATTGACGTCATGGAGGGCGGTGATGTCGAGTTCGCCGGTGTGGTAGATTTTGCCGACGTTGGAAAATGTTACGAATGATGGCATTGGTGGTGTCCTCTCTGGTAAGATGCAGAAATGGTAAAGAGTGGTTGGCGGGCCTGCCGTGCCGAAGGGGCGGGTTGGTCTGCCTGCGGAACTTTACCGTTTCTGCACCTTTGTTATTCGATATTGTGTATTGTTGCTATAGCAAGTGTAGACCGTCAGGGATTATTTTGCAAATAAAATGTTTCTAAAAAATCCGGCAGTTCCTTCGATACATCATCCGCAAATCCGTTGACGATCATGGAGCGCGCCTCAGACCATTTTCCACGCATCCCGCCCGGAGGGCTTTTTAATTCATAGGACGTACTTTCCTATGAATTAAAAAAGAACGCCAAAAGCCATCCCTGACCTTTCGCGTTCTTTCCATGAGATAGAGGAGAAAATAAACTATAATGTGCGTAAATTCCTTATTTTACATTAAATGCACCCATTCCCGGATACACTGCTGCATTTCCAAGTTCTTCCTCTATGCGGAGAAGCTGGTTGTATTTTGCAACACGCTCAGTTCTGCTCGGTGCACCGGTCTTGATCTGGCAGGTATTTAATGCCACTGCAAGATCTGCAATCGTGGTGTCTTCCGTCTCGCCGGAACGGTGGGAAGAAATTGCCGTATAACCTGCTTTGTGAGCCATCTTGATTGCCTCTAAAGTCTCGGATACGGAACCAATCTGATTTAACTTGATCAGAATGGCATTGCCGCAGCCGTTGTCGATACCTTTTTTCAGGCGCTCCGTATTGGTTACAAACAAATCGTCTCCGACAAGCTGTACCTTATCACCAAGTTCTTTGGTCAGAAGTTTCCAGCCTTCCCAGTCTTCCTCGTCAAGTGCATCCTCGATGGAAATGATCGGGTATTTTTCAACCAGTTTCTTCCAGTGTTCGATCAGCTCTGCGGAAGTAAACTCGGTGCCTGCCTTCGGAAGTTTGTAGAATCCTTTTCCTTTTTCGCTCTTCCACTCAGAGGAAGCTGCATCCATGGCGATCCGGAAATCTCTGCCCGGCTCATATCCTGCGTTTTTCACAGCATCTAATATGTACTGGATTGCTTCTTCATCGGATGCAAGATCCGGTGCAAAACCACCCTCATCACCAACAGAGGTTGCAAGTCCCTTGCTCTTTAACAGAGCTGCAAGCGCATGGAACACCTCTGCACACCAGCGGAGTGCCTCTTTAAAACTCGGTGCACCGACCGGCATGATCATG
Source organism: Roseburia sp. (assembly GCA_019411365.1). Next base: position 26,111 of record DXQT01000016.1, read on the forward strand.
AACTCCTGCACATCTACTGTGTTTGCCGCATGAGCACCACCATTTAAAATATTCATCATCGGAACCGGCAGACGGTTGCCCAAGATGCCGCCTAAGAAACGGTAAAGTGGAATATCCAGTGAGATGGAAGCTGCGCGTGCCGCTGCAATCGACACTGCTAAGATCGCATTTGCTCCCAGTTTTGATTTATCCTTTGTTCCGTCCGCTGCGATCATCGCTGCATCCACTGCATAAATGTCGCTGGCATCCATTCCGACGATCGCATCGTTGATCATTGTATTAATATTTTCAACTGCCTTGGTAACACCTTTGCCAAGATATCTTGACTTATCGCCGTCGCGAAGCTCTAATGCCTCAAATTCTCCGGTCGACGCACCGCTTGGTGCCATTCCCCTTCCAATGGTACCGTCCACTAAATATACTTCAGCTTCCACGGTAGGATTACCTCTGGAGTCTAAAATCTCCCTTCCAATTACTTTTTCAATCTCTAAATAATTCATTCCCGCTGTCTCCTTTTTCTTCGTTTGCAGACCATCCCACCGGAGCAGGAAAGGTAGCAACTTTCCGGTTCCGGAGTCTGCATGATTTACACTATTGTTATTTTTGTCTAACTATCGTTCAGTATACCGAACATCAATCAAAAAAACAAGAAGAAAAATTGAGACTCTTTCTCACTTTCTCTTCTTGTTTTCTCTGATGATTCAACTTTCCCCACTTCATCAGCTTCCCTTAATTTTAAATCTTGCCGCACAATCTCCCTGTTTTCTGTTACAGATCTCCGCGATCACTTTTACCCAATCATCCGGATAAACCGCAAGCAGTTCTTCGTGCTGCAGATCCAGTTCATGCAGGATCGGTCCTGCAAAATGTTTTTTGTAACGCGCACGATATTTTTCACCCATTTTAAGGGCATATAAAACATGTATCTGCGTTCCGGACGGGTCGATCTGATCCGGCAGCGGTGTAATGAGGTCTGAGTAAAACTGATTTTCGACGCTTCTTTTTGTAATATGGCTCATATCGACATCCGGCGTCTTTATCATATCCATAAACGCTCTGATATAGCCATTGTCCTCCGCCAGCATCTTGTCCATTTTCTTTTTCATGAAAGGAATTTTCATCTCACCATTCGCGATAAACGGATAAAAAACCGGCATCATCAGTTTCGTCATCAGCTTTGCCAAAAACTTTCCCGACTGGTCTAAATCGGAACCACCTAAAATACCATACTCCATGTGGATATTTCCGCGTGCTGCAAGCAGTCCGACAAAAGAACCGCCCAGTGAACAGCCATATGCGGCACAGATATGTCCGCCAAATTCTTTCTTTATATACTGTTCAATTTTTTCCGTTTCCTCCGTCATCGTCGGAAACTCTGTCTGTTCCGTCTCATCAAACCCGTCATAGGAAACGCATGCCACCCTAAAATATTCTTCCAACGGCTCTATTACTTTTCCAAAATTGCCCTTCCAGTGACAACAGGTCCCGGGGAAAAGAAAAATAACCGGTTTTTCTTTCTCACCAAAACAATATACTTTCATAGGATTCCACCTTCTTTAAAATGCTTCTCATTTGTTAGTTGTTTCTAACTATTTTTATGATAGCACTTGTATCGGGTGGTGTAAAGTCATTCTGTTTTGGAGTGATTCTTCTGTAACCTCACATACTTTAGTTTCTGGCTCACAGCCTGACAACAGGTGTCAAGCTTGCGAATAATCCGTAACCCACGAATCGCACAGTGACCGTACCCAGATCTTAGGCATGCCTTCCACGCACTCCGGCAGAATAGCCATAATCTCATAAGGTTCCTTTCCGGTCAGATGCATAAAATTATCCGACCAGACCAGATCCACATCGCTCTCCACCGAGACAAAAAATGCCGGAACATCTGATTTTAACTGCAGTGTCAACAGATTTCCCTCTCTTTTTGCATCGAACGTGATCTCTGCTTTTTCGATCTGCATATGTTTATACGGTTTTGGCATTTCCACCTGGCGGCTCACAGTTCCATCAGAATGTGTAAATACCGCCTCCACAAAGACCTCGCTTTCTCTGCCCTCTATCACTTCTTTCAAAGATACCGGTTCCATGGCTTCCACGGACAATGGTGCACACTCTGTGCGCTGTGAAGTTTCAAACAGCACTTCCCCACGCATATTTTTCACAAAAACCGTGACATCAGACGACACCTCCTGCATCGTCTCATTTTGCAGATAAGGCGTATAAACAGCATCCGCAGATACCTTTAAACTGCCGAGCACATCCGCATAAAAATGTCTCGAAAAATACTGCAGTGCTTTCCATCTTCCAAAGTAATCGATACTTGCCCAGGATGCGACCGGCCAGTTATCGTTCAACTGCCAGTAAATTGCACCCATGCAGCGTCCCCTGTTTCTGCGCCAGTGCTCCACACCGCTCTTGATTGCGATCGCCTGCAGCACCTGGCTGATATAGATCAGACTCTCAAAATCTTTTGGATATAAAAAGTTCTCCGCAATGTAATGCAGAATCTTCGCATTTGCAGAACCGTTTTTCTGATGACTTTCCATAACTTCTGAAAAGATATTGCGATCCTTAGGCAGGGTAAATGTGTCGATCGTCTTTTTGCATGGAAACGACTGGAATCCAAATTCCGAACAGAATCTGAAATAGTAATTTTCATAGTCGGAAAACGGCTTTTCTCCATGCCATACATCCCAGTAATGACGATCCCCGACATCATCACTGTCCGGGTCTTTAAAATTACCGCCGGATGACGGAGATGACGGCCAGTAAAACGTCACATCATCCTCGCTCTTTAAGGCTTCCGGGATCAGTTTTTCAAACATGGTCAGGTAATCCTGTTTTAACGTATCCGAATGATCATTAAAACCGCCCCAGTGGTCCCATGCTGATTCCATCTCATTGTTACCGCACCAGAGTCCAAGACTTGCATGATGTCTCAACCTTCCCGCATTATCCTTCGTTTCTTCTATAATGCTCTCCCGCAGTTTCTCCGTCAGCTCATAGACATTGCAGGCATACATAAAATCCTGCCATACGATCAGACCATGTTCATCACAGTAATCATAGAAAACATCCGCCGGATAATAACCGCCGCCCCAGATGCGGATGCAGTTAAAATGACATGCCACTGCCGTATCTAACAACTCATAAATGCGCTCCGGAGTAATTTTTGAATAAATACAGTCTTCCGGAATATAGTCTGCACCTTTTGCAAAAATCTTTACCCCATTGATGCAAAAAGCAAATTCCTCGCCCCATGCATCCTTTTCCTGGCTGACCGTCAATGTGCGCAGACCAATGCGCAGTTCTTTTGCATCCAGAAATTCTCCGCCCAGAAAAAGTTCCGCACGCACCGTATAAAGCGGCTGTGCACCGTATCCGTTCGGCCACCAGAGTTTCGGATCTTCAACCAGACATTTTCCATCCGAAAAAGAAATCTGTTTTCCATCCGGTGTCTGCAGCGTGATTTTTACCTCAAGATTATCTGCATTCTCTGCCAGTGTCGAATCATTGTTTCCCACACTTTCTTTCAATATCCGGGCATTACTTTCCGCACTCTGTGGCAATACCAGATACTCAGCTTCCGCAATTTCACCGTCCTGTGCCTTTTCCGGCAACATCACTTTTGTTTCTGCCGACAGAAAAACTTTTCCATCTATGTGTTCCTGTCTGATATGCAGATCAGACAGTTCTGCCTTCTCATAGCTGTCAATAAAAATATCACGCCAGATCCCCATATCCGGTAACTGTGGACCCCAGTCCCAGCCAAACATGGAATGTGCTTTCCGGATATACTGATTTCCTTCCATCGCACCGCATGCCGTGTAATGAATCTCTTTTCCCGCTGCCGGCACATGTTCGTTTACATATGCGATTGCAGAATGGATTTTCACTGTGATATTGTTTGTCCCGTTTTTCAGGACATTTGTGCACAGAATCCGGTAACGAAGGTGCATGTTATCCACATGCTTTATCAGCATGCCGTTGATAAAAATATCTGCCACCGTGTCGATTCCGTCACAGCAGAGTGCATACACTCTTCCCTCTTCTTTTTTCAGTTCAAATTCCCTTGAAAAAATAAAATCATTTTTCAGCAGCTCTCTTGTCGGGTACTCATTCATCCGGTAAAATGGATCTTCAAGTAAACCGTGTTCTGTCAGCCCGGAAAGTACTGAACCCGGAATCTCCACCGGGCAGAGCAGTGTTTCATCCGCTTTTTTTAACTGCCAGGTACCATTTAAATAAAATTTTTCATGTTGTGCCATAAATATTCTCCATTCCTGCATTTTTATTCATCATAATAAAATGATCTGTCAAACATACATTCCATTATTTGTATCTCAAATTCCTGTATGCCATAGAAGCTGTTTGTTCTGCTTACCTGTTGTATTATAACAAGGATCTTCTATAATTTCCAAATAAATCCGATCAAAAAAATTAGGGAAGCCCATCCGACCTCCCTAACTTATTTCTCATATAAAATGTTTGATTTCTATTTCCTGTTTTTCGATCAATAATTACTTATTTGTCTTCAGTTTATATGTTTTTCCGAATTCGCCATAATATTTTTTAGAACCTGATTTCACAAATCCACGAACGCGGAACTTATACGTTGTCCCCTTCTTTAACTGTATAATGTTTGCAGATGAAAAATCAGATGCTACCGTCTTTACTTTATTCGGGAGTACAATAACAGTTATATTGCTGGTTACACCTTGTGATTTTACGGAAATCTTACAGCTTCCCGGCGCTACTGCAACGATTTTTCCTTTTGATGAAACCTTTGCAACCGATGTTTTTGTTGACTTATATGTCAACATTTCGCAATTTGACACCTCTATCAGAATCACTTAAAATGAAATCCAGAGACTTATTAATTCATAACAATAGATTGCCCGCGGAGCGTACATTCTATTATTTTACTAAACGATAAGGGGTTTTTTATTATGGTAGATATTCCAATGAGATCCTCTGCTCCCGTCACCAGACAGACCGTCCTTTCCATCAACGAACGCAAAGTTGAGGGGGCAAAAACAACACGAACCATCACTTCGATCAATCACACGTCATCTCAGGCAGTATCAAACGCATCCACACCGGCGTCAAAACCTTTACCTCCACTGGTACATATGGTGCAAAAAGGTCAGAAAACACCGCTGGAGAATTCCGGAAAGCTCACTTCCATAAAGGCATGTCTTGGATGGAATGTCAAAAATCCTGCCTGTGATGTGGATGTATCCGCATTTTTGCTCGGCTCATCCGGTAAAGTGATCGGTGATTCCTGGTTTGTCTTTTACGGGCAGACCGAAAGCCCGGATCACAGCACGGTTTTCCACGCTGACGGCGGCGCAGACCGCGAGATCATTTCCGTGGATTTTACCAGATTAGATCCATCCGTTGCCAGAATCGTATTTGTGCTGACGATCAATGAAGCATTTGAAAAAAATCTGAATTTCGGAATGCTTGAGGATGCGTATATCCGTATTATGGATCCTGCCGGCACCGAGCTGGTCAGCTTTAAAATGGATGAATACTATACGAACGTGACATCCATGATGATCGGTGAACTGTATCTGCATAACGGCGCATGGAAATTTAATGCCATCGGAAACGGCGTGGCAAAAGATCTCGCAGGACTGTGCGGTTTGTACGGCGTTCAGGTTATTTAAACAAAGGATTAGATTTTGGAGGAAATTTGTTATGTTAACATTTGAAACAGTAAACGAACTTACTTTAAAGGTTACCTGCACTGGCAGTGATGTACTCTTTACAAAAGCAGGTGCATTTATCGCCGGAGAAAATGCCGGTGGAAAGAATTACAAATTTGAAAAAGTCTTGCTTGGACCGCAGAATAATATCGGGCAGGCTCTGCTTGGTCAGCTTGCACGAAGAGTGACCGGAGAAAATCTCCCACTTATGAAGGTAACTTTAAATGGTGATTCTGTTACATATTACGCAAATTATGGTCAGCATGTTGTGGTCTATCACTTAGAGCAGGGGGAAACTATCTCAGTGGAATCCGAAAATATTCTCGCTTTCTCCCAGGATTGTGATTACAGTGTCCGTTTTATCGGTGTCGGTGTGCTTTCCCAGAAAGGTCTTGCAACTTCCACTCTGATTGCACGTGGAAAAGATGCATATGTTGCTGTGCTTTGTGACGGCAACCCGATCGTTTTAAGCAATGTGATGTCTCAGGATACGATCTCTGTTGATCCGGACGCTGTTGTATGCTGGGTTGGAAATGGACATTGTGATCCGCAGGTGACGGCTGATATTTCGTGGAAAACGTTTATCGGACAGGCTTCCGGGGAGTCTTACCAGTTTGAGTGGCATGGGAATTGTCCGGTTACAGTGATTATTCAGCCTTCGGAGAGGAAGGGCGGAATCAGTGTGAGTATGGATTAGTGGCTGGCACTTTACCTCACATACCAAAAACGGAGTCTGTTGCAAGTGGTATTATCCTGTATGAATAATACCTGCTGCAACAGACTCCGTTTTTATTTTTATAACTTTTTCTAATAGGGCATCGGAAAATATTTTTTTCGATGTCATTTCCTCTATTTTTTTCCGGGCTCCGGATGTTTTCGGGATTTCATATTTTTGTGTGAATCCAGATGGGACAAGTCCGCGGTCGGCGGTCGATAGCATGGGGATATCAAAGGTGCTGTCTCCGGCGGCAATTACAAACTCTGGTTTTAGTTTTTCTCTGAGTCGGTCTACTGCCGTTCCTTTATTCAGGGTTTGCGGTACTACATATACTTTTTCACCGTTGGAAAAGACATCTACATATTTTGTATCGAGAGATGTTTTTAAATCATTTACAACTGTTTCGGGATCATTGCATTTTGTAAAGATAAACAGCTTTTCAATGTATCGGAGTTCAAATTTTCTGCGTGGTTCCCGCTCTAACAGTTCCATGGCAAGGTTCATTTCTTCCCTGCTATCCGACACCAGATGCAGGGAGTCCTGATACCATGCTTCATCCGGCACACCATTTACCAGAAGAACACCACCGTTGCAGACCAATGCATATGGAAATGGTCCGATTCCCAGATCAATGCGCTGATATTGTTCCAACGTCCTAGTGGTCGTTGGAACAATGAGCATTTCATTTTTTACGAGCTGCAGGAGATGATATGTTTCCTCTGTGATGTAAGATATTTCTCTTCCCTGATAGAGTTCCACATTTCGCTTCCGCGGCCCGATGTCATGTTTATAGGAATAGATGAGTGTATTATCCAAATCGGTATGAAAGGCGATCATTTTTTCGAAACAATGGCTTTTCTTACCATATCAACCGGGATAATGAGCACTGCTAACAGCATGGAAACAAATAATGCTTTTGCATTCAATGTCGTTGTGCTGAATACCTGACCACCAATCTCAATGATGATGGTCTGAAGTATAAAGATCACACCCATAACAATGATAAAATTCTTGTTCTCTTCAATGTGTTCAAATACATTAAATCTCTCAGATCTGGTATTTAAGCTGTTAAAAATGATTGAATAAATGAAAAAAGCAAACATAAATGTTTTTTCATATAATTCCGGATCCGCGCAGCCTGCCGGTGTTACAAAATCTGTAATCCCACCAATGTTTTCCAGGATCAGGATGGAGCCAAGTGTGATAAATACAGAGCTTGTTCCGATTGCAGATTTAATATAAGTTGTTAAAATGTTATCTTTTCTGAGTGCCGGTTTTTCATTCATGTATCGGTCGAGAATCGGCTCTCCGCCAAATGCCATGGCTGCCAAAGTATCCATGATCAGATTGATCCATAAAATCTGGACAATGGAGAATGGCTCGGTCCATCCCAGGATCGGCGCAATAATGTTCATCAACAGGGTACTGATATTGACGGTCAGCTGGAAGATTAAGAATTTACCAACTGATTTTGACATTGTTCTACTGTTCAATACGCAGTCCTTAATGGAAGTCAAACTGTTATTTAAGATGACAACGTCACCTGCCTCCTGTGCAACTGCTGTACCGTCTCCCATGGCAAATCCGATATCTGCCTGTTTTAATGCCGGTGCATCATTAACACCGTCTCCGGTCATACCGCAGACATTATCAAGCTGCTGTGAAATAGAAACAAGTCTCTTTTTATCAAGCGGTTTTGCCCTGCTCACCACGCGGAGATTCGGAAGTTTTTTCTTTAACTCTTCATCTGACATCTGCTCTAACTCTTCATGTGTGAGAACAACATCGTTCTGCTCGTCTTTTAAGATACCAGCTTCCTTTGCGATGGCAACTGCTGTTTCCTCCGCATCACCGGTTACCATGACAACCTGGATACCGGCATTGTTTAAAATCTCAACTGTCTCAACCGCATCGGTTCTTACGTTATCTCTTAAGCAGAGCACTGCCATCAGAACTGTTTTTCCATCTGCGATTTTGGCAACAGAAAGCAATTTCATCGTTCTCTTTGCCTGAGCGAGCATCTGATCTTCCACAGCTTTTTTATCTGCTGCAGTAAATTCTTTTTCTTCACCGGATGGAAGCATATAATGTGTTACTTTATCAATGATGTTTTCGGTTGCACCTTTCCAGTAAACCAGTCCGTTTTTCAATGTAACGGTAGCGCATTTCTTTTCCGAATCAAATCCGCTGATGTCAGCGACTTTATCCGGATCGTTTTTCGAATCATCATAGCCATGCTCTAGGGCATATCCCAAAAGAGCCCTGTCCATGTTATTACTTCCGATTGGCTTTCCTTCGGATACTTTTGCAAGGTTGTTTAATGTAATTGCCTCAATAAATTCCTGACTCGGAATATGTTCTGCGATTTTACCGTCACCGGTGATAAATTCTACTAAAGATAAATTACCCTGTGTAATCGTTCCTGTTTTATCACTAAATAAAACATTCATATATGCAGAATCGGAAAATGCTGCCTTGTGGCTGACAAGAATATTTTTCTTGTACATGGACTCTGTGTTCATGGACTGCACCAGACTGTTCATCATCGGAAGACCTTCCGGCACTGCCATGATAACGATAGATGCCATCAACATAACTGCCTCTGCAACCAAAAGCAGAACATAAACAACTGTGATTGGTTCATCCGTACGGATCAGGTTCAGTACAACATCTAATACGCCTGCAATGGCAGCCGCGGACACACCAAGTTTACCGATACCGGCAGCTACCACTTCCAGTTTCAGGCTTGAAGTATCTTTTCTCTCGTCCTCTTCATTATCATCCGTCAGAGCCTTGTTGATCTTTCCAAGTTCGGATGCATCACCGATGACGGTTGCAACCATATACCCTTCACCGGAGGTCACTACTGATCCCATAAATACTTTATTTGCAGATGCATAATCTGTAGATTCCGCTTCATCAAGATTATCAGCAGCCGTTTTATTCTCATCTCTTGACTCACCGTTTAATGCAGCCTGTGAAACTTTGATGTGTCCTTCAAATAACACACCGTCGGTCGGTACCTTATCACCAGCCTGAACGAGGATCGTATCACCTTTTACAATCTCACTGGTAAGGATATTGACCAGTTTTCCATTTCTCATGACTTTTGCATAAGTCTTGTTGTATTCTTCCTGTAATGCCTCACTTCTGGAACTGTTGCGGTACTCGGATAATGTACTGAATCCGGTTGCCAGTGCGATTGCTAAAACAATACTTATGATCTCAACAACATCATTTTCTCCCGCTAATGCCGGTACAAATACACCGATAACGGAAATAACGATTTTCATGACCAGTGCTGCACATAATACTTTGATCCAAATGTCATCAAATGCTCCGATGAACATTGACCACAGTGATTCTGTCTCTTTTTTTGCAAGAGCATTTGTTCCAAAATCCTGTTTGCTCTTGTTTACCTGTGAGTCTGACAGACCTCTCATCAGCTCTTCTTTATTTATGTTACTCATTTTGGGTAGTTAACCTCCTCTAATGTATCAATCTTTTTTATACAAATCTTCTGCTCAGTTCTCCCAGTCCCGGGTCATTTGTACCCTGGCCAACAGCGCTGAACTTCCATTCTCCGTTATGTCTGTACACTTCTCCAAATATCATTGCCGTCATACCGGAATAATTTTCAGTCAGGTTGTACTTGCACATTTCATTATTGTTTCTTGCATCAACTAAACGGATGAATGCATTCTCAATCATGCCAAAATGCTGATGTCTCTGAACCGCCTGATAAATATTTACAACGATTACGATTTTGTCGTACTCCTGTGGTACTTTTGCAAGGTCGATCACGATCTGCTCGTCATCTCCATCACCGGCTCCTGTCAGGTTGTCTCCCTGATGATTTACGGTACCTGATTTATGGTGCAAATTACCAAAATAAACGATGTCTGATTTATCCACCAGTTTTCCATTCTTTAACATCAGTGCGGATGCATCACAGTCGATCGGCTGCTGCTTTGATCCGCCCCCGAATAAAGCACTTAAGAATCCACCTCCGGATGAAGACTGCTGCACTTCATCCCATCCAAGACCGACAATAATCTTTGACAATCCTGCGTTATCTTTTGACAGACTGACCTTCTGTCCTTTCTGTAAACTAATTGACATTATAATCCTCCTTGTTTTGCGGAGCAAAATGCGAACCCTCTGGTGAGCAGAGGATTTTACTCCTCTTATGCCACTTCAATTCCATAGTGTCCGCAAAGTGCTGCGAGTCCGCCCTGGAAGCCGCTTCCGATCGCATTAAATTTCCATTCGCCGTTATGTCTGTATAATTCACCGACAACGACTGCTGTCTCAATGGAGAAATCCTCTCCTAAGTCATAGCGGATCATTTCTTTTCCGGTTGTCTCATCCACCAGACGAATGAAAGAATTAGATACCTGTCCAAAATTCTGGCGTCTTGCCTCCGCCTCATAGATCGTTACGGTAAATGCGATTCTCTCAATGTTTGCCGGTACTTTGGAAAGATCGATCTGGATCTGCTCGTCATCGCCTTCTCCCTCTCCGGTTAAGTTATCGCCCATATGTTTTACAGACTCGCTCGGATGAGCCAGATTTCCATAAAATACAAATTCTTTGTCTGTCGGGCACTTTCCATCTGCTCCCAGCATAAATGCTGCTGCATCTAGGTCAAAATCTACACCGGAATCAAATGCATTGACATCCCAGCCAAGACCAACCATGATATTTTTCAGTCCCGGATTTCCTTTTGTTAAATCTACTTTCTGTCCTTTTGATAAATTAATTGGCATAGTATTACCCTCCTTAGAATAAATGAATCTATAGTTATTAGAAATAACTTACTTGTTTGCCGGCGGCATATGATACTGTCTGTTGAAATCCGCCTTGATCGCCTCAAGTCTTGCCTGATCTTCCACACGTTTCTTTCTGCAGTCTTCCTGAATTCTTTTCGTTTCTTCAATACCACTGGTAATCGTTCTCCAGGTCGTCTCAAGTGTTTCAATCTGGATTGAGCTTCCGGATGCCATCTTAGCGGTAGCCTTGGAAACTTCCACAGTATTCTGCGCATTTTTGATCAGCATCTCGTTGGTCTTCTTATCCAGAGCAGACATTGCTTCTGCCTGAATGCGCTGGCGTTTCAGCAGAATTGCCTGTGCAAGTGCCTGTTTGAATACCGGAAGTGTTACAATAAATGCGGAGTTAATTTTTCTGACCAGATTATAGTTGCTGAACTCCATCGTTTTGATCATCGGAATGGACTGCATTGCAACATTCTCTGCTGTTCGAAGATCCTGTGTACGCTGTTCCATCATCATCAGTGCCTGATTTAAGCTGGTAAGTTCAAACTGGATCGACTCGTCTCCGGTAACCGCCATATCCTGCTGTCTCTTTGCAATGTAATCTTCAATCTCTTTACATGCCTGCTCTCCGGCAAGAATGTATTTCACAAGTTCATGATAATAATTTACATTTGCCTCAAACATCGTATTTAATTTACGGTTTGACTGTTTGATCTCTGATTCATAGCCTTTGAGCTGAACATAGATCTTGTCGACTTCCTCGCCCATCGTGTGATATTTTGCAAGGATCTTGTCGAGCTGTTTTTTCATATTTCCAAATAATTTTCCAAACAGTCCCGGATTTTCCCTGATCTCGTCAATATCAAACTGATCCATGATCTTTGCCAATGTTTTTAACATTTCGCTGGTATCATCAAGCTGTGACATATTCATGCTGTTTAACACGACATCCGATGCTTTCGAAATTTCTTCTGCAACCTCCGCTCCAAATGTGACGATTGTCTCAAGATTGTTGACCTCAATCGTACTGACGATCCGGTCAACCTCATCCGAATTGACCAGTTCTGAATTCATTTTTTCCCTGTCGGCAACAATGTCATACTGTTCCACAACAGCGATCTCATCTTTTGTGTCCGGTACCACTGTGGCTGCCGGCGCTGCCGCAGTCGTTGTTTTGCTAAAATCAAGTCCCATACGATTCCTCCATTTCTAATTACCTCTCTTAAAAAATTTATCCCGCCAGGTGTGGCGTGTATTATTAAATGAAATACTATTCAGGTCAGGGACTTGCAGATCATATTTATATTCCCCTATCTGGTGTTCTTCCATTAGCTGCCCGTTAAAATATTTTTCAATACTCTGATATCCCGTCGGCACAAAAAATACAATATCAAATCCCATCAGATGCAAAAATACTGTCAGGATCGAGTCTTCCAGTGAAATGACCGTCTCCGATGTATTGATATAGATCAGTTTCGGATTTTTCCAGGTAAGATCAAATTTCTGGATCAGTCTTACGATATCTTTCGGCAGATTTAACACCTGCGCAATCACGGTGTATTCCATACCATTTTCCCCGATTCCTCTGATCAGTTTCTGATCGATCAGAAGCTGCATCTTATCAAGTATCATCTCCTGAATATCTTCCCGCAGGATACCGTACGGGTATTTTGGATGTGCCTTGATCTTATTCCGCTGCAGTTTTCCATTTTTGAAAAATTCAGCAGCATACATTTTCATCGGATTCGGTGCCATCGGCTCTATATAAGGCGCTCTTTTTATCACGACTGTATCTTCCGTGACCAGTTCTTTTACGGATGTCCAGTAGCCGGCGGTATGTCCGTCTTTGACTCCGGAAACTTTTGCAAAAATGACCGGTATGTTCACGACACCATCGACCACGCTGAAATCCGGCCGGTACTTTAATTCCTGATCCCACAGGATCTTAATCTCCTCGTACATGGTCTGCAGACTGATAATGTTCGCCTTTCCATACTGCATGTTCCGGTACATGCCGGTATCCTGATACATTAACGTATCCAGTTCCCTCTCCGCATGGTAGGCAACCGTTCCCATTTTGACCTGGGAACTCTCCTCCGGGTACCTGTCCATGGTAAGGCTTTCCTCATAATTCAGTTCATACAACAGCGGATCCGTAAGCTGGCATGGTACATTCCGGTTCGGACAAAGGATCACCACATCGACCGGCAGCCTTGCTAAAAACCTGAGAAACAACGCTTCATTTTCATTCTGGCACCCGCCCATATGGATAAAACATCCGATCTCCGGCATCTTCCAATTGGAAAATAAAAACGGCAGATACCTTTTCAGCCAGCACAACAGGTAAACCGCCTTGCTGGTGAGCCTGTTTAAATTATCGCCTTCTTTGCCTGATTCTGCAAGAAGAATATCCACAAATGTTTTGTGCATGATCTTTTGCAATTCTAAATTTGCCGGATACTTTATATTCGTGGAAAGATCCATGATAAGCTGATCTGTTTTTGCATAATTTCTGCGCCGGATCTCTGCGATTTCATCCGGTGTCGGTCTTTCGATCTCCCCGTTTACGATCACCATCTTCCGCCCGGCATTTTTCAGTTCAAGCTGCAGCTGAAACAATTCGTTCGCATATGTCAGCTTGTCCTCTGCACCGTTGATCCGGTAAAAACAGTTATAAAAGAAGCGGGGATCTGTTCCTCTGGTCAACACACTCTTTTTGATATCCTCAAATCCTTTTCCATCAATCCATGCATTGGTACAGTTATTGACAGAAGGCAGACTTCCATACAGCCGTTCTTTTTCAAAATCATTTTGTATTGCCTCCCGGACTTTCTTTAAGCAGTATCCTTCCGGGAAAGCTGTCATCCTCTCCATTTGCAGATCATCTGATAAAACGGAAGCGGGATCTGATTTCAGATATCCGGCATCACCATGATACTGCAGCAGCACCACATCACTCCCGGCATTGGACAGGATCGATATCAGCATCAGTTCGTAATTACTGATATCCCCCTCATAAAGGATCTTGGGCAGTTCATTTTCTCCAAGCTGGTTTACAATCCGTTCAAATTTGTAGTACAGCCAGCACATAAACTTAATATATGCATTTTTCAGCATATTTTCTGTTTTTCCATTCCGCCTCATGGTATCAAGCGAGTCATAGATCGAATCTGCCACATTCTGTCTTTGCAGATCGTTCATGCGCGGAAGCCATTTTTTTAAACCATTCGATATAAATGACGGATTCATCTGAAAATCCATCCCCATGATCTCAGAATAATACGCAAGGTTCTTCTCATCGGGATTTGGGATCTTTCCCTCGATCACCACACCCGCTCTTCTTGCCGTATCATAATATTTTTTTATAAAGTCCCCGATTTTTTCCGTGTATCCATTGATCCGGTAAAAATACACCTCTCTGCTCTGTCTTCCGTTTAGATCGGCAAAGTAATCATCAAGGCTGCGAATCTTTTTGTGTTCTAACATAGCGCATTCTCACCTTCAATATCTGTTCATTTTGTTTTTGTTCATCACATAGCCAAGGCCTGACCCGACAATGCCTCCCAATATATGTGTCAGATTTGAGACGTTATCCCTGATAAAAAGACCATCATACACCTGCTGCCCGATATAGATCAGCGCAACCAGAATAAAGGTCAGCGGGATTTTTTCCTCCTCAATACTTGTTAAAGATGCGAGTAATATGAATGCAAATACAACACCGCTTGCCCCAAGGAGCTGGACATGTGGGAAAAATATGAAATTGATCACACCCGTTACCAGCGCTGTCGCTAAAATCACAAAGAGAATATTTGCCGAACCGTATTTTTCTTCCAAAAGCGGTCCTACAACCAGTAACATCATAATATTTCCAAAGAAATGATCCCAGCTGGCATGTCCTAACACATGTCCGAAAAACCGGATGTATGTGAACGGACTTGCTAACGATGACCGGTAAACACTGAAAAATGCACGCGTGGATGCACTGCCTGTTACTTTATCTAAAATCAGTACGATAAAACAGGCAAGCGTAAATCCCAAAATAACCGGAGAGTTAAATGACAGCCGTATCTTTTTACCACCGTTACCCATACTATTCCTTCCTCAAAAACCCTGTTTCACAGAGCACAATATTCTATAAAAATCATCTAAAAGTATAGCATACCGGCATCCTGTTTTCAAGAAAACGTCCGGCATCGAATCTATCTATCTTTTTGCCTATATTAATGCTATAATTCAATTTGCAATCTGTTGTTAAACTTGTGTTATTTTGAAGAGTTTTTATACACTCAGGAGGATTTTTACAAATTGAAAAACGATATGATTTATTACAGTGTCGGTGCACTGCTCTATTGTCCCGCCAATAAAAAAACGATTGCCGACTCTGTGATTCATGAAAAATTTGGAACTAAATATTCTCTGGCTTTATGCCTTGAAGATACGATCAATGACAACTATGTGACAGAAGCAGAGCAGGATCTTATCTCTTCCATCCATCAGATATTTGAAAGTTTTCAGGATCATCCTTTTTACCTTCCGAAAATCTTTATCCGTGTCCGCAATGCCGGCCAGATTGAACGTTTAACGAAGGCTTTT
The DNA here is from genome assembly GCA_019411365.1 of Roseburia sp. The sequence continues at coordinate 41,917 of DXQT01000016.1, forward strand.
GGGGAAAGCATAAAAGTGATCACCGGTTATATCATACCGAAATTTACTGCTGACAACGCCAGCTCTTATATAGAAGAAATGATCCGGGCTAACGAACAGGCTTCCAGGAAATTATATATGATGCCGATCTATGAGAGTTCTTCTATCATTGACCTGCGGCACCGTATCGATATCCTGTATGATCTGAAAGACAGGCTTTCCCATGTGGAAGATCTCGTTTTAAATATTCGTGTCGGAGGAAATGATCTGTGTCACATGTTTGGATTCCGCCGTCATTGTGACGAGTCCATTCACCGGATCAGACCTGTCGCTGATATTTTTTCTGATATCATAACTGTTTACGGCATGGACTACGTCGTTTCCGGACCGGTATGGGAATATTATTCCGGGTATAATTGGGAAAATGGCCTGATTCAGGAACTAAAAGATGATAAACTCTGCGGCTTTACCGGAAAAACAGTCATTCATCCAAATCAGATTTCTGTCGTAAACAAAGTTTATCAGGTTACAAGATCAGATTTTAACGATGCAAAAGCAATTTTAAACTGGGATAAAAAATCAGACTCGCTTGTCTCCGGAAATCTTGCGGGTGAACGCATGAACGAATACAAAACCCACCATAACTGGGCAGAAAAAATCTTATTTCTTGCAGAGGTCTTTGGCATAACAGACTAAACTTATGTATGCACGAATTTCTTTGGCATGACAGACCAGACTGATGCATACATAAATTTCTTTGGCATGACGAGACCAAACTGACGTATGCATAAATTTTCCTGGAAACCGGCAGTATTTTTTATATATCTGACATTTTTTTAATGATACCGCAGCATTTATAATGTTTCATCGGATAATACTGGATCGACACATTTTTTTCCTCAGCTAATCTCACCAGATGTCCAAGCTGAGGATCTCCCTTGTACCTCTCATCAATCAGGATCTTCCATGGAACTCTTCGCAGCAATACTCTTGTCGCCTCTCCGATTCCCGGTTTGATCAGATTGATATCATCAATATCAAATGTCTTTGCAATCTGTTTTACCTCGTCAATACCAGAGCTTTCCACACACTTATTTTCTTTTTCCACATCCATCTCAAACTCGTTCTCGATCGTATGGATAAATTCATAGGACAGATCCGAATCTTTTAATTCTCCGTAATAGACGGCTCCATGGAAATCATCTTTTCCAATGATATCACTCCTTAAGAATGTCCTGCTGATCAGTCCTGACACAGTGCTGTTAAGACAGGAACTCGGTATTAAAATATCATCGTGCGTGCCGCACAGTTCTGTCACATTAGCAGGATCGGCAATAACTGCGATATCGGATGACACACCTTCATACTGCGCAAGATCCTTTTTTAATTCATTTAAAATCGCGCCCTTTCCGATCCATCCGTCCACAAACAATAACTGTCCCGGTTCATACCGGCTTAACAGATATTTCATCGCATTGTTATCAATCCCTCTGCCGCGGATGATGGAAATGGAATAATGCGGTACATTGACCTGATATTTTTTTGCAATATATCTTTTGACTAAAATTCCGATTGGAATACCGGCGCGAGCCAGTGAGACGAGCACAATGTCCTGTCCCTTTTTTTCAACGATCTTATCTGCAAGTCTTCCGACAGCAAGTGCTACCGGTTTTGCATAATTTTTCAACGCTTCCCGGTACACCTGCATATATTTTTCTGTCGGGACATATTCGACCGGCAGCATTTCACTGTAATGTTTTCCCGCCTGTATCAGTTTTTCTCTCTCTTCGGTCGGCTGTGGCTGCACCATGCCAGTGATATCTTTTAGTAAAAGGATCACATCCTCATCGCTGTATGAACTTCTCATTTAATCTTGTCTCCATTCTTTCCTGCTTTCCATTACATCGCATGTTTGCTGTCAAGGCACAAATTTCGTATGGGAAAAATTTTATTTTCACATTATGCCCTTATTCCTGTGCCCTCTTTAACACCAGCGTATCACCGTTATATTTTCATTTTTCATGCGAAGTGCGTAAATCAGCGTTTCTAATCCTTTTAACGACGCTAATGCCGAATCCGTCATAACGATAACCCTGTCATAGTTTTCCAGATCATAAATAAAAGTCTTTCGTTCCGGATCATATAAACTGCACAGTTCATATCTGCAATGCAGTGGATACTCTTCCTCGGTACTGACCGCGATCGGACTTCTAGTCGTAGAATGGCAGCGGACAACACATCCCATTTTTTCGATTTCGTACCCTGTCAGAAGTGCCGGATACATAAACTCTTCCGTGCCAATCACAAGTACACGTTCACCCTGTTTCACACCAGTCTCTATGATCACAGTTTTCGCAAATTTTTTACATGCAGCCTCATATTGTTTTGCGTCAACGAAACGTCTTGCATTCATCCATCCGGGAATTGATATGATATGTTCCCGCATATTCTTCTCTGATTGCACATCAATATCCGCGCTTTCATGCGTATGATTCTCCGGTATCGCACAAATATATAAACCATCACATCTATACTGCTCCGCAACCGCACCGTATCCGGAATGATCCGTTTTTACCAGATAATGAAGTTCTATTTTTTCATCCTGATAAATTTTTAAGTATTCTTCTGTCATTCCATTTAACAATGAAGCAACTGCAAATTTTGTTTTTTTCTGATACTCTTTTGTTATGATCTTAATGATATTCATGATCGTATTCCCAGTGGTCACCTCATCCTCTATAAATACTATCCTGTCAATATCATTTATCACACGGTCTATATCATCTTTTACCAATTTCTGCTCAGTCGCATGGCTGTGCGCTTCCGAAAAAAATAAATATCTGGCATCCGGTATTACTTCCCGTGTTGTCTGGATATACTTTGTTCCCAATGTGATCGCAGCCTGTGCACCGATTGCTGTCGCGGTTTCTGCAAAACCGATCAAAAGCAGCCTCTCACCTTCATATTTTCCCTGAAACTTCTCTGCAAGACTTTTAAATAAATTCAGTGCTTTCGAAGGTTCTACCGGAACATGTTTTCCCTGCAGTGGATCTACTACCAGATAACTTCTTTTGGTATTGTTTTCCCGTTTTGCTATTCTCACTAAATCTTTTTGCTGATAGTTCATATGTTTTTGATTTTCCTGACGTTCGTTAATTTTTTACGATCTGTTTTCCAAAAGTCTTTAGATATTCTTGGGCAGTCTGTAATGATATATTTAGTTTTTTCTGCAACCGCTCTAAAATAGCGTCTTCTGGCAACCCTAGATCACAACATGTATCTACAATTCCTTCCGCTCTGCCACGCATTTCTCCTCTTGCCTCTCCTCTTGCTTCTCCTCTTGCTACATCCTGCTCTATTTCATCTTTCATTAATTCCCGTAATGCTTCGCACATACCATTCGCCCTCCTTACCTTCTGATATATTTCATAATTCGCACTGACACTTGCCTGTAATACTGCGTCTATATTATTCCGCTCCCGCGGTGTCTTCATATTTTCTGTCTGTTCTAAAAACTTCCTGATATCCTCTATATCGGCATTTGCAGATAAGATTCTTAGGCTGCTGTGCATAGTCCGGTTCAACCTGCTGATCACCACAATCTGCACCGGGAATAAAATATTCCCTCTCACGTAATAAATACCTGGATATTTTTCTTCCAGTACATATCCTTTTCGTTCTAATTCCAAAAACAGTTCTCTTGGATATGCTTCACGGAACAATGACACGGTCAGTTCGTCCGCCGGGATTTCATCGATTGTTTTCCCATATCCTTTATAAAGGCAGGCATATCCAAGTGTTTTATAAAGGGTGTCTATCGACAGTTCATCTCCCGGTCCTTTGTATTCTAACACATTGTACTTTCGCATGATATGACCGATTTCATTTTTCATCACTTTTTCTGCATTTTCTTCTTTTATGATCAGAAGATCAATACGGATCGGTTCTTTACTCAAATGATACTCCGAGATTAAATCAAGTTCCTCGATGTTTTCTTTTAGTTCCAGTTCCGCTGCTGCATAAAACGCAGGATGCCACTGGATCTTTTGTGCTTTGTCTGATGACGATTTCTTTGTCTTTTGCGCGATAATCGTTTCCTCCCTTTTTATTCGGGAGAATCGTCTAATATTTTCGAATCCTCCCTGCTTTTATTTTTATTTAGTGGTGATTTAAAAGCATTGAAAATTCTGATATCCGACGTTGTGGCTTGCTTATTGATATACAAAGCCCTTAACATGGTTTTGACCTGTTTTGAAACGGCGTATGCTGCCTGATAGATTTTGTTAGAATGTAATGCTTTGTTTTTATAAATTTTATACATAAGCGTAGAAACAACATATCCATAAAATATGTATTCTAAACGCATCTGGTCGTTTTCGTGAAAATGTGTGCGTTTAACTTATACCATCTGCTTTCCAAAAGTCTTTAGGTATTCCTGGGCAGTCTGTAATGATATATTTAGTTTTTTCTGCAACCGCTCTAAAATAGCGTCTTCTGGCAACCCTAAATCACAACATGTATCTATAATTCCACGTGCTTCTCCTCTCGCTTCTCCTCTTGCTACATCCTGCTCTATTTGATCTTTCATTAATTCCCGTAATGCTTCGCACATACCATTCGCTCTCCTTACCTTCTGATATATTTCATAGTTTGCACTGACGCTTGCCTGTAATACTGCATCTATATTATTCCGCTCCCGCGGTGTCTTCATATTTTCTGTCTGTTCTAAAAACTTCCTGATATCCTCTATATCGGCATTTGCAGATAAGATTCTTAGGCTGCTGTGCATAGTCCGGTTCAACCTGCTGATCACCACAATCTGCACCGGGAATAAAATATTCCCTCTCACGTAATAAATACCTGGATATTTTTCTTCCAGTACATATCCTTTTCGTTCTAATTCCAAAAACAGTTCTCTTGGATATGCTTCACGGAACAATGACACGGTCAGTTCGTCCGCCGGGATTTCATCGATTGTTTTCCCATATCCTTTATAAAGGCAGGCATATCCAAGTGTTTTATAAAGGGTGTCTATCGACAGTTCATCTCCCGGTCCTTTGTATTCTAACACATTGTACTTTCGCATGATATGACCGATTTCATTTTTCATCACTTTTTCTGCATTTTCTTCTTTTATGATCAGAAGATCAATACGGATCGGTTCTTTACTCAAATGATACTCCGAGATTAAATCAAGTTCCTCGATGTTTTCTTTTAGTTCCAGTTCCGCTGCTGCATAAAACGCAGGATGCCACTGGATCTTTTGTGCTTTGTCTGATGACGATTTCTTTGTCTTTTGCGCGATAATCGTTTCCTCCCTTTTATTCGGGAGAATCGCCTGATATTTTCGAATTCTCCCTGCTTTTACTTTTGTTTGCTGGTAATTTAAAAGCATTGAAAATTCTGATATCCGACGTTGTAGCTCGCGTATTGATATGCAGCCATTAACGTGGTTTTGACTTGTTTTAAAAACGGCTTATACTATGATATAATTTCTCACAGTCTGCCTTGTAGATTTTGCTAGAATGTAATGCTTTGGATGAATGATAACATAAGTTTATACATATGTCATTATAATTTTATATTTCCTGTTATCTTTATGAATTTTCACTAGTTCCTTTTTCTACTCTTTCCTCTTCTCCCGCAGCTCTAACACCAGCTCATACACCTCCGGTCTGTGCTCTTTTAAATGCTCATCCAGAAGATGCCTGCGCTCCTTAAAACGCTCTGCCAGCTCCGGATGTTCTTTTGCGATACGGTCATGCACTTCTTTCCGGTGCGCCTCCAGTTTGCCTGCAAGCGTTACCTCATCCTTGCCGGAAATATTGACGATTTCCTTTAAGTGCTCCTCTAAATGTTCCAGCCATTCATCCTCATCAAGTGCCTCCATGTGTGCCCAGCGGCCATGAAACAGATTTTCGACATCCCCAGTCTTTTTTAACTGCTCAATCTGCAGCACAATCTGTCTTTCGATTTCTTCTTCCGTTTCCGAACCAAACGCCCAGACAAATTCCTGCACACGGTTATCCGCACGTTTTCTCGATGCGCTGCGCTCCTCATTATCCACGCCGCCCTCAAGAGGATACGGTCTGTTGATTCCCATATCTTTTAACGCGATATGTATGGTTCTCCGCACACAGCCTTCCTCGATGAGATAGCCAAGACCTAATTTTCGAAGCTGCTCATTCACGTCTGCGATGTGCTCTGTCATATAGAAACGGATTCCTTTTTCCTTCAAAGATTTGTACAGGATCTCCAGACGGTCTGCCGCTGTGATATCCAGACTTCCGATTCCTCCGGCATCCAGAATGACTGCTTTCGTGTCATCTTTGATATGCTCCTCGATATCCTTTTGCAGCACCCCGATATTGGCAAAAAACAAATTGCTGCTGAAACGGTAAATCAAAACTCCCTCCACCGCATGGATCTGGCTGCCTTCCCGCAGATCTCTAAAATGCTGATGCCCCGGCTGGATTCCCAGAAAACATCTTGCCGGTTTTGAGGTACGGATGATCATTTCTGTAAAAGACAGGATAATTCCGATCAGAACGCCGTTGATCGTGCCAAGCATCAGCACACCAAAAAATGCACCTATAAAAATGAAACCCTCGGTCCGGCTGACTTTCCACAATCTGACCGCAAGTTCAAACTCCGTCGCACCAAGCAGTGCCGAAATCACGATCGCCGTCAGCACCGGAATCGGCAGATACCCGATAAAACCGGTTCCACACAGAAGAAGAACGATCATTGATAACCCAGCCGCAATGCCGGTAAGCTGTGTTTTTGCCTGATACTGTTCGCCCATTGCACTTCGTGACACCGAACCGTTGATCGGACAGCATCCGGTAAATGCCGCCACAAAGTTGCCCATGGAAAATGCAAAAATTTCCTGATTATCATCGATCTTGTAACCGTTTTTCTGTGCAAAACTATTCTCAGCCAGCAAAGTTTCCGCCATAATGACAACAGCGACTGACAGACTGGTGATGATCGCATCCTTTGGTGCGATTGCAGAAAAATCCGGTATGCTGCATTCTGGCATGCCAGGTTCTACTGCTGCAAGTGTCTGCACCCCCCACTCCCTGACCGGCAGAAAGCGTGTCATAAGTGCGCCTGCTGCCATCAGTGCAACTGCCATCGGAAACTTTGGCATCACTTTTTTTGATACCAGAAGAATAAAAAGCGCGGTAAGCCCGATCACAAGGGAGGGCAGATTGATCGTTTTTAAAGTTTCTGCAATGTGCTCTGCCAGTTCAAAAAGTTCCCCGACTCCTGCCGTTCCGCCCATCAGTTTTGGCACCTGCATCAGTATGATCGTCGTGCAGATTCCGGTGATAAATCCCCCCATAACCGGTGCGGAGATAAAATTGACCAGTTTTCCTGCCTTCATAAAATAAAACGCCAGCAGCCACAATGCTACAAAAAAAGTCAGCACCGGAACTGCCGCCATGGCTTCTTTTGTGCCACTTTCGATTCCAAGTCCGACGATGGCAGATCCGACCAGCGCAGCCGGAGCTGCATCCACACCAAAAATAAACTGTGGTGACGTGGAAAATAATCCGAATAGAATGATCGGGAACACCGAACCATACAGTCCGTAAACTGCCGGAAGCCCTGCGATCTGCGCATATCCCATGGAAATCGGAATGGAAACTGCCATGATAATGATTCCCGCAAGGATATCCTTCGGAAAATTTTTCTTATCATAATGTTTTAATGTCTGGAATGGTTGCAATTTCATAGTTCAATCACACTTCTCTCTTTTTATTCAAACCTGACATGTTCCAGTTTTTTTCTTCCTTACTGTATCACAAATTTTTTAAAATCAAAAGATATTCCCTTGTAAAATCTTCCTATGAATGATACGATATTTTTATGCGCTTTTTCTTACTAATGTGATGAATCGCGAAGGAATTTTTAATGCAGCTGTTTTTATAAAACAATGCAGAAACGGAGGATTAGATTACTATGAGTGAATACAGAATGGGGACAAAATGTGTGCAGGCAGGTTACACACCTGGCAATGGAGAACCGAGACAGGTGCCGATCATCCAGTCTACCACTTTTAAATACAGTACCAGCGAGGATATGGGAAAACTTTTTGATTTAGAGGCAGATGGTTATTTTTACAGCCGCCTTCAGAATCCTACCAACGATATCGTCGCTGCAAAGATTGCAGCTATGGAAGGCGGTTCGGCTGCAATGCTGACTTCTTCCGGACAGGCAGCCAATTTTCTTGCCATGTTCAACATCTGCGAATGCGGCGATCACATCGTTGCTTCCTCCTCTATCTATGGCGGAACCTTCAACCTGCTTGCCGTTACCATGGCAAAGATGGGGATCACGACCACATTTGTTTCCCCGGATGCTTCCGAAGAAGAGTTAAATGCCGCATTTAAGCCAAATACAAAGCTGATGTTCGGCGAAACAATTGCCAACCCTGCACTCACTGTTTTAGATATCGAACTGTTTGCAAAAGTGGCTCATGCACACGGCGTTCCGCTTGTGATGGACAATACGTTCCCTACCCCGGTCAACTGCCGTCCGTTTGAATGGGGTGCTGACATCGTAACCCACTCCACGACCAAATATATGGATGGTCACGGAGCTGCCTTAGGCGGAGCGATCGTGGACAGCGGTAAATTTGACTGGATGGCTCACGCTGATAAATATCCGGGACTGTGTACTCCGGATGAAAGCTATCATGGAATCACCTACGCAGAAAAATTCGGTAAAGAAGGTGCCTTCATTACAAAATGTACTGCACAGCTGATGCGTGACTTTGGCTGCATGCAGTCCCCACAGAGTGCCTTTATTTTAAATCTCGGTCTGGAGTCCCTGCATGTCCGTATGCCAAAACATGTAGAAAACGGTCAGGCTGTTGCTGAATTTTTAGAGCAGCACCCAAAGATTGCCTATGTCAACTATCCGGGACTTCCTTCCAATAAATATTATGAACGTGCAAAAAAATATCTGCCAAACGGCGGCTGTGGTGTTGTTTCCTTCGGTTTAAAAGGCGGACGTGCCGCTGCATCCACATTTATGCAGAATCTGAAACTTGGAGCGATCGAGACACATGTGGCTGACGCAAGAACCTGCTGTCTGAATCCGGCAACCTCCACACATCGCCAGATGACTGACGAGCAGTTGAAAGAAGCCGGCGTTCCGGCTGAACTTGTCCGTATCAGCCTTGGACTCGAGGATAAAGAGGATCTGATCGCAGATATTTCCCAGGCACTCGATGCAATTGCAGAATAAGTTAAAATTTACTGCTTTTTATTGAAATACATAAGAATCGTATACTGACAAAAAGGATGCATCCTGTAAACTAGGAAGCATCCTTTTTGTTGTACATCTCTTCAAGTAATAGTTTCTTTAACTGTTCTTCACCAACCGCTTTGGAATAATAATATCCCTGAAACCAGGTTGCCCCGAAACTCCTCAGATAATCCTGCAGGGATTTATCTTCCACGCCCTCGATACAGCTTTTCATGTTTGTTGATCTCGCAAAATTGACTATATTCTTTACCAGCATCTGCTGTTTTTCATTATTCAGAATTCCTTTGATAAAGCTCATATCGATCTTGATCTCATTCATCGGCACACCTAAGACGATACTTGAAGACGCATTTCCCGTTCCGTAATCATCCATCGCAAAATGGATCCCATACTGCTGGAGAAAACATACTTCTTCATTGATCACATCAATCGGAAGCTGCCTGCAGCGTTCTGTGATTTCTAAACAAAGATGGTTTGGCGGATAATCATTTTCTTTTAACAGCGAAAGTACAACATCCCGAAATGATTTTTGTTCTAACTGTTTTGCAGACACATTTACATTGATAAAAAAATCTGGATTAATTTTTATAAACTCTGCACTGTTTTTCAATGCCTCTGCCAGCACATAATTTCCAAGATCATACATGCACGGATTATCCTCAATCCAGTCGATAAACAGCCCCGGAGGAACTGCCCCGTAAGGTTCCTTTTTCCATCTTACCAGTGCCTCCGCCCCTGCGATTTTTCCACCTTCCGATGTCACGATTGGCTGATATTCCACATAAAAGCCGTCACAACCGCCCAGCACCGACTGATGGATGATTTTCATAAAATCCAGATTTACACCACCATTTGTCTTTACGATATCATTAAAGAACACAAGTTTATGATTTCTGGCGGAACGCGCTTTCTCTAATGTATATTCTAATTTACTCTGCACTGTCATGGTCTCTCCGCTATAATTTTCTAACATCAGACCTGCAGCATAGAGCTTCAACTCAAAATGACGTCCGTTTAACGTGATATTTTTCTCAAGATTTTTCCTTACTTCCTCCAGGAAAATTCCTGCGTCCACCCGATCCGCATCCCTTAAAATAAATGCACAATTGGAGTTATTCATATGATAAACCGCTTTATTTTCATCCATCATATAGATAAAATGGTGTGCGATCTCCCGCTGCAGACGGTCTGTATAATTCGCCCCATATAAAATATTGATGTCTGCCATGTGATCGATCTCAACCTCCAAAACAGCCACCTTTCTGCCGGTTCTGATATATCCTTCCACATCTTTCTCAAACTTCTTCTGTCCATACAGATCTGTCAGCGCATCAATCTCAGGGATCACATTCTGATTGACCAGAATATGCAACAGATATTCGTTTCCATCTTCTTTTACCACACTCATGAAAAATCCAAACATATCATAATGATCTTTATTTTTCAAACGGATATAAAGCTCATCCGAAAGTTTCTGTCCCAGAAAGCGTTTCTCCATTGCCTGTAAATATTCCGGCCTGTCATCCGGATGCACATGATCCAGTAATATCTGATAAAAATCTTTTACATATCCCGCCTGCATCTCAAAAAAAGCCGCCGTCTTTTCCGGAATCATAGTAACATGACTGTTCCTATTCGTAATTAACAGATATGCATCTGACAAAAGATCATTCACCCGATTTATGATGTCTGAAAAGAAACGTTCTTTTCCATTCCAAAACTCCTGTTCTCCCATAGTACTCCCCATTTCTGATCACATCTGCATCAGCTGATCTTTTGCTTCTTTCACATATAATAAGGCATTGTCACGGTTTGAGGCAATCTCCTCTTCCGTAAGTTTTCTTTTTATCTTCGCCGGATTTCCAAATGCAAGGCTGCCATCCGGGATCTCCATATTCTGTGTCACAAGCGCCCCGGCCCCAATGATACAGTTATTGCCGATCACCGCTCCATTTAAAATAATTGCTCCCATTCCAATCAATGTATTATTTCCAACCGTACATCCGTGCACGATTGCACTGTGCCCGATCGTCACATCATCCCCAATGGTAAGCGCATGCCCGGCTCCAACATGAAGAACTGCATTATCCTGTATATTAGTTCGGCTTCCGATCGTGATCTTTTCCGTATCGCCCCGGACCGTCGCATGATACCATATTCCTGAATCTTCGCCGATCGTGACATCACCTTTTACGATCGCACCTTCTGCTAAATAATATGCCATGATATACCAACACTTTCTGCCTGATTTTACATCAGGCCTGCATTCTTTTATCAGTCTTTCCCGTTTATCTGGCCAATATATGCGGAAACAACTGCTGCCACGCCGTCAATGCCAAGTTTACACTCATCTAAACACAGATCATAATTGTCCGCCAATCCCCAGGTTTCCCCGGAATAATAATTATGATACTGCTTTCTCCGGCGGTCTGTGTCATCCACGATCATTTTGGCTTTTAATTCGGATACCTGATGTTTCTTTGCAATTTTGGAGATTCTTGTTTTCTTGTCCCCACACAGGAAGATGCGTACAGCATCCGGATGTTCTTTATATGCATAATCCGATGCACGGCCGATTACGATACACGGCTGATCCTCAAACAGTGCTGACAATGCTTTTTTCGGTGTCTCACGCACCTTTAAATTCATATCGTCCGCAACCATACTCATCATATCATCCACCTGGCGTTCCCCAAAATAAAATGGATATTTGTCATACACTTTTTTCTCTTTTGCAAGCTCTATCAGTTCTTTTTTGGAATAACACGGGATGCCATAAATCTCTGACAATTTTCTTCCTACTTCGTCCCCTTCACATCCACATTGTCTGGCAATTGTTATAATCATAATAATCCTCCATTCCTGCACGTCCCTTTATAAAAACAACATTCTTATTTTTATAAAAAGTGCTCTGACCATTCCTTTTCTTTAAAGCCGGTAATTACCGTACTTCCATCTACGATCAATGGACGTTTTACCAGCATTCCGTTTGTCGCAAGCAGCTTTAACTGCTCGTCCCCGCTCATTTCAGGAAGCCTGTCCTTAAGCTTCATTTCTTTATATAAAAGTCCGCTGGTGTTAAAAAATTTCTTTAATGGCAGACCGCTCTTTTCATGCCATTCTTTCAATTCCTCGTAGGACGGATTCTGCTCTACGATGTGACGATCCGTATATGTAATCTCATGTTCATCCAGCCATTTTTTCGCTTTCTGACAGGTGGAACATTTGGGATATTCTATAAAAAGCATTGGATGTCCTCCTTTTGGTATGGTATGTTGTTGTTAATTGATATTGTAGCACAAATTGGATGGGAGTGGGTACACAAATCCTTTTTCAGATGGTGGCATTTTTTATCGTAACGGGGAACCGTGACAGCTTGCTTTCTCTCGCCCCTATTGTGGTAAAATCAAAGTCGGATTTTTCAACAATGTGGCAATAACCGGGGTATATTTAGATACTCCATAGTCTTCAACAATACTGGTTATTCTAGCCCCTGCATCCTTTGATGAAGCCCCACATAAGAAAACCCTTTCATCAGCAGTTCCATAATCCAATACGATAAAACGATCATGGAATATACCACCTGTCTTTTTCATTGACAAATTTACTGTTGGGTACTCCTTGCAGAAATCTGTAAATTCTATATTATGAAGTTTATTATTCCCAACATTATCGCTGAATAAAGTAATATTTACTCCTGTAGGAGAATTTTTAAGATGTACCAGCGTTCTTAATCCAATATAATTGTCAACGACATATATTGACGACTTTGCCTGCTTATAAATGGACTCATATACCTCATCTGCACTACTAAATTTTGCATTAAACATAAGCCACTTTTCATCATCATCTGAAACAAAGCTGTTCATCATATCAGCCAACTCAGATTTTGTCACAACATCCTTCAAGCCTTCTGCAACATCTGAAATCTGCTTTTCAAGAGATATCATATCTGAGTTGATTTTGTTAATTTCTATTCTGTTGTTAGCAGTTTCCATGCTTAACTGAAGTATTTCCCGCTGACCAATAAGATCGCGATTTTCTAAAATGTAATCTTTCATTTTCTTAAAGGTTCTTATTAATGCCTTGCTCTGCTTAACTGCCAACGGTCCTTTCAAGACAGTCATCAACATATATAATCCTTGCTCTGTAAATACATGAGGATTATATCTACTCTTACTGTTAAGATTTGCGGTCAAAAAATTTGACCGCAAATCTTCTACCTCATCATCCGTTAATTCGAACATAAAATCTTCATCAAATTTCTCAATATTATTTTTTACCTGTTGGTTGAATGCTTTTGTGGTATAACCCTATATTTCAGAAAGATCTGAGTCTAAGATTACTCTTTGTCCTCTGATTTCATAAATTCTTTCTTTCATATACTCTTCTGTAATTTCAATTACTGCAATCTCTTCTTTCTTCTCTTCTGCCATAAGATTTCCTTCCTTGTCTTGCGTTCACAATTTTTGACCACAAAATCCATACAACCACTTTATGCAATGAAAATGATCTACTCATTTTCTTACCTATACTTCTTTAAAATCAATTAACAAACCATTTCTCTTGCATATATCTACGAACAATTCACTTACAACAAAATTTGTAATACTTTCTTTATCTTTCGCAATAAAAAATTCCTCTTCAATATCTCTTCTA